>CAJTVD010000001.1:0-117413 GCA_910579495.1 uncultured Lachnospiraceae bacterium
CCGGAACGCCTCCCCCCTGCTGTTTACTGTATCCTTATTGTAGCAGAAACGGTATAAAAATGCGAACTACGCGCCTTGGGACATTCGTCAGATTGACAACGGGCTGCTGGGGAATTAAGACATGGAAAATACACCTATAAAGGGAAAAAAGCAGGATTATTGCGGTTATCTGCATAAAGTTATCCACAATCAGGGCAGGGAACAGAGATTTTATTGTGAAACAAAGCAGGACAAGCCCTGCCTTGTGGATAACTTTTTAAACAGCATCAAAAAATTCCGGCAGTTTTTTGGTGATTTTTTTGACAAGGCTGAATAGTTACAAAATACCGGAAATCCCCCTAAAATGCCATTGACTTTAGCGCTTTAAACTTGTATAATCTGATACGCAAATATATTTTTTATGGAGGAAAAATTATGAAAAAAGCACTTGCTTTACTTATGGCCATAGCCATGGCCGGTTCACTTGCGGCCTGTGGGAGCCCCGAAAAGGAAGTTTCCTCAAAGAGCCAGGAGACCGGCGCGGACAGCGCTTCCACAGAAGCGGAGGCGGCACCTGAGGGGGCTGCCGGTGAACAAGCCCAGCCGGAAGAAAACAAAACCGGCGAACCTGCCGAAAGCGGTGATTCCTACACCATTGGCATCTGCCAGCTTGTCCAGCATGTAGCCTTAGATGCCGCTACAGAAGGATTTATGGACGCTTTAAAGGAAGAGCTGGGGGATAAGGTTACCTTTGACGTCCAGAATGCCCAGGGTGATTCCAATACCTGCTCTACCATCATTAACAGCTTTGTTTCCAACAATGTGGATCTGATCCTTGCCAACGCAACCCCTGCCCTTCAGGCGGCTGCAGCGGGAACCAATGAGATCCCAATCCTTGGCACTTCCGTAACGGAATACGGCGTGGCCCTTGAAATCCAGGATTTCACCGGGACAGTAGGGGGAAATATTTCCGGCACCTCTGACCTTGCCCCTCTTGACGGGCAGGCGGACATGTTAGCGGAATTATTCCCGGATGCCAAAAATGTGGGGCTGTTATACTGCTCTGCAGAGGCAAATTCCCAGTATCAGGTAGACACCATCAAGACCTTCCTTGAGGAAAAGGGATATACCTGTGAATACTACTCTTTCTCGGATTCCAACGACCTTTCCTCCGTTGTCACTAATGCGGTAAGCAAGGTTGACGTGATCTATATCCCCACCGACAACACGGCGGCAACCAATGCAGAGCTGATCAATAATATCTGCCTGCCTGCCAAAATCCCGGTAGTCACAGGGGAAGAAGGTATCTGTGCCGGCTGCGGCGTTGCGACCCTGTCCATCAGCTACTATGACATTGGCGTTGCTACCGGAAAAATGGCGGCAAAGATCCTTGCAGAGGGCGCTGATATTTCCACTATGCCCATTGAATACGCGCCGGAGTTTGTAAAGAAATACAATGCGGCAAACTGTGAGGCACTGGGTATCACTATTCCTGATGGTTATGTAGCCATCGGCGAATAAATTTCTTGCCAAAGGGGCGGCGGGAGCGATCTTCCCGCCGTCTTTTCTTACATAATACGAAGCCGCTTATTGGCAGGCAAAAACATATATGTCTGGAGGGACACAATGAACATCGCACACTTACTGAATGCACTGCCGGGGGCAGTGGCTCAGGGACTGGTCTGGGGCATTGCCGCTATTGGCATTTACATTACCTACCGAATCCTGGATATCGCCGACCTGACCGTTGACGGCTCTTTATGTACAGGGGGCGCAGTCTGCATCATGATGATGCTTTCCGGCCAAAATGTTTTCATCTCTATATTCGTGGCAACCCTTGCGGGTATACTTACCGGGCTGGTGACCGGGCTTTTCCATACCTTAATGGGCATTCCCCCTATTTTGTCCGGCATCCTCACCCAGCTTGCCCTTTATTCTGTAAACCTGAAGATCATGGGCAAGGCAAATACCGCAATCAACGTTGATAAATACGACCTTCTGGTTTCTTTACGATATATTAGAGGCGTTCCTTTTTACAAAAATACCATTTTTGTGGTAGCTGTTTCCATCCTTCTGCTGGTGCTGGCCCTCTACTGGTTCTTTGGGACGGAATTAGGCTGCGGCCTGAGGGCTACCGGATGTAACAGCCACATGTCCAGGGCCCAGGGCATCAACACCAGCCT
This sequence comes from uncultured Lachnospiraceae bacterium, assembly GCA_910579495.1. Lineage (GTDB taxonomy): Bacteria > Bacillota > Clostridia > Lachnospirales > Lachnospiraceae > Suilimivivens. The sequence goes on from CAJTVD010000001.1 coordinate 2,163, forward strand.
TTCCAAGGTATTGGGGCTTATGCTCTCCAACGGCCTGGTGGCATTGTCCGGCGCTTTGCTTGCCCAGTACCAGGGTTTTGCGGATATCAATATGGGAAGGGGCGCTATTGTCATCGGGCTTGCCGCCGTCATTATCGGCGAGGCAGCCTTCGGGCGTATTTTCCATAATTTCGGCTTTAAGCTCATCGGCGTATCCCTTGGCTCCATTCTCTACTATCTGGTACTGCAGGCAGTGATCTGGCTGGGAGTAAAGCCCGACTGGCTGAAGCTTTTCTCTGCAGTCGTGGTTGCCATTTTCCTTGCCATCCCTTACTGGAAGGGCAAGTACTTCAAAAAATCCACCATCAGCAAGGGAGGGCGCGGCAATGCTACAAATTAAGAATGTTACCAAGGTATTTAATCCCGGGACGGTAAATGAAAAACTGGCCCTTGACAATTTCTCCCTGACTTTACTGGACGGTGACTTCGTCACAGTCATCGGCGGGAACGGTGCCGGAAAATCCACCATGATGAACGCTATCGCCGGGGTATGGCCGGTGGACGCCGGGCAGATCCTCATCGACGGCGTTGACATTACCAGGCTGCCTGAACACAAACGTGCCAAATTCCTGGGACGGGTATTCCAGGATCCCATGACAGGCACTGCCGCCACCATGGGAATCGAGGAAAACCTAGCCCTGGCAAAGCGCCGTGGCAAAACAAGGTTCCTGCGCCAGGGGATCAGCAAAAAGGAGCGGGAAGAATACAGGGAGATCTTAAAGATATTGGGCTTGGGGCTGGAGACACGGCTGACCACCAAGGTGGGGCTTTTATCCGGCGGCCAGCGCCAGGCGCTGACCCTGCTCATGGCCACCCTCCAAAAGCCCAAGCTTTTGCTTTTGGATGAACATACCGCCGCCCTTGACCCGAAAACCGCGGCAAAGGTCTTGGAAACTACAGAATATATTATAAACAAAGACCACCTCACTACCCTGATGATCACCCATAATATGAAGGACGCCATTACCCATGGCAACCGGCTGATCATGCTGATGGACGGGAAGATCATCCTGGACATCCGGGGGGAAGAAAAGAAGAAACTTACGGTAGAGGACCTGCTCCATAAATTTGAAGAGGCAAGCGGGGAAGCATTTGCCAACGATAAGGCTATCTTAGGGTAGCGGGGAAGAAAGCCAGAAAAACAGCGGCTGCTGCCTATTGGGCAGGGCCGCTGTTTTTGCGCTTTTCCATCTTCCACAAATCTCCCATTTCCCTGAACACCGGGTTACAGCTATTCATGGTTGCCTGTATAAAGTCCTCCGCCCCATGCCCTGCGATTTTGTGGCACCGGATCCTCCGGTCCTCCACCATGATATACCCCGGGCAGCTAAACTGGTCCTGGGTGGTCACAACACCCCCTTCCAGGCCGGCAGCAGCAGTGATGATCTTAAAGGTGGAACCTGGCTCATAGGTATCGTTGATGCATCCGTTACGCCACATCTGGTTTAAAAGCTCCTGCTTTTTTTCTTCCGTGATCCCCTGGGTATCGGTTCCCTCAGGCAGGTCATAGGGATGGTTTAAGTCAAATTCCGGCACGTCCGCCATTGCCATGATCTCCCCGTTCTGGGGGTTCATCACCAGGATGGACACTCTCTCTGCCTGTTTGGTCTCCATCACCTGCCTGGCAAGCTGGGTGGCATAGCTTTGGATATTCATATCCAGGCTGATGTACAGGTCGTTCCCTGCCTTTGGCTCGATACGCTGTTCCCCTGCTGCGTCAATTTCCACCCCCCTGGCATCGGTGACGGTGAGGATCGTCCCCTCCTCCCCCTTTAAATATTCCTCGTATTTTACTTCCAGCCCAATAATCCCCTGGTTATCGCCCCCAGTAAACCCCAGCACCTTGGAAGCCAGGGAATCGTAAGGATAATAGCGTTTATAATCCTCATCAACTTTCACGCCATCTAAGTTGTAGGCCCTGATGGCATCCCCCTTTTCTTTATCCACATTGCTTTTGATCCGCTCAATGGAAGAATATTTCTCCACCCTTTTCCGTACATACTCCTCCGACAAATCCAGTTCCCTGCTTAAGGTCTCCACGATTTTGTCAGGCTCTTTGATTTGGTTATGTATCACGGAAATGGTACACACTGTCCTGTTATCAGCGATCACTGTGCCATTTGCATCCAGGATCCTCCCCCGTGCGGCTTTGATACTCCGTTCCCTCTCATGAAGCTGCCTGGCCTTTTCCGTGTAATAGTCAGACTGGAATATCATCAGGTAAGCCAGCCGCCCTGCCAGAAACAAGATGATAAAAAAAGAGGCGAAAAAAAAGGCGACGATTTTTTTCCTGTTGCAGGTTTTGCTTTTTTCCATAAAAAACCCCATAGAAAAGGTATTAGTATAATTTATTACCTTTTCTATGAGGTTATTCGTACAGGAAAGATATACTGCCCGAAGGTGGTAGCGTTCCGCCTACTGCCCGGAAGACGGGGAGGGGAGGGGCGATACGGAAGGAGCCGGGTTCCCGCCTTCTCCCCCTTCTGTCCCGGAGCTTATGCCCCTGTCAAAGCTTCCTCCCAGTGTCGCCCCGGTTTCCGGGTCTACGTAGGCACCGGTATTAGGGTCAATGGCATAGCCGGTTTCCGGGTCAATAGGGAAATCCCTCCAGATTTCCCGGCTGGCCGCCCCTTCCTCCCCGTCTTGGGATGGCTCCTGGCCGCCTTCCCCTTCTGGGGCTTCCCCCTCACCGTGGGTTCCTTCCTCCTCCCCTTCTGTGGCAGGAGGTGTCATGATCTCAATCTTCAGCTCTTCCAGTTCCTGGATTTCCTTCTCAGAAAGCTCTTCCGTCATGAAGATCCCCTTGTAAGGAAGTACCTCCGTCAAGATACTTTTTACGATCCTGGTGGCATACTTGGCGTCATCCATTATGCCCTTAGGCACATTGGGCCTGTCCACTACCACATAGATCGCGATCTGGGGATCATCTATAGGGGCATAGCCCAAAAAGGATACCACATATTCCTGGTTGCCACGGGGCAGGGTCTCTGCTGTCCCTGTTTTGCCGCCAATCAGGTAGCCTGCGGGTCTTGCCGTCTTTCCGGTCCCACGGGCACCGGATACCACCAGGTTACACATTTCCCGCACCTTCGCAGAGGTAGTCTCCGATATGGTCTGTTTCAACAGCCTGGGTTCAATGTTCTGCACAGTGGCGCCTGAAGGGCTGATGATCTTGCTCACAATATGGGGCTCATAATAATAGCCTCCGTTGATCAAGGAACAGAATCCCGTTATCATCTGTATCATAGTGGCATTAAACCCCTGTCCAAAGCTGCAAGTGGCAAGCTCCGTTGCCCGCATGGTATCTTTAGTATATACAAAGCTTGCCGTCCTTGCCTCCCCTGCCAGGTCAATATTGGTCTTAAGCCCCATGTTAAAAATATGCTGGAATTTGGTAAAGGTCTCTATGCCGGTAGCCTCCGCAATATACATCATGTTCACGTTGCAGGAGCGCTCCACCCCTTCCGCCACCGTCAAGACCCCATCCCCATAAGTGGTATGGCAGCTGATTTCATGGCCGCCTATATTCCGGAAGCCCTGGCAGTTATAGGATTCGTTCCCAGTAATACTGCCGCTTTCTATGCCCGCCGCCACGGTAAAGGGTTTTGCCACAGACCCCGGCTCATAGGAATCATTGATACAGAAATTTTTCCAAAGGGCGTTCAGCTGCCTGTAAAAAGCTTCGTTATCCTCTTTGATGGCACCTATGTTCTGTTCATTGATGTATTCCCCGGTCTTTTTGTTCTCTTCATTCAGTACCGGCATACCCATCAGTGCATCTGTGTTCCTGGTGTCGTTCAAATTGTAAGTGGGGGAACTGGCCATGGCAAGGATCTCCCCTGTGTTGACATCCATGATGATGCAGCCCACATTTTCTGCGCCTGCCCCCTCATGGGCATTGTCCCTGTACTGCTCGTCAAATTTTTTCAGGTGCTTTTCCACAATGCTCTGGATATTGATATCAATGGTGGTGACAATACTGTTCCCGTCCTCCGCCGGGATGGTCCTTCTCTCTAAATTGGAATCATCGTTCAGATAACCATATTCCCTCCCTGTAGAGCCAGAGAGGGTGTCATTATAAAACTCCTCCAGGCCAAAGGTCCCCACATTGTCGTTGGTGGTAAAACCAATCACATCACAGGCCAGGGTATTTCCCGGGTAGATCCTTTTGTATTCTTCCTCAAACCAGATCCCCTTGACCAAGGATCCTTCCGCTTCCTGCAGTTCGATAAATCCTTTGATCTTATCATAACCCAGGCGTTTTGCAAGGACCTTGTAGCGGGAGGTGCTTTTCATCTTCTCTATGTAATCCCGCACAGCGGCAGTCTCAATGCCCAGCTCACTGCGCAGGGCGTCCAGCGTAGGCTCCAGGTATTCCTCCTTTTCCGTTATTGCCACCGCATCCAGGATCACATTATAGACCTTTTCGCTGGCCGCCAGGACGCTGCCGTTGGCATCCAGTATGGATCCCCTTTTATAAGGCAGGGTCCTGCTGTCGTACTTCTGCTGGGAAAGAACCTGTTTTTTGTATTTTTCCCCATTATCCCTGGTAATGGCAAACAGACGGTAAGACAGGCCTACAAAAGAAACCATGATCACCAGAAACATCACTACAAGCTTTTTCTGCATTTTAATGGTAAATCTGTTATTTTTCTTTCTTCTTTTCAAATTTACACCCTCTTTAACCAAGCCTCCCGGAGTTAACTATTTTAAATGATATTTATTCCGGGATATCCCCTGTCTGCCGTATATAATCGCTCCCCTCCCCATTAAAAGTTATGATCTGCCCTTCCTCCGCATAACGCATCCCCAGCTCCTGGATGGCAACCCTCTTTACCTCCTCCAGGTCTATATTACTTGTTATGCGGTTATAGTTTTCATCGTTTTCCCGTTTCATCTCATTTAACTGGCTTTCTAGGGAGGCAATGCGCTTAATGCTGTTGGTGATATCTGACTGCAATATGAGATACCATGTAAGGATTATCCCTGCCACCACCATGGCAGTTGCCATGGTCAGCACCGTCACGATATTCATATGCTTTGCCCGTTCCCTGTTCTTACGGGTCCTGTTGCTTACCCGCTTTACCGTTTCCTCTCTTTCGTAAGAAGGAACGGTTTGCAGCTTTCTGGCAGTATTTCCCTGCACATAAACATTGTTGCCATATGCAGTTTTTCTCCTGTTATTTTTGTTTACTGCCATACCAAATCTCCCTATATCCTCGTAATAGTAAATGGAAAGTTTATATCCTTTACTATCTTTCCTGCGAAGCGGTTACTTGCCTGTTGTGGCTTTTCGCATTTATACGCCCCCTTTTGGGGGATTTCCTACTCCTCCTACAGTTCCTAAGCTATGCTTTCTCAAATATCCGCAGTTTAGCGCTTTTGGACCTGGTATTTCTCGCTAGTTCCTCCTCTCCCGGCAGAATCGGCCTGCCGGTGACCACTTTTCCTTTGCTTCTTTTTCCGCACACACACACCGGGAAATCCGGCGGGCAGGTGCATGGGTTGGCTGCCTGCCGGAAAGCTGTCTTCACAATCCGGTCCTCCAGGGAATGGAAGGTGATGACGCACAGCCTCCCCCCCGGGGTTAGCAGGTCGATCAGTCCCCCTAAAGATTCCTTTAGCACATCCAATTCCCTGTTGCACTCAATCCTGATGGCCTGAAAGGTACGTTTGGAAGGATGCCCTCCCGCCGCCCTCACCTTTGCAGGGATCGCCGCCCTGATGGCCTCATTCAGTTCCCCGGTAGTCTCTATGGGCTTTTTCTCCCTTGCCATGACAATATGCCTGGCAATATTTTTGGCAAACTTGTCTTCCCCATAATCCCTGATTATGTGGAACAGCGCCCTTTCCTGGTAATTGTTCACAATATCCCTGGCTGTAAGGCTCTGCCTGCGGTCCATCCTCATATCCAGAGGGGTGTCGAAGCGATAAGAAAAGCCCCGCTCCCTGGTATCAAGCTGATAGGAGGATACGCCCAGATCCAGCAGCATCCCGTCTATTTTTGAAATTCCCAGCAAGCTGAGCGCTTCTTTCGTATTTTGATAGTTATCCCTGACTATGGCTACCTTGTCCCCGAATTCCCGGAGATGTTCCTGTGCTGCACAGACCGCCGCCTCGTCCTGGTCGATCCCGATCAGCCTCCCGCCTTCCCCAAGCCTCCGGGCAATCTCTCCTGCATGCCCGCCGCCTCCTAAGGTTCCATCCACATAAACGCCGCCGGGGCGGATATGCAGCCCTTCTATGGTTTCCCCTAAGAGCACAGATATATGTTCAAAAGCCATTGACCCTCCCTTCCTGAAAACAACTTATTTTAAAACCCAATTCCTAGCTCCACCATATGCCCGGAAATTTCCTCCATATCCTGGTAAGTGACAGTCCCTTCCCATCTGTCCTTGCTCCAGATTTCCACCCTGCTTCCCACGCCCACAAGCACCGCGTCCTTGGTAATGCCTGCAAACTCCCGCAAAACTGCAGGAAGAAGGATCCTTCCCTGCTTGTCCACCTCTAAACTGGCGGCACCTGCCAGGAAAAAACGGGTAAATTGCCTTGCTTCTTTATCTATCATTGGTAAATCACGTAATTTTTTTACAAATGCCTGCCACTCGGAGTTGTCGAACACAAACAGACAGCCGTCCATTCCTTTCGTCACTACAAATTCGTCGCCTAATGCCTCGCGGAATTTGGAAGGAACGATCAGCCTGCCTTTAGCATCTATTGTATGGTTGTATTCCCCCATAAACATATGCGTTCACCCACTTCCAGGCATCCCACTTGGGATGGCTTATCCTGCCGCTGCTTTCAGTGGCCTGCCGGGAAAGTTGGAAGGGCGCTTCGCCACAGTCTCCCACTTTCTTATCACTTTCCCCCACTTTTCACCACCCGTAGACCATTTTAACTCAAATTTTGCCTCAGCGCAAGCAAAAAAAAGAACCCTGCAGCTTCCTGCAAGGCTCCAAAAAAACGATTTCTGTGCAATTTTTCCATATATCTGGTGTGGCCTTTGAATCCCTGGCACCAGATATTGTATTAGGATCCTGAAATAAATTTTTTCTTAATTTCCTCCCCGGCCAGGGCAAGGGATCGCCTGGCCCAAGCCATTTATTCTCTAAATTATCTTATTTTTAACTATTTACCGTTCTCTTTCTTCTCCCAGCCACCCCCAGGAGCCTTTCTTTGGCGCATTCTCACTACAATATCGCAGATGGCAGCCCCCACAAAAAGCACAATGGCAAGCACCTGGGATACCGGGACCTGGGTGCCGGGAATGAAGAGCTGGTCTGTACGGATGCCTTCGATCCACACCCTGCCAAGGCCATAGCCCCCCAGGTACAAAAGGGCGATCTCCCCCTGGAATTTCTTGTGCCTGAAATAGAGCAGCATCAGGATCAGTATCCCCAGGTTCCACAGGCTTTCATACAAAAAAGTGGGATGTACCTGGATATAGTTGATCCCCTCTCCCATATGCTCTGCAATGGACTGGGAAATGTCCTCACTGCGCACCGCAGCCGCCGGAAGCCGCATGGCAAATATATTGTCTGTATATTCCCCAAAAACTTCCCTGTTGGTAAAATTCCCCCACCTGCCGATAACCTGCCCCAGGATCAGCCCCACAACTCCGGTATCCGCCATTTGCAGGGCATTTTTTTTCTTGGCCTTTGCAAACACAAAAAGCGTGATAAACGCTGCGATCACACCGCCGTAAATGGCAAGCCCTCCCTGGCGGATGTTGAAAATATTCAGCAGGTTATCCTTATAATGGTCCCAGGCAAAAATCACATAGTAGGCCCGCGCCCCCACAATGGAAAAAAAGACCGCATAAATGGAAAATTCCCAGTACAGATCCGGATCCTGCCCTGTTTTTTCTGCCACCTTTGCCGCCATCAATATACCTGCTATGACGCCCAGCCCGATAATAATTCCGTAAAGGGCAATCTCAAAGCCAAATACCTGAAAACTTTTGGGTACATTTTTTAAATAAATGCCCAGATTTGGAAAAGCAATATCTTTAAAATCCATTTTTCCTCCTGCCTGCTAAGCAGGGGCAGGCCGCCTCCCCATATCTGTTTCCTGTGCGGCCGCCCCTGTATATAGCATATTCAGACATTAAACCGGAACAAAATCACGTCCCCATCTTTTACCACATAGTCCTTCCCTTCCATACCTACCAGGCCCTTTTCCCTGGCCGCCGCCAGGGAACCCTGTTCCAGCAAATCTTTATAATTTACCACCTCAGCCTTGATAAAGCCTCTTTCAAAGTCGGTATGTATTTTACCTGCTGCCTGGGGTGCCTTGGTGCCGGCTTTGATGGTCCACGCCCTGGTTTCATCCTCCCCTGCGGTAAGGAAGCTGAACAGCCCCAAAAGCCGGTAACTGGCTTTGATCAGCTTTTCCAGGCCTGATTCCGCAAGCCCCAGATCTTCTAAGAACATTGCCTTTTCCTCTTCGTCCAACTCGGAAATTTCCTGCTCTATCTGGGCACAGATCACAAACACCTCACTTCCATTTCCGGCAGCAAATTCCCGTACTGCCCCAACCCCTGTGTTGTCCGCGCCATCATTACCGATATCCTCCTCCCCCACATTGGCGGCAAAGATCACCGGCTTATAGGTGAGCAGGTTATAAGACTGCAAAAGTGCCTGTTCATCCTCATCCCCCGGGATATAGCTCCTGGCGGGCTTTCCCTGCTCTAAGTGGGATTTCAACGCTTCTAGCAAAGAAGCCTCCTTTGCCAGTGACTTGTCCATCCGTGCCGCTTTCCCTGTCTTGGCGATCCGCCTTTCCAATACTTCAATATCCGCAAAGATCAGTTCCAGGTCTATGGTCTCAATATCCCGCAGGGGATCTACACTGCCGTCCACATGGATGACGTTGGCGTCCTCAAAGCACCGCACTACATGGACTACCGCATCCACTTCCCTGATATTGCTCAGGAACTGGTTGCCAAGCCCTTCCCCTTTGGAAGCGCCCTTTACCAGCCCCGCAATATCCACAAACTCTATTACCGCAGGGGTCACCTTCTTGGAGTGGTACATATCCCCTAAGAGCTTGAGCCGTTCGTCCGGCACCGTCACGATGCCCACATTGGGGTCTATGGTGCAGAAAGGGTAATTGGCTGACTCCGCCCCTGCTTTGGTCAGGGAATTAAATAACGTGCTTTTTCCTACGTTGGGAAGACCTACGATGCCTAATTTCATTTTACTCTATATCCTCCTTAAAAAGCTTGATTTTATGCGGTTTTCGACTTTCAAGGCTTTGGTTACGTACCAATTTACGTACCAATCTGAACCATTCAAAATTTCAAAATAGATTTTGAGCCATGCTTGCATGGGCGAAAATATCTATTTGAAATTTTAGTTGGCGAAGCCAACGAGCGAGAAAACGAATGTTTTCGAGCTGTGTGGTTCAAATATTACACAACCTTGAGCGAGGCTGCAATTTTTTCAATTTCCTTATGCTTTTCATCTTCTGTCGTGTGAACATACAGATTCATTGTTATACCAATATTCGAATGTCCAAGTATCGTCTGCAACGTCTTTGGTCTCATACCGCCCTCAATACATCTGGTGGCAAATGTATGACGCAATACATGCATGGAGAATCTCGGAATGCCTATCTTGTCACACTGTTTAAACAACATGGTATCATACGTGCTGTTTTTGACCGGCGTTCCTTTTCTACACAGGAAAACATATTCTGACCATTCCATTGGAATTACTTTGACTTCAAGATTCTTCTGCTTCCGCAACATATCTATTGCTTCATCCGTCAATGGAATGGAACGATACCCCGATTTACTCTTAGGTTCTCCGCTCCTCCATTCCCCGGTAGCGTATTGATATTCCATAGAACGGCTAATCGTCAAGGTACGGTTATCAAAATCAATATCTGACCATTTCAAGCCTACAAGTTCTCCTGTCCTAAGCCCTGTCTGCAGCAAAAACTTATACTGGTACTCGTATGTATTTCCTACGATTCCTTTTACAAACCTTTTCTGCTGCTCCAACGTCAGCGCTTCTTTCTTCTGTGTAGGTTTTCCAATATCAGACTTTACCATTCCATTACAGGGATTTTTCATAATCACATCATTTTGATACGCATAATCAAGCATATTGAACAATGTTATCCTTGCCTGATAAATAGTAGATGTACGATACCCTTCATCTGCCATCCGGTTCATGACCATCTGGCATTGAATCGGTTTTACTTCTGACAAAATCATCTTTCCAATCACAGGATCAATGTTATGCTCATAACGCTCTGTATAATTTCTTACCGTATTTGGGCGTACAGTCCGCTTCTTCATGCTGATCCAGTAGTCAAACCATGCCTTTACCGTCATTTCTGCCGGGAAATTCAGATTGCTATGCTCGTCCTGATACTGTGAATCTGCCAGCCACTGCCTGCACTCTTGCAGTTTATGGAATAATTTCTGTTTCCGTTGTCCATATTTAGTGGTAAATCTGCCAACATAGAAACCGTCAGACCTTTGACTTATTCCAACACCAAGTTCCTTTCCTTTTAAGTCTTTTCCCATAGTAAAAGCTCCTTTCAAAAAAGAGCCTTAACACCAAATGCTCAGCAAGCTGAGCATTGTCAGTATAGCATAGTAAGGCTCAAAAGTAAATTACAGGATTTCTATATTTCCAATGTGCAACTCAGGAAATACTCAAATTCTCTACGTTTTACAAGTTTCTTCTTTCCCACGTACAACACAAAGCTACAACCTGGCACCTTCAATAATTCTTCTATCCGGTTAATTCCGATATTGGAATATTCTGATGCTTCCTTAATCGTCAAATTGGCTTTCTCCCAAATTGGTACTTTATCTATGTTACTATTACTCATATTTTTCAACTATCCTTTCTGCTGCTTTCTGCGTTATCCGACCATCTTCCCTGCCACAACAAGAAACCTCCCATTTTTCCCATGAATCCTCCTGTCACAGGTGGCAAGGGTGATGATGCTGGTGGGAGCGTGGTCTGGTTCTGCATAATACAATGCCCTTCCCTGTAACTGCTCCATCCATGCATTGTAGCTTTCCATATCCCCATGGTTCCTTATGCGGAAATCCCATCCTTCCAGATCGTCTATGCTGTATTTGACCACTGCCATCACCTGATAGGCGGCGGCACTCCCATAGGCATAGGCATCTGTGAAATAGATGATCCGGTTTTCCTTGAAATAATCTTCCTTCTCATAATCTAACAGGGTGGAAAACATGGCATCGGAGCCTGTACCCATGTTGTGGCCGTAGATAACGCGGTTGAAATCCCATACCTGCGTGTCCTTATCCATGAAAGGGCATCCGGCGCTGCTCTTATCCCCTGTGAAATCGTGGGAGAGGTAAAAGGCATTGTCATCTGTTCCCACTACGGGAAAATTAATTAAGGTATCAGGGATGCAGAGCCAGCCTTTGATATCCTCATTTTCACTGCATAAGGCATCCCAATCATATGCTTCCAATCCCTTCTCCCTCATTTCCGCTTCATACTCCTGCCTGTACCGCTCCGCATCCGCTTCCATTTCGGAGATAAGTTCTTCCAGTTCCGCCGCCGCTTCCTTCTGCGACTTTTCCCTTTCTTCTTCCAAGATAACATCAAGCTGTGCATAAGCGTCTGCTATCGCCTGGTATTTTTCAAGCTGTCTCACTGCCTTATAGCGGAAGATCCCCATCCCAGCCATACAGACAAAGGCAAGGGAAATTCCCACTATGATCTGCACTGCGATCCGCTGCCTTTTCTTTTCCGGCAGGCCAGGGAAAAGTTTCTCCCCAAGCCAGCTAACAAAATATTTTAATTTTTCCATGTGCTTCCTTTCTTCTCTATATATAAAGCGGCAGATACCGCCATATTCAAATAAATATGTTTCCGGGTATCTGCCGCCATGGTTTCAAAAGGCAGGAGCAAAAGCCCCTGCCGCATTAACCGTGATTATCACAGCATTATTTGATCCCTGCCTGTTCCTGTACCATAAAATATTTCCTTATAATACACACCCACTACAGGCAGCTTTTCCCCATCTGTCTTTCAAGGACAGATTTTCTTCCCTTCAAGCACAGATGCAGCAGCAAGCATAACGCCGCACAGCCCAAGGGCAGCAAGAAGATAAAAGGGTGACGCATGGCCAGTCTGGATGACCGGCTCCGTTCCTTTTCCTGCATTTCCACTTCCTCCTTCCGTTTTGGTATCTGTATTTTTATCTGAAGGGCTGCCTGCCGAATTGCCGGAGACAGTGCCGCTTGTATTCTGATTTTTGTCCGGAGTGTTTTGTCCATCTTTTCCGTTGGTATTGTTTTCTTCTGTTTTCTCCCATCTTGCATAGAGGCTGATGCTCCTGCCGGGCTTATAGGTCTCTCCCTCTGTTCCGATAAATACCTGCCTGTCTGTGTACCAGCCTTTGAAGGTGTAACCCTCACGCTCTGCAGCCGGGAGCTTCACACTGCCGCCCTTTACCACTTTGACGGATGCATTCTTTGTCTTGCCACCGTTGGCATCATATTTGATGGTATAGGTATTTAAGGTTTCATTAGAATTATCGCCATCCTGTGTATTGTCTCCGCTTTCTGTATTTCCACTGTTCCCTGAATCTCCATTGCCGCCGCTGTTTTCTTTTGACTTCTCCCATTTCGCATAAAAGTCTGTATCTCTGGTAATCCGGTAGGTATCATGGCATGCCCCTGCAAACTGCGTCAGGCCATCATCCAGATACCAGCCTGTGAAATCATATCCTTCACGTTCCGGCATGGGAAGGTAAAGGCTCCCGTCCTTAATAATGGTAATCTCTTTTACCTTAATCGTTCCTTTTCCTGCATGGAAAGTCACTTTACAGGTTTCGGGATCATCGTCATTATCAGAATCTATTTCTGTTTCCTTTTCCCAGAGTGCATAAGCTGTCATATCCTTAACCGCTTTCATCTCACTGCCGGGGATTCCAAGAAGGATTCCGCCGTCTTTTTCTGTGTACCAGCCAAGGAAGCTGTAACCTCCCTTTTCCGTCTTGGGCAGGCGGATGATACTGCCTTTTTCTGCCTTGACCGGATTTACTTCTTTTCCTCCGTCAGTGTCAAAAGTAATGGTAACTTTCACTGCCTCTTTCTTCTCAAAATGTGCCTTTAAAATAATATCTCCCTGTACGGTAAATTCCTCGCCAGCCTGTCCGGCACAGATGCTATCGTCAGAAGCAAGGAACCATCCAAGGAACTCATAGCCTGTCTTAGTGCAGGCAGGAAGGATAATTGCGCTGCCTTTTTCTGCGGAAATGCTCTCCCTTGCAGCCTCGCCACCGTCAGCGTCAAAGGTAACGGTGCAGATGACCGTTTCATCTTCCTTCTTTTCATAACGGGCTTTCAATGTCACATCATCAGAGACAGTGTACTCTTCCCCTGCCTGTCCGGCACAGGTGTCTCCGTCATACCAGCCGATAAACTCATAACCTTCCTTAGTACAATCGGGAAGAATAATGGTATCGCCTACTTTAGCGGTAATGTCTCCCCCTTCCATCTTCCCACCGTCTGCGTCAAAGGTGACTGTTGATTCTGACTTTTCCCATGCGGCATAATAAGATGTATCTTTCTGGGGTGCATAATGCTTCTCCCCTGCATCTCCTGCAAACACTGTCAGTGCTTCATCCTCATACCAGCCTTTAAAGCCGTAGCCTTTTCTGGAAGCGTCAGGGAATGCGATGTTTGCCCCGGGGATCACCTGTGCGCTGTCAGTCCTCCCTTCCCCGTCATTATAGATATAGGTAAGGGTGACAGGCTCTTTTGCCTCCCATTTCGCATAGAGGTAAAGGTTCCCTGTAAGGCTTGTCTCCTGCCCCGGCGCATAATCGGTTCCGGTTCCGTCAGGTTCTGTATTCCAGCCGATAAAGTTATATCCGAAATTTACAATATTTCCCATAAGAGGGAAAAGCGCTTCCTGGTCCATGATGGCCACTGTGTCCTCACTGGTATAGAGGTTCGGATCGGAACACATATCGCTGGCTCCTGTAGGGCTGTTGTTGGCATCATAGGTAACGGAATAGGCCTTGGGCACTTCTGCAAGGTAGATGTTTTCGCCCCTTTTCTCTGTGCAGTAATCTCTGGTATGCCATGGGAACTGCTCCGGGCTTGCGTCCTTGTGGTATTTCACCCCGCCAATCAGCACCCTTCCGGGCTTTACCACATCAGGGAATCCCCCAAGAACAAAGGTAGAATCACTTTCAAAATCTTCATCCAGAAGGATGGATGCGCCTGTGTTATAAAAGAACAGGATATCGCAGGGGTCAACTCCCAATGTAAGGTTATCTTCCATAACAATCTTTCCTGCAAGAATGATACCTGTCTCGTTCATGTAGCAGATGGTGCCGCCTGCATAGCTTTTTCCCTCTGAAAGGTTTCCCCGGAAGTACAGTCATGTATCCCAAGGGGTTCCGTTCCCTCCCCTTCTAATGTCTGGACTGCGCTGCCCCTTCCCGCCACATTTCCGGTAAAAATGCATCTGATAAACTTAGGGCGGTGTCCTGTGTAGGTACAGATTCCGCCGCCATCATAACCAGAGTAATTTCCTTCAATCATGGTGTCTGTCACTGTAAAGGGCGCCTTGCTGTATATCCCGCCGCCTGTGGAGCCTGCGCTGTTTCCCGATATGGTCATGCCGGAAAGCTCTGCATCCCCTTCCAGCAGCATACCGCCGCCCCGCGCCCCTGCGTGGCAGCCTGTGACTGTGCCGGATGCGGCTTTCACATGGGAGCCTGCCTCTGACCGGATGCCGCCGCCTCCGCCGGATGTACAGCAGTTCCTAATCAGGCCGCCATCCATGGTAAAACTGCCGCTTTGCCTGATATGTAATGCCCCGGCTGTGTGGAGCGGCCTGCCGCTGCCATCGCTCTCATATCCGTCTGTGTTGTAATTATTCTGAAGGACGGTTCCGCCCTCCATGGCGTAAGAGCCATCCACGTAGATCAGGGGGCTGTTCCAGACTTTGCCGGAATTGTTGAAATCACTATCCAACACTGCGCCTCCATCAAAGATGATATCCTGCGTAGTAAGGCCCCCGCCTGTCACTGCAAGCAGGACGGTATCGGTATTTGTGCCATAATATTTACCGGAAAAGCCTTCCTCCCTGCTGATCGTCACCGGGTTCCCTGCATCCTCACTTTTTAGAGTGATGTTATCAGCAGTGATTTCAAGGGTAGCTGATACCCTGCAGTCCTTAAGGACTGTGGTAGTATCACCAGCCTGTGCATCTGCAAAGGCTTCCTCCAGTTCCTCATAACCGGTATCCCCGATCCTTGCCTCATAAGTGACAGTAATGTCCTGCCCCGGTTCCTGATCCTGATCCGGTTTCCAGTTGGCATAAAGCCACAGGTCACGCTCCGGCGTGTACTCACTCCCGGCAGCCCCTACAGCCTTGAAGGTATGCACATTCCCACTTTCAGTTACATCCATCCAGCTTTCAAGGCAATGCCCCTCATAAGATGCATCCGGCAGGGTAATACTTTCCCCTCTGGGTACGGAAACGCTCTCTGTCTCACAGGTTCCCTCACAGGCTTCAAACCTGACTGTGTAGGTCTCTTCCCCTTCCGCCGCTTTTACAGGCAGGGGAACGCTCCCCAATACCCCTGCGCCAATGGTGGATAACATGGCGGCAAACAGGAGAATCTTTGAAAATTTCCTTTTTCTTCCCATACTTTTTCCTTTCTTTTCTTATTTTGGTTTTCACAGGGTAGCAGCCTGTTTCTTACTTCCAGACTGCTTCCCCCACATAGTTTCAGGGGTAAATCCCCTGTTCTTACAGCAACGCTGCATTTACAGCGTAATTTTTCAGCACCACCTCCTTCCAGCCAGCCCATGGAAAAACATAACCGAAAACAAACCGCTTTCTGTTATGCGCTTCCATGGAATGGCTGGATTATTATGCTTCTTAAAAATCAATTCCATCTATCACTGTTTTCCACTAATAAAACGCCAGTACCCTTACAGGATTTTTATTTGGAATATCTCATGGAAGTTGTTGCTTCCGCTACAGTTGCGTCGTAAGACCCCAGCACAAGGAACAGGCTAAGCAGAAGGGAACCAACCCCGCCTCCTACCTTACTGCCGAATCCAATTGCACCGCTGGAAGTTGCAACCAATGTTTTATCATATTTCCACTCATTATAATCAACAGCCATTGCCAGCAGTACGCCATAAAGACACATTAAGGGGATCTGGATAAAACTTCCTACCAAACCTGTTACCATGTAAACCATAAAATTGGTAGGCATGATACAGCGTACTGCAGCAGGAATTGCCGCACCAAGAAGCCCCACATAAATGGTCTTAGTCACACCCAGCTTTGCAATGATTGGTTTCGATAAAGCAAATCCTATCACTGTAGCAAGCATTCCCACAGCTCCCAAAAGTCCTACAAGACTGTCATTCCCAAAAATCCATTTGCAGTAATATGTACCGCCAGAACCTGCAATTGTATTAGTGACCTGTGTGATCAGGTTGAACAATAATACGATCACCCAATACTTATTATGGAACAGCATTCCCATTGCTTCCTTAAAAGGCACTGTTTCTTCGCCAGACGCCCCCTTGTCCTCCTTAAGATCCTCACTTATGTCAGATGCAAAAACTGCTTTGCGGCCATTGTTATAGCAGATCAGGAACAAGAGAAGAACCGCTGCTCCCAAAACAACTCCATACTTTATCCATGCACTCTGCGTTCCACCTAACATATTTGTTACTGGAATTGTTGCAATGCCAATCAGCATACCTGCCCCATAATTGCCTACAGCACGAAAAACTCCCATACTTCCCCGCTCGCTCTGGCTGTTCGTTCGTACCACCATCACTGCTGAAAAAGGTGTTGCAATCATCGTGTAAATAACCGCTGTCAAGAGCAGATTCGTTATAAGTACATAAATCAACGCCGGAATCTGCCCCGCCTGAATAGGAACCGTAAACATCATCACCATGATCACTGCCGCTGGAATCGCCATTCTGAGCATCCACTGATAGTATTTCCGGTTTCCGCCTTTAGAATGATCTATGACATTTCCGAAAATCACATCTGTAAACGCATCTATGACTTTTGCGATTGCCATAACAATGCCAACACTTCCTACTGCCAAACCGACTTTATCAGTATAGAAGTAAGTCAACTGCCCTACAATATTTCCCATCAGTCCAAGGGCTAACTGTCCGCCAAAATCAGCCATATAATCCCCGCCACGCATTACACGCCTTGCGCCGTCCGCATCATAACGGACTGCATTTTTGTCCTTTGCCATTTCTCTGCCTCCTTGTTATTTTTATTAATTGAATTTTACTACTCCGCCCTTTATGAATATTGCAATATAATCCTCAAAATTATAAAATACTATCATTTCTCTAAAATTAAGTGATACTGCACACCCGGAATTTCACCATTTAAAGCAAAAAATACACCTTCCTTGTCTTCTTCCCCATCCATTTCTTTCAGAATCCTACCTACCGGATTCAAAATCTGTAATCTTGCTTTCTCTGCTTTTACACGAAGCCTTCCTTCCAGAGTCTCCACATACAATTTCCCCTTAAACTCCACCGCTGTAAAAGGCATTCCCATCATTTCCGGTCCCGGATTATAAGTGGTCTCATCCATTCCTGTTGTTCCCATTGCTGTCAATACAAACTCCTTCGCATCTGTAAGTAATTCCTCTCCTACCGGGAGCAGTGTCATGGATATCCTCTCATTTTTTGACTGCACACTTATCTTGTCAGAAAGCACAGTGTTTTCATCCGGTGAGCCACTGAAACAGGCACAATATGGGGTATTGACCATATATCTGGAATGATCCGGATCAAATACGATCTCCTTTGTGTCGGAAACCAGCTTCCCGTCCACATATCCTGTACCTTCCGGTATCACTCCCCATTCTTTCATCGCCTGATCCATCAGCTTTGCAAAAGTACGGTAATCTCCATCTCCTGCAATCTGTGCAATATCGTCAAATACCAATGCCTGCTCCCCTAAATGCACACCCGGCTGTATTTCATCCGTTCCCCTTGCTGCCTTTGCCAGACGGTTTTCTTCCTTATAGCGGCGCATTGCATCCCGGTAAGCAGACCACGCATAGTATACACCATGCTTTGCATCAGACAATTCCACTCCGTTTAAAAATCCTGCATTTACCGCAATATCCGCATCTCCCTGATAAGAATCCCCTCCATCTAAGAATACATTGCGGGTTGCCATGATATAAGGGAAGAATGTGGAAGGCATTGCATGGAAGTTTGGCAGGGTGCGGAGGTCATTCTGGGTATAGACCACATCCGCCTTTACTTTTGCTGTAGATACCATTCCTTTAAAAAATACAGAAGCTAGAAATCCCCACTGGCAGACAACCGCTGGATCATTATATACATCAAATACATTCAGGATTTCATCTGCCGGCTGGTCATCCCATTTCTCTGACGTATGATGGTTATACAAAATCAGGCCATCCCAATCATTCAAGCAGGCATAAGCAATCGTCTGCAAAAAAGCGGTGGAATGGAAGGGATGAAGACCATACTCATTCCATTCACTGAGCATAAACGGTTTTCCTTCCACGATTGCAACAGACGCAAGGCTAAGAAGAGTTGTTGACATGGAGCCTATCCCTTTTTGCATAGTCAGAGGATTTACTGAAACATACTCCTCAGGTCCCGATACCAGATAAGTGTTTCCTTGAACCGGAAGGAGCGGATGGTTAAAATAACTGTTGTTTTCCATTAAATCTCCATCCGTATGCCCATAAACATCAGCCGCACCTGCAATCAAGTTACTGGTGACAATCGGCACTTTTACTCCAAGGGAATGGAGATAGTCCTTCATCCCCTGATAAAATCTGCGGTTCATATAAATACCAAATTCCATAAAATCTGCATAACGTGCCGGACTGCATTCCCCATCCCAAGCACCATTTGGATCATTTACGGGCTGATAAAAACCTCCGTCTACTCCCCTGACAGTTCCCCGTATCGGATCTTCATCATCTTTTAGTGCACATATTCCTTCTCAGGCCGGGCCGTTCTGCCAGATGGACAAATGCCTGGAGGGGAAAATGACCTGCGGCAAAAAGCTGGCGGCAGACATGACGCCGGAGAATATTTTAAGGGTGGACTATCCAGCGCTTTTGGAAGGAGGCGGCGCATGAAGATCAGACTGATTGACTTTGGCGTGCCGGAGGACCGCCGTCCTTTCCGTCCGCATGGGAATGACGCCGGCGCGGATGTCTACATGCCCTATGACTGCACGTTGCAGCCGGGCGAGATTGCAAAGGTCCCTCTTGGGTTCGGGATTGAAGTGCCGGACGGATATGCAGGGTATGTGTTTCCACGCACCAGTATGGCGGTAAAAGGGCTGGTCTGTGAGCTGCCGCCAGTGGATTCCGGCTACCGCGGGGAGATTCACGCGATCATCAGCAATGTAAGCAGCCAGACCCAGGAGATTTCCAAAGGCTCCCGCGTGGGGCAGCTTGTGATCACCCCGGTCGTCATTGCGGACTTTGTTTCGGAGCTGGGTAAGCAGCGCGGCACAGGCGGATTTGGAAGTACAGGAAAATAAAAAAATGACATTCCGGGAGTGATTCCTGGTTTATCGCCGGTAGTGGGATTGGGCATATCAGGAGGATTGCAGGATAAAATAAAAGAAAGGCAGCAAAAAGCAGTACGCCGTCATAGCGTACCGCCCCGCTGCTTAAAATTGCCTTAATATGTCGTGATGCCCTACGTCCACCAGGATAATCATTTTATCGCCTTCGTAATACCAGATAATGCGGATGTCCATGTTGACGCTGCACTCGAAAAGGTCCGTGGTGCCCTGGATGCGTTTGGTCCGCAGCGACGGATGGGAAGGATTTTTAGCCAGAAGTTCCAGCTTGTTTTTAAGCTGCTTCTTCTCCTGGGCGGCCAGACCCTTGAAATGCTTTTGGAAACGGGGCGTAAAGGTAAACTCATACGCCATTATTCTGCCTCCAGTCTGTCAAACAGGGCGTCCACGCTGTCAAAGACCGGCTGTTCCCCGGATGCGATTTTTGCTTTTACCCCGTCAATTTCTTCCCGGAGTTCATTCAGGGTGTTCTTTGGATAGACCACCACCGGCATGATGCAGATGGAACCGTCTTTCTCGAAAATGTCCAGTTTGTCGCCTTCTGACAGGCCGAGTTTGACAATGATTTCTCTTGGTATCGTGACCTGGGCCTTTTGGCGTAATTCGGCCAGCATAGAATCAACTCCTTTTTAGGTTTGAAAGTAGGAAGTTCTTACTTTCTTACTTATAGTATATCCACTTGGGGGGATTTATGCAAGGGGGCACGAAAAAAATTTACAGGATAGCAAAAGCGGCCAACACCCTGGCCGCCTTAGCGCTTGCTGTTCAGTTCTTTCATAATGCCGAGGATATAACCCATTGACCTGGAATCCAGTTGTTTTGCCTCTGTGATAAATTCCTTTAAGGCTTGCGGGTCCGGGTTCCCTTCGTCAAAAAATTCCTGGGGCGTCACACCCAGATATTCACAGATGTAAAGGAAGGACTGCATGGAGGGAAGGGACTTTTTATTTTCAATGTTGTTAATGTAGTTATTTGCCTGTCCCAATGACAAGGACATATCGCGCGCAGATACGCCTTTCTGTGTCCGCAGCTTTGCCAGCCGTTCCGGGACGAAATCTTCATACATCGCCTCTGCCTCCTATTCTGTAATAGATTGTACCTTACGCCTTTCCCTTATTCGCAAAATAAAAAAGGGTGTTTACATTGAAACACTAAAATAAATCTATTATAATTTTGGAAGTGAAGAATACTAACTATCGGATGGAGGAAAAGACAGATGAAAGGAAAGACATGCTGTGTCACCGGGCACAGGGATTTACCGCAGAAAGAAATCAACCATGTAAAGGCGGCGCTGCGGCGTGAGATTGACTGCGCTGTTGCGGACGGGTTTACCCGCTTTATGAGCGGCTTTGCGGACGGCGTGGATCAGTATTTTGCAGAGATCGTACTGGAAAAGAAAAAGACGAATCCGGCACTGGAGCTGATTGCGGTTATCCCTTATCAAAAGCGGCTGGATAACCTGATGGAAAAGGGACGGACCTATGAAATGCTGGAGGCATGTGCGGATGTTGTCGTCATGCAGGAAAAATACCACCCCAGCGTCTATTCCCACCGGAACCGCTACATGGCCGAGCACTCGGACCGGGTGATCGCCGTGTATGACGGGAGGGAAAAAGGCGGCACGGTCAGGACGATCCGGTTTGTGCACCAGATGAAAAAAGAGCTGCGGGAAATCCCGGTCGGGGAGATTGTTCTGCCGGGACAGTCCGCAGCAGGAAAAAATAAAAGAATAGATAACTGATACTTGATGATACGCCTGCTTTCCAGTGGGCGTTTTTCTTTACCAATTTTTGGAGGATTTTTTATGTGGAACATGATTACACACTTCCTTACATTCACAGGAGGGATGTCTGCCGGCGTTGTTCTGATGTGTCTTTTGCAGGCCGCAAAGCATGAAGATGAATGGTTGGAAAACAGGAAACTGCTTTCTGCCAAACCTACGAATTTATTCAGCCAACAGGAACCGGCAGAAACTGGCGCTGCGCCTATGTATTAAAATGCTCACATATGCCGACTCCCAGATTTTTACCCCCGGAATGGATCATAATGCAAAGATAACCTTCCTCATCCTCCTGCAACTCTATGAAATGGTTGCCGCCAAGCGTGCCGATCTGGTAATACCCTTCTTCTACGGCCTCCATCAGCTCCGTATCCTCTCCACGCATCAGATCACCGATCACAGACTGGATGATAGTACCATTCCCTGTCTGGATTTCCCGGATATCCGCCACTTTTACGTTGGCGGCTGTAAAAACCATTCCGCACCCGATATTTGTTCCTACCGCATTGGGAATGACCACATCCTTTGCCGCAAAGACGCCGCCTATGGGCATCCCTTTCCCTGCATGGGTGTCCGGCATAAGGCATACCCATTTATGTACAAACGGAAGCTGCGACAGATGATACCAGACACTTATCCTCAAGACAGTCCATATCGTTCAGCCATACCTTTATGAGATGGCCGGTATTCTCATTCTCTCAAACATGATCTGTTCCCTCCTGTAGTTTTATTCATCCCCGTTTTTATAGGACTTTCCCTGCAGCGGCAGATTCAAAAATCGCTCATAAGAATCATAATTGTTCCGCTTACACTGCGGGCAGGGATTGGTTAAGGACCGTATCAGTCCCAAGGTATAAGGGCATTTGGCGCATGGTTTTCTTTTTAGATTATCTTTTTTCATCGTATCCTCCTGTTGTATACTTTTGATCAATTCTGACTGTAATAATGTTTGATTTAAAATTATATTGAAGCTGAATGGTATTTCTCATTTACTATTTTCACCGAACTTCTTTTCCCGAAAAATAAGATAAATAACGCTCCCCATTTAGGGAAGCGTCTTCGTTTGTATTAAATGAGGATATTTTCTGGCATCATCATAATAAATGCCACCCATGCAGAAACCGCGATGCCTGATCACTGCATACGGTTTAACCCCTCCATGAATCCGCACCTGCCAATCTATCAGCACATGGAATTTCTCCGACATATGCAAAATCCTCAATCGCCATCCTCATCGATAAGTATCTTGGCGACAGGACATGCTACCATAGCAACAGCAGTAAACGCTACTGCCCATACCGCCTTTTTACCTGCTTTAACAGTCCCTTTTACGCTCTTTTTTATTTTTTTCTTTACTGACATTAAAATACCTTCCTTCGCATACTGTATTTTTCCTATATCCTTTTAGCAAATGCTGTTCCTTAATTGTCGGCTCTCTCACAGTTTAACTTTTTATGATAAAGAAAATTTACCCCTCATATCCTTTGGGATATTTAATATCAATAATGGGGCGTTCATTCGGATTCTTGATCTTTACACGCATGATCTGTCTATGGCACTCTATAAGCTGATCCCTGACCGCTTCCAGATAAGCCTTACTCTGGGGAACAACATACTTCTTGGAACCAACCTCCAATAATTCAAGATACCAGTTGACTATTTCCAACTTACTGAGACAGTAACTGGATATCATCTGTTTATCATTAAAGTCTTTGATTGCTTCTGTCTCAATCTGGATGTATGATACCAGATCGACAGGAATTTTTTTCAATTTCTTGGGTTTTCTTTTTATCACACTCTGCTCCCTTGTCCTCTCTCAATTACTGAAAAAAGCTATCCTCTAACTGAGACGCTGCCGCCTCGTACCCTGCATTTATCCGCTTTTGAGTCAGCTTAGGATCAATTTCCAAAAGTTTTTTTAAAGACCGCTGTGGCCAAACATGACAAATCTCTACTCCTTCCAGCTCTTCTTCGGAAAACTTCTTCCTAAGCCTTTTGTTAAAAGATTCCAATATGTCCTTTCCGTCTTTTTCCCTTTTTTTAAGACGGACTACTAAAATATTTCGATACCCGGCTTTGATCAGAGGATACACAGGCTCATTATCTAACGCTCCGCCGTCAATACAGATTTTTCCGTCCACTCCCACAGGCGTAAATGCACCAGGATATGCCGCAGATGCTAACACCTTTTTGATATTTTTCTCTTTGGAATCCCCGCTTCTGGTATCCAGATAAGTATATTCGGATTTTATGACAAGCTCCCTCGTTCCAAATTTCTTTGGCCTCAAAGCAAGTGCGGACAGTGAAACATATACCAGCTTGTCCTGAAGTGATTCCAATGTAATACTTTTCCTTACAATGTCTTCCAGTTTTTTTCTGCTGAATAGACCGGCGTTCTTGCTCCAGTTAGCCAGAACAGATAATAATTGTGCAGAGAGACCAATCCCTGTATTCATGCCCAGGCAACTAAACATAGCATGCCCTAAATCCTTATTAGGCCGCGTAAGGTCTCCCTTCTTCATTTCCATCCATGCGGCCTCTGCCTTCTCATAATCACCCTACAAAACCGGAGCAAGAATCTGTTTTCTTTTTCCGATTGCGCGGCATTTACGCTTTGAATTTAAGATGCAGATACGATTAATTCTTTTCAAATGCTGTATCAGCCACCCATTCCAGCATCGTTTTCCCCTTAAAAATCTTTTCCTCAATCTTTCCCATATGTATCGGAGAAATCAGAATATATTTTCGATGATTTTTGCAAAAATGCTTCAAATACTCTTTGGTAATATAGGGAGAGTCTGGTGCCTCTTCCTTAAACTGTTTCAATATCTGCTTGGAATTCATTTCTCATCTCCTGTATCATCAATAAAAGTGGATCTTTACACTCTCTGTTCTTTAAAATACCTTCCTTTATAACATCCGATTTATCCCTTATATCTTTTGATTCCTGCAACTTCCGGACTCGAACCTTTTTGTGTCTCACCCAGTTGATAATATTGGTCCTCTTTTTGCTCAATATGATGCTTTTGCCACAATTTCCGCTCTTTTAGTTCCGCTTTAAGCTTTTTATCAACCTGAATGACATTGTGCGGAACGTCACCAACATATCTAACCAAGCAGGTCATAATCCCTGACGGATTAGCGCCTCCCACATCATTCATAATACTATTGCCAACATGTGCTATCTGTTTTTCTTCCAGATGATACTTTTCTCTAGCCTTTTCAAAAGCCTCTCCACCCGGCTTCTTTGCTCTCGCTATAGAATATTCCACATTCAGTTTCTTTGCAAACATTTCTACTTTCTTCACCTTTCTGCTATTGGATATCAGCATAACCTTAAAACCCATTTTTTTCAACTTGGTCATCAACGGTGGGGCAGACTCAGGCATACGATTTGTGACTTTTGGTACTATGGTGTCGTCCAGATCAAATGTAATCAGCTTTATTCCTCTCTCTTTCAGTTTCTCATAATCAATTCTATAAATCTTTGGCTGATAGACATCTGGAACATAAAACTCTATTAATTCTTTAGTTTCCCAGTCTTTATACTCACTATTATGCGGCATAACAATCTCCTCTCAATCCTAGTTTTCTTGTAAAAAATCTCTTTACTTGTACTATCCTCATTGCTATATTTCAAATTAAAACATTCTCATTCTATTTGTCCACACGGTATCTAACAATTTTCCTAACTGTCATCAATAATCTTTTCCCGTCCATCCCTCATACAAAATAACAGACGTACAAATCTGTGGTTACTGTCAGTTTTCGGTATCAATATTTTTTCATTTACCGTTTCTTCCTTTTCCCCAAACACACTACTTTCTTTTCAATTTGATACACTTCTTATTTTTCTCTACAATCTTATATTTGTCTCTCAATGTATTTAACGCTCCAATGCCTCCAGCCGCTACACCAATCATAACCGCAGGCACAGCCGCCGATCCTAACGTCACGGCAGCCACTCCTGTTGCCGAAACCCCACTTAAAGCTGACACTGCTCCTCCCACCGGAGTTGCCCCTGCAGTCGCTGCTGGTATTGATAAATAAGCTATAACCGCAACTCCCAGCGATACTACACACACACCCCATGCCACTTTTCCGGTAGCCTTTATACGAATAACCTGATTTTTCAAATCTCCTTCGATTTCAATAGTATCTTCTTTATTTTTTATTGCCTTACCTAATTCTTCTGCTGTGTTACATTTCACACTCATTATGACAACTTCTCCCTTATTTTATATTTCATATAAATTTCTATCAATTTTATCCATAACGACATCCTCCGATAAAAATTCCTCCTCTCCCATTTCTTTTGTAACCATATTGACGATTGCTGCCATCATCTCCCCGGATATCTCGGCAATCTGTTCAAAAATCTGTCTATCTTCAGGGGATAGTTCTTCATCTTCTTTTATCTCATGTATATCTGCCATGAATGCATCCAGCTTCATAACAGCATGTCTACATAAACCTAAGGGCACTCTATATTTTATATCGTCCGGCACTTATTTCACTTCCTTCACCAGTCCCAGCTATAATAATTTTCTTGCATCCATACTTGGCTCATAACTGGGGCATGAATAACATGCACCAGTACTGGCTCCATTCCTTCTTGTGCATTTTCCTTTTGCACTTGCCTCATACTCGTATCCCGCAACAGAATTTTTGAACTGCATCTGGGCATCCCCAATCCAGTTGTTGCAAAACACACAGTTATGTGCTCTTTTGGGATGATGTGTGTATTTAGACATTGTTACATTCCTCCTTCGTCTATTTTTCTATTTTGAAAATTTTGCCATCAGAAGAATCATCCACTCCCCTTCATCATAAAATCCCACAAAACCTATGGCAATATTAACCGTTTCTTTGGATTAACAAAATTATACTTCGATATCCTGCCTGCTAAAATCCTAAACATGTGTTTTGTAAGAACAGATCGTTAAAAAAATAATAATTATATATTATGAATTTTTTCGTCAATTTGCACAAAAAAGCACAGTCGCATAATTTTCTTTCTATCGCTGTTTTGGCAATTTCACCAACCACTAAGCAACGTATTTTATAAGTAGCAGATTTCATTTTATTGTGTATTTACAAATACAAAAATTATCTATCTTCTGATATATCGTTCATAAGTTCTATAATTTAGTATAACTTAATTTACTCCTCATAATGTCTACCGCTGGTAGACATTTTCCCTTAAATACATCATCCCCTGGTTTTATTTGCGCCATACGCCTATAAAAGCTAATCCGCCTATACAATCCATTTTAACATAGCTAAATCGCCCATACAATAATAATATTAATTTTTGAATGAGGTAAAAATAATGGATTATGTATTATTAGGACAGAAGATCCGTTCGGCGCGCATAGCCGCCGGATTATCACAGGAACAGTTAGCTGAAATGGTAGGGCTTACCAGCCAGCATATCTCCCATACGGAAGTTGCTTCTACCAAGATCAGCCTCCCTTCCCTCATAAAGATTGCCAACGCCCTGCATACCAGTGTGGACAGGCTGCTCTCTGACAGTATCCACGATTCCAAATCTTATCTAACGGACGATGTGCAGGCAGTCTTTTCCGACTGCGACCCCGATGAAATGTATGTCATGCTGGAAGCTGCAAATGCTGTCAAAAAGTCTATCCGGGTACGGAAATTAAAGCGCGCGGACTGAATGGTTACTACATCCATTCAAAAATCCCCTTCCTGTAGCCACAGCACATTATCATTAATAAGTGGCAGTGGGACATCACTGATCATCGTCCCCAGGAAATTGACCATGATACCAAGCCTTACTCTTGACGGTTCTCCCTGGCTCTCATCATCATCGGCAACTTCATACTGATATCTGTCTTTTGGTACGGTACTTCTGTCTATGCGCATATCACTGAAATCGCATGGGATACCACACACTCTCACCTTGTGCCATAAACGGTACAGGGATCATCACAGTATCATGATTATAATATATATTTGCATGGGAACCTCATACGTTCCAAAACAGCCAAATCATTCCTGCTGTTTTTTCAGAATAAACTTCTCCCCTTCATAAGTCCGTACCGGATTTCCCCTGATAATGCGGTTTTGCTCCCGCCATGCGGCATTTACCAGTTTCGCTTCCTGCTCCTTTTGCAGATCCGCAAGTTTCTCCTGCAGCTTCTCCATTGCTCGCTGCTTATTTAAGAACTGGCTCCTCTCTTCGGTAGACAGCGCCACAATCCCTGTTGGTATATGGATGATCCGTACACCTGTCTCCACCTTGTTTACATTCTGGCCACCTTTCCCACCACAATGGAATTTTTCAATACGGTATTCTTTCCCGGACGCGATCTCTCCCTGCTCCGGAATGATGCTCACATCCACATACCAGTTCTTCCTTTTGTGATTCGGGCGGAAAGGGCTTTTACATATCCACAATACCGTACCTTCAAGACCTCTCAGATCCTGCGCCGTCCGGAAGCGGATGGAGTCCAGGCAGCCTTTTTCATACCCCTTTGTCTCAGATATCACTTCTAAATCCTCAAATTCTCTTTTTAATGCCGCAAACAGCTTTGCCACCGCGAGCTGACACTCGGACGGCCCCTGTCCTGCACTGATCTGTACTATCATAAATTTCTGTCTCCTCTACTTTCTGCTCCCTGCCTTGAAATTATAGACAGGTTTCAATATCTCAGTTACATCTACGGTATCTTTGATCTGCTCTGTGATCTCCGTTATGGGACGATATGCAAAAGGCGCTTCGTCCAAAGTGTCGGCACTGACACAACTGCTGTAAATGCCTTTCATTTCCTTTTTAAATTCTGATACCGTATACTGATTCTTCACCTCTTCACGCTTTAACTTTCTGCCTGAGCCATGCGGCGCAGAATAATTCCATGCTGCATTGCCTTTTCCGATGCCTAAGATGATCCCATCCCGCATATTTGCCGGAATGACTACAGGCTCTCCTTTTTTCGCAGAGATAGCGCCTTTGCGGAGTATACCGGAATCGTCCAGATAATTATGCGGCACAGAAAACTGCTCTGCCGCTTTCCACTTCATGCCTTTCAATATCTCCCTGACAATAATCTCTCTGTTCCATTCAGCATAACGCTGGATGATCTGCACATCTTCCATATATGCGGTCTTATTATCACCTTCTAAATAACTCATATAATAAGGAACTTCTTTGCCCTGTTCTTTCAGACAGCTATTTGCAAGTTTCGTATAATATTCCGCCACTTCCTCCCCTAAATGCCTGCTCCCTGTATGCACTACAAGATACAGACTGCCATCATCCCTTTTATCCAGTTCTATGAAATGGTTACCGCCGCCAAGCGTGCCAAGGCTCCTGTCTGCCTTCTGCCTGTTGATATGGCGGATACAATGGAGTTCTTCATAAGAAAATTTTTCCGCCATGTGATGGGGTTCTTTCCGAATGTTGAAACCGGATGGTATGTTCTCCCGGATCACCCTGTCTAATTTCTGGAACTCCGCATGACTCCTATTCAGTTTTACACAGGTCATACCACAGCCGATATCGACTCCTAAAAGCTGTGGAATCACCTTATCCGTGACTGTCATGGAAAGACCGATCGGCGCAATGTTACCCGGATGGATGTCGGGCATCATGCAAACCGTACTGCCGTCTGCGGTTTCGTTATCGCATATCATTTTTACCTGTGCCAGAGCGTAGTCTTCTACATCATCTGTAAAAATCTTTGCTTCGGTGTAAATGCCTTTTACTGTTTTCATAATTTATACTTTTCCTTTTCTCTGTAAAAATGGGCGCAAAAAAAGCACCCCAAAGGTGCTGACTACTCTTCCACTATCTATACAGTACGAAGCAATAGAAATATCCAAGATCATTATCGGAACTTTCTATTGGCGCAATAAAATAAAGCTATCTGTAAGACGCACGGAGTGACATACCTTTGATCGTCAGTTTCATTATTCTGTTATGGATTGTTGTATTTTTTTGCATGGTAAGCCCTCCTTTTCCTTCTGGATTAATGATTTATTTGTTCAACGGTTACATGCTAACACAAATAGGATGGATTTGCAAGCGGATATTTCCAAGTCTGCGCTCTTCTACCATAATATCATAGTCTGTACCCATACTCTTTGATTCCGCCGTCATCTAAATCATTGTATCATATCAAAGACAAAACTCAATCAATCATTCAAAACCAGACTCTATCCTTGCCCTTATTCTCATCTTTTAATGATTACTGACATCGTTAAAAAGAGATTCCAAATTTAAAGATGGAGTAATCCCTGTAGCAAAAAAAGAACGCAAAAGTGAGAAATAAAATTGCAAAATCCGTTGTAAAGCTCGTTTTCACGCACTTCTGCGTTCCTTCATTATTTCAATTTCTGTGTTGCGATGTTCCCCTACAACTGCGGGCATTTTCATTTTTTTATTATAATTTGATTAAACACTTAATTTTTCACTCCAGTATTACAATAAGGATGCGTAAGCTGTGCATTCTCTATCGTCGCTTTTCCTCCATCTTGTTTTCTTTCTACATGGTCAACACTTATTGCATTTCTATGAAGTAACCCACCGCAAATCTTACAACAGGGCGCTTTTGAAAGTGCTTCTGTAATAAATTCTTTTGCGATAAACGCAGCTTCCGTAAAATCTATTGTCATTCGTCAATTTCAGCATCAATAGTTACCGCTAAATTATTTTTAATTGACGCTAATATTTTTTAGTGTATACTAAACATCAGAAGGTAACATTTGAAAGCTTTAAATTGCTAACCAGAAGACATTATGGAATATGTTCCTGCTTCCCCCAATCTCCAGATACCAACACCACCCAGAGAAAGTTCTGATACAGTTCCCCGTCCAGATGCTCCAATTCATGAAACATTGGATGCAAAACTGGAACGATTGTGCAGGAAGCACTCAGCGCAGGCTCCAATCAGCCCATGAATAACCGTCTCCCAGCCACATACAATAAACACGAAAGGAAGTGTTACTTATGCCACCAGAATTACAGCCACAGCTGAATATTATTACCTTGGAGCAGTACGAGGCTCTTCCGGAAAACAGGAGGGTAGAAGTCTTTGATGGTGCTGTCTATGAAAAACAAGCTTAATATCCAGTACTCTTTTGACTCCACAATCAAGGTTTATATATATCAGGATCTTTACCTCAACTTTTCTGATATTGCCGGACTGCTGGATATCTAACCAACAAACGCCGTCACGCTCGTGAGCCGGCTTATTGTAACAAAGAAAAGGCATATGTTCCCTGCATATGCCTTTCATTCTGCCTATGTAATTATCTGCCTGTTTCCTCCGCTATTGTTTCATCTGTTTATGAAACAATGCTCAAAATTTCCTTCTGGATTCCATTCATAATGCGTTATTTTCATATTTATATAAACAGTTAATGTACTTGGATGACTTGCTATAGAATTAGGTTTTTGTTTTGGAGTATTTTCTCCCACGATAATTACTCCCGGGAATCCACCGTTTCCGGAACTGTGGTATACGGTGAAATGCCACCCACCTAAAATATTTCATACTGTCAATATTGAATAGTTGGCCCATCACAGATCTTTTACACCGCTCCCTTATATGGTTTTCACTTATCACTGTCCTTAGAATTTATCCCCTGCCATGGCAGTTTCAGAAACCATTCATAAGAATCGTAATCGTTCCGTTTACATTGTGGGCAAGGACTAATTGGCGTTTCTATCAGTCCCAGTTTATAAGGACATTTCGCGCATGGTGGTTTTATTCGGTTAATAAACTTCTTCAATTTCATAGCTACACCTTCGTCCATTACGAGTCTGCCATCCTGCACTAACTCATCTAAAAGAT
The DNA here is from genome assembly GCA_910579495.1 of uncultured Lachnospiraceae bacterium. Lineage (GTDB taxonomy): Bacteria > Bacillota > Clostridia > Lachnospirales > Lachnospiraceae > Suilimivivens. Next base: position 33,407 of record CAJTVD010000001.1, read on the forward strand.
TTATCGTCAACCATGATTCTATATACACCCGATGTAAGAGTAATTATCTTTTCCGGCTCCGGTCTATATTATGTATCACTACTAAACACACCGCCTATATAACACATGCGTACAATCAGGAAAGCATATTCATCTGGGATCTTACCATTTTCCTTTACACTATCAATACTCTTAATCGTTTCAGCCTAGCTAAAAAACCTTACACCGGCCCGATTTTACTTTTCAACATTGCTGTATGTCTCCCTTTATGAGATTTTCTTTCCTGAACAATTTCTCTGATTCTTAGGACATAGCATTTCCCACCTTGCTTCAAAGGCACTACAGCTAGCAATTTATGAAAAAATTCACTTTTGCTTAAATTTAAAAACCCCTAAAACAGCCTGAATAATACTTTCTTTGTCAGTTTTATCACCAACTTTTTGAATGGCCGCATTAACTTTTTCTACAAAATCATTGACAAGCCTTGATTCAATAACCTGTTTTACCCAGTCTATATCATCAGCTTTCTTATTTCCCAGATACACCTGTTCAAATATGTAAATTGCCCCCTCTCCAATCGCAACAACAAAAGATGCTGCAATGATTGAGTTTAGGGCAGCCGCAGCTAAGTTGAGTCCAGGAATTGCTTTAATGAGATTAATCGCGTTTTTCGCCACAGAGCCTACTGTACCAGCTTCAATAATCGAATTAGTCAGCTGGTTTGAATTCTTTATTTCATAAATTCTCCTTAGGGACTTAACTTCAGCAATTTCCAAAGGCGTAAGTATTGTTCCATCTGGAATTGGAATGGGAACCGCACCAACAGCAGCCGCACTGGCTGTAATTGCACACACAACAGACTGGGCAAATATTCTCTTTCTTTTTAATTTAAATGCAAAAAGATCTTTTTGGGCAGCCCTGATTCCCTCTGGAAGCAGGCTATTTGTAATTTCAATCAGTTCACCAATCCCTTCCGGCGGCGCATAAGCTGTAGCATTTAAACTAAACGTCTTTGCAACCACTGGAATAATTCCCTTTAAATTGGGAGAATATCTCTTTATCTTCTTGTCCGCAAACGCATTTTCCACCATTTGAATATTCTTTTTCCGATCAAGCTCCGAATAAGATTTTGTAATGGCCACAATAATTGGAATACTGCGCCACATGGCCGTTGCCCGGAAAAGATTATGGATTGTATCGGGAAATAATTTACTTGATGTTCCCTCTACGCAAAACCAAATGACATTAATACCGGTATCCTCTTTCCCAACTTTGGCGCAATCTTTACTCCAATCTTTCACTGCATTAATTGCCTGGTTTTTTTGAAGGAATCCTGGTTCAAATCCAATCGTATCAATTAGCCGAAAAGGAATTTTTTCGCTTTCATAAATATCCAGTTTAGGTGTTGTCCCCTTTGTTCCATAACTTGTACGTGCAACCTCTTCACCCAAAACAGCATTGATCAGGGTTGACTTTCCAACACCAGAATTTCCAATTACCAAAACATTTCCCTTTTTCATTTTTACATTCTTCCTTCCGTCTCTTATTGTAATATTAAATTTACTATTCATCTGTTTCGTTCCAGATATTGGATACCAGAATAATCAGGATCTATACCCCAAACTCTTTAACCAATTCATCCCATCTTTCTTCTGTTTCCCTGTCGCTCAAGCCCCTGTACAAGGAGACAATGTTTTCATTATTATCTTTAAAAGTAATTTCGTTATAAAGAATATAATCCCAAATCAAAAAACCTTTTACCCCATGGATTTCCGCCGCTGTCGACTTATGGATAAGGCCATAGGTTCTTCCTGCTGCCTTTTTTACCTGTTCCATCCAATCCCTCATAGGCAATTTGGCAATAAGTTCCAATAATTTCCATCCTGTTATCAAATCATCCATAGCATTATCCTCCATTCCAAAATAATATCCCGTTACCAATAAATAATACTACGAAAACTCAGGATTAACAAATAAATTAAAAGGAGCATCCCTATTTTCCAGAATACTCCTTTCCATATTTCCTATTGTATTTCCTTTTACTGGCCCAAATATCTTTTGGTTCCCTTTCTTTCCTGGATCTCCTGCACAATCTTGTTATAAGCTTTCCTATTCAGGCGGTAGAAAAATAATACCGCTGCTGTTATAATCCACAGCACGCCGGGAACCGTTGTAAAGGAATGCTTGATCACAGCCAATACAGCCGGGTTTTGCTGCTGGTTCGCTACATATCCCAAGCTGCCCAAAACACCTGCCAGTACAGAAGTACCAATCGCCATCCCTATCTTATTTCCCAAAGAAATAAAAGCATACTGGAAACCATCATTGCGGAGCCCTGTCTTCCACTCCCCATATTCCACGCAATCCGGTACGATTGCATAAATTGCTGTGTTAAATCCAGAGAAGAAAAACTGCGCCAGGCAGGAAAACAGGTAAAAGGGAACAGGTGACTCCCCAACGGTAAAAAAGTACATACAGAACATGCTGATCCCTGTAAGCAGTGCAAATATGGAAGCAGAACGCCCCTTATTGTTTGTCAGCCGGAATACTGCCGGGAAGCATGCCGCGCCAATGATGGAAGGGATAATGATAAAAAGGGAATAGGTACTGAATAATGCCTGGTCTCCCTCCACATAGGTAAAATAATAGAGTGCATCCGCATTCCTTCCATAAAGCGTTATCCCGAACAGGAACTGCCCTGCCACCGCAATCAGATACGGCCTGTTTTTTGCAACAGCCAATAACTGTACTTTCAGGAGTGTTTTTTCTTTTTCCGGCACATTTACAACTTCCTTTGTCTTTGCAAAGCAGAAGATGTGGCATGCCGCAAAAATACATCCATAGATGGCCGCCACCAAAAAATAACCTCTTTTACCGCTCCCCTTGCCAAGCGCCGCAATCAGGGGGACTGTTATGATATTGATAATGCCGATGGCAACCATGGCACTGACAGAGCGGAACGTGTTGATCTTTGCCCGCTCTTCTATATTCTGTGTCATAGCGCCGCACAAAGTCCCATAAGGGATATTAACGCAGGTATAACCTAATACCAGGATGCAATAGGTAACTGCCATATATATAATCTTTGCTGTAGGTGGCCAGCCGGGGTGCGCCCAGAATGTCGCTATCAATACCAGCGTAGTCAGGGGCGCGACGACCAAAAGCCATGGGCGGTATCTCCCCCATCTTGTATGCGTCTTATCGCTCAAACCGCCGATCACAGGATCATTGACCGCATCCCAAAATCTCGAAAACAGCATCAGCCCTGCCACTGCGCCCATCCCTATCCCAAAAACATCTGTATAGAATATCATCAGGAAGTTACCCACAAACATCCAACTGAAATTACACCCTACATCCCCCATGCCATAGGCAATCTTGCTGATTAATGGCACTTTGATATCTGTATTTTTCTGTTCCATTACTATCCTCCATTCCAGCCCTCTCCCAATCACTAAATGAACCCCGGAAACAATCCTGTATGCAGTTTCCAGGGTTATGCTGCTGCCTGGTTACCCGTCAATACGTATCACTGCCTTTACAATATCCCCTTTGTTATTCACGCTGTAGTCCATTGCCTTCTGTGCCTCGTCAAGCCCAAAGACATCCGTCACAATGCCTTTCAGGTTTACCTTGCCTGCCGCAACAGCCTCTATGGCCATTGGGTAGATATGGCGGTAACGGAAGACAGTCTTGAAGGTCAGCTCCTTATCCAGTGCAAGGCTCATAGGAAGGGTCATTTCCCCACTCTTGCTGTAACCTACCAGCACAATCGTTGCACCTTTCTTCGTCATATGTATTGTCTGCACTGTGGTCACCTGTGTGCCTGCTGTCTCCACTGCAAGGTCGCACCCTTTCCCATCTGTCAGCTTCCTTACCTCTTCCACAGCGTCTGCCCGCGCCCCATTGATAATACCGTCTGCCCCCAGCTCCAGCGCTTTCTGGAGACGTTTTTCCATAATATCTACCACATAAACTCTGGATACGCCCATTGCCTTTAACGCCATCATCGTCACCAGGCCGATACAGCCTGCCCCCATGACAACTGCCGTCTGCCCTGCCCTGGCACCACCTTGCATGGCTGCATGGAACCCCACTGCCAGGGGCTCGATCAAAGCCCCTTCCATGGTGCTTACATTATCTGGCAGTTTAAAACATAGGTCCGCCTCGTGGGCCACATATTCCTGGAATACCCCATCCACTGGCGGCGTTGCAAAAAAAACTACATCCGGGCAGAGGTTGTAATTTCCTGTTTTGCAAAATTCACAGTGCCCGCAGGTCTTCCCCGGCTCCAGCGCAACCCTGTCACCGGCTTTCAGGTGCTTTACATCCTTCCCCACTTCCACAACTATCCCCCCTGGCTCATGCCCAAGTACAAAAGGCGGCTTTACCACATAATCGCCAATCGCACCTGTCTCATAATAATGCAGGTCACTGCCACAGATCCCTATATACTCCAGCTTCACAAGCACCTCATTGTCTTTGGCCTCCGGGATATCCCGCTCCTGAAATCCCATTTTTCCTTTTCCCAGCATTACCGCCACTTTCATTTTTCCTTCCATGATTGTTCCCTCCATTTTTTTAGTTTTTACTGCTTCCCATCACCATTGTTCTTTTCAGCATCACTTTATTTATTACTTAATTAATTAGTTTTATTATGTATTTAATTTTATTGGCAATACCTAATTTTGTCAACTATATTTTATCAAATTCTGTGCTTTCGTCATTACTGCCAAAATGTTACCAGGAATTTTATTAAAAATGCATACAAAAAAAGAAGCCTCATTCCTGAAACTTCTTTCCACAGCATCCGCCTGTATTTTATATTTGGCAGACAAATGCCTCTACCACTTTCAGCGCCGCCCCTAAGGCTGCTGCTGCCACCTTATAATGGCAGGCTTTCACATAAGGCTCTTTTTCCCCAAAGGTATTTCTCCCAGCAACACTATCCCATAGTTCCTGAATATGTGTACCTATGCAGCTTCCTACATAACCTCCCAATACAATATCACAGTCTAAGACCATGTGGATATTATTTATTGCGATAGCCAGATAGTTTATATAAGAATCCCACATCCTTGCCGCCTCTGTATCCCCCTGGTCCAGCAACCGGAAAAATTGTTCCAGTTTTCCATCTGCCGCCTTTGATAAACGCCATGCTGCGCAATAAGCATCCAAACAGCCCCTTTTCCCACAATAGCAGCTTTCCCCATCCATAACAATTGTCATATGGCCTACTTCACCACACCGGAAATTCTTGCCATGTACCAGTTCATTCCTGTCAAAAATCGCACCGCCAACTGTATTGCTTAAAGAAAGATAAAAAAACCGTCCAGCCCCGTCTCCATGGAATCCCTCCGCATATGCCCCTGCATTGGCATCATTAAGAAAGGAGCATGGATAAGGGAAGAAACTGCTGATTGAACGGAAGGGTATGTCTTCTATACCCAATATATGGGAATAAGTTATCAGTTCTTTATCCAAATCAATAATCCCCGGAAAGGATATGCCTACCCCCAAAATCTTTTCCCTGTCAATATTGCTTTCATCCAAAAAAAGCTCCAGCCTGTAACTTACTTTTTGATAATAAGGCTCTCCCTGGGCAAAGGGCTGGCAGATACGCTCATATTTCAGGATTTCCCCCACAATATTGGTAAGCAGCAGTGTAATATGGTTTTTGGTAATATCCAGCCCCACCGCCAGTTTTGCGTTGGCTACTGCTGACAGCGCTTTCGCCCTTCTCCCTCCGGTTGACTGCAGCTCCCCCTTTTCCTCCAATAGGCCTTCTGCAATCAATTCTTTTGTAATCTGCGTTGCTGTCGGCAGGCTGATTTTCATATTATATGAAATATCGGGATTTGACACAGTTTCATGTCTACAGACATAGCGGAAAACCTCATTCCGGTTTTTCTTTTTTACTTCCATATTGGTTATTTTCTTCTTTTCCATATCCTCACCTATACTTTAATAAAGTGTTTATTTAAGCATATCACCCTCTCATCCAAAAAACAATCAATCCCTTGGACTTGTTACCAATTATTTTCAGATACAAAACGCCGGGACACCTGCAGCAATACAGGTTCCCAGCGTTTTTAACGCCCGTCTGGATAAGCTTACCAAACAGCCAGCCATAACCAATCATCTTTTTTCCATCTTTCCCAAAATCCCCTCTGCATCCACCCCTGGATGGGTCAGGTACAGCCTGCAGATTTGTTCCGCCAGCTCTTTGCTGATGCCGTTTTTCACCGCAATCTTAGCCACTTCCACCTGCCTGTCCGTATCCCGCATCACCTGTTCTATGAGCTTACGCATATCCCGGGGCTGTTCCTGCCAGTTTGGATCCTGCCACTTCCTCCCGACGGATGGCTGTCTGGGTATCTCAATCTTCTCCACCAGAAAAGAGCCTCCCTCCTCCACCTGGACAACTGCCAGCGTTACGGGAAGGGAAAACCTCACCGGGCCGCAGCTTCCCGGGTTGAGAAAGAGCTGGCCCCCAGAATATTTTTCCTCATATTTATGGGAATGCCCATAGATGAAAATATCAATGCCCTCCCTGTCCTTGGGCAGCATTTTCTTATCATGGGCCATATAAAAGCTAAGCCCATACAGGCGAAAGCGTCTCTCCTTTGGCAATGCTTCCGCCCACTCTTTGTCATTATTCCCCCGTACAACATACACAGGCGCTATCCTGCCTAGCTCCTCCAGGATGCTTTGCCTGTTAATATCTCCCCCATGGAGAATAACCTCACAGCTACAGAGGGTTTCCACTACCTCCGGGCGCAAAAGCCCATGGGTATCAGAAATTACCCCTATTCTGTGCATGGCCCGTCAATACAAATCAGTTCGTATTCTTTCGTACCATAGCCCAAAGCCGCCGCTGTATCAATTGTATGGGTACCTTTCCGGGATTCCACCCTCTCCAGAAAATGCTCCCTTCCCGGATCCTTTGACTGGTAAACCAGGTCAATACATGCCTGGTCAAGAGCCACCGGGTCAAGGGATGAAAGGATTCCAATATCCTCCATACAGGGATCTTCCGCCACCGCACAGCAGTCGCAGTCCACAGACAGGTTGCACATCATATTAATATAAGCGGTATTCCCTTTAAAATATGCTGCCACACTGCCTGCTGCCTCTGCCATGGCCTCACAGAAAGCCTCCTGTTGCGCAACATTCTCCCATACATCCCCCTGGTCTTTGGTAATGCCGCCGGAATGGATCCAGCACTTTCCCGCACTGGAAGCACAGCCAATAGACAGCTGCTTTAATGCGCCCCCATAACCTCCCATAGGATGGCCTTTAAAGTGGGAAAGCACCAGCATGGAACCATAATTTGCAAGGTTTTTCCCTACATAATTTTCTTTTAAAACTTTTCCCCCTGGAACAGGCAGTGCCAGGTCCGGTTCCTGGGCGTCCAGCAGGTCCACCTGGAAATATTTGCTCCATCCATGGTCTTCCATCAGCTTTTGGTGCTTTTCCGTGGAATTCCTGGCTCCCTCATAGGCCGTATTGCACTCCACAACGGTTCCCTTCACCATATCCACCATCGGACGCATAAATTCCGGGCGCAGATAATTCTGGTTTCCTTCTTCCCCTGAGTGTACCTTTACCGCCACCGGGCCGGGCAGTTCTTTTCCCAGTACCTTGTACATTTCCATCACCTTCTCCGGTGTGATTTCCTTCGTAAAATAAACTTTTGCTTTTTCCATCCCTCTCTCCTTACGAATATTTTTTATAGCCAGGATGCTTTCCGGTGACGCCATAATTTTCCCTCATGGAAATCAGGCGGTCGATGTTTTCCCTGGATAGTTCCTGCGCCCCGCCAAGAAGATGGGCGTTTAAAGAAATCTTGGCAAAGAGCTCTAATGTCTCCATCCTGTAATAAGCTGTAAGCACATCGCTCCCCACAGTCAACGCCCCATGGTTCTGCAAAAGGACAGCATCATGCTCCCCCAGATAAGGCGCTATGGCATTGGGCACCTCGTAGGTGGAAGGTGTCCCATAGGGCGTTACCGGAATGGAACCCAGGGCAATTACCGTCTCTATCATGGAATAATCATCCAAAGGCTTATTTGCCACCGCATAGCCTGTGGCAACCGGAGGATGGGCATGGAGCACCGCACCTACATCTTCCCTTTCCTCATAGCAGCGAAGATGCATCTTAATCTCAGAAGAAGGGCGGTATCCCTCCAGCCCGTCCAGGACCTTTCCTTCCTTATCAATATGTACCAGTTTCTCCGGCGTAATGAAGCTCTTGCTGATGCCGGTAGGCGTGGCAAGCAGTGTGCCGTCCTCCAGCAAAACTGATACATTTCCGTCATTGGCCGCCACCCAGCCAAGCTGCCACATTTTATGGCAAATGTCACAAATCTGCTCCCTTAAGGGCATATAGCTTAATTCCATAACGAACTCCTTCTTTATCTTTCCAAATACAGGGAACGCCATAAAACTGCCTGTAGAAATTTTATGCCCGCCCTCTGGCACCCCCTGGCATTTATTGTTTCAATATTTCCTTTTTATAATACTGGTAAATTTCATCCCAGCCGCATCTGTCCAAAGGTTCGTAGGCAGTAATCTCTTCGGAAGCCGCCACCAGCTGCCGCATCTGCCCAAGGCCGTCCACCTCTCCCATGGCTGAAAGCTGTATCAGCAGATTTCCGTAAACCGTAGCCTCCACAGGCCCGGCATACACAGGCAGGCCGCACACATCCGCCACAAGCTGGCACAAAAGCCCGCTTTGCGTCCCGCCGCCTACCATGTAGATGGCGGCATACTCTTTTCCTGTACATTGCCGGATTTCTTCCAGTGTCTTCCGGTATTTTAAAGCCAGGCTCTCGTCAATGCAGCGGACAGTCTCTGCAATGGTCCCTGGAACTCTCTGCCCGGTCTTTTGGCAGTAGTCCCGTATTCTCCCGGGAATGTCTCCCGCAGGTGTAAAAACAGGGTCGTCCAGGTCAATGAAGCTCTTTTTGCCACCCTCCCCCGCCGCCATTTCTTCCAATGCGCCGAAGCCGTATTCCTTCCCTTCCTTTATCCACCATCTTCTGCTTTCCTGGAGAACCCACAAGCCCGTGATATTTTTCAGGAATGAAATTTTTCCGCCGAAAGCGCCCTCATTGGTGAGGTTAAAGACCGCCGCCTGCCCACCCATATCAGGCTCCCCAAGCTCCGTCCCAAACAGCGACCAGGTCCCGCAGCTTACAAAAATAAAATCTTCCTGGCGTGCCGGTACGGCCGCCAGCGCACACTGGGTATCATGCCCCGCCACCGCAATCACCTGGGCAGGGGAAATGTCAAGCTCCCTGCACAAGCGGCCGTCCAAAGGCCCAAGCTTTGTTCCCGGTGCCACCACCGGCTGCAAAATCCCTCCGGGCAGCCCCAGCTTATCCAGGATTTCAGCAGACCATTCCTTCCGGCAGGCATCCAGCATCTGGGTGGTGGATGCAATGGTATACTCACTGCATGCAGCCCCTGACAGATAATAGTTAAAAAGATCCGGCATCAGCAAAAGCTTTTCTCCCCCCCGGAAGAAATCCGGGCGGCTTTGAAGCAGGGCATAGAGCTGAAATACCGTATTAATCTCCATGATCTGGTTGCCGGTAATCCGGTACAGCTCACTTTGAGGGATTCTTTTTTCCACCTGCCCGGCCATCCCTAGGGTCCTCCCATCCCGGTAATGGACTGGATTTTCCATCAGGCGTCCGTTTTTATCTACAATACCGAAGTCCACTCCCCAGGTGTCCACGCCGATGCTGTCCACTTTCCCAGACTGGTCTGCCTTTTTAATGCCGCTTTTCAGTTCAAAAAGCAGCCGCAGAAAATCCCAGTGCATGGTGTCAAAAAGCCATACAGGGTCATTGGAGAACCGGTGTATCTGGCTGAGCGTTATTTTTCCACCATCGTAGCTTCCTGCCATCACCCTGCCGCCGGATGCACCAAAATCTGCCGCCAGCATCCTTTTTTCTTTCCCCATGCTCTCTCCTTTCCCAGCTACGGCGCACAGCCGGCCTTACCGCCTCTACGCCGCAGTTTCCAATTTATTTATACATAGGGCCAAATGCCGCGCAGGCACGGTAATCCTGCCCTTCCTTGTCCATGCCGAATGCGTTCCAGGCTGCAGGACGGAAAATCTTCTCTTCCTCTACATTGTGCATGCACACAGGTATGCGCAGCATAGAACACATGGTAATCAGGTCCGCGCCGATATGCCCATAGCTGATCGCGCCATGGTTTGCCCCCCAATTATTCATAACCTCATAGGCCGTCTTAAAGGCTCCCTTGCCTGTTACCCTGGGTGCAAACCAGGTACATGGCCAGGTATAGTCTGTGCGTTTCCAAAGCTTGTCCGAAACCTCGCCGGGAAGCTTCACCGTCCAGCCTTCCGCAATCTGTAACACAGGCCCTAACCCCTTCACCAGGTTTAAACGGATCATGGTCACAGGCATCTCCGCTTCCGTAAGGAACCTGGAAGAATAGCCGCCCCCACGGAAATAGCCGAAATCCGCCGCATTCCATGTGGTGGCCTGCATCATTGCTTTTTGGTCTTCCTGGGTCACTTCATACCAGGGCTTCATCACGCCATTGCCCTGGGCGTCTTTGGACTGCCCATTGGCATCCAGGCATGCCGCGCCGGAATTGATCAGATGGATAAAGCCGCCTGCCTCCTTTGCAATCCCTTCCAGCTCATAGCCTGTGGCATTCTTTACCGCTTCCGGGCTCCAGTATGTACGCACATCCGCAAAAATCTGCGCCCTGTTGGTGAGCAGCTTCATAAAAAGCATCCCAAGGCCGTTTAATACGTCATTTTCTGTGGCAAGGATGTAAGGCTCCCTTGCGCCGTTCCAGTCAAAGGAGGTATTGAGCATTGCCTCCGCAAAGTCCCCGTTGGGATAAAAGTCCGTCCACTGGCGCTGTCCCTGGAACCCTGCGGCAATGGCATTGTGCCCTACCATTTCCTCCTCACAGCCCTGGGGCAGGTTGGGATTTCCGTTCATCAGGTCTTTGATGATGCACATCATTTTCACTACGAACTCCCAGTCCTTATCCTTTTCCTCCCTGGTCTTTTGCACTGCTTCCGGATTCTTGTCAAAACCTTCTATGCAGTTTTCCTTCACCCAGGCAAGCGCCTTTTCATACTCCGCCTTATCATAAATCCCCTCGCTCATGCGCCGGATAATTTCCACCTCATCCACAGACTCCACACGCATCCCCAGATATTCCTCTATAAAAGCAGGGTCAATAATAGAACCGCCAATTCCCATGCAGATAGAGCCAAGCTGCAGCCAGGATTTTCCTCTCATGGTTGCCACTGCAACCGCTGACCTGCCAAAACGCAGCAGCTTTTCCTTCACATCCTCCGGAATTTCCTGATTATCCGCATCCTGCACATCATGTCCGTAAATGCCAAAGGCCGGAAGCCCCTTCTGCGCATGGGTTGCCAGCACGGAAGCCAGGTAAACCGCGCCGGGACGCTCTGTTCCGTTAAATCCCCACACACCTTTGATGGTCATAGGATCCATATCCATAGTTTCCGCCCCATAGCACCAGCAGGGGGTTACCGTCAAAGTGATATCCACCCCTTCCCGGCGGAACTTATCCGCACAGGCAGCAGTTTCCCCCACGCGGCCGATGGTGGTGTCCGCAATCACTACCTTAACCGGCTCCCCGTTGGAATATCGCAGATTCTCTGTAAAAAGAGCAGCAGCAGCTTTTGCCATCCCCATGGTCTGTTCCTCCAGGGACTCCCGCACCTTTAAGTAACCCCTTCTTCCGTCAATCGTAGGACGGATACCAATTACCGGGTATTCCCCTACCATCCTGTTTTCTGCCATTTTACTTCTCCTTTCCTTTGTTGCAATATGATAATTCCATTGTAGCATTTCCACCTCCGATATGCCAGCAATATCCGAAAAAGATATGGCAGAATTTGAACTAATTCACCATCCTGACCTGCTCCTCCCCCACCAGGGCATACCTGGCCAGCCGGGCGCCGTCCAGGTCCTCCCTGTGCATATCCACCCCTGTAATCTGATGGTTCCCATAAGTGGTATAATAATAAATTCCCTTATCCCCATTACAGCAAGAGGTATATATGGTATACTCATACCTGCCTTCCCCCAGGCCGCAGCACCCCCGCTGTTGGTCCACAGAACCAAGTATATGGAAAAACTGGCCAACGCTTTCATGCTCCGAATCCCCGGAAACAGAATTCATTTTAACAAAAGCCGCCCTCACGAAACGGGACGTGGAAGTTAAATCTCCCGGCAGCCCCAGCGCCCCCATGCCATGGCAGTATACCTCCAGGGGCAGTTTGCCGGAAAAATAATTGGGATGGGATTTTGCTGAAAGATGCCTGTAGTTATTAAGCTGGAACATCTGCATATCAAACGGCGGGTTGTTGGTAAGCACCCCCGGGGGATTGTCATAAATCTTTATCCCCTGCTTCACTGATTCCACCGTAACCGCCTCTTCCCTGTCGGCAATCAGCCAGTGAAGCTGGGCGTTGGGAAGCTTATCGTTGAAAACCGTATCTGTCAGATTAATATCCGACAGCAGCTCCCTTGCCTCCTTTACCGTGGCACACTGGCCAAGTATCCATGGAATAAACTCAAAAGTTGCCACGTTGTCCTTATCCGGGCACGCCTTCTTATAATCTGCATTCCCAACAAAATTAAGCCCTGCTATCCCAAGGCCTTTTTCATTTACCCCATCATAATACAAGGGGATCCCTTCTGCCACATGGGCTATGCCAATGATTGCATAATGGCTGTCCATCACCCCCATATCACGGAAATGAAATATAAAATGGCGTGGCGTTACCACAACTTCCTCCCCATATGAAAATTCATAGTCCAAAGTACGCCCAAAATAAAAATCCTTCGTTTTATAAGTTGCTGCTGTACACATAGTTACCTCCGTTCAGTTCCTTCTGCTGCTTCCTGTTCCGCTTTTTATTATTATTGACGGTTTTTTTCTTTTTACCAGCTTTTTTTCAATTCCATGTCCCAAGCAAGCTTATATGGGCTATCCTCCAATGCCTGCAGCATTTCATAAATCCGGTATCTCTCCTGTGTGGGGGAATCCTCCTTTTTGCCGGACTCGCTTTGCCAGAATTGATAGCCCAGCAGATAGCTCTCCATCATCTCCTCCCAGGAAGAAAACATTTCCTGCAATTCCAGGGAATTTTCAAGGGATGCGTCCATGGCCTCCTCATAAGTCATATACCCGCAAATATAATAAGAGGCGTACATCTGGTTCAGCCTGCACAAATCCCAGGCCGCCATAGCGGCCTCGTCCTTCCCTGCATGGTACAAACCGTAAGCAATTACATAGCGGTAGGCATTCGCACGCAGGCTGGATAGAAGAAATTTTTTCTGGAACTCCTTTTCCTCCAATTCCAAAAGCCCCATCTCTTCCAGTTCCTTTATACATTCCCCACAGGCCTTCCTATGCCCTTCCTCTTTCAGCCACCTTGCCTTTTCCATGGCAGTCTCCCTGTCAGATACGCCCCAGCTTGACTTCAGCAGGTATTTCTCTATTCCTATATTCTCCTCTGTGGGCTTAATCCCCCCTACCAGCTTCCAGTCCCAGCCATTGCTGTATGTCAGGGGTGCATAGGTGGCGTTAAACCAGAGCACAGTATCCGGAAGTATTTCCATTTCCTCCTCCGGCATTTCCCCATCCCCCAAAAGCTTTGCCATTGTAAGGGGATCCTCTCCCTGTGCCCCGCCATTCCCGCCTGTGCCATCTTCTTCCGGTTCCTGATAATAGTATTCCGACAGGTCAATCCCGTAAGCCCGTTCAAGCTCCCGGATTACTTTGTTGGTAGACCCGTCATACTTCTCACCTGAGAGGTAAATGGCAAGGGCAAGGTAATAATCCCCGTCAAGCCTGATATCCAGCAACACCTCAGCCCTGGGGAAAAATTCTTCTGTTTTATTTCCTTTTTTCTCATAGGAAATCACTGAGTACAGCGCCTCCCCATAACCGGGAACAGGCATCATTGCGCTTTTCCATACATTTTTCGTTTTTTCAGTATTTCCCTCCCTTGATTCAAACCTCATATCCTGGCTGTATTTCAGCTCTGTCATTAAAACACTGCTATTATAAAAAACCTGCAAATCAGCAACCACCTGGACGCCATGCAGAAAGGATGACGCATGTCCGTTCCTTACATGGGTATCCCTGCCCCTGGGCAGCATCACCGGGCAGGTGTTTTCTCTGTCATAATCCGATAAAGTGGTAAGGCCAAGATACTCATACCCCTCCAGGCCTTCCAGCCCCCCTTGTGCCTCCTCCCCTATGTCCTGTTCCTTTGTATCCGGCTCAATCCCACTCCCTGTCTTTAACGGTGCAAGGCTGATGCCATAGCACTTTTCCATATCCTCTAAAATAGCATCCGTTTCCTGGTCCGCATATTCTTTCTGCATCTCCAGCCGCCAGCTAATGCAGGCGCCGGAGGGCTGCACCTGTCTGTACTCAATCTGCCTGGATTCAAAAGGCATGCCGTCATAATCCCTGCCCCTTGCGGTAAGAATGTAATATCGGTCCTCCCCGTTTTCCAGTATCCCGCTGCCTTTAATGTCCGAATAATCCCGGTCCGGCCCCTGATACCCCTCCAGCATAAGCCCATACAGATTTTCAAAGTTATCATAAATTTCGGAAGCGCCCCCATAATTCTCCACACTGGCAAAATAATAAAGCCCATGGCCATTATAAAAAGCGGAACCATCCCCTGGCTGGCTTCCCCTGGGCATATATGCTTGGTAATAAGTGCCTCTGTCATTGATATCCTCTATTCCCAGCTGGGACAGATTGGCGTAAGTATCGTCCCGGGCATTTTCCTGCCCCTGGGATTTTTGCACCTCCTCTTCTTGCTGATCCCCCAATCTTTGGTTTTCCCATACTTCTTTCGCACTCCTTACGCCAGCATCCCGATTTCCTGCACAGCCTGGCAAAGCTGCTGAAAATAACAGAAAAGCTGTAAACACGATTTTAACCCTTACTGCTGCCATTTATCTCCCTCCATATAAAAATTTCCGTCTTGTGGTATAAATACATTATGCAACAGAGGTGCCCACATAAGCAATAGCACCGGGAATGTTTTCCTGTATACAAACCTGCTTTCAGAAAATCTAAGGCATTCCCTCCCCCCTAGGGAACCTGCCTGTCCCCTGAAAGGTAAAAAACCCTGCTGCAATACGTATGCCCATCCTCTCCCACCGCGACAAACTGTAAAGATACCTTCCCATCAGGAAGGCTGTCGGCGGGAAGCTCAAACCGTGCCCTGTCCTGTGTATGGTACACAGCGCCGTCCCTTAAAAGCATTTTCCGCCCCTGCCCATCCCGCATTTCCACCCATAGCTCCCCGGTTTCGCTTTTAGCCAGGGAAGGGGGCGTTAAATGGACTGCTGACATACCCAGAACCCCCCAGGCAGCAAGCAGCCACAAGGACACCAGGCCCGAAAAACCCTTTTCTGTAAGCCAGATATTTTTTTCCTGCCTGCACAGGCACTGCTTCTTATGGTTCCACCGGAAAAATATCAGATTGAAAACTATGGTTATCAAAAGAAAAATCAGAGGCTTTTCCAGATAAGGAAAAGGAATTTCATTTTCAGGTATTCCCCTGAGAAAAGGCAGGATAAAGCAAATTGCGGTATAACCCGCCAAAGCGCCTAAAAACAGCTTTCCCGCCGTTTTCCATGCCCTGTCCCATGGCTTTAGCTTATGGTACTGGCACAGCTCCTTCTGCAACAGCCCCATAGACGGATACCTGTCCCCGGGAACATTTGCCAGGCATTTTTGGATGATCCCGTCCAACGCCCGGGAAAGCCCCTTGTCATACTCCATGATGGGACGCTTCCCACAGGGAGGTGCTGCCGGATTTGCCCCTGTGAGCATTTCATGGAGCACCGCCCCAAGGCCATAAATATCCCAGGCCACGTCCCCCTGGGTATCCCGCCACTGCTCCGGCGGGCAATACCCCCTGGTACCCACGCACACTTCTTCCCTCTCATTACCCCAGGTACAGCGCAGGGCTCCGCCAAAATCAATCAGCTTCAATTCCCCATTCTCACATATCATAATATTCTCCGGCTTTAAGTCCCGGTAAATCACCGATGGGTGCCTATTGTGGAGATACGCCAGGATTCCACAAAGCTGTACTGCCCATTCCACCGCCTGCCCTTCCGGCACTCTTTTGTGCCGGTCCAGGTATTGCCGCAGGGACATCCCTTCAATATATTCCATTACAAGGCAAGTGCCTTCCCGCCAGGGAAAACAGTCATAAACCGCGGGAAGCCCGGGATGTGCCAGCCCTTTTAAAATCTCCGCTTCCACAAGAAGGAAACCATTGTTGCTTTCCTTCATCACCACCAACCGGTCCAGGTTCCTGTCCCTTGCCAGGTATACTTTTCCCATCCCGCCTGCGCCAATCTGCCGCAGGACCTCATACTTCTGAAACTCCATACAACTCCTTTATTTTTATCTTAAACAATGGCATAGACCGCTGACAAGTTATCCTGCTCTCCCCTTTTTCTGGCAAGTGCGCCCAGGGCACGCAGCCTTTTCTCCGCCTGTTCACCGCTTTCGACCTCTCCCGGTGAGAGAATCCCAAGATCCTCCCCATCCAATGTACGGTAAAACCCGTCTGTACACAGGAGAAAACCACATTTTCCATAAATCCTTCCGCAGCGGATATCCGGATATTGGAAGGGAAAGCTCCCCATACATCTGAAAATCCCATGCCCGCCGTCAGAATGGTCTCCTGTCAGAAGTTTCCGCTTCCCCCGGCGGCATAAGTAAATCCTGCTGTCCCCAAGGTGGAAAACCAGATACCTGCGTTCCCACACAAACAGGAGGGAAACCGTAGCCCCCAGCGAAATCCCCTTCCCACTGGCATAACGGCGCAGTTCCCCATTCATGCTGTAAAAGCAACGGAGAAGGCTTTTCTCCAGGGGCTTTTGTCCCTTCCCCCTGGCCACCAGGGAAACCATCTGGGCATAAAAATTCTCCACCAGTTTCTCCAAAATATACCCACTGGCAATCTCCCCCTGGCTGAGCCCTCCGATGCCATCGCTCACCGCCATCATCCATACCCTCCCCCTGGCTGTCATCACCTGCTGCAGGGTAAGGGAATCCTCATTCACCGGGCGTCCTCCCCTGTCCCAATATACCCCAGAAATCCCTTTCACTGCCGTTAAATTCTCCCTTCTTCCCTTCCGGGCATTTAATGCCTGCTCCCTGTAAATGCACTTTGCAAAACTGCCTTTTACCATACGCATTGTGTATATTATATGCGAAACGAAAAAAAGAATCCATTGTACAAAATTGCCAAAAATAGTTTTTTGGTAATTTTGCACAAGGATTCTTCCCTATTTTTCCTATTACATCAGAAAAATTTTGTAATATCATTAAAGAAGATAAGCACCATCAAAACCATAAGCGCCATCATTCCTGCCAAATGCACCATTCCTTCCTTCTCCGCCGGAACCGGTTTCCCACGGATTGCCTCTACCAGCAAAAATACCAAACGCCCCCCGTCAAGAGCCGGCAGGGGCAGCAGGTTCATGATACCCAGGTTCACAGAAAGCAGCAGGGCAATGTTCACCATATTCAGCGCCACATCCAGCATCCCGTAAACCTTCGCGGAATCATACACATCATCCACCACCTTCACGATACCAATAGGGCCGGATACATCATTTCTGGACAACTGCCCCGTAACCAGCATCTGCAGGCTTTTCACCGTTGTCTCCACATAAAAGCCCATGGTATGGAATGCATACTGGAAGGTTTGGGGTACATTACATTTCAGATATTTTCCCACGCCGATTCCCATATAATAACGCTGTGCCTGTTCGTCATAGGTAGGGGAAACAACCGTTTCATAGTCCTGCCCATCCCTTTTATAGGTAATGCGGATGCTCTCCCCTTTGGTATTCAACTGGGTAACCAGGGTCACTTCCTCCCCTAAATGGATGCGTTTCCCATTCATCCGGGTGATAACATCCCCTTCCTTAAGCCCTGCTTCCTGGGCTGCGCTGCCCTCATATACTGTCTGTACCTCCGGCAGGGTAATCCCATAAGCGCATACGATCACAATCGCCATCACATAGGCTGTAAGGAAGTTAAAAAGCGGCCCGGCAAATACTGTGGCAAAACGGGTCCACACCGGCGCATTGGGAAAGGCGCCCGGGGATAATTCTCCCTGTTCCTTCTGCAGCCCATCCTCGCCCTCAAAAACACAGGCACCGCCAATAGGGAAAAGCTTTAAGGAGTACTTGGTATCCCCCTTCTGGAAAGAAAACAGGGAAGGGCCCATGCCGATAAAAAACTCCACCACATGGATGCCGTTTTTTTTCGCAATGATAAAATGTCCGAATTCATGGGATATCACCACCACAAAAAAGATGATCAAAAACAAAATAATAGAAACAGCCACTTTACAACCTCCTGCAGGTATTGATATAATCATAGGCTTCCGCTTCCGCCGCAAGGATTTCCTCCACGGAAGGGTTTTGTATGGTTCTGTGGCACTCCATAGCGCCCTGGATCAAATCGTAAATTTCAAGAAATTTAATCTTCCTGCCAAGAAAGAGGGAAACAGCCCTCTCATTGGCGGCATTGTACACAGCCGGCATGCTGCCCCCCTCCCTGAGGGCAGCATAAGCCATCCCCAGCCCCCTGAAGGTTTCCATATCCGGCCTTTCAAAAGTCATGGTACCCAGTTCATAAAAGTCCACCCGCCTGCCTGCCATAGGCCTTCTGTCCGGATAAAACAGGGCATATTGTATGGGAAGCTTCATATCCGGCAGGCCAAGCTGTGCCATAATTCCCCCGTCTGCAAATTCCACCATTGAATGGATAATGCTCTGGGGATGCACCACCACCTGGATCTTTTCCGGCTCCATGGCAAAAAGCCATTTGGCTTCCATCACTTCCAGCCCCTTGTTTACCAAAGTCGCGGAATCCACCGTAATCTTCTGCCCCATGGACCAGTTGGGATGCCTCAGTGCGTCTTCCACGGTAATGTCCCCGAGCTCCTGGCGTTTTTTCCCACGGAAGGGCCCGCCGGAGGCGGTAAGCAGGATCTTCTCCGCCCTGTCTTTCTTTTCCTTGTGGAGGCACTGAAAAATCGCGCTGTGTTCGCTGTCCACCGGAAGGACCGCTATGTGTTTTTCTTCTGCCAGGGGCATAATAATATGCCCTGCCGTGACCAGGGTTTCCTTATTGGCCAGGGCGATGGTTTTGCCTGCCTTGATAGCCGCAATGGTAGGCTTTATCCCTATCATGCCCACAACTGCGGTAACTAAAACCTCCAAATCCTCCCTCACAGCAATTTCCAGCAGCCCTTCCATCCCCTGGGCTACTTTTGTCCCTGTATCCGCTACCCGCGCCCTCAGCTCCCTGGCCGCTTCCTCTGTCCACATTACCGCAAGCCGGGGCTTGAATTCCCGGACCTGCTCTTCCATTTTTAGCACATTCCCCCCTGCCGCCAGGGCGCATACCTTTAGATCATGATTTTTTCTCACAATCTCCAGGGCCTGGGTTCCAATAGAACCGGTAGAACCCAAAATTCCGATATTTTTCATTTTCTCTTACCTCCACGCCGCTTTCTGCGGCAGTGCCATAGCTCCTTCCCTAAAGGGATTCCATACCTGCCTCACCGTAAGGGACGCCCAGGTACTAGCGCCTCACCCGTGAATCAGCATAAGGGCCAGAAAATAAATCATAGGCGCTGTAAAAATAACGCTGTCAAACCGGTCCATCACACCGCCGTGCCCCGGGATCAGCTTCCCATAGTCTTTTATTTCATGGTTCCTCTTAATGGCAGAGGCCGCCAGGTCGCCTACCTGGGAAATCACCGCCCCCACAGCGCTGATCAGTACAAAAATCCATACCACCTTCTGCCCGCTGATGGCCTGCTCCACTACAAAATAGGCATACAACGCCCCCACAATCCCAGAGCCTGCAACACCTCCAATGGCTCCCTCTACAGACTTTTTGGGGCTTAAAATGGGCGTCAGCTTATGTTTTCCAAGAAGCATACCCACCACATAGGCACAGGTATCGCAAATCCAGGAACTGATAAAAATCATCCATACGGTGTAAATGCCATAAGGAAGGCATCTTACCAGGTAAATAAAAGAAAGCATTACCGGCGCATAAGCCACACAAAAAAAAGCGCACATAACCTGTTCTGCGCCATACCTGGGAAAGGTTAAAACATAAAGGAACATAAACGCTACCAAAATAGTGATCAGC
Source organism: uncultured Lachnospiraceae bacterium (assembly GCA_910579495.1). Classification (GTDB taxonomy): domain Bacteria; phylum Bacillota; class Clostridia; order Lachnospirales; family Lachnospiraceae; genus Suilimivivens. Next base: position 53,651 of record CAJTVD010000001.1, read on the forward strand.
CCTAAAAATAAATACAGTTTATTTTCAGCAAAGGCCATCAGCAGATAATATGCCGTAATCCCAGCATAGCCAATCCTCTCCAGGCCATTTGCCTTCTCTCCTCCCCCCAGCTTACAGGCCCTGGTAAGCTCATGGTAGGCCAGCATGGCAAGGAAATATAAAACCGCCGCCAGCAGATACCCTCCCGAATATATGGTAAATAACGCCAGCGCCAGAAGAACGACGCTGCTCATCAGCCTTGTGGTAAACATCACTTACTCCTCCTCAATACGGCCATACTTCCTGTTTCTATGATTATATGCTTCCACAGCTTTTACCAATTCTTCCTTTGAAAAATCGGGCCATGCCACAGGCGTATAATAAAATTCCGTGTAAGCGCTCTGCCAGATCAGGAAATTGGAAATCCGCTGCTCATTACAGGTACGTATCAAAAGGTCAGGCTCGGGCAGCCCCCTGGTATCCAGCAGCCCCGAGAGATACTCTTCTGTAATATCCTCCGCCAAAACCTCCCCTTCCCTTGCCTGCTCCGCAATCTTCCGCACAGCCCGCACGATCTCGTCCCTGCCGCCATAGTTTAAGGCAATCTGGAAATGCAGCCCGTCATTGTCCCTGGTGGCTTCCTCAAGCTGGGCGATCCGCTTTCTGATATCCTCGTCCAGCCCGGCCTTGTCCCCCAAAACACGCACGCACATACGGTTCTTCTTGGCAGTGGAAAGGCAGGTTTTCATATAGTTGCGCAGAAGCTTCATAAGAGCTTCCACCTCATCTGCAGGGCGGCTCCAGTTCTCCGTACTGAAAGCATACACTGTCAGGTACTGGATCCCCATCCGGTAAGCTTCCTCGCAGATTACCTCCACCGTCTTGGCTCCCTGTACATGCCCATAATTTCTGGGCATTCCCTTCTTTTTTGCCCATCTTCCATTTCCGTCAAGTATGATTGCCACATGCTGCGGCATTACCAGTTCCTTTTGCTCTGCCATAAACTTCTCCTCCTGCCTGAATTTTCGCCCAAAGACACCTAAAAGCCAAATCAGCGTCACAAATAGAAAGAGGGCACAACGATTAAGGATCTAATCGCCCTGCCCCTCTTCTTTACACGGTAAGAATCTCCTTCGATTTTTCTTCCATCAGCTTGTCAATATCCTTAATATACTTATCTGTCAGCTTCTGTAATTTATCTGTAAGCTCCTTAATTTCGTCCTCCGAAACCTCCGCCTTTGCCAGCTTCTTAAAGGCATCGTTCCCATCCCTCCTGATATTGCGGACAGCAACCTTGGCTTCTTCCGCTTTTTTCTTTACGTCCTTTACCAGGTCTTTCCTGCGCTCCTGGGTGAGCTCCGGGAATACCAGCCGGATAACAGCGCCGTCGTTGGAGGGCGTAATACCGATATCAGAAGACATAATCGCCTTTTCGATGTCTTTGATCAGCGTCTTTTCCCAGGGGGAAATCTGGATCATCCTGGCCTCCGGAATGGTAATATTCCCTACCTGTGCAATGGGTGTAGGCGTCCCATAATAATTTACCTTCACCTTATCCAGCACATGGGGATTGGCCCGCCCCGCCCGGATTCCCAGATAATCCCCTTCCAGAAACTCACAGGTCTTTTTCATCTTTTCATCGTATACTTTAATTCTCTCGTCCATCCTGCTTATCCTCCGCTAACCTTTAACAACGGATGCCGCCCTTTCGGAGGCCATCCTTCTACTTAAATATCATAACAGCCAGAAATCCCCGCCGCTAAGAAACCGTCACCTTTGTCCCGGTAAAATTACCCTTTATTGTGTTTACAATGCTGTTTTTTTCATTCAGGCCAAACACCCACATGGGCATTTGGTTGTCCCTTGCCAGTATGGAGGCGGTCATATCCACCACTTGAAGGTTGTCCGCTATCACCTGGCTAATGCTTACTGTATCGTATTTCTTTGCAGAAGGGTTTATGGCAGGGTCACTGTCATAAACCCCGTCAATGGATTTGGCCAGGAGGATTACCTCCGCTTCCACTTCCACCGCACGGAGCACCACACCTGTATCTGTGGAGAAATAAGGATGGCCCGTTCCCCCTGCAAAAAATACCACCATGCCTTTTTCAAAGTACCTATTTGCCCTGTCCTTGGAAAAAAGCTTCGTAAAGGAACCGCATTCAAAGGGTGTCAAAACAGCCGTCTTCATCCCCACACTGCGGAAAATCTCGGAAACATAAATACAGTTCATCACTGTAGCAAGCATGCCAATCTGGTCGGCTTTCGTCCTGTCAATATTTTCGCTGGTCCTGCCACGCCAGAAATTTCCCCCTCCGGTGACAATCCCTACCTGTATGCCCTCCATTATAAGCTCCTTAACCTGAAGGGCAACCTCTCTTACTGTATCTTCGTCAAACCCTGTCTTTTTATCACCTGCCAGGGCTTCCCCACTGAGCTTCAATAGTATTCTATGCATCTTTTTGCCTCACCTTTTATTTTAAATTGTCGAAGAAGGATGTGGGGTTCACCTCCGCATAGCACTGGGAACACAGCCCCTCGATCACGGCACCATTGTTAATCTGTACTGATTTGGATTTGATATTGCCCATGACAATTGCCGATGCATCAAGGATAACAGGCCCCTTCACATCAATATCGCCTTTGATCGCCCCTGCAATCACCGCGCTGTTTGCAAAAATATTGCCAATGATCACGGTATTGGCACCAATCTTGATGCTTCCCTGGCTCTTTAAATCCCCGGAGACCTTAGCCCCCTCTGCATAAATTTCTGCTGCCTGGGTATTTCCCTGAATTGTACCTGTAATATTCAGCTTGCCAAGGCTCTCCACATTCCCCACAATGCTGCCACGCACTTCCAGCCCGCCCTCTGTGGCAATGTTACCATTAATCAGGGTAGTCTCTGTAAGGATGGCAATCTCGTCAGTCACTTTTCTTTTATGCTGTACTGCCGCAGCCTCTTCTGTTACTTTTTTCTCAGGCACAGGATGCGGAACCGTTTCCGCATGTACAGGTTCCCTGGCAGGCTTTGGCGGTTCCTCTTCCTTCTCAGGCACCTGGGCCGGGTCAGTATCAAACAGGTCCGGCATCATAGCCTTTTCCCCTTTCCCGTATTCCGTCTCCTGCTTTATTCCCTCCATGCCTTCCTCCTCCGGCAAAAACTCGTTCACCGCCTGAGATAAGTCATCCTTTAAATCTGAAAAAAAACCCATTTTAAAAGTCCTCCCTTTAAATTTAATGATTTTGTCCCGCCATCACATGCTGAACCGGCATGGTTTCATCCGTAATTGGCAGAATGAGCGAATCTCCCCTGTCCTTAATTGTCTGGATAATTTCAGGCAGGGCTTCCACTGTCGTGTTTTTTTCAGCCGCATCATGCATCAGTATCATACTCATATCTTTATTTTCAATCCCGTTAAGGCAATTCCCTGCAATACTCTCTGCGCTAAGATGGCCGCTGACCGCATCCCCTGATGCAACATTCCAGTCAAAATAAGTAATTCCATTTTCATTCAGGTAGCCGATGAGTTCCTGCATATCTGCCTGGCTTACCAGATTGGAGCTTCCTCCCGGGAAACGGTAAAATCTTGGCCAGATACCTGTAATCTGGTAAAGATATTCCTGAAGCTGCGACATATCCTGCGCAAAGCTTTCCTTTGACTGATAAACCTCCTCATATTTATGGCTGTAAGAGTGCATTGCCAAAGTGTGTCCCTCCTCCACAATCCTCTGGTATGCCCTGACGGAATGTTCATCTGTTTTCCCAACTACAAAAAAGGTTGCTTTTACATCATATTCTTTCAATATATCAAGTATCTTATCCGTATTACGGCTTGGACCGTCGTCAAAGGTTAAATATACCGTCTTTTGGTAATTTTGAACATCCTCCTTTTCCCCTTTATCCAGGAGCTGCCCTGCCTGAGCCGTATCCCGCGGTGATTCCTCCACGGCGGCAGTCGTATAGACACCGTTCACTTCGTCTGCCTGCTGCAAAATGGCAGCCATCTCCTGCTCTAATTCCCTGACCCTGCCCTGCAACTGAAAAACACGGATTCCCAATATGACAGAGGTAATTACCGGTATCACAATTGCAGCCATAATTGTCGTTATTATAATTTTCTTAAGCCGGCGTATCCTTTCCCGCCGGTCATAAGCTCCCCTCATATACCATTGGCTCCTTCTAAACGCTTTGTCTGTATTGTAACACAATATGCTTTTATGGAAAAGGGTTAAATCACAAATCCTCTCTTTTTTATTTATTTTCCCATAACCTTGCTCATTGTAATCAAAAAGCCCGGAGAAACCTTTATTTCTCCGGGCCTGTGTTTTCACTATACTCTTTAAAGGCCTGCCTGTGCAGCAACCTCTGCTGCGAAATCGTCAACCTTCTTCTCAATGCCTTCTCCGGTTTCAAAACGGACAAACCTCTTAATGGTAAGGTCGGCGCTGTTCGCCTTCGCCACCTTCGCCACATACTGTGCCACTGTCTGCTTGCCGTCTTCTGCAGTTGCCTTTACATAATCCTGCTCTAACAGGCACACTTCCTTCAGTTCCTTATTCAGGCGCCCGGTCACTGCACCCTCTATTACCTTCTCCGGCTTGCCAGCCATCTTGGGGTCATTAGCGATCTGTGCCATAAGGATTTCCTTTTCATGGGCCTTGTATTCATCGGAAACATCCGCCATGGATACATACTTAGGGGACAGCGCCGCCACCTGCATAGCAAGGTTGGTCATAGCTTCCTTAATCTCCCCGTTGACTACGTTGGTTTCAGCTTCCACGATAACGCCAATCCTTCCGCCACCATGTACATAGGATACCACACATCCATTTTCTGCAACTATTTTTTCAAATCTTCTGATGTTTAAGTTCTCGCCAATCTTAGCTACCTTTTCCACCAGTGCATCCTTTACTGTCATGGAAGCATCCCCATTCCAAGCCTCTGCCATGAATTCATCCATTGACCCTGCCTCGGAATCAACTGCCTGTTTGGCAACCGCCTCCACAAAATTCTGGAATTCTTCATTTTTCGCTACAAAGTCTGTCTCGGAATTTACCTCCACAACTGCCGCAACCTTATCATCCTTAAGGGCAACCCTGCAAAGGCCTTCAGCTGCAATCCTTCCAGCCTTTTTCTCAGCCTTTGCCTGTCCATTTTTTCTAAGGAACTCAACTGCTGCATCCATATCTCCTTCGGTCTGGGCAAGAGCTTTTTTACAGTCCATCATGCCCGCGCCGGTCATCTCTCTCAACTCTTTTACCATGCCTGCTGTAATATTAGCCATTTTTAACCTCCTAAATTCCAGTTTCTCCCCTGCCTATATCCGGGCAGGTGCTGCCATTATTCCTGCTCCGCCTCTGCGGCTGCCACTACTTCTTCAATATCCTGGGGCTCTTTCCCTTCCTCTGCGGCTTCTGCAGCCTCTTCCATCTGTGCCTCAAGGTTTTCCTCACCCTGATTTGCCTCAATCACAGCATCTGCCATCTTGGCAACAATAAGCTTCACTGCCCTGATCGCGTCATCGTTACCAGGAATGATATAATCCAGCTCTTCCGGGTCACAGTTGGTATCGCCGATACCGATCAAAGTAATGCCGAGGGCATGAGCCTCCTGTACGCAGATCCTTTCTTTCTTGGGATCTACTACAAAGATTGCATCAGGGATCCTGGCCATACTCTTAATACCGCCCAGATTCTTTTCAAGCTTTTCCCATTCTTTTCTAAGGGCAATAACTTCCTTCTTAGGCAGCACATCAAAGGTTCCGTCCTCTGACATGGTTTCGATTGCTTTTAATCTATCAATTCTGCTGCGGATGGTCTTAAAGTTGGTTAGCATACCGCCTAACCATCTTTCATTTACATAATACATCCCACAGCGCTCCGCTTCCGCTTTCACCGCATCCTGGGCCTGTTTCTTGGTACCCACAAAGAGAACCGTCCCGCCCTGGGATGCGATCTCGAACACCGCCCTGTACGCTTCATCAACCTTGCCTACAGACTTCTGCAGGTCAATGATGTGGATGCCGTTTCTCTCTGTAAAGATGTAAGGAGCCATTTTGGGGTTCCATCTTCTGGTCTGATGCCCAAAATGGACACCTGCTTCTAAAAGCTGTTTCATTGAAATAACGCTCATGTCTCTACCTCCATTTGGTTTTTCTTCCGCATATCTTCTTCTCTCCTGCAAACTTTTTTAGCCCCACCCCTCCAGGGGGCAGGAAAAGCACCGGCATTTAATAAATATGCGTGATTTATCGTTACAACGTGCCAATTATAACATAGAAAAATCCCTCTTGCAAGGGATTTATTCCAGTCTTGCAATTATCTTTGCAATCTGCTCCTTCCCCGCCCCTTTGGGTATCCGGAATTCGCCTACATTGATACGCTTATCATATCCGTTTTCGCATAAATAACCGTCATATTCATTGGCTGATGTGATCAGCCCTGCTTCCTGCAGCTTCTTGCAGACACTGTAGGAAGTGTCCCCGCTTACTACCTGGATAATAATACTGTCCTCAGCTTCCTGCCCCGGGCTCGCTGTAGGTGTGGCTGCGGGCGTTTTAGTTGGTGCAGGGGATTTTGTAGGGGCAGCCGTTGCTTTGGGAGACGGCGTAGCCACCGGTGTTGGTACCGCCGTGGGAGAAGGCTTTGCCGTAGCTGTAGGTGTAGGGGTGCTTGTAGGGGTAGGTGAAGGGGACGCCTTTCCCTCCGGCGTCCTGGAAGGAGCAGGGGAGGTTTCTTCCTTTGGCGTCCCTTCTGGCGTGGCGGATGCCTGGCTGTCTGCTGCCGGGAGGCCCGTTTTCTGGGGAGTGCCCTCCAAAGAAGGGGAATTTTCCGCCGGCGCTTCCTCCCGTTTTACAGGCGAAGGGGATAACGGCACCTCTTCCCTGGCCAAATCTGCCAGCACCGACCCTTCCTCAACCATTCCAAGAGCCTTTGCCCGCTCCTTTATTTCCTCATTGGTAAGAGTTTCCTTTCCATCCCCAGAAGCGATTCCCATAATCAGCGATGTCATAATAATGCCGATTCCAAGGCCTCTAAGATAGTATTTTAAGTTCATCGTCTTTTCCCCGTATTCCCTGATTTCCTTCATACAAATCAATCACCAGCTTCACTTCTCCTACTCCCAGCCCCAATTCTCTGGCAATTGCAACATTGGATTTGCCGGTTTTATGAAGGGAAAGAATTTTTTCATTATTATTTCTTGCACTTTCCATCCTGGTATCAATGGAAATTTCCTCCTTTACCGCCGCTTCCGCAGGCATAAGGCTTTTCCCATCAGTAAAACTTCCCGGCTCCTCCTGCCCATAGACTTCTTCAGATAAAAGCTCCCCTAACAGGGCCGGGAAGAGTGTCTCTGTGCCAGAAGGAAATTCCACGGGAACAGAGGGGATTACCTCCACCCTTTCTGCCATGATAGGCTGGAAATCCGGCTCTTCCGGCAAATCTGTCCCCTCCTCCGGCATGGCCTGTGCAAAAACCACAGGAACCTCCCTGGCCGGTATCTCCCTGGCCGGAATTTTTTCCGCCTCTTCTAAAGCACTGGAAACCATTTCCTGCATTTTAGCCACAGCATCTAATGTTTCATCCATGGAACTCTTTACCTGCCTGACCTTATCTTCCGTTTCCCGTGCGGCAATCTCCGCATCCATGGCGGTCTGTTTTACCTCCCCGGCCACGCGGGATGCTTCCCCCACTGTCGCCGTAAGGCTCTCATGTTTGTTATTTAACATATCATAAAGAAAAACTACTTCCTGGTGATTCTTATTGATTTCTTCCAGCACAGTATCGGAATATTCATTTACGGCAAGCATCTTTTCGTTAGTCAGCCGCTCCATGGAACGCTCGGTCTTTTCCACAGAATAGTTAATTGTCTCATTCACTATATTGCTGATCTGAGACCTTACCCCGTCTACTTCTTTTCCTACCATCTCCCTGACGGATTCCTCTATAACCTTTGCAGATTCCAGATTTTCAACGTTCCTTCCGGCAGGCAGCAGGAAACTTCCCACAAAAACAACAATACCAAGAAGAATAAGAACAATTTCCAATATTTCCATATTTCTCCTCATTTCTGCGCTGCTTTATTACACGCAGGGCAGGCACAGGCTTTCCGGCTGCCCTGCAGGGGCCAGCGCATTCAGATTTTCATGTCAAAGCCGCCATGCCCCTTCATCACCACTTTGCCATCACTTTCCTCTTTCTTCCGTTTCCGTCCGCCATCCCCGGAATAATTACCATTTCCCTTTTCTTTTGCGTCGAACCGTCTTCCCTCATTTTCGGCGTGGTCTCCCTGATGTACCTGGCGGACTTTAGACTCCACGCTTTGATGGAACTGCTGCTGGAAATTAGACTGGTCTACCATGCCTTTATTGTCTTCGTTTTGCTTAATGGTGGTAAAGTCCTGGGCCCTTGTCACCTGTCCCTGAATTTCTACCCGGCTGATCATAAAATAACCACATCCTTTCTTTTATTACAAACCTGTTACTAATTATTAATTATAAAGGCCCCATCTTCACATCCCCCTGGGATTTTACAAACCTACAGTGGTCCGCACGGCCTTTTACAATCATAGAAACATCTGCAATGCAGATTTTAACACCCCCATATACTTCGCTTGTCACTTCAATCCTTGCGTCATCCGTATTTTCCAGGAGCTTTTCAAGATAATCAATTTCCTTTTTCATTTCTTCCTGCAAACGCTGGTTCTCTTTTTGCTTTTTCAGCATATCCTGAAAATTCCTTACCAGCTCCGGCTTCATATTGTTCTTCTGTGACAGCTTCTGGGCCATGGCTATCAAAACAGGCTGGGTGGCATCTATGGCCTTTTTATTCTCTTCGCTTTGCTTTAAAAGCTGCTGCAGGCGCTGTTTCATATTGGGGTCCGCCCCCACTTCCACAACCGTTGCCGCCCCCATGGATGAGCCTAAGGTTTTCACCTGGATCAGGTGCATGGCGCTTACTTTTCCGCCAGTAATAAACCCTCTCCTGCCGTTAACCAAAACCTCTGTCCCAGCCATCACTTCGCTGTGCAGGATAGATTCCGTTGACACATATCCCTTGGCATTAACTGTTGCATTTTCCAGGTACTTGGCAATTACATTTCCTTCTGCCTTTAATGTGCCCTTTTCCATCCCGTTCATGCCCCGGGCAATAATGATATTCCCTGTAGCTTCCAGGTATGCCCCTTCCACTACCCCCCTGACTTCAATATCTCCCTGGGCTTTCACCGAGAAATTGGTACACACATTCCCGTTCACCTTCACATTGCCATTATAATCAATATTGCCTGTGGAATTATCCACGTTTTCTACTTCCAGTACATTAGAAACAAAAACCCGGTCTTCCACCAAAGTCACATGCCCGTCAACATCCGAAATAATTTCCAGTTTGTCTTCTGACAAGTGGGCGTTACGCTCATGCTTGAGCACAAGCTGTTTGATGCTCCTGGGGGGGATTTTTTCACAGGCAAGGTTAATGCCCGCCTCCCCTGCATCCCCGGGAAAAAGCCTGGCAAGCACATCCCCTGCCTTACAGCAATTGACTGTATTTAAATTAAAAAAGTCTACGCTTCCGTCTTCTTTCAGTGTAGGCTTTACCGATAAATCTGTCTCAAAATAATACTCTATCCTGGCATCCTCCCCATGTCTTGGAGGCTGCCCTTTTGCAACCAATATATCTGTACAGTAAAGGGGCCGCCTGAAAAATTTCTTTAATCCCTCTTTATTGATACCATATTTGATACCTTCCTGCTGCAGGTCACTTATAAATTCCTCCGCCGTCAGCCTGGCCCCATTGGTAGAGGGGGGATAAAACCTTGCGGTTGCTGTCATCCTGTCCGGGCTTACCACAAGGGTATAGGATTCCTTCACTGCCTCAGGCATATTCCGGTTCAGGAAAATTTCGGTTTCGCCGCCCCCTTCCGGCATGACGCCCGCCAGCCCCTTTTTTAAAGCAGCCGCATCAAAACTGATCCCATTACGGGTAAGATATTCCGCCAGCTCCCTGACATTGACTGGCTTCCCCCCGTCCACAGGCGCAAATACCTTCAGCCAGGCACCGTCGCCCCCTCCGGTTATCTGGAAATAACTATTTTTCATTCAAAACCTCCTCTGTACGATTCGGCAATATTGTCCTTTGCTATCACATTACTATACGGAAAATATCCCCATATAATTCCCCATCTTCTTTTTCATTTTCTGAAGCGCCCTGGTATGGAGCTGTGATATCCTTGACTCCGATACCTCAAGCACATTACTGATTTCCTTTAAAGTCAGGTCTTCATAGTAATAAAGCAGTATCACCTTCTTTTCCTTTTCTGTCAAGAGCGAAAGTGCCTGTTCCAAAATTATCTTTAGTTCTTTTTTTTCAACTACCTCTTCCGGCCCGTCAAACCGGTACTGATTGCTCTGCTGGGCGGGGACTTCACTGCCGGACTCCATAAATTCATTTAAAGAAACCACATTGGTCACTTTCATCTGTGACTGCCAGGCAAGGTAATCGTCCTCAGATATTCCCAGGCTCCCGGCAATCTCCTCATCTGTAGCAGCCCTGCCTGTAGCAGTCTCAATTTCTTTCATGGCTGCGTCAATTTTTTTCTGTTTCTGCCTGATCGTCCGGGGGATCCAATCCATCTTCCTGATCTGGTCAAGAATCGCACCCCTGATGCGAAGGCTGGCATAGGTTTCAAATTTGACAGCTTTCATGCTGTCAAATTTGTCTATGGCGTCTATCAGCCCAAAAATGCCATAGCTTACCAAATCGTCATATTCCACATTATATCCCAGATACATGCTAAGGCGCCCTGCCACCAGCTTAACCAACGGCGCATATTCTAATATAAGCTTTTCCCTGATTTCAGGTGATTTCGTTTTCCCGTAATTTTCCCAAAGCTTATTGCGTCCTGCCTCGTCCATTGCTCCCTCCATTACCTAAAGATTATGCATTTTCCCCTGCCATCTCTTCTCCTGTACTGTCAACTGCACTTTCCCCGTCCTGTGTAAGAGCTTCCTTCTCTATGACTTCCCCCTCTTTTGCTTCTGCTTCCCTGATCTGATCTACAAAAGTACCCACCCTTTTCTGGATAAAACATCCTGCCAGATAAAAAATCACAAGCACCGCCAGAAGCACGTAAAGTGTCTGCTTTGTAGAATAATGAAAATAAAACATCAAGATACTCGCTACAGCCCCCGCAAGAAGCATTAAAAACGGGGCAAACAACTTACCTTTTTTCATATTACTTTCTCCGGCATCCCCACAGACCGAATGACAAAATCTCCGCTCTTGGGATAAAAAATTACCGTCCTTCCATAATTTTTTCCGGTATCCTGGGCAAGGATGGGTATCTTTAACTGGGCAAGCTTTTTTTTGCTTGCCGTCACGTTCCGGTCCCCCACACGTATCATGTCGCTTTTGCTCCCAAAAGCAAACATCTGGGCACCGCCGGCAATCTTAGCCACCAGCCGGCTTCTGTTTGCGCCCATACGCACAATCTCCTTCACCATGTCCTCTATTCCCGTGTCCGCAAACTTTGGCCTGTTTGAGTTGTTTTTAATTTCTGTACTGTCTGGCAGCATAATATGTGCCAGCCCTCCAATACCTGTCCCCGGATCTCTGATAGCAATTCCCACGCAGGAACCAAGCCCTAATGTTGTCACTGCGTCATCGCCCCTGCAGGTTTTCCAGTCAGCCATTCCCACTTTAATCACTTCACTCATCTTACAAAGAATCTCCCGTTTCTTTTTCTTCCGAACCCTAAATTACACCAAGCGACGTCAAAATTCTCTGATAAGACTCCATTTCCGGAATCATAATAAAATATCCATCCAAATCCACATCATCTGAAAACTGGGTCTCTATCAGCAGAATCTTATCTCCCAAGACGCCGAACTCCACCGCCGGAACACTAAGAAGAGCGGCCGCCATATCAATTCCAACCTGAGGGATTGACGGATAAATCTTTAAGTTGGTAAGCCCGGACAGTGCATTTAAATACGCACCTGTGATGATATTCCCTACCTCTTTGATGGCAGAAAGCTCCATCTCGCCAAACACATATTCGTCTGCCGTTTCCTCATCTATACCAAGCATCCCACACATCAGCTTATTCACCAGATGGGCCGCCGCAAATTTGGGGAGTATAAACATCATACTGCCGTCTACATCCCCGCCAACTTGCAGGTAAATGCCAACCATAATCTGATCGTCGCCTCCCACTATGTCTCCCAGCTCCTGGAATTCAAGCAGCCTAACCTGCGGCACTGACATATCTACCTTACAGTCTATCATCTGGGCAAGAGCTGTAGTGGCATTACCGGCGCCAATATTGCCCAGCTCTTTCAGCACATCAAAATATTGGTTTGTCAATTGCTCCATACTAAGGTCCTTCATGGCCCCTCCTATATACATTACATTCTATTTTTCTGTTTCCTAATTTATTTCTCCATCGCTACCGCACTGAGGTCTAAGAGAGAAATCAGCTCCTGGCCATGTTTTCCTATGCCGGAAATGAAATTATTCTTTTCTTCCTTGCCGTCATAGGATGCTTTCTCAATTTCGTGTATGCCAAGGGTGACAACCTCCTTTACCTCGTCCACAATGATCCCGATCATCCCATGCTGTTCCATTTTGAGAATAATAATCCTGGTAGCCTTGGTAATTTCATCCGCCGGAAGATCCATTTTAAGGCGCAGGCTCATAACCGGGATCACTTCCCCGCGGAGGTTGATCACGCCTTTTAAGTAATCCGCCACTTTGGGTACCCTGGTAATATGCTGCATCCGCACAATATTATCCACAAATTTGATATCTATGCCATACTGCTCATTTCCAAGCTTGATCACAATAAACTGGATGGTATTGTATTCAGTCCGCTCGTCAGCCAGTTTTTTTACGCTAGGTAATTTTACTTCTTCCATTGTCCTTCCCCCTGTCCTATATCAATGCATTGGCATCCAGAATCAGTGCCACTTCCCCATCGCCTAATATGGTCGCGCCGCTGATAATCTTGCATTTACTAATGTACCTGCCAAGCGATTTGATAACGATTTCCTGCTGGCCCATAAGTTCGTCCGTTACCAGGCCTGCAAGCTTTTCACCCTTTTTCACAATTACCACTACCATATTTTCATCCGGTGACTTACTGCTCTCAATATCCAGTTCCTTGCTCAGCCTGATAATAGGGATTACCGTATCCCGCAGGCTGATAACTTCCCGGTTCTGGACAAGCTTGATATCGCCGGGCTTAATATCCTCAATGGTCTGGATACTGCCTAAGGAAATAGCATACTTTTCCCCTCCTACAGTAACCATCAGCGCCTGGATGATCGCCAGCGTAAGGGGAAGCCTGATGATCCATGTACTTCCTTCCTCCAGCTTGGATTTCACTTCCACTTCCCCGCTCAAGGCCTCAATCTTTGATTTTACCACATCAAGCCCAACACCCCTGCCGGAGACATCGGATATCTGTTTGGCTGTGGAAAATCCCGCATTGAACAGAAGGTTGATGATTTCCTTCTCTGTCATGTTCTCGCCCTGGTCAGGAGTGATCACGCCCCGTTCAATGGCTTTATTCTTTACTGCTTCCACATCAATGCCATTGCCGTCGTCCCTGACCTCAATGACAACATTATTGCCATCCTGGTAAGCATCCAGGAAAATAGAACCAACCTCCGGTTTTCCCCTGTGGGCGCGTACTTCAGCGGATTCCAGCCCATGGTCTGCAGAATTGCGCAAAAGATGCATCAGGGGATCCCCAATTTCATCCACCACTGTCCTGTCAAGTTCTGTCTCCTCACCGGACATATGCAGTTCCATTTTCTTGTTCAGCTTCTTTGACAGGTCCCTGATCATTCTGGGGAATTTACTTACAACACTTTCAATGGGAACCATCCTCACCTTCATAACCGATTCATGAAGATTGGTGGTCACACTCTCCAAATATTCAATGTGCTCGTTAAAGCCGGAACCGGACATCCCATCTGCGCTGGAAGCGGATACCAGTGAATTCTTGGCAATGATCAGCTCACTTACCAGATTCATTAGCACATCCAGCTTCTCTATATCTACCCTCACCGTCCTGTTGACCACAGGCTTACCCCCGGCCTTTTTATCCCCTGATTTGGCGGAACCGGAAGCAATGGACGGTGCGGAGGATACCGGCACCGGGACAGCCGCTGCAGGCTTTATTTCCTGTTCTGCCTGGGCTGGCGTATCTGCCCCAATGCCATTCTTGGCAAAGTCTTCTTCTTTTATTAACGACGGCTCCCTGGTGGCATAGGGCGCACCTAACACTCTTTCGATTTCTGAAACATTCCTCGCAACCTGCAGGATCTCCTCAAGAGGGTATTCCGAGACAATGATCAGGCTGAAATCTAAGTCAAACTTTTCATCTTCTATATCCTGGGCAGGGGGATTGCAGACAATAATATCTGCCTTTTCCTCTACCGCTTTGTAAACAAGAAAAGCCCTGGCCGATTTTAACAGGCAGCTCTCCTGTACATGGACTGTCAGCCCATAAACACTTTTCCCCTGGCTCCTGGCTGTGGAAAATACCAGAAGCTCCGAATCGCTGAGCTTGATCTCTGTCCATTTTTCAGTATATTCTTCTTCCTCAGGCTGTTCCGGCAGCGCTTCTTCCACAGGCTGGGGCTGGGGCTGGCCCTGGGCCTTTTTCTCTTCCCTGCCGCCCTGTTTGAGGAACTCGTTCAGCTGGTTAATAAGCTGCTGGTTTTCATTGGTCCCTTCATCGGCTGTTTCCTGGATATTGCTGGTGTATTCCTCCAGGGCATCCAGGCACTGGAACAGGGTATCTATCAGGTTGGACTTCACCTTCATGGTTCCGTTCCTGATCTCCGAAAAAACATTTTCCATGTCATGGGTAAGGTTCTGCATCCGTTTATATCCCATGGTTCCCGCCATACCTTTAAGGGAGTGTGCGGCACGGAAAATTTCATTAATAGTATCCACGTCCTCCGGTTCCTGTTCAAGCTTTAATATCTGCCCGTTCAGGCTTTCCAAATGTTCTTTTGTTTCATCCAGAAAAATCTCAAGATATTGATTCACATCCATAGTTAAACTACCCCCACGTTCTTCACAATTTCCTGTGCAATTTGTTCTAACGATATTCCCCTGCCGGAAAGCCCCGCCAGGACAACGCTCCTTGGCATTCCATATACGGCGCAGGTGGCTTCGCTCTGGGCGAACACCGTTATTTTCTTCTTTAATTTCAGATTCTTAATCCCTGCTGTCCCGTCTGCTCCCATGCCGGTAAGAACTGCACACACTACTTCCTCAAAGCTGCAGGCCCCCAATGACTCATACATATAATTGGCACAGGGGCGCACCCCTTCCCTGGGGGGCTCATCTGAATAGCGTATCAAGTGCCGTGCCCCGCTTTTAACCGCCTTCATATGCCTGCCTCCCCTGGCAAGATAAACCTGTCCGGGAAGTAGCACATCCCCTTCCGCCGCCTCCTTTACAGCAATTGGACTGAGCATATTAAGCCGCCCTGCTAATGCTTCTGTAAATCCCGCCGGCATATGCTGCACGATCATAACAGGCGCGTTCAAATTGGATGGCAGCAACGGGATTAATTTCTGCAATGCCTTAGGTCCGCCGGTAGAACTGGCAATTGCGACAATTTTTTTTCCGGCTTTCAATTCATCTGCCTTTATCATGATAGACTTTTCTCACCATCCGTTTTCCCTAATATGTAATAGTATATCACAAACTGCACTTCACATAAGTGCAAAGTAACTATAGAACATCTTTTCTTCTATAGAATTCCTTTCTTTCTGTGTTTTCTTTCCTCTTCAAATATGAACCGGATAATCTCTTCCCGTTCTTTTGGGTCAAGGCTTACAAACTGGACACGGTGCTCATAGGTCCCACGGTTATCTTCCAGCTCCCTCATCCTGAGGACCTTTGCCACCAGTACACATTCTTTCTCTTTGCCGTCAACTTTCAGCGTGCATCCACAATATAAAAAGCTGTCCGGCTTATAGACATATCTCCCTACAAAGCGCATGCCGCCCCCGCTGATATCCACCACAATAGCTTTCTTTAGGGGAAGCCCTGGCACCAGGAAGCGTTCCTCTCTCAAAACTGCCTCTACTTCTTCATCCTCAAGGAGCCTGACACCAATCTCCAGAGTACAGTTTAACCGGTAAAATTCTCTGCGTTGGAATTTTTTCAGGCTGCTAATCAGCTCAAAAAGTAAAATATGTTTATTTTCAGATTTGTATTTATCTACGATCTTTGCAGAGCATTGGTACTGGCGGCCTGATGCCGTATAAATATACAGGTCATAATCGGAATTTACCGGAAGCGGTATCAGCTTGTTTTTCTCAATGGGGACTAATACTTCTATCCGGTCTTCCGAGATGGTATCCCATATCAGCGATTTATACATCTGCCTTGTTACTGCATTCGTCAGCCTTGCCCGGCTTATGGATTGTATTTCAATTCTGTTTCCTGGTTCAATATATTTTGACAACATCCCTCTCCCCCCTCTTTCTCATCTCTTTCCTGTTATGATATGTGAAAAAAACGCCGTCATCCCACGCTTAGGCACATTTTTACTTTTTTCCGGGTTCAGGAGCCCTGCCGCGATCATCTCATATGCCGCCGAAGATTTGGAAGCTGGTGCCTGAATGCATACCGGCATTTGCTGCATCACTGCCCTGGTAAGCTGGCTGTCCTGTGGGATTGCCCCCAGATAGACAATAGGGATTTTCAAATATCTGTTCACCACCGAATTCAGTTTATTAAAAAGCATATTTCCTTCATTGGGGGATTCCACCTTATTGGCAATGATCTTAACCTGTGTGTCCTCATTAGAAAATCTTGGGTGCCGGTTCAACGCTTTCAGCAGGGAATAAGAATCTGTGATAGAAGCAGGTTCCGGCGTGGTGACCAGCAAAATTTCACCGCTTGCCACAAGAAATTCCAAAACAGCGTCCGCTATGCCCGCCCCGGTATCCACAAGAATAATATCCGCGATTGTATCCAATTCTGATAAATTCTTTATGATATAATTCAGGTAGTCTTTGCTTAAGTTTGACATCCCCGCTATCCCCGAACCGCCGGAAATGAATCCAATTTCCATAGGTCCCCGGGTGATAATTTCCCTTATATTTTTCCCCTGGTAAATCAAGTCAAACAGATTATGTTTGGGAACTGCCCCAAACATGATCTCAATATTGGCAAGCCCGAAGTCCGCATCTAAAATGATTACCTTCTTTCCCATTTTCCGGAACTGGACCGCCAGATTAATTGCCGTATTTGATTTACCTACGCCCCCTTTGCCGCTTGTAACAGTAATTACCCTGGCCTGGGACTTACTCTGGGATGCTATACTGCCCGCTTTGATAATATTCCTTAACCGTTCGGCCTGATCCATTTAACCTACCCCACTCAATTTCTTCCCCCTCCGAGAAGCAGCTTTACCGTCTTCTGGGGATTAAAATTTTCAATATCATCCGGCACATTCTGCCCATAAGTCACATAGGACAGCGGCGCGCCTGTATGAAGCTTTATATTCAGCAGATTACCCAGATTAGATGTTTCATCCAACTTCGTAAAAATCAGCTTATATTCTGTCATTTCCGTATAGGCGTCTGCAATGCTGACTAAATCATTATATTTGGTAACGGCACTGAGTACGAGAAATACATCCTTCTCCGCCAGTTCATCCACTGAATGGATAAACCTGCCCATTGCCTCCCCCTGCTCCTTGTTCTGGTGGGAATGGCCGGCAGTGTCCACCATAATATAATCATAGTCCTTAAAATCACAAAGCGCCTGTTCCATCTCATCCTCAGAATAAATAATCCTGAAAGGGACTTCCAGGATGCCTGCATAGGTACGGAGCTGTTCCGCCGCCGCAATCCGGTAGGTATCCGCAGTAAGCAGGACAATCTTCTTTCTTTCCCCCACACAGAATTCCGAAGCAATCTTTGCAATGGTCGTGGTCTTTCCCACTCCTGTAGGGCCTACAAAAAACAAAACCTTAGGCCCCTTGGCGGCGGGCGTAATCTCAATGGGCTTACCAAATTTTAAGATCATTTTCTGGTAAACATTGGCAAGCGCATAATCAATAGGCACATTAGGTTTATTCATTTTTTCAATTTCGTCTATAATCTGGTTGGCATACTGTTCGCTGA
Source organism: uncultured Lachnospiraceae bacterium (assembly GCA_910579495.1). Classification (GTDB taxonomy): domain Bacteria; phylum Bacillota; class Clostridia; order Lachnospirales; family Lachnospiraceae; genus Suilimivivens. Next base: position 71,791 of record CAJTVD010000001.1, read on the forward strand.
CTTCATTTTCCAGCATGGTATTATAAAGCAGCTTTATAAAACGCGCCAGCTCGCTTTCCTCCTCCTCCCCGTCATCTGCTCCCGGCTCCTCCGGCTTTTGGAGCTGCTGCTCCAGCAAAATATGCAGGCTCTCCAGTTTTTCCTCAATGGCACTGCTGTCCGCCCTGTTTTCTTCATCTTCCTTCAAAATATTGCCTGGCGCTGGCTGAAAACGCCTGGCCACTTCCCGTTGTACCATGGTGTCCACAGGGACCTGTGGCGCAGGAAGGGGCGTTTCCACCTTCGGCTGCCGCACCTTCTCCGGCTCATCCTCCAGCGCCACCGTCACCTCAATAATCTGGGGCATCACAAAATTCAGAAGCCCTTTCCGCTTTACGTTCCGGACATTCATGATGACTACACTGTTACCCAATTCTTTTTTTGCGTTTTCAACCGCTTCCGCTTCGGTTTTTCCCTGAAATTTCTTGATTATCATGCCGTCACCATTCCTACAGACTGTAATTCAATATTATTATCTATTTCATTATATGAAACCACAATCAAATCTCTATAATAATCCTCTGTCAGACGCTTAAAATACATTCTGACAATAGGGGATGTGATAACAATGGGGTTTTTGCCAAGATTCTCCAGCTTATTCACTTCATTGCCCACGGATTTCATAATATCCTTGGTTTTTTCCGGGTCTAAAGCCAGGTAGGCACCGTTTTCTGTCTGTTTAACGCTTGCCATAATATCCTGCTCCAGTTTCGGGTCAAGGGTGACTACACTGGTAGTCTCATTGGCCGGGAAAAATTTACTGGAAATAGCCCTCTTGAGGCTCTGCCTTACATATTCTGTCAAAATATCCGTATCCCTGGTTGTCGCTGCATAATCTGCCAGAGTTTCAAAAACCGTAAGCAAATCCCTGATGGAAATTCCTTCCTTTAAGAGATTCTGCAGGACCTTCTGGATCTCTCCCAGTCCAAGAAGTTTGGGAACAAGCTCTTCTACCAGTGACGGGTTGGATTCCTTCAGGTTGTTTACCAGGTTCTGTACATCCTGTCTTGTAAGCAGCTCGGAAATATACTGCCTGATAATTTCCGTCAAATGGGTGGCTATAATGGATGGCGGGTCTACTACCGTATACCCCATACTTTCAGCGCGTTCCCTCTGCCCTTCCGTGATCCAGATGGCTGGAAGATGGAAGGAAGGCTCAAAGGTAGGGATACCGGTAATTTCCTCCTCCACATACCCGGGATTCATAGCCATATAGTGGTCAAAAAGGATTTCCCCTTCACTTACCTGGATTCCCTTGATTTTAATAATATACTGGTTAGGGTTTAACTGAATGTTATCCCGCAGCCTGATAATAGGGACCACTGTACCAAGCTCTAAAGCAATCTGCCGCCTTATCATTACCACCCGGTCCAGCAAATCCCCTCCCTGGTTTACATCTGCCAGGGGGATAATACCATAGCCAAACTCCAGCTCGATAGGGTCTACCTGTAAAAGGCTGTTCACATTCTCCGGCTGGCGGATTTCCTCTGCCGCCGCTTCGTCTTCACTGATTTCCCCTTCGATCTGGGCTGTCTCAATAGTCCCTGCGATCATTCTCCCCACCACAACATATACAAGCCCCAGGGTAAGGAATACCAAACTTGGCAGCGGCGTAACGATTCCCAAACCGGCTATAATTGCACCTACAAAATAAAGTACTTTGGGAATACCAAAAAGCTGCCCTACCAGCACCGTGCCAAAGTCTGCGTCCTTGGAACCCTTGGTGACCAAAATACCTGTGGATAAGGAAATCAAAAGGGAGGGAATCTGGCTTACCAGGCCGTCACCTATGGTAAGTACTGCATACTTATCTAATGCATCGGCAAATTCCATTTTCTGCCGGAATACACCCATGGCAATTCCGCCTATAATGTTGACTGCGGTTATCACAAGCCCCGCTGTGGCATCTCCCTTTACGTATTTCACGGCACCGTCCATGGAACCGAAAAAGTTCGCCTCATCCTGAATCTTTTCCCTGCGCTGCTTTGCTTCCTCATCGGTAATAGCGCCGGTATTTAAATCTGCATCAATTGCCATCTGCTTACCTGGCATCGCATCCAGGGTAAACCTGGCGGTAACCTCTGCTACTCTTTCAGAACCTTTATTGATTACCATAAACTGGACCAATATCAGGATAATAAAAACAATTCCGCCTACCAGCAGATCATCCCCGCCCACATAGCTTCCGAAAACAGCAACCACCTGGCCCGGGTCACCAGTTGTAAGGATCCGCCTGGTAGAAGAAACGTTCAGCGCTATTCTGAATATGGTAGTAAACAAAAGCATTGTGGGATAAAAAGACATATCCAGCACTTCCTTCGTAAACATCGTGCCAAACATAATCGTAAACGCTATCGCTATATTACAGGCAAGCAGTACATCCAGCAATCCGCTGGGTACAGGCACGATGAGCATGATAAACGCTGCAAGAACATATGCCGCTACACCAATATCCGCCTTTTTCATGCCTTTTCACCTCTCATCATACTTTTCCTTTCAAATGATATACAAATGCAAGCACTTCCGCCACGGACTGGTATAATTCCGGGGGAATCAGCTCCCCGATCTCTACATTAGCGTAAAGCATACGGGCAAGGGGCTTGTTCTCCACAATCTCAATATCATTTTCCTTTGCAACATCTTTAATCCTCTGTGCCAGGTAATTTTCTCCCTTTGCCAGCACATAAGGCGCATCATATTTATCCGGGTCATATTTAACCGCCACCGCATAATGGGTAGGATTGGTGATGACCACATCTGCTTCAGGAAGCTGCTGCATCATACGCCGCATAGATGCTTCCCTCATTTTCTGCTTCTGTTTCCCCTTAATCTGGGGGTCACCTTCCTGGTTCTTGTACTCATCCTTGACTTCCTGTTTGGTCATCTTCATATCTTCTTTGAACTTCCACTTCTGGTAAGCATAGTCCGCAAAAGCAATGACCATATATACCGCTGCAATCCTGATTCCAAGGTTCAGTACCACATCACCAATCATGCCAATTGCCTGATTTAAAGTGATATCATATAAAATATAAATCTGCCCCACCCGGTCCTTCAGGTAGGAATAAGCCACATAACCTACAAGCCCCAGCTTAAGTGCCGACTTGATAAGCTCCACAAAAGAATTCAACGAGAAAAAACGTTTAAACCCTTTAAGCGGATTGAGTTTGCTGAATTTGGGTTTCAGCGGCTTTGAGGTCGGCTTCCATTTTACCTGTACAAGGTCACAGATAAAAACTACCAGTACCCCTATCAGGAAAATTGGGGCAATGGTGATGATAAGCCGCAGCATCATCCCCCGCACCATTGAAATAATGGTTATCTCAGGGATATTGCCATTATACATTTTCACTGTCTCGGGTATTTTCGAATAAACAAAATTAAAATTCTCAATAAAATGGATCCCTATCGTCCCAACGTATAGCTTCAGTATGAGAAACAATGCCAGCATGGAAAAGGCGCTGGCAATTTCCTTACTTTTCGCCACCTGTCCTTCTTTTCTTGCATCAGAAAGTTTCTTGGAGGTAGGCTGCTCTGTTTTCTCCCCGCCAGGGCCGTCCTTGGCAAAAAACTGCAGGCGGTATTCCAATATGGCGGGGTGCCCTGGCAGCCTCTGCCGTATATATTTATGCCCCTTATATTTATGCCTCTTCACCTATCTGCCTCCTCCCGCTACTGCATCATTACCTCCACAAAAGTTGACACCATGCTCTTCATCTGGCTGTAGATAAAGCCAGCGGCTCCGGGCAGCATAAAGGTTGAAAGGAATAAAATACTAAGCCCTACCAGAACCTTCATCTGAATACCCACCGCAAACATATTCAGCTGCGGCGATACCTTGGCAAGAACACCCAAAACCGCGTTTAAAATAATCATTACCGCAAATATGGGAAGGCATATACGGAACCCGATCACAATATAATCTGACAAAAAGCCTACCAGGGAAGAAAACAATGCATCCCGGCGGAATACCGCCCCGTTCACAGGTATCAAAATATAAGTTTCCGCCAGGGCTTTTAGAAGATATTTATCCATACCTGAGATCATGAGCATCAGCAAAATCATATAATTATAATAAATACCTGTGATTGATGAATTCTGTTTTGTGGCCGGGTCCATCAGGCTTGCCATGGAAAGGCCCATCTCCATGTCTGCAATCTGCCCTGCAAAAGTCACCACAGTGCTGCACAGGTTGGCAGCAAATCCAATTAAAAGGCCGGTAATAACTTCTTTCAATATAATAACTGTATATCCAACCAGGGTGCCATAAATCATTTCCTGGTGTGGCAGGGCCTGATACAGCAATACTGAAACAAAAAAGCTTAAGCCTATTCTCACATTCCTGGGCGTATTCGACATACTGAAAAAAGGAGCAACCACTACAAAACTTGCGACCCTTGCAAGAATCAGCAGAAAATATTCAATATCCGCATAGCTAAAAGTCGTCTCCAGCATCATCCGCTACCTTGCATATCTGCTGAAATCAGACCACAATTCCACCATAAATCCTGACATCTCCCCTAACATCCAATGCCCCAATACCATCAGGGCTAAAAAAATAGCAAGTACCTTCGGTACAAAAGTAAGGGTCTGCTCCTGTATAGAGGTAACTGTCTGAAAAATACTCACTATAAGCCCCACACAAAGGGACACCAGAAGAACCGGCGCTGCTACCTTTATAATCAAGAACAATGCGGAACTGGCAATCTGTGTAACCTCATCAATTGTCATCTTTTATCAATCCCTTCCTGAATCCCCATCCATCTACAAGAATGTTTTGACCAACTGCACAATTATGACATTCCATCCATCTGCAAGTACAAACAACAAAATCTTAAAAGGCATAGATATGGTTGTAGGCGGCAGCATCATCATACCCATACTCATCAAGGTGGACGCTACCACCATATCTATAACGATAAAAGGAATGTATATGATAAAACCAATAATAAACGCCTGCCGCAGTTCCCCGATAATAAAGCTGGGAACCAATACTGCAAGGGAAATGCCATCTAAAGTACCATCCCATTCCTGGCCGGAAATTTCCAAAAACATCTTTACATCTTCTGTCTGGGTCTGCTGGTACATAAATTCACGTAGAGGCTTAATTCCTGCTTCCAGAAACTCTTCCTGGGTAATCTCCCCTGCATCAAATGGGACTACTGCCTTTTCATAAATCTCTGTCATTGTAGGCTGCATAATGAAATAGGTCAAAAATAAAGCTAACCCAATCAGCACCTGGTTTGGCGGCGCCGTTTGGGTATTTAAAGCTGCTCTCGTAAAATGAAGAACGATAATGGTCCTGGTAAACGAAGTGAGCATGATAAGAAGCGTAGGCGCCAAACCTATCAATGTCAGAGTAAATAAAATCCGCAAAGTACTGTTAATCTGGCCATTACCCCCTTCAACGGTAACCGTCAGGTTATTAGAAATATTTAACTCTGACAACTCCTCCCTGGAATCTGAGCTGCCCGGCTCATTAATATTAGTCCTCTCTTCCGTATTGCCCGTCAGATTCAGGTCATCCGCCGCTGCATGTACTTCCAACTGGGGAATAATACAGAATATGCCCACTATCATCAGCAGGCACATAATCTTAATTCTCTTTTTTAGGGCAAAACTATTTTTCATATGATGTCTTATCCCTTAGCCTTTATCTTTTTCCTTCATTTTCTTTACCCTGTCAAAAATATTGGCAAAATCAATTGCCTCACCCTCAGGGGATTCCCGTAGAACAAGCTCTTCCTTAGAAAGAGTAGATAACATATGCACCTCATCCTTTCCTATGGCAATCACCAGATATTTTTCGCCTGCCCTTATAATCTGGATATACTTGTTCGGGGAAATCCTGCAGGTTTCTATCATTTCTAGGTTTCCGATACCGCTCCTCCCTTGCTGGTACCTGGCAATCCACCTGGTTACACCCCAGGTAACCGCAAGTACCAAAACAAAGAGAATCAGCACCGTCATAAACTGAAGATATCCATCCGCTCCATCTATCACTGACAGGAGCATATCAGCCGACTACCTTCTTTACCGCCTCTAGTACACGCTCTGGCTGGAAAGGCTTAACAATAAAATCCTTCGCACCACCCTGGATTGCCTCAATAACCATTGCCTGCTGTCCCATAGCTGAACACATAATGATCATAGCATTAGGGTCTGCCCCTTTAATCTTTTTCAGGGCTGCAATACCGTCAACCTCAGGCATGGTAATATCCATAAGTACCAGATCCGGCTTTAACTCATTATACTTTTCAAAAGCCTTTGCTCCGTTTTCAGCCTCTCCAACAACATTATAGCCATTCTTTGTAAGGATGTCCTTAATCATCATTCGCATGAATGCCGCATCATCAACAATTAAAATATTCTTTGCCATTTTTCACTCTCCTACCTTTTACTTTATTATTTCTGTTACCCGAACGCTAAAGTTTTCTTCAATCACCACAACTTCACCTTTTGCAACGAGCTTTCCATTTACAAGCACATCTATAGGTTCACCGGCAATTTTATCTAATTCAATAATAGTTCCCGGTGCGAAGTCCAGAATTTCCGATATGGATTTTTTGGTTCTGCCAAGTTCGACGGTAATATCCAAGGGAACATCTTTAATAAGTCCAATATTCTCCTGTCCTGTCATGGCACTTAAATCATTGTTGAAGCTCTGGAATTGTACAGGCTGTATATTCTGCATGTTCGTCTGCGGCATTCCCATGTACATCTGAGGCATCCCCATGCCACCGTTCATATACATTTGCGGCATTCCCATCTGGGGCATTCCTTGCATTCCATTCATCTGCATGCCCATATCCATCTGCGGTGCACCCATTCCCATATTTACATTCGCCTGCCCCATATTAGGCTGGCCTGCCTGGGGTTCATAAGCCGCTGGTGCCGGAGCCGGGGTTGGTTCCGATGCTGCTGGTGCCGGTTCTTCCGGTGCCTGGGTAGACATAAATGTATCATAAAGCGTCCCCGCAAAATCAACTGGGTATAACTGCATGATCGTCGAATCGATCAAATCGTCTACCTGCATCCTGAAAGAAATTTTTACAAAAGTTTCTTCCAGGAAAGAAGCGATTTCCCCTCCGCTCTTAAAGTCGTTTAAATCCATTAAGGTTGCTTCCGGAGGGCTGATATCTATCATCTTTCCAAGCATGGTGGACATGGAAGTCGCTGCAGAACCCATCATCTGGTTCATGGCCTCTGAGATTGCGCTTAGATGAAGTTCACCAAGCTCACCATCAGTATTGCTCCCGTCCCCTCCCATCATTAAATCTGTAATAACTTTAACATCATGTTCCTTCAGTATCATGATATTAGAGCCATCAAGCCCTGACGTATACCGTATCTGTATGAAAACGCAGGGACGTTCATAATCTGCAACTACTGTATCCCAATTTGCCATTGTTACTACAGGAGTCGTGATATTGACTTTTCTGTTAAGCAACGAATACAGGGTGGTAGCTGACGACCCCATACTGATATTTGCAATCTCGCCTATTGCATCTCTTTCATCCGGTGTAAGCAGGCTTTCATCTATTGACCCGCCATCTGAACCAGATGGCTTGCCTGCATCCTCAGACAAATCCATGCCTGTAAGCAGCGCATTTATTTCATCTTGCGAAAGCATCTCCCCCATGCCTTACTCCTCCTCTCTGATTACTGACGTTATCCGTACTGCGTATTTATCCTTGTTGGAACCAGGAAGCGCGGTAAACTTTTTGATATTACCAACATATATGCTCATATCCATATCCACCTTGCTGTCCAGCCGTATAATGTCTCCTACCTGCAGATTTACAAAATCGCTTACGGACACCTTGCTTCTGCCAAGGACTGCCTTTACCGGGACATCCATCCTTCTAATGAGCGTTTCAATATGCTCTTCATAATCAACTTTATTCTTTCTCTCCAGCGTTGAGTACCAATACTTGGTATTCAGCTTATCCATAACATCTTCTAAAGTCAAGAAGGGGAGACAAATATTCATAAGTCCTTCCACATCGCCCACTTTGATATTCATGGAAACAAGTGCTACCATATCGCTAGGAGCTATCACCTGGGCAAATTGCGCGTTGGTTTCGATCCTGTCTAACATGGGTTCAATTTCTACTACATTTTTCCAGGGATCCCGTAAAAGCTGCATACACACTACCATCAGCTTATGCAAAATAATCATTTCTATTTCAGAAAAATCCCTGTTTTTCTCAAGGGGCAGCCCCGGGCCGCCCAGCATCCTGTCTATCATGGCAAATCCCAGATTTGAGGACATTTCTATAATAATATTTCCATTTAATGGACTGAAATCCACAATCCCAAGAATAACAGGATTGGACAGTGCATTGGAAAACTCTGAAAAAGTAATTGTCTCGGAACTTCCCACTGACACCTGGACATTCTTCCGGAGGTATACCGGAAGGTTTGTGGAAATCAATCTTCCATAATGCTCAAATAACATTTCAAGGGTTCTTAAGTGTTCTTTCGAAAACTTAGCAGGACGCATAAAGTCATAATCTTTGACCTTTTTATCCCCTTTATCCTGCATCTCATCTACATCCAGTTCGCCATTGCTTAAGGCTGCCAGCAGATTATCTATCTCACTTTGAGATAACACCTCACCCACGAGTTCCCACCTCCTTCATTTCTGCCGTAATTACTGAACTACAGCTTCTACTGATAAATGGCACTGCTGAGTGTTACATCAAAGATAAAATCCGATCCATAGAGCTGCTGAACGCTGGTCAAAATCGCTTCCTTCACCGCCTGGGGATTTGTCTTCGCCTCGTCTGCCGTGTACTGGCCTACCGCATCATTGATCTTTCCTTTGATCAAATCCGCACGGCCGCTTAAATCGCCTTCCCCATAAGTCTTATAATCCTCATGTTTGGTATTCATAGATAAAACTACCGTAAGCACCCCAAAACGATCCTTGTCATCCTCTTCCCCTCTTCTCATAGGGATCGTCATATCTGCTACTGTATAGGTTGCAGTATCTTCCAACGGGATCAGCGCCGCCTGTTCCGCCGGATTTCCCCACCCACCTTCTAATTCCAGATTGATTGCCGAAGCCACATCTGTCACCAGGGACGCTGTCTTTTTGTTTGTGCTAAGGACACTGGCCATCATAATTCCTGTAAGTACAATATTTACTACAAGTAACGCTAAAATGATTACTGAAATCAGGTTCTTTTTCATCGCTTGATACAACCTTTCTTAATAAGAGCTTAATGAATTATATATTTTTATTTCAACACGTCTGTTTTTGGCTCTTCCTTCTGGTGTGGAGTTATCCGCAATGGGAATGTATTCACCTCTGCCTGCATGTTTGATCCTTCCAGCGTCAAGAGTGGTATTTTGCATAAGATAGTAAAACACCGCCAGTGCACGGCCACTGCTCAGCTCGTCATTATTAGAATATTTCGCCCCGGACATAGGTACATTATCCGTATGTCCTTCAATCTCTATAATTCCCTGGCCGAATCTCTGCAGGATAACGCCAAGCTGCCCCATCAGCGGCAGGGCATCCTCCTTAATATCTACGCTTCCTGAATCAAACAAAAGGGCGCCATTTAAGGTAAGCTGTACATACTGGGAAGTAAATTCTATATCCACTTCCTTATCCAGTTTTTTCTCCTCCAGGACTTCCTCAATCCTTTCGGCCATCTCTTCGGATTCCTTCAGTTTCGCCTCTTCCATCACTTCAGCAGCACTTTCCAGCTTCTCAGGTATTGCATCGCCTTCAGAGTCCCGGCCGGTAGTGTTTAAGTATTCATCCAGCTCATTTAACTGGCTGACCCCGTTACTTACCAGCACGCCGTCCCCTATTGCTGAAGCGCCTGCCCTAAAGACACTGAAAGTCTGGTTAAAGGAAGCAGCCAGAAGTTCAAATTTCTGGGCATCCATGTTGGACATGGAGAATAACATAACGAAAAAGCAAAGGAGCAGGTTCATCAGGTCGGAGAAGGTGGCCATCCAGGCGGGCGAGCCTTGGGGTGGATCTTCCTGTCTCTTTTTAGCCATCTTCTTCACCTCCATCACTTGAAGCTGTCCTGTCCCCCGGTGACAGGAAGGACTTTAACTTCTCTTCAATAACCCTGGGGTTTTCCCCTGCCTGTATCGAAAGAAGCCCTTCGATCATAATTTCCTTTACCATAATTTCATTTGCGTTATTGGTTTTTAATTTACCTGCAACTGGTGTACATATCCAGTTTGCCAGCAGGGAACCATACAAAGTTGTAATCAGCGCGATTGCCATGGAAGGTCCGATAGATGAAGGGTCATCCATCTCGTAAAGCATGTTTACCAAACCTACCAGGGTACCAATCATACCCCACGCTGGTCCCATGGTGGACAGGTCTTCCCAGAAGGCAATTTTGCTTTTATGGCGGTCTTCTGTACTAAGCAGTTCTGTCTCCATAATCCCCCGCACCAGTTCAGGATCCGTCCCGTCAACAATAAGCAGGATTCCCTTCTTCATGAACTCATCGTCCAGATCCCCAGCCGCCTCTTCCAGTGACAGGAGCCCTTCCTTCCTGGCTATGTTCGACAGGTCAATAATCTTCTGTATCATAGCCTTAACATCTATCACAGGCGACTTGAATACCAGAAGAAAACTCTTAAGGCCAGCTATGTACTCCGCCATGGACTTTGATGTCATAACTGCAAAAAAAGCACCGCCGAAAGTGATAATCGCAGAAGGAAGATCCAAGTACCGGTTTACATAAGGAGTTGCATTCAGAATACCGAACGCCAACATACCGAAACATAACACTATACCTACTAATGACGCTATATCCACTATCTCTCACCTCTTTTGCGTTAACCCGCAAAAATATCCTTTCTATACGATTTTACAAGATTTTTCACGTCTTGTCTACTTTCTTTTACAATTATTTTTCTACCGGTGGTAAATGCAATTACCGTGTCCGGCGTTTCTTCCACTAATTCCATCAGATCCGGATTGATTAAGACCTTAGTCCCGTTTATTTTGGTTACCTCAATCATATCATATCACTTCTTCCCTTCCATTGCCACTGTAATTTTTTACTATCGGTGGCTTATTTAACGCTGTCTATACCTGCGTCCACCAAACTACTCCCCAAAATCAGAGGGAACCAGAGCGCTGCCAGGTTCCCTCATCTTAATGCATCTATATCTGTTCAAAAATATATTACATACCTTCTGGCTAAATCTTAAGATTTACCTCTTCAGATTCGTCAATTCTTCTAATAACGTATCTGAAACTGTTATAATTCGGCTGTTCGCCTGGAAACCACGCTGGGTGGTAATCATCTCCGTAAACTCGGAGGACAAATCCACGTTACTCATTTCCAGTACGCCAGCATCCATACGCCCGCCAGTGGTGCTGATATCCACACCAATGCCGTCGAACTCACCGGAGTTCATGGTAGAGGAATAAAGGTTATCGCCTTTCTTCTCCAAGCCGGAAGCGTTAGAGAAAGTAGCTACAGCGATCTGGCCTAATATTTTTCTCTGGCCATTGTCGTATGTGCCGTAGATCAAGCCGTTATTCTGGATGGTGATGCCGCTAAGGCTTCCCTGGCGGTATCCAGAATTACTGCCGTCTTCCTCACCTGCTACTGCAGCAAGGGTAGCTACACCGTTTTTATCATAGTTAAAGGTTCCGGAGAAATCTACCAGCATACCGGGCGCTGTATTTGCCCCATCTGCTACAGGTTTAAAATTAGGCAAATCAATCTTCAACAGTGCAGTATCACTTTTATTATTCACTGTAACCAAACCTGTAGTGGCATCTGTTGTCGGTGCATCGCCACCGATACTAATAAATTCTCCTGTTCCTTTCTGGTATACAAGAAGTTCTGCCCCAAAATGCTTATCTCCCTGTGCCGTTGCCTGCTTACCAAAGGTAACCTTCTCGCCAAATGCAGTTTTAGTGGTTTTCGTACTATCTGTCCAGACAACAGAATTTCCAGAAGAATCCAATATATCGTCCAGTTGAACACTAAACTGGTTATCTATCTGGTCGCCATTCTGATCCTTAACAGCATGAACCGAAAACTGTGCCGTATAACTATAACCCTGATTATCAAAAAACTCCAGGTTCATCTGCTTACCATCTGCGCTATTGATATCTGTATCATTCTTATCACACAACCCGCCAATGGTTGCATAAGTGGTAGCTTCCGGCGGGAAGGTCTGGTTCTCATTGGTCATTATACGCAGAGGCTGTACTTCCTTCTTCAGGATATTTCCGGTTTCCGGATCTTTTTCCTGCCACCCCTGGACAATAAAACCAGTACTGGTCATAGCAAGGTTTCCCCTGCCGTCAATATAGAAGGAACCGTCCCTTGTAAAGAACTTATCCACCCCGTCGCTTACCACAAAGAACGCATCCCCGCTGATCCTTACATCAAAAGGATCATTGGTGGTCTGGGACGCACCCTGGCTGGTGATTGACGTCTTAATCGCGCTGGTCTTTGAACCAAGGCCGATCTGCCTTGCGTTGATACCACCCCTTAACCCGCTTGCACCGGATGCAGGCTGGGTTGTCTGGTACATCAAATCACTGAACGTCATGGACTGTGATTTATAAGATGTGGTATTTACGTTAGCAATGTTGTTACCTATTACATCCATTCTTGTCTGGTGTGTTTTCAGACCTGCCACACCAGCAAACAATGATCTCATCATAATGAAATGACCTCCTTAAAAGCTCTTGCCGTATCGCCCCTTCTGTCAGTCAGGGAGCGATAGCCTCCTTTCGGGTCCGGCTAAATAATTACGGCTCCATCAATATTAGTAAAGATTTTTTCCGCCGCATCATTCTGGTTCATCGCCGTTACCACTGTGTTATTTGGGATATTCACGATAAACGCCAAATGATCAACGATTACCAGCGACTCTTTGATCCCCTTCTGCTGTGCTCTCTGGGCTCCCTCCTGTAAGCGTTCTATCTGGCCGTCCGTAAGTTCAATATTACGGTCTGCCAGCCGTCCCGCCGCATGTTTGGAAAACCGCATTTCCCCGGCTGACTTCACACGGCTGCTCTCTAGGATCTCCTGGAAAGATCTGCCGTCCGGGTTGCTTGCCTGCCCAGTATTTTTGCTCTGATTCTGGTTCAGATGCTGGGCCTGAAGCTGCTGCTCTATTGAAAGGAATTTCTTGTCTTGGATTTTCATGTTGTCCTCCTCCCTGAGTCTTAGACGCATCCTGCTTTTTTAACTGTTTATGAGGTTTCTGCCCCGGAATCTCCTTCGCCGCCGTCTCCCTCTCCTTCAGTTTTATCGCCTTCTTCTCCTCCGGCATCGTCCTTATCCCCGCCTGCCGCTTCTACCAGTTCTGCCATACGTTCCACATACTTTTGAAGTTTCTGGACATATTCATCACTAATAAAGCCCTGCTGATAAGCAGTCATACCGTTGAATACCTTCTGAAGGGCTTCAACGCTTTCCTTATCCTCAAGTTTCAGGTATTCTACCTTGGGCATCTTATCCATTGCCGCAATAAAGGACACTGCCAAGTCAAAAGCATTCTGGTAAGTATCATCTATCACTGCATTTACATCGTCTGCAGAATAAAGATTGCCATTGATAGACACATATGCCTTACCATTTTCGTAGGTCACATATTCTACCATGCCCTGGACAGTCTTGGTATCCCCGGAACTGTCGGTGGTCTGTACTTCCACCAGCTTGCCTACCATAGACGAAGCCCTTGTAAGCTCCATGGTAGCCGCCATATTCTGCATCTGTTCTACCTGGGAGAAAGTTGCATACTGGGAGATGTATTCCGTATTGGAGGTAGGCTCCAATGGATCCTGGTACTTCATCTGTGCTACCAAAAGCTGTAAAAAGGCATCCTTATCCATCCCTGTCTTATTGGCCGCATTCTTTACTGAACTTTCCGCCGCTGTTTCAACTACTTTACCGTCTTTAATAACTGCACCCACTGATGACATAAAAAACTCCTTTCTGCGCCATATGCGCATTTTATTTTACGCAGTAAAATCTACTGTAGTTCCATTCATTTCCATCACTTTGGCTGTAAGCAGTTCCTCTTCTGTCGCATCCTCTTCCGCAAAACCGCCCAAGTCATTTAAATTGATCCTTCTTGGGGCCTTTTTGTTGTTTTGGGATGCCGCTTCTTCCTCCCTGCCCTGTCCCTGCCAGAGATTGCTTTCAAATCCATGGCTTTCTACCGTGACCTGAACTGCTTCCACCTTCACACCCTGCTCCCGTAAATTTTCCTGCAGAGTGGAAATCTGGCTTTCTATGGCCGCTTTCACTGCTTCATTCTGTACATGGAACTGGGCCGTGACTTCGCCGCCTTTGGATACTAACTGCACATGGACAGTCCCAAGGCTTTCAGGATGCAGCTGCATTTCAAGCTGTTCCATCCCCGGACGCAGTTGGATCCTCATATAATTCATAATCTGGTCCATAATCTCCCGGGTCTGTTCGCCTGCCATGGAAGCTGCCTGTTCAAAAGGTACTTCCGAAACCTGTGGCGCAGTGTCCTGGTTAAGGGTGTTAGCCAACTGGCCGGCTGCCTGAAAACTATTTTCCGCCTGTCCTTTGCCTTCCCCGCTTTTTGCTTCCTGTCCCCCTGTATTCTCTCTAGGAGCCTCTTCTTTGGTGTCTGTGGGAGTTACTTCAACCGTTTTAACAGCATTTCCCTTTTCATCCGTTGCAAGCTTTATTGTCTCTCCCTGTGCCTTTACTTCCACTGTAATCTTGGGAGCTTCCTGCACGGTTTCCTCCTGTAACGCCGGGGCAGTATCAATCATGCCGCTTTCTTTTTCCTGCTGCATGTTCTCCAGTAAAGCCTGAAACTCTTCCGGGGACAGATCCATCTCCTGCATAAGGCTTGCTTTCACATCCTGTGCCATACCCATCAGGTTCTGCAGGCTGGCAAATAATCCCTCATCGGTAAGAATTGCTGCCGTATCCTGCTCGCCGCTAAGCGTAAGGGCAAGCTGTGTGAGGTTGGATGGCTCAAAAAGGGCAAACAAAGTAAGACCCAGCTCTTCCATCGCTTTCACCACTTCTTCTTCCGAGACACCAAGCTCCTGGGCAATGCCTTTTACAATATCTTTTCCGGCTTCCTCAACTGCCTGGCTCTGGCCTTCTGCCTCTTTGCCGCTTCCCTCTGTGGCCTCACTTACGGTTTCCTGGGGCTTTGCCGTATCCTTCCGGTTCTCCCCCTGGACTTTCAAAGTCTCTTCTGCCGGCTTCTTTTCAGTTGCCTGGCTGGCCGATACAGGTTTGTTTAAGCTTTGGTTGGCATTGTTTCCCGCCATGTTCATCACATCGCCAAAACTGCCTGCCTGGGCAGCATTTCCTGCTTTGGTAAAACTTTTCCCTCCCATGAAATTCATCAGGGATTTCACATCCTTCACAGGTGTGCTTATCATTCTCATTCCTCCTTTCCCTATAAGCCCATAGGGCTCTTTTTCAAGGTACATTCATTTATTGGTTTAAGGCGCAGATTTAGTATTCGGGATCCATGATCTTGGTCAGCCTGGCGGCAATTTCGGAATCCATTACCTCCAGTATCTTCCCCCTGTCATCTGCTGCCATTACACCCAGTATCCGGGATACCAGTTCCAGATTGTCTGTCATAGTTTCAAAAATAGCTGCTGCCGCTTTGGGCTTCATAGAAGAATAGGTTTGGGCATAGTCCTTGATCTCGTCGCTTTCCTCTATCTGCGCGACTACCTGCCTGTAAAGATATTCTGCAGTGGCAGGATCCATCTGTTCATAATAATTCTTATACGCCTCTATCCCCGGCCCCTTATCCGCATAAACCACTTCCTCATAAAACTCTGTCTTGATTTTCTGGAAATCCACCTGGCTGTCTTCAAAAGTCTTAAGCCGCTCTACTTCCGCCCGCAGCTCTGCCAGTTCATCGGAGCTGTCCGTCTGCGCTGTCTGGGCCCGTTCAAGCTCAAGCTCTAACTCTTTAATATAATCAACTGCTTCCCGAAGATCCGTATAACCCCCATATCCATCTTCCTCACTGCTTTCCCCATCAGGCAAAGGTGCCTCCTTGGCAGGGAGGATCATATTAAGGACAGGTACATCCTTCAGGACCGGAGTCAGGACATTGCTTCCAAAGCCGCCTAAATCCAGCTTGACTACCAGGCATAAAATTGCAATCCAGATAAGTACGATCACAAAAGTGACCAGGAAAACCGACCCGCTGCCGGTCCCTTCTTCTTCCATAAACTCATCTTCCTGGCTGGCAAGCTCCTTTGCTTTGGCTTTGGCTGCCTTTTTCTGCTCTTTCTTTTCCTGTTTCAGTTTTTTCTTTTCTTCTTTCAGACGCTGCTTTTCAAGCTTCTCGTCCTCAAAACTTAATTCATCATCAATTGGCATAACCTATTTCACACTCTTTTACTTATTTCTGTCCGTGGGTGTAGCTGGTCAGCTCATCGATTTCCTTTGCTTCCCTTGCATTTTCCTCCCGCACGAACTCGTCAAAAGCCCTTTCTCTGAGTTTTTCATGGGTCTTGCTTTCCTGCCTTGCAATCTGCAGCTTATATCTGGCATCTTCCAGCCCTTTCTCGGCGATATGTACCTGCCCCCGCTGGTAAGCGATATACTCATCCATTCTGGAAATTGCATTCCGGTTTTCCAAAATATCCAGTACCATCAAGCTGTCCTTGCGAAGCTCCCTGCCCTGCTCCTCATAAGCCGCTTTTCTATTAATAAGAATCTGTAATTTTTCTTCCTCTTCGTCTAACTTTACCCTGGCAGCGGCAAATTCCATTTTTGCCTGCTCTTCCAGCTTTTCCTTGATGTCCAGGATGCTCTGCATCCTGTAGATGAACCGTGCCATTTATCGCTCCGCCCCATCAGCAAAAATTGCTTTCAAAAGCGCTACCGACTGTTCAAAGGTAAATTTGTCTCCCACCTCCTGGCAAAGGAACTGGTTGACTTCCTCTATTTTCGCAATGGCATAATCAATGCCCGGATTGCTCCCTGCTTTATAGGCACCAATATTAATTAAGTCCTCCGCCTCACTATAGGTGGCAAGCACATTTTTCAGCTTTCCTGCATAAGCTTTATGCTCCCTTTCCGCAATCTGGCTCATACACCTGGAAATACTCTGCAAAACATCAATTGCCGGATAATGGTTCTTGTGGGCAAGCTTCCGGTCAAGCATAATATGGCCGTCAAGGATGCTCCGCGCCGTATCCGTAATGGGTTCGTTAAAGTCATCACCATCCACCAATACTGTATAAAACCCTGTGATCGAGCCTTTATCCGACCTTCCTGCCCGTTCCAAAAGCTTTGGCATTTCCGAATAAACACTGGGCGGGTACCCCCTGGATACAGGCGGCTCCCCGCTGGCTAAGCCAATTTCCCGCTGGGCCATGGAAAAACGGGTAAGGGAATCCATCATAAGCAAAACATCTTTCCCCTGGTCACGGAAATACTCCGCAATAGCCGTAGCTGTCTGGGCTGCTTTCTTTCTCTCCAGGGCTGGTTTGTCAGAAGTTGATACCACTACCACAGAGCGTTTCATTCCTTCCGGCCCTAAATCCCTTTCGATAAATTCCCGGACTTCCCTGCCACGCTCCCCAATGAGGGCAATGACGTTCACATCCGCCTTTGTATTTCTGGCAAACATTCCCATAAGCGTGGATTTTCCAACTCCAGAACCGGCAAAAATGCCAATTCTCTGTCCTTTTCCCACCGTAATCAGGCCGTCTACTGCTTTCACCCCAAGGGGAAGTACCTGGTCAATGATTTCCCTGCTCATTGGATCGGGAGGTTTCGCCTCCACAGAATACTCTTCTCCTGCCTGGGGGATTTCCCCATTCATCCTCCCAAGCCCATCCAGGGTATTGCCAAGAAGGGAATCATCCACACGGACCTTCAGGGGGGCTCCCGTGTTTTCCACACTGCTTCCCGGCCCGATCCCTTCCACGTCCTGATAAGGCATCAGCAGGTTTTTTCCCTGCTTAAACCCTACCACCTCCGCCAGGGCAGGATGTGTATTCTCATCCTTTATTACAGGGTAAATCATACAGATATCTCCCAGCTTCGCCGCCGGCCCCGCAGACTCAATGGTAAGCCCCACTACATTTACCACTTTACCCCTTACGTTAAAAAACTTTTCGCCGGTTAAGGCTATGTATTTTGCGAAATCAATGTTTTGTGCCGCCAATTTTTATTCCGCCTTCGTCCTTATATTATCTGTTTATTGTATGAAAGAAGCCTTAATTTTCTCCCCAGCTCTTCCAATTCTGTTCCCAGGGAACAGTCATAAATGCCATTCTCCGTCTCAATCATACACTGGGACGGGGAAAGGGTCATATCCGATATAATCTCCAGGCTGTCAGAAAGTGTTCCAGTCCCTTCAAGAATCCGCTCCCTTTCTTTGATCACCTGGGGATAATCCTGTTTTGCCACATGGACAATATAGCTTGATGCACTGTCCGTATTCTGCATGGTATCCATAAGCAGGTTTACCACAATCTCACTATAGCTGCTTAAGTCTACTTTAAAGATATGCTCATAAATGCCTGCAAGTGTCTCAATAAAATCCGGTTCTAAGTTCTCCACCATCTGGGCATATTCCGCTTCCAACTGCGCCTGGCGTTGCCTGCATTCATTTTTCATTCCCTGCACCTGGGCCATTCCTTCATCATAGCCTGCCTGGTACCCCTGGTTCCTGGCCTCATTTAAGGCCTGTTCCCGCATTTGGGCAATCTGTACATTGGCGCTGTCTATCATCCGGTCTGCTTCATCACGCAGCCTTTGAAGCTCCGCCCTGGCAAAAGTAAGTTCTTTCTCCAAAGCTGCCTGTTCTTCTAAGGCCGCCTGCCTTAAAGCTTCCTCTTCCTCAAGATTCGGCGCAACCTCCACCCTCTCTGCATCAAGCCCTGACACAAATCCTCCGGAGGAACGCCCTGCTTTGGCAGCTTTTTCCATCCGCTTTGTTACCAATTCGTTACTGTCTATCACAAGGGCGTCTTCATCTACAACTACCCAGCCGGCTTTATATAAATTCCTATACAACGATCTCGTCACCTCCGCCTCTGGAAATGACAATTTCACCTGCATCCTCCAGCTTCCTGATTACATTTACAATCTTTTGCTGGGCCTCCTCTACGTCCTTCATACGCACAGGCCCCATAAATTCCATATCCTCTTTGATCATCACTGCAAGACGCTTGGACAGGTTGTTAAAGATTGCGTTCTGTACCTGTTCATTCGCTCCCTTAAGGGCAAGCCCCAGGTCATTGTTGTCCACGTCACGCAGCACTCTTTGGATCGCACGGTCGTCCAGAAGAAGAATATCCTCGAATACGAACATTTTCTTTCTGATTTCGTCCGCCAGTTCCGGCTCTTCGATTTCCAGGGTTTCCATAATGTGCTTCTCTGTTCCCCTGTCTACCGTATTTAATATATCTACCACTGAATCCACACCGCCGATAATGGTGTAATCCTGGTTTACCAGCGATGCCAGTTTTGATTCCAGCACTTTTTCCACTTCCTTTACCACATCCGGGCTTGTTCTGTCCATCACCGCAATACGCTTTGCCACCTCTGCCTGCTGTTCCGGCGGAAGGGCTGATACAATCAGCGCCGCCTGGGATGCAGACAGATAAGAAAGGATCAGGGCAATGGTCTGGGGATGCTCATCCTGTATAAAGTTCAGCAGCTGGGCTGCATCGGTCTTCCGTACAAATTCGAAAGGCTTCACCTGCAAAGATGCCGTCAGTTTTCCGATCACATCCCTTGCCCTGTCATCGCCCAGTGCTTTTTCAAGCAATTCTTTCGCATAGGAAATACCGCCCTCCGCAATATACTGCTGTGCAAGGCAGACCTGATAAAATTCATCAATGATATCATCCTTTACCTGAGGAGTCACGCTCCTTGTATTGGCTATTTCAAGTGTCAGTTCTTCAATTTCCTCTTCTTTTAAATGTTTGAAAATGGAAGCCGACTTTTCGGGACCCAGGGCGATTAAAAGAATCGCGGCTTTCTGTATCCCTGATATTTTGTCATCAGCATTTTTGGGCATTTCTTCCTAACCTCCCTCAAAGACCCCATCATTATCCCCAGTCCTCATTCAACCAGTTCCGCAAAAGGCTTGCGGCCGCCTCAGGATTTTCATCCACAAATTTTTCAATCAGCGCCCTTGTTTCAGATACCTGCTCTGCATTGATATCCTCTAAGCTGGATTCCGGCTGGGATTGCAGCAGGCTTTCCACAGATATTTCCTCCGGCTGTTCCGGTGCTTTTTCTGAACGCATGCTCCGCAGTACCACAAAAGCCAGAAGCCCTAAAATTACAAGGATGATAACAATCTGGACTGCATCGGCAACAGAAATATTTAAACCTTCCCTGTCAAAAAACACATTTTCCGAATATGCCACTATTGCAATATTATCCCTGGGAAACCCTGTTGCCATAGCTACCACATTATACAGGTCGTCGGATACCGTCACCTGGCTCCGCCCGGCGTTTTGCAGCTTATACTCTTCCCATGATATGCCATCTAAAAGTCCCTGGCTCCTTACATCCTCTTCCCTTACCACATTCATGTTGATGGCGGACAGGGAAATCGTGGAGGTATCATAGTTAATGCTCCCCGGCAGCGTCTCCCGGTTGGTAATACGCTCTGAGGGAAGATACTTGTTTTCTGTCTCCGTGGTAGCAGAAGAGCTGTCACTGCTATCCTGGTATACATATTCAGGCTGCTGCCCGTTGGAGTCTGTCCCTGGTACCTCACCGCTTGCATTGGTGGATTCTGAGCTGAAAGTCCTGTCGGACGCCAGATACCCCTGGGTATTTCCGTCTGCCACATAATACTCATGGTCCGTCTCGGAAATGGAAGAAAAATCCATGTTCAGGTTAACCGCCACTTCTACCCTTTCAAACTCATTGGTACCCAGCATTACCTGCCTAACTTCATTTTTTATCTTTTTCTCCCACTGGGACTTAACGCCCATCTGGGTGCTTACGCTGCCTGCTGCCGTGTATTCCTCTTCCCCTGTAAAGAGCAGGTTGCCCTCTGTATCCGTAATAACAACATTTTCGGTTGTCTTGTTTCCAATGGCAACGGAAACTGCTTTCGCCATCCCTGCCACATTTTCTTCGTTAAATTCTCCCTGGAGCTCTAACTGAATCCATATGGAAGATTCCTCTTCCTTCTGGATCAGTGTCCCGTCCCTCTCCGGTATGTACAGATCTACTACCGCACTTTTTACGGCAGAATACCTTCCAATCAGGTCGTTTCCCAGCCTGCTTTCCAGATAAACCTCGTATTTCTTCTGCTTATCCGACTCTGTAGTGCCAAAGCCTCCGTCCGTCACATTGTCAATGGTATAGCTGTAAGACTGGACATCATTGGCGGCCAGGAGCATATTGGCGTTTGCCAGCTGATTTTTATTAATTTTAATTTGATAGGCATCATCCGATACCTTATAGTCATATCCTTCGCCCTCTAGCAGCTCCGAAACCGTGGACGCTTCTTTTCTGTCCTTACAGTTCAGGAGCACCACATACTGGGGACGCACCAGTACCGTAATTAATATTGCAAAAGCAAGGACCACACCTGCCCCTGCAGATATGATAAATGTCTTCTGCCGAGAGGAAAATTTATTCCACCACTCAAGAATTTTATTAAAAAGCTCTTTCATTCGCTCTGCCATGGCTTACCCTTCTACCTTCTTCCGTTCTTCAACCCTTATACTAGACCTGTATCTGCATGATTTCTTTATAGGCTTCTATAAATTTATCACGCACTGCTACGGTATAAGTAAGGGCTGCGGATGCTTTCTGAAGAGCGTTGGTCAGCTCATGGGTATTTTCTGTCTCCCCCAAAGCCCACCGGATCTTTTCATTCTCCGCATCCGAGAGATACCCGTTGGTAATATTAAAATTCTCCATGGCCTTATCAAACAGGCTCCCGAAATCTCCTGTGGCTTTGTTACCTGGTGCCTGATGTAATTCCGCCGCCTCCCTGATGGCACCGGATGATATATTATAAAAAGATGAAATATCCATTTACCTGCTCCTCCCTGTTATCCCTGTGCCATCTCCAGGCCCTTCATGGCAATGCCCTTGCTGGCATTAAAGGCCGTGGCATTGGCTTCAAAAGAACGGCTGGCATCTATCAGGTTGGTCATTTCCGTGACAATATTCACATTAGGATATGTAACATAGCCATTTTCATCCGCATCGGGATGGGAGGGGTCATACACCATATTCATCTGGGTCTTATTATCCTCCATAACTTTCCCTACCCTGACACCCTGGCCTTTAAATTTGCTGCTGGCAGTACCCAGGAAGCTGCTGAACGCTTCCGCCCGCTCTCCCCGTTCCTCAAAGGTGACCACTTTGCGTTTATAGGGAGTGCCGTCCTGGGTCCTTGTGGTATAGGCATTGGCAATATTTTCCGAAATGGTATCCATCCGGAAGCGCTGGGCAGTCATGCCCGAGGCATTTATGTTAAAAGCATTAAAAATTCCCATTCTGTTCTTCCTCCCCTTACTTCATGACTAACTTCAAATTGGCAAATTCCTGGTTAATACAGTCCCTTAAGCCATTATACTTGATCTGGTTGGACGCGACCTCTGCATTTTCCACATCGAAATCCACATTGTTCCCATCCAGGCGGTAAGAGAAATTTGCGGCATCCGTAAACACTCTGGGTACAAGCTCCGTATCGGATACATGTGCTACCTTTGCGTCAACTGTTTCATACCTGGAATTCCCCAGCGCCCTGCGCAACTGGCTTTCAAAGTCAACCTCCTGCCTTTTGTACCCCGGCGTATCCACATTTGCAAGGTTGTTTGAAAGAATGTCATTTCTCAGCCAGGCGGCATCCGCTGCTTTGCTGAGAACATCTACATAGTCAAATACACTGCTGTTAATCATCTTACGGCTCCCTTCAAAATGCTCGTAATCCAAAGAGCATGCCTATGGCAAACTCCCCACACATTAGTCCTATCATAATTATTATAGTTTATTTATCAAAAAAGACAAGGTTTTTTTTCTTTTTCCTGCTTTTTCCCATCATTTTTAATTAAACCCAGTTTTTTTCACTGCCCCGGGCATCATGCTGCCTTTACAGAATTTACACAATAAAAAGGATTCATGTTGTATGAAAGCCCATAAATCCTTTTATTTTCTCCGCATAGTCCGTTATGCCTGATTATTTATTTTCTCATTTTTCCTCAGCTTTACCACTTCTTCAAATACCATATCGTTTAAGACCTTGATGTAGGTCCCTTTCATTCCTGAGGACCTGGATTCAATCACTCCCGCACTTTCAAATTTCCGGAGGGCATTAACAATCACAGAACGGGTAATCCCTACCCGGTCCGCAATTTTACTTGCCACCAAAATTCCTTCCATGCCATCTAATTCATCAAAAATATGCACCACTGCCTCCATCTCCGAATAGGACAGGGTGTTGATGGCAGAGCGGATGACTGCCAGCTTCCTGTTTTCTTCTGCGCTCTCTTCATTTACCGCCCGCAGCATTTCAAGGCCCACTACGGTAGTGCCGTATTCGCACAGAATAATATCGTCAATGTCATACTGCTGGGTACACTGATAAATGAACAGCGTGCCAAGGCGCTCCCCCGCAATATCAATGGGCGTGACGATCGCCCGGTATCTATGGATGTCATCAGCTTCAAAACCGAGGGTTTCCAGATTTACATTCTCTTTTGTGGAAAGGACCGCCAGAAAACGTTCATTGAGCATGGGATCAATAAAGCCTCCCACCTCATCTGCCACAAGCTCCGTGATGGGATCCACCCCGAACGCGTATTTAATGCCCAGCACCTTTCCCTTCCTGCTGATCACCAGCACATTAGAGAACAAAATCTCACATAATACAGAACATATATCGTTAAATACAACCTTGCTGGAAATGTTGTTATGAAGAAGTTTACCAATCTTTCTGGTCTTATCTAATAGCTGTACGCTGCTCATACAATACCTCCGCCAAAAGCTTTAATGATATTTTATCACAGGATTTTTGCGATTTCAACGACCATATGTGAAATTTTCTACAAATGAAGAATTTGGCTGTTACTGATCTTTGCCAGCCTGCCCGGCATTTTCCTGGGCCTGGGTTACATACCCGCAGTTTTCATCCATGCATGCCAGTTTATTCCCCTTGTGCAGCAAAAGAGAGCCGCATTTAGGGCACTTCTCTCCCGAGGGTTTCTGCCATACCATGAATTCACATTCCGGATTCCCTATACAGCCATAATATTTTCTGCCTTTCTTGGTTTTTTTGAGTACAATATCCTTGCCGCACTCCGGGCAGGCTACACCGATCTTTTCAAAATACGGCTTTGTGTTGCGGCAGTCCGGGAAACCCGGGCAGGCAAGGAACCTGCCATGGGGCCCATATTTGATCACCATCTGCCTTCCGCATAGTTCACAGGACTCATCAGAAACTTCATCCGCAATATTAACTTCCTTCAGTTCCTTTTCCGCAGTCTTTACAGCTTCTTCCAGATCCGGGTAAAAATTGGACACCACTGTTTTCCACTTAACGTTCCCCTCCTCCACACCATCTAAAAGCGCTTCCATATTGGCCGTGAAATTCACATCCACGATACTGGGAAATGCATCTTTCATCATCTGGTTGACCACTTCCCCCAATTCGGTGACATACAGATTTTTGTTCTCCTTTGCCACATAGCGCCTTGCCAGGATAGTGGTAATGGTAGGGGCATAAGTACTGGGGCGCCCAATGCCAAGCTCTTCTAAGGCCCGCACCAGGGCAGCTTCCGTATAATGGGGGGCCGGCTGTGTAAAATGCTGTTTTTCCTCTAAGCCTGCAAGGGACAGGGGGGTGTTTTCATCCACGCCCTTTACCAGGGTATTGGCTTCCTCTTTCTCATCCTCCTGGATATAAACGCTCATAAAACCGTCAAAAAGGAGCTTGGAGGCCGCCACTGTGAACCGATGCTCCCCGGCATCAATTTTAATGGAGGTAGTTTCATATTTCGCCCCCTGCATCCTGCTGGCAGTAAAACGTTTCCAGATCAACTGGTAAAGCCGGAGCTGGTCCCTGGAGAGAGAATCCTTCATAGCGGCAGGGGTACGGCTTAAATCCGTAGGCCTGATCGCCTCGTGGGCATCCTGGATCTTCTTATCGTTTTTGGGCGCTGCCGCTGCCTTCACCACATACTCATCCCCATAATTCGCCCTGATATATTCCTCTGCCATAACCTCCGCTTCTTTTGAGACTCTGGTAGAATCGGTACGTAGATAGGTAATAATACCCACAACGCCGTTACCCTTTATTTCAATTCCTTCATATAGCTGCTGTGCCAGCCGCATGGTTTTCTGGGTCGAAAAATTTAAGACCTTGCTTGCCTCCTGCTGAAGGGTGGATGTGGTAAATGGCAGCGGCGGTTTCTTGCCCCGCTCTCCTTTTTTTACCTCACTTACCTTGTATGCGGCGTCTTTCAGCTCTTTTAACAGCTTCTCCATCTCTTCCCTGGAAGAAATCGCTGCTTTGCAATCCTTTTTCCCATAGTACTTTGCCACCAGGGGCTTCTTTTCCCCGGGCAATTTAAACGAAGCATCCAGCGTCCAATATTCTTCCGGGATAAAACTGCTGATTTCTTCCTCCCTGTCACAGATGATCCTAAGGGCCACAGACTGCACCCGCCCGGCGCTTAAGCCCCTTTTGACCTTCGCCCACAAAAGAGGGGAAATCAGGTATCCCACCATACGGTCCAGCACCCGTCTTGCCTGCTGGGCATCTACCAAATCCATGTTAATTTCCCTGGCGTTTCTCAGGGATTCCTTTACTGCATTTTTGGTAATCTCATTAAAAGCAATACGGTATACCTTTTTCTCTTCCAGTCTAAGAGCTACTAATAAATGCCAGGAGATGGCCTCCCCCTCACGATCCGGGTCAGTCGCCAGATAAATTTTTTCTGCTTTTTTTACTTCTTTTCTGAGATTAGCCAATATATCACCCTTACCTCTTATGGTAATATATTTGGGTTCAAAATCATGCTCCACATCGATTCCCAGGCGGCTTTTTGGCAAGTCACGGACATGGCCGTTGCTGGCTGCTACTTCATAATTGGAACCTAAAAACTTCCTGATCGTCTTTACTTTGGCAGGCGATTCCACAATTACCAGATATTTTGCCATAATATATCCCCTTATCGTTAAACTTATAACGAACTAAACTATACACCACTTTCCCTATGCTTGCAAGTACCAATTTTGTTAAAAAACAATTAACACCAGGAATCTTCTCCCCCTCAAAAAGATATGCGGGCAGCCCGGCAAAAATAATCTTACAGCCAGCGGTTTATGATTTTATCACCATAAACCATTGCGGTCCCTATTCCCAAAGCCAGGTAAGGGCCAAGAGCAAAATACCTGCTTTTCCCCGCCAGCTTCACCAGCGGAAGCTGGCAGAGCAATCCCACTGCCGAGCCAATGAAAAGAGCCAGCAGGATTTTCCCACTCCCCAGGAAAAGTCCCCCGGCAGCCATCAGCTTGATATCCCCGCCCCCAATCCCGTCCCCTGTAAGGGCAAATATCGCCAAAAAAATTCCGCTTGCCGCAAATGCTCCCACCAAGTATTCCGCCAGGTTTCCATGGGAAAGATACACCCTTGCCGCCCCCAGAAGCCCAATCCCAAGATTGCATTCCAGAGGGATCTCAAATGCCCTGGCGTCCACCACAGCCACTGCCAGCAGCAGGGAGGCGCACAGACAGCACAGAAGGCTTTCCGCTCCCGTCCACCTTCCCTGGGACACCCACAGCCAGAGCAATCCATTGACTATTCCAGTCATTTTATATTGGCTGAGGATTCCCCTTTTCCGCAAGGCCTCCCTGAGATATTTCTCCAGAAACCCTCCTGCTGCTATTCCGGAGAGAAAAACTGTCAGGTACAGCGCTATTTTCCCTGCGAGAACCATATACGACCTGCTCAGTCAATAATCTCATATTGCATCCACTCATATTTGAGCTTGGTCCCTTCTGCCGCCTCAGGCGGCAGGAGCGCCCGCGCCACCAGCTTTAAATCATCACTTTCCTCATCTGTCCTTCTTAAATTCGCATAATCGCCGTCTATGCTGGCAATCTCATAATAAAATACATTCATTTTCTTTTTCCTTTCCTTATAGTTTGCTTTCAGTATAACATACAAATGAAATGAATACCTACTCTTTCCTGCAGGTTCTCTCTTAATAATGTAAATAGGAAGAAATCATATCTATCAGTTCCCTGGCCTTACCCCTCTGCCACTTTGGCAAAATAAGTCCCTGATACCTGCCTGGCCCTTCCTTCCATACACAATCCTACCAGTTCCCCTAAAACATCCGGCAATTCTCTCCCTTCTCCCGCCCGGGCCATGGCCTCCATAATTTCAACTATGGATTTGGGCGCATAGTCCAGATATCTGATTGCCCCCATCCCCTGCTTTTTCCCGTCACCTATGCCCACACCTGCACACTCCCTGCTTCCCTTACCCAGTTCCTTTCTGTTGGTAAGAAGGGCGATCTCCGCGAGCAGGTCCTCCGGCGAAAGCGCAATGCCCGCTCCCTGCCGGACCAGCAGGTTACACCCGTCGCTTAATCTGTCTGTAAGCCGTCCAGGTACGGCATAAACATGCTTCCCTTGTTCCAACGCCATATCTACAGTAATCCATGTGCCGCTCTTTTGCCTGGCTTCCACCACCAATACCAGGTCAGAAAGCCCCGCCACAATACGGTTCCTCTCCGGGAACTGCTGTTTCGCCGGCTCCCTGCCTGGTGGGAATACAGATAAAATTCCGCCGCCGCTGTCTGCAATCTCCTGATACAGAGCCCTGTTAGAAGCCGGATAACAGATATCCACGCCACACCCAAGCACCCCATAGGTCCTGCCGCCGCTCCTTAAGGCCGCCCGCTGCCCGATCCCGTCGATTCCCCTTGCCATGCCGCTGATAACAGATACCCCCGCCCTGGCCAGCTTCCCGGCAAAGGCTTCCGCCATGTAACTGCCATACTCCGAACATTCCCTTGCCCCGATTACCGCCACTGCCGGGCGTCCTTCCCCTGGAAGAGCCCCTAAGCAATAAAGGGCATAAGGGGGATGGGCTATTTTTCTCAGGCGGCCAGGGTATTCCTTATCCTCAATCGTATAAAAAGCGATATTTTTCTCCTGCATTTTCTCATAAGCCCTGGCAGGGTCAAAGGTTTTATTAAATGCACTTATCCGTTCAATGGTTTTTTCTTTGATAACCTGCTTCTGCTCCTCTGGCGGTGCGCAGCATGCCCTTTGGGCGCTGCCAAAATAAGACAGCAGCTTTTCTATGGTCCTGTCGCCCACTCCCGGCAGATTATGAAGCCAGAAACGGTACACTTTCTCTTCCATATTTTAGGTCCCCCTCCTGCCCTTGTAATCCCGCTTTATTTTTCAAAATAATCTGCCGCCCGGTAGCAGGCTGCTTCTGCCAGGTGCTTTCCCTTTATCTGCGCGCTTTTGTCTAAATCCGCTATGGTTCTTGCCACTTTCAGCAGCTTATGGTATGCCCTTGCACTAAGGCTCAGGGAATGGAACATTTTTTCTGCCATCTTCTTTTCCTCAACTCCCAGAGGACAGTATTTTTCCAGTTCCCCCGCCCCTAAATCAGAATTGAAACGGATGCCGGTTCCCCGGTAACGCTCCCCCTGCCTGGCGCGGGCAATCATTACCTTCTTCCCCATACTGGCGCTCCCCTCTCCCCGTTTTCCGGACTGGAGCTGGGAAAATTCCACCCTTGCCGCCTCCACGCAAAGGTCTATCCTGTCCAGGACCGGGCCTGACAGGCGGCTTAAATAGTTGTGCCGTTCATAAGGGGTACACCTGCACCTGTTTACATCCGGATAGTAGCCGCAGGGACAGGGGTTCATCGCCCCCACCAGCATCACATCCGCCGGGAAGGTAAACGAATCCCTGCTGCGGGCAATATGGATCTCTTTATCCTCCAACGGCTGGCGCAGCAAATCCAGGGTCTGGCGTTTAAATTCTGTCAGCTCGTCCAGGAATAAAATGCCTCTGTGGGCAAGGCTGATTGCCCCCGGCCTTGGGATCCTCCCTCCCCCGGACAGGGCTTGGGGGGAAATGGTATGATGGGGGCTTAAAAAAGGACGTTCCCTGATCAGCCCCCTTTGCCCGGAAAGCCTGCCTGATATGCTGTAAATAGAGGAAACTTCCAGGCTCTCTTCCTCCGAAAGAGGTGGCAGAATGGTAGCAAGGCGCCTTGCAATCATGGTTTTTCCTGTACCAGGCGGCCCGGTGATCAACAGATGGTGGAACCCTGCGGCCGCAATTAAGGCCGCACGCTTTACGCCCTCCTGGCCCACAATTTCAGAAAAATCTTCCTGGAGCTGTTTCCCTTCCTCCCTCAATGCCCCAAAATCCCCCTCCTTTCCGGTCTCTGCCAGGAAATTCCCCTGCTCCTTTGGGGAAAGTTTTAAATAGGCGATTGCCTGCCCCAGATTGGCAATCCCCACCGCCTTCATCCCAACAGCGGCGGCCTCCTTTACATTCTCCCTGGGTACAAGGCACCTGTTTATACCGTTTTTCACCGCATCTATGGCTATGGGGAGCACACCCCTTACCTTTTTCACCTCGCCGCTCAGCCCCAGCTCTCCCATTACCAGCATATCCCCGGCGCAGGCCGGCGGAAGCTGCCCCATTGCAATAAGCACTCCCACAGCAACAGGTAGGTCAAATCCGGTTCCCTCCTTCTTTAAATCCGCCGGGGAAAGGTTTACGGCAATATGCATGGGCGGCAGGCCAATCCCCACATTTTTCAGGGCAATCCTCACCCTTTCCCCGGATTCCTTCACCTCCCCGCCAGGACAGCCCACCATAACAAGGCAGGGCAGCCCGGAGGAAATGTCTACTTCCACATAAACCAGATGGCTTTCGCAGCCATAAATGGTTCCTGACAAAATTTTGCTAAACAAAATACCTCCCTTGGGAACAAAAACCTCTTCCCAGTACACTTCATCACATTTGAGATTGCTTGTTTGAAATAACTGAAAAATACCTGAAATTTCACAGGGCAGCCCTAATGGC
The DNA here is from genome assembly GCA_910579495.1 of uncultured Lachnospiraceae bacterium. Taxonomy (GTDB): domain Bacteria; phylum Bacillota; class Clostridia; order Lachnospirales; family Lachnospiraceae; genus Suilimivivens. The sequence goes on from CAJTVD010000001.1 coordinate 101,880, forward strand.
TCATCCCCGCAGAATGAAAGAAGATACAGCAACACCGCATACTGCAAGAAGCAGTTCCCCTGGGGATGCAGCCTCTGTTTCTATAGCAGATGCCAAGGCTGGCCTGGTATCCGCTATAGAAACAGGCTATAATACCCTGTTGCTTTTGATATATTCTACTGTACCGTAAAATTTGGAGAAAATCAATAAAATTTTTATAATTATTTCTTATGTAATTGTGAATTTTTACTGTTTCATCTGTCTTTTCAGTTCCCCGAACCCATATTCCTTCACCACGTCCTCCCCCATAAAATGGCGTCTGTCCATGGTCTTCATAATATCGGTGATTTCCACATCTTCATAAACGTACTGGTCACTGAAGTCAAGGATTGTGTTGTCACCAAAAACCAGCACAACAGGCCGCAGAAAATCCCTGAGGTTCTCTTCCAGGACCAGCCCCTTTTCCCCTGTGCTCAGCTCCACACAAACCCCTGGGCCTAAAATGCTGATGGAATGCACCAGCGCGGCAATGATATCTTCAGAGTAAAACTCCTCCTTGTCCATGAGATATTTTACGGCAATCACCGATGAGGCAGGAGCTTCCTTGTCAATGCTCATGGCAGTCATATCATCATATGCCTGGGCAACAGCAAGGATCCTTGAGCCATTTTTCAGCCTGGCTGTGGTGTCTGCCCTCCCTTCCTCCACCCACTCGGCAATCTTAAGCGCCTGCTGGCAGTAACGGCGGACACCCGGGTAATATTCGTAGACCTGCTCTAAAATACTGTATTCCTTCATGTCACAGATTAAGGCAGCAGTAATGACATCGCGGCGTTCATCCAGTTTCAGGTTCATCTGGCTTCCCATCATAGCGCACAAAATGGCCACATTTAAAGCATGTTTATAGACGTAGTCTTCCTTGCTCCTTAAATTCTGGACAAAATTAAGCCTTTCATCCAGGCTGCCAAAACTCTTGTTAATGCTGGCTACCACTGCATCAAGCTTTGCCTTTTTGCCAGTGGCCAGAAGCATCTGCATAGCCTCTTTTATAGCGAAAACATTCACAACCTGGAACCGCTCAAATTCTATATCCGCTTTCGTCATAGGCGGCACAGGCTCCGCCGGTTCCAGGATAAATATGCCTATCAGCCCAAAATTTTCAATACTCGTGATACCCTGTTGCGTAAGTTTGGAATCCCTTTCATAGAGCAGGACGCCGTCCCTGTTATAAATTGGCCTTGCAAGCCTCATACCCGCTTTTAAGTCTTCAGTCTTTTTAAATTGCATTCCTCCCGTATCCCTCCTAAACCCCTATCGCGCAAAATTCATAATCTTATTTTTATTATAATGGATTCTTCATCTCTTTACAACCAAAAAGTCTCCCATCCAAAGGCGAAACCCATCAGCCAGGCTAGGGCTGGCTTTTTATCAGGACTTCTTTCCCCTCAAAGGCAAAGCCATATTTCCGGATCCGCTCCCGGGGGATCCCCCTCCCCTCTAATTCCGCCCCGTATTGCTTCTCTTCTATCTGTCTCAGAGCCGCATCCGCAGTGTCCGCCAGGCTCCCCTCCTCCGACTGGTCCCTGACCTTGAATTCCATAATCACGGCATTGCACCCCACATCTTTCGGCTCCATCATCACGTCGTACCTCCCAAACCCGCTCTCACGGTTGGAAGTTATGGCATAGCGGCCTGACAGCTCCACAGATAGGCCCAGCACGAACCCGTGGTAGAAACGCTCCGGCTGCGCCTCCATGGAGGGGTTCCTCCCGCTGTCAAAATAGCTGAACGTTGACAGCGCCACCCGGTTCATGTAGGCGTTCATGGACTTTACATCATCCTCCAGCAGCGCCCTGATAAAGCCGTTGTAGACCGTCCCCGTCCCCGCAAACCATTTCCGGACCATCTTACGGAACATCAGCTGCACCTCTTTGTTTGTCACCGACAGGGCATACACTTCCGCCCCTGTATCCTCGTTTAACGTACGGCTTTCCGCTTTCAGGTACCCGCTTGCCAGGAACAGGCTCCAGATGGCATTTTCATCCGAGCCCAGCTGGTCGAATACCACCTGCTCGTCGATCTCTTTGTGCAAGGCCCTGCCCTCCAGGAGGTTCTCCATGGATATTTTCACCTCACCGCTCCCCTCCCGGACCAGCCTGTCTACCAGGCCGTTGCTGCTGGTATTGGCCCAGTACGTGGACAGGCGCCCTGTTTTCAGGTAGTTTATCACCGACCATGGGTTATAGATGTCCCTGCATTTTCCGAAGGTGAACCCGTCGTACCAACTTTTCACCTCCCGGCGCTTATCCTGCATCCCATACTCACCCAGCGCAGCAAATACCTCACCCTCCGTGAAGCCAAAGCAGTCGGCATACATCTCAGAGGTTGATGTCACCACAGACAGATGGTTCAGGTCGGAAAATATGGATTCCTTGCCCACACGCGTGATCCCTGTCATCACTGCCCGCTCCAGGTACGGGTTCGTCTTGAAGGTGGCGTTGAACAGCCCCCTTATGAATTCCACCATTTCCTGCCAATAGCCATACACCCAGGCCTCCTGCAGGGGCGTATCGTATTCGTCCAGCAGGATGATTACTTTTTTCCCATAATAGCCTGATAAAAAACCTGATAGATTTTTCAAAGAATACGCCGCCTCAGAGTCCGTCATTTCTGCCAAAACCTTACGGAAAAGCTCTGCTTCCCCTTCCTTTAAGCTCCCCCCTGCCAGCAGGAAGCAGTACCTGCGGTACACTTCTTTGATAAGCATACAGATCTTTTCCCTTGCCAGGGGAAAAGTATTCGCCTTTACATCCGCAAAGCTTAAAAAGATTACCGGCCAGGTTCCCTGGAGCTCACGGTATTCCTCCTCTTCCCATATGGACAGCCCTTCAAAGATCTCCCCCTGCCCGCCATACTCCACAGAGAAAAACCTTTCCAGCATATCCATGTTCAGGGTCTTCCCAAACCTCCGGGGGCGTGTAATCAAGGTTACATCATCCCTGTTCTCCCACCACTGCCTGATGAAGCCTGTCTTGTCTATATAAAAGCTGTTCCCCGTTATCAGCTTCTCAAAACTCTGGATCCCTATCCCTACGGTCCTTGCCACAGTAATCTGCCCTCCAATTCCCATAATTACCAAGTAACCTATCATAAACCAACTTATCAATAAAGTCACCAATTTCCTTTGTCCAGGGTTTTTGACTAATAAATTCCGCTTCCTCCTTGGTTAATTGTGGCCATCCCTGAACGGATGTTTGTATTGACATGCAGAAATCCTCCTATATCCATATTCTAAATAATGGGTACACAATTCTGAAAAGAGAATATACTTTTTATCAGAACTTCTTTCCCTTCAAATGCAAAGCCATATATCCGGATTCGTTCACCAGGGAATCCCCTGCTCTCTAAATCTGCCTGGTACCGCTTTTCCTCAATCTGTTTCAGGGCTGCATCCGCAGTATCCTCCAACGATTTCTCCTCTCCAGAATCTCTGACCTTGAATTCCATGATTACAGCATTATCTACTCCGTTCTTCGGCTCCATCATCACATCATACCTTCCGAAGCCGCTTTCACGATTGGAGATAATGATATAGCGGTCTGCCAGTTCCACAGACAGCCCCAGCACAAAGCCGTGGTAAAAGCGCTCTGGCTGTGTCTCCATGGAGGGATTCCTTCCATTGTCGAAGTAGCTGAATGTGGCCAGGGCCACACGGTTCATATAGGCGTTCATGGACTTAACGTCATCCTGCAAAAGTGCCCTGATAAAGCCGTTGTAGACCATTCCCGAACCAGAAAACCATTTCCGGATCAGCTTTCGGAACATACACTGCACCTCCTTATTTGTCAAGGCCAGCTCGTATAAATCAGCTCCTGTTTCCTCGTTTAATGTGCAACTTTCCGCTTTCAGGTATCCACTGGCCAGGAGCAGGCTCCATATTGCATTCTCATCTGCGTCCAGTTGGTCAAAGATAATCTGCTCGTCAATGTCTTTATACAAACGCTCTCCTTTCAGCAGATTCTCCATGGAGATTTTTATATCCGCACTTCCCTCCCGAATCAGCTTATCCACCAGGCCGTTGCTACTGGTATTAGCCCAGTAGGTTGCAAGCCTTTTTTTATCCAGATAATTGATGATTGACCATGGATTATAGATATCTTTCCTCTTTCCGAATGTAAAGCCGTCATACCAGTCTTTTACAGCCAGTCTGTTTTCGTACAGGCCACATTCCTGCAATGCCGCCCACACCTCTTCCTCTGCAAATCCGAAGCTGTCTTCATATTTCTCCGATGTAGCAGTCACTACTTCTATATTATTCAAATCCGAGAAAATGGATTCCTTGCTGACTCTCGTGATTCCCGTCATGACCGCCCGCTCCAGATATGGATTCGTCTTAAATGTGGAATTGAACAGGCCTCTTATGAATTCCACCATCTCTTTCCAATAGCCGTATACCCAGGCCTCCTGAAGAGGCGTATCGTACTCGTCCAACAGAATGACCACTTTTTTTCCATAGTAGCCCGAAAGATAACCCGACAGATTTTTTAAGGAATATGCCACTTTCGAATCCGTCATTTCTGTCATGGCTTTACAGAAAAATGCCTTTTCGCTCTCCTTTAGGGATCCCTCTTCCAATAGATAATCATGCTTTCGGTATACTTCCTCGATAAGCATGCAGATTTTTTCCCTTGCCAGGGCAAATGTGTTCGCCTTTACATCCGCGAAACTTAAGAAGACTACCGGCATACTTCCCTGAAGAGTCCGGTACTTCTCGTCCCTCCATATAGAAAGCCCCTCAAAAATCTCTCCCTGCCCTGCATATTCTACGGAAAGGAATCTTTCCAGCATATTAATGTTCAAGGTTTTCCCGAATCTGCGGGGGCGTGTAATCAAGGTTACATCGTCTCTATTTTCCCACCACTGTCTTATAAAACCTGTTTTATCCACATAGAAGCTGTTCTCCTTTATTATTTTTTCAAAGCTCTGGATTCCTATCCCTACAGTTCTTGCCATAGCAATCTATCCTCCCTACTCTAAACATCCATACTATCACCCTATTCTATATCAAACGCAATATCATCCCTTCTTATACATGCTTCCCATATAACCTACAAGATAATTACACAAAATTTCGTAGCATTTATACCATACCCAAACAAAACAGGGCAGAATCAATTCAACAGCCCCAGTCGAACTAACTCTGTCCCATTGTATTATAAAAATATTTTTACCTGCGTTATCTTGCCAGCAAAGACAAAACCCTGGGCCTTGCCCCTTTTGCATATTCAAATCCCAAAGCGAGATTTGCTATTTCCCGTAGTTTCTTTGTACATTTTATAATGTCTGCGGTAGCTGTCCTGAAACTCCCGCCTTTTGACATTTATCCTGCTGCCCATCCTCTTGTTTCCCCCATTTCATTCTCATTGGAAAACCACACTCCGGCAAACAATATAGTATTATTTTAATATAGGCACATCCATTTTGCAAGGACGTTTACAGCACTTCGGCAATTTTACCGCTATCGCCAGCAGGCAATAAAAACGGGACAGAACCTATTTCAGCGTTTATAACCGAAATCAGCTCTATCCCACAGCCCCGGTGTTCCTGTATCTACACTATTCTCTGTGCCTATCCCTGCTCAAACTTCTCCCGCAGTTTATTCAGCGCTTTCTTCTCAATCCTTGACACATAGCTCCGGGATATATGGAGCAGTTCGCCGATTTCCCTCTGGGTCACTTCCTTTTCTGTCAAAAGGCCATAACGCAGAAATATGATTTCGCGCTCCCTGTCTGTCAGCGCCTCGTCCAGGAGCTTTACCAGCTTTTTGGTGTTTTCGCAAAGCTCCATCTGGTCTGTAATATCGTCCTGCTCGTGCTCAATAATATCCAGAAGGTTGATCTCATTCCCTTCCTTATCCGTTCCAATTGGCTCAAACAGGGAGACTTCCCTTGAGCTTTTCTTTTTTGAGCGAAGCAGCATCAGCAGTTCATTGTCAATACATCTGGACGCATAGGTGCTCAGCTTCCCCTTTCCCGCGTCAAAGGAAGAAATTGCCTTGATTAACCCAATTGTCCCTATGGATATCAAATCCTCCATGTCTTCGTCCACATTCTGATACTTCTTGGCAATATGGGCCACCAGGCGGAGGTTTCTCTCTATGAGAATTTCCTTGGCCTTTACCGCCTCGTCGCCGTTTCCCTCTTGCAATACCTGTATATAATGGGCCTCCTCTGCTGCCGATAAAGGTTTTTGAAAAGTTTTCAAAGGGCGCCCCCAAAGTCGTTTTTATTATTCTATGACTTCCAAAGCCCTGTGGTGCCTTTCCCAAAAAACTTAATTTGATTCTCTCTCAGGAGAGCAAAAACTCCGCCATCACATAATTACTCACATCCACCCCAAACTCCGTAAGGGCAATCCATTGGCTGTCCCCTTTTGGCCCTTCCTTCACCCTAAGCAGCCCCTTCTGGCAAAAATTCTCCACAATCCCCGGATAAACCTGGCCTATTTCCACGCCAAAGGTACGGAAAAACTCCTTACTGCTTACCCCTTGTGTAAGGCGCAGCCCGAGGAACATAAATTCCTCCATCTGCTCCTGCCTGGAAAGCCTTTGCACCTCTTCCTTTATGGGAATTCCGGCTCCCTCCTCCAGAAAGTTTTTCACATAGCCTTCCCTGTGGGGAATATTGCGGAATCTCACATTTTCAACCAGGGAAGCAGCGCCGATGCCAAAGCCTGCATAGTTTTTCCTTTGCCAGTAAGCCAGGTTATGCCTGCACTGAAAACCGGGAAGGGCGTAATTGGAAATCTCATACTGCCCATAGCCATACTTTGCCAGGAATTTTCCCGTTTCCCTGTACATCCTTCTCTCTGTATCTTCCTCTAAAAGAACCGGCCTTTGGGCATGAAATGGGGTTCCCTCCTCAATGATCAGGCTATAAGCGGAGATATGCGCCGGGGGCGGGGAAAGGCGGGCCACCTGGCCTAAAGTATCCCGCCAGCTTTCCGGGCTCTGCCGGGGAATGGCAAGCATCAAATCCACATTAAGGTTCCGGAAGCCTGCCTCCACTGCCATCTGATAGGATTGGAAAAAGTCGGCGCTGTTATGGATTCTGCCAAGGGCTTCCAGTTCCCCGTCCTTCAGGGACTGGGCGCCAAGGCTGAGCCGGTTGATTCCCGCCTGCTGGTAAGATTTTAGCTTTTCCCAGGTAACCGTCCCGGGATTGGCTTCCAGGCTGGCCTCACAGTTTTCTGCCAGCCGGTAATGGGAGGATACGGCCTCCATGATCTCTTCCACCCATTTCCCAGGCAGCAGGGATGGTGTACCTCCGCCAAAGTAAACCGTATCTACCCTGTATTCCCTGTAATTCCCACTCTCCTGCACAATTTCACGGATCAATGCCTCCACATAACGCCGGTAGTCCCCCTCCCCTGCGGGTGAGGACAGGAAATCGCAGTAGAGGCACTTTTTTACACAAAAGGGGATGTGGATGTAGATACTTAACTCTTTTTGCCCTGTGATATTCCCCATAGCGGTTATCTGTCATCCAGCTTCAGCACGCTCATAAACGCTTTCTGTGGAACCTCCACGCTGCCAATCTGGCGCATCCGCTTTTTCCCTTCCTTTTGTTTTTCCAGGAGTTTCTTTTTGCGGGTGATATCGCCGCCATAGCACTTTGCCAGCACGTCCTTGCGCATTGCCTTCACCGTCTCCCTGGCAATTACCTTGCCGCCAATGGCCGCCTGGATGGGAATTTCAAAAAGATGGCGGGGAATTTCATCCTTCAGCTTTTCGCACATTTTCCTGCCCCGCTCATAGGCGCTGTCCTTGTGTACGATAAAGGAAAGGGCGTCCACTTCCTCTTTGTTAATGAGAATATCCAGCTTTACAAGCTCCGACTGTTCATAGCCTTTCAGCTCATAATCAAAGGACGCATATCCCCGGGAACGGGATTTTAATGCATCGAAAAAGTCGTAGATGATCTCATTTAAAGGAAGTTCATATTTCAGCAGCGCCCTGGTGGACTCCATATACTCCATCCCCAGATATTTGCCCCTTCTTTCCTGGCAAAGCTCCATAATAGGGCCGATAAAATCTGTAGTCACCATAATCTCCGCACTCACCACCGGCTCCTCCATATACTCGATCACTGATGGGTCCGGCAGGTTGGTGGGATTGGTCAGCTCCACCACTTCCCCGTCTGTCTTATGCACCTTATAAATAACCCCCGGGGCGGTAGTCACCAGGTCCAGACTATACTCTCTCTCCAGCCTCTCCTGGATGATTTCCAAATGCAAAAGCCCCAAAAAGCCACAGCGGAACCCGAAGCCCAGGGCTACGGAGGTCTCCGGCTCATAGCGCAGGGAAGCATCATTTAACTGCAGTTTTTCCAGGGCATCCCGGAGATCCGGGTACTTGGCACCGTCCGCCGGGTATACCCCGCAGTATACCATGGAATTTACTTTCTTGTAGCCGGGAAGGGGCTCCTGGCAGGGGCGGTCGGCATCCGTCACTGTATCCCCTACCGCCGTGTCCTTAACATTTTTGATAGATGCGGTAATATAGCCTACCATTCCGGCGGAAAGCTCCTGGCAGGGTATGAACTGGCCTGCCCCAAAGTAACCCGTCTCCACCACTTCCGCCACAGCCCCTGTTGCCATCATCCGGATCCTGGTCCCCTTAGACACCCTTCCCTCCATCAGGCGGCAGAAAACAATCACCCCTTTATAAGAATCATAAAGAGAGTCAAAAATCAACGCCTGTAAAGGGTTGTTTGGGCTCCCCCCGGGGGCAGGGACCTTCGTTACCACTGCCTCCAGCACTTCCTCTATGCCAATGCCGTTTTTGGCAGAGATTAAGGGGGCATCCTGGGCTTCTATTCCGATCACGTCCTCAATTTCACCCTTTACCCACTCCGGCCGTGCACTGGGCAGGTCAATCTTATTGATCACCGGGAACACTTCCAGGTTGTGGTCCAGGGCCAGGTATACATTAGCCAGGGTCTGGGCCTCTATCCCCTGGGCTGCGTCCACTACCAGGATTGCGCCGTCACATGCCGCCAGGCTCCTGCTTACCTCATAGTTAAAGTCCACATGCCCCGGGGTGTCAATTAAATTTAAAATATACTCTTCCCCGTCCTTTGCCTTATAGACCGTCCGCACGGTCTGGGCTTTGATAGTAATACCCCTCTCCCGCTCCAGTTCCATGTTGTCAAGCACCTGGGCCTGCATCTCACGGCTGGTGAGCAGCCCTGTTTTTTCTATAATACGGTCTGCCAGTGTGGACTTACCATGATCAATATGTGCCACAATGCAGAAATTTCTTATTTTACTTTGGTCCGTCTGTGCCATAGTGTCCTCCCGTTGACGCCCGGCATATAAATATCCCACCGGGGTTATCTTCCACGATTATCACGCCCAGCCAAAGCCTGTTCCCAAAAGGCCCTGGCATATTCTGTTATTTTAACATAAAATCTATCCAAGCACAATGGCAAGGATATGGGCCAGAGGGTCGCAGGCATTCAGGATTTCCTCCACGGTATTGTTCTGGGCTCCCAGCTCAATAAGCATACTGCGGGGCCGCAGGTGCATGTTGTACCGGTAGGCTTTCAGGTATACCTTCCTTGCAATCCCCGGATAATATTCATTGGCCGCCACCTGGGCCTGGAAGGAAAAAGCCAGGTTTTCCTGTATATAAGGATTTTCCAGATAATCAATATCGCCGCTTTTGCGCCCATAGCTTAAACCGTTGAAAAACATAAACCTGGCGGTGGGACGCCCCTGGAGGTCCATCACCAGCTTCCTGTCCCCTGCCACCGCATCCCGGTGCAGGTCAATCACCACTTCAATGGAAGGGTTTTGTTCCAGAATCTCCATCAGGGCAGGAAGGGACTTATTATAGGCATCATCCCTTTCGCTGTCGTATTCCCCTGTATGGTGGAGCACCCGGAAGCCGTACTGGTCCTGCAAAAGCCGGGCCAGCTTTTCCCCCGCCCCCAGGATTGTGGTGGATGGGTCCCCGGGAACAGAATCCACGAAATCCTCCCGGGAATGGGTATGGTAGATCAGGATCTGGGGGCCTTCCGATTCTTTGTTGACCGATAGATCCTGGTACAGAAGCTGCCCCAGCCCCACATATTCTTCCTTTAAATTGGTAGATTTATCCACTGCATAAAAATTAGAGATAAAAGCCTGGTAATCCCAGCCCTGTGACCAGTCGTAGGAATAAGCGGGATAAGCCGCTGCCTGGAAACCGCCGCTGCCTTCCGTCTCCGGCACCTCCTGGGGAGGCGGGGTTTCCTCCGCTATCTGCTCCGGCGCTTCTTCTTCCGTCTGATTATGTACACCGTTTTCCCTTTCCATCTCCTCCAGCACGCTGTTTTCTATATGAAGGGCATCCTCCCCATAATCCAGGCTATCCTCATCAATATTTTTCACATCCTCATCCGTCCCCTCCTGCCGCCCGATCAGCTCCGCCATCAGCCCGTCCTCACTGCCCGGATCTTCCTGGCTGTGGGTGAGGGCATAGCCATATAACGGAAACTGCCAAAGCAGGAGCCTATCTGCCTGGAAAAAAGTCTCCTTTACCCCTTCCCCCTCTTCCAGATATCTGGGAACCTGAAAAAAATGCCTCTCCATCTGGCGGCTGAAAAAGCTTCCCGCCCGGTTTAGCCAGCTATTTTCTTTTCTGTCCCCGGAATTTTTGTTTTCGGCAAATTGAAAAAAGCCGACAGCCGCGCATATCAGCAGCAAGGCCATAATGCCGCGCTTTTTACTGTTTTTATTCCATTTTAATCCTGTCACCTTAAGCACCCCACTGGAAAAGTATATGCTTATCCTGGGACATTCATTCTAATGGCGGAATAAGGCCGGCCTTAAAAAGCCCCCGGAAAAAGATCTCAGTAAAACCGGCGTATTCCATATTTTATTTTCACAAATCCGGGCTGATTTCAAAAGCGCCGTTTAAGGCATTGCAGATAATATGGCTGATCTGCTTAATCTCATAATCCACATCCTTGCCTGTGACGTACATGTTATAAAGCTCCCCAAGCCCCGAGAGCAGTTCGTCCTGGATATCCAGGGGCTCCTCCCCGCTAAGGCGCATCATTTTTTCAAAAGCATCGCTTACAATGGTAGCCGCGTCCACCACCGTGGGGACACCTATGGCAATCACCGGCACCCCCAGGGCCTCCCGGGTAATGGCATTCCTGTGATTCCCTACCCCGGAGCCTGGGTGGATCCCCGTATTGGTCACCTGGATCGTCCGGTTCAGCCGCCTGGTGGAACGGGCCGCCAGGGCATCTATCACCACTACCACATCCGGCTTCGTGCGCTCCACCACGCCTTTAATGATTTCCTGGGATTCCATGCCTGTCTTCGCCATCACCCCCGGGGTAAGGGCGCTGACCATATGGACCTTGTTTTTATTAAAAGCCGCCTTGCCATACTCCTTCATCATATGCCTGGTGATAGTGATATTGTCCGCCACATTGGGCCCTAAGGCATCCGCCGTCACATCCCTGTTCCCAAGCCCCACTACCAGCACGGAAAGCTCCTTTTCTATGCCGGGGATAATCTTCTTAAGCTGCCCGGCAAGCTCCCGGGAAATTTCCTCATGGTAATCCTCGTCGGGAAGAACCATGGCGGGCGCTTCCAGGGTAATATATGTGCCTATGGGTTTTCCCATTGCCTTAGAGCCGTTCATGGTCTCAATCACCACGGTAGTGATCCTCAGCTCGCTTTCCTCCCGGTATTCCTCCTCTACGGAAACGCCCCTGCAGTCTTTGGCATTTTCCTCCATATTCTCCCGGACCTCAAGGGCCAGGTCCGTCCTCACCTTAATACCGCTCATAATTCCTCCGTACCAAATTTATTTGTGGTTTACTGATATTACAGTATTTTCAGAATATTCTTCAATTATGTATTGACAGATGTCCATTTTATGGCTAAAATAATATGCGTGTGTTTACATTAAGACGTCCGTGTCTCCGGCTTTAATGGAACATCTCAAATAACTGATGATTTTGAAGAGGAGGTGTACATCGTGGCTAATATTAAGTCTGCAAAGAAGAGAATTTTAGTAAACCAAACCAGAGCTGCAAGAAATAAAGCAATTAAGTCTGGCGTTAAGACCGCAAGCAAGAAGGTAATTGCCGCTATTGAGGCGAATGATAAAGACGCGGCTGTGAAAGCGTTAACTGCTGCTACGGCTGCTATCAGCAAAGCTCAGACCAAAGGCGTTTATCATAAAAATACGGCTTCCAGAAAAGTGTCCCGTTTGGCTCTTGCCGTAAATAAAATGGCATAATTATTGTAATTAAAAACCAGCCCCTGTGATTTAAGCGGGCTGGTTTTTTTGCATCAAATTTACTTTCCTGTTAATTCCGAAAGAGGCTTGAAGGTATACCCCATTTCCTCCCATTTGGTAAGCAGTTCATCTAAAATTTCCCCGTTGGTCTGGGAGGTATTATGGAGCAGGACAACCGCTCCCGGATGAATACGCCTGGTAAGCTTTTCTATCGACTCCTCACGGCCGGGCTGCTTGTCCTGTATCCAGTCCACATGGGCAAGGCTCCAGAAAATCGTGGAATATCCCAGTTCCTGGGCCATCCTCAGATTGGCTTCATTGCATTTTCCCTGGGGCGGGCGGTAATACATGGCCAGGTCCGTACCTGTGATTTCATGGAAAAGCGTTGCCACATCCTCCATTTCCTTCCTGAAAGCCTCCTTATCTGAAATAGAGGGCATATCCAGATGATGGTAAGTGTGGTTGCCTACCGTATGCCCCTCCGCTATCATGCGCCTGGCCAGGTCAGGCGCGGACTCCAGGTAATGCCCCACCACAAAAAAAGTTGCCGGTGCATGGTGCTTTTTCAGTGCCTCCAGGATAGGCTCTGTGTTGCCATTTTCATAGCCACAGTCAAAGGTAAGGTAAATAGCCTTTTCCTCCGGGCTGCCTACATAGTAAGCGTCATATGCTTTCAGGTCCTCTGCCGGGGCATTCCCTGTAGGCTGGCTTCCTTCCTGGCCAAACCCAAGCCCCCAGTCTTCAGAGGCAAGGACCAGCCCCTTTGCCGGCTGCTTTTGGGGGTCCGGCTCCTCCTGGGGCTGCAAAGCCTCTGCCAGCCCTGCTCCCTGTGCCTGCCCTTTCAGCCAGTTCCGGATTCCCAGGGGGCGCAGAGAATTTTCCTCCCTTAAGGGCTTGCTGCCCAAGGCCAGGACCTCCTCATCCTCCTGCTTCTTTTCTTCCCCCTCTGTCCCATTTCCCCTGTTGCCACATGCTGTTAAAAGCATTGCCGCCGCTATTCCAAAAAGAACTACAATTCTTCCTGCTCTGTGCCACATATAAAATTCCCTCCGCAATTTGATTATCATAGATATTATAACTCATTTTTGCATCAAAATTGCATCCTTTCGGGAGTTATAGTGAAATTATTCATTTCCTTGGCACAACTGGCATCCGGCAGGGGTTGTGGCGCATCCCCCCAGGGCAGTCTCCCGCAGTTCTGCAGGGAGACGTCTTCCCACAGCATACATGGCCGCCATCATCTCGTCCAGGGGAATCCTCTGGGGGATTCCCGCAAGGGAGATTTCCGCTGCTGCCAGGGCATTGGCAACCCCTGCGGCATTGCGGTTCTGGCAGGGGTACTCAACCAGGCCGCCTACCGGGTCGCACACCAGTCCCAGCATGTTCATCAGCACCGTGGATGCGGCGTCCAGGCACTGGCCCGGCTCCCCGCCCATCATCTCCACAGAAGCTGACGCTGCCATGGCGGAAGCCACCCCAATCTCCGCCTGGCAGCCGCCTACAGCCCCCGCCACAGTGGCGTTGCGCATGGCTAAATAACCAATGGCCCCGGCGTTAAACAGGGCGGCAATTACTTTTTCATCCGGCACCTGGTATTCTTCCTGCAAAGCCAGCAAAAGCCCCGGAACCACGCCGGACGAGCCTGCGGTAGGTGCCGCCACGATCAGCCCCATGGAAGCGTTCACTTCCAGCACGCCCATGGCATACATCACCGCCCTGCTAAATACCGGCCCCCCGACCGTCTTTCCCTGCCTCCTTTGGCGGCTGAGCTTTTCCGCCTCTCCCCCGATTAAGCCGCCCATGGATTTTCTGGGGTTTTCCACTGCCGCCAGGGCGGAGTTTCTCATAATATCCAATACCTGCCCCATGCGGCGCTGCACCTGCTCCAAAGTGGTTTCCCCCAGGGTACACTCCCGCCTTTTCATAACCTCTGAAATTGCCATATGGTTCTCATGGCATAATCCCAGCAGTTCCTTTGCGCTTTTAAAATCCATTCCCTACTCTCCTCCTGACATCCTTCCGTCCCCGCTCCCATGATATATACGTATATACATCAGCGGTTAAACGATCATCACATCATGCACATAGGTGTTTTCCTGAAGTTCTTTCATGATGTTCTCCGGCAAATGGCCGTCTGATTCTACTATGGTATAAGCCGTATGGCCTTTTTCCTCCCGGAAAACCCTCATAAACGCAATATTTACATTGTGGCTGCTTAAACATTTGGTGATGTGGGCAGCCACCCCCGGCTTGTCCTGGTGGATCACAATAACTGCGCTGTACTCCCCTGTGAAATCCACCGCCACCTGGTTGATCCGCACAATCCGTACCTTTCCGCCGCCCAGGGACTCCCCGCGTACAGTCATTACCCGATGGTCTGTCCCCGTCATACAGATGTCTACCGTATTGGGATGGATCTCTGTTTCCCTTTCATCTGTTTGGAAGGAAAACGCCAGCCCCCGGCTTTGGGCAATCTGGAAGGAATCCCTGATCCTGGTATCGTCTGTGGAAAAACCCATAATCCCTCCCAAAAGCGCCCGGTCAGTACCATGCCCCCGGTAAGTTTTGGCAAAGGAGCCGTAGAGCACAAATTCCACACTTTTTACAGGGCTCCCCAACATTTTTCCAGCCAGGGAGGCAATCACGCAGGCCCCGGCGGTATGGGAGCTGGAGGGCCCGATCATATTTGGCCCCAGCACATCAAAAACACTTATAAATGACATTTTTTCATCTCCTGTTCCATTCCCGCAGCTATCCTTCCGGCCTTATACTGATTTCCCCGCTGGAGAGCAGTTCCTCTGTGCCGTCTTCATACCGCACCTGGAGGCGGCACTGGCTGTCTATCCCCAGGGCAAGGGCAGGCCGCCTGCCCTCCTCCCCGGCATCCAAAGAAGCGCCGGAAGGGATGATGCGGATTCTTTTTCCAATGATAAAGGAACGCTTCCGGTACTCCTCCAGGTAATCCCTGGCTGGGAACGCCTGGTAATAGCCCATAAAATTTTTCAAAAATTCTGCCGCCAGGCTGTTCCGCAAATTTTCCCTGGGAATGCTGTCCGTAAATACTGCCCCTGCCACTTCCCGTATTTCTTCCGGAAAGCCCCCTGGGGGCTCATAGATATTGATGCCAATCCCTACAATCACATATTCCAGTTTTCCCTCTTCCAGGGAAGCCGAGCCTTCTGTGAGGATGCCGGAAATTTTCTTTCCCCTCATCCAGACATCGTTGACCCATTTAATCTGTACCGGCTCGC
>CAJTVD010000001.1:117428-118940 GCA_910579495.1 uncultured Lachnospiraceae bacterium
CTTTTGCCGCCGCTGCCGCTGTCAGGGTGGTAAGCATGGTCCCTTCCTCCGGCCCTGCCTCAGGATGGAGCAGCAAGCTTAAATAAAGCCCCACCCCCTCCGGGGAATAAAAGGAACGCCCCCTGCGGCCTCTTCCCGCGCTCTGCTCCTCTGCCAGCAAAACCAGATCCCTCTTCTCCCCCTGGGCGGCATATTGCTTTAAAACATTGTTGGTGGAATCCACCTTCTTTTCCACCAAAACTCCCAGGGAGATCCCCTCCTCCTTCAGCTTCTGTTCAATAAAGGCCGCAGAAAGCACATCCGGGGCTTTTTGCAGCACATAGCCCTTATTGTTTACTGCTTCTATGGCATAGCCCTCCTTTTGCAGTGCTTTCACTGCTTTCCAGATACCCGCCCGGGTGACCGAAAGCTGCTGGGCAATCTCCTCCCCGGAGAAAAACTCTCCCCGGTGTTTTTCCAATAATAACAATACCTGTTCTTTAATCCTCATAACTCTTCCAAATTCCGTCATTGTCCTTCAGTAAAAATTCCACTATTTCAGTGTCTCACTGTTGTTTAGTACCATAGTGCTGTATAAAAACAACACATCACATCCTTTAAAATCTACAAACTGCCCCAATAAATCCGGATGCATATACCGGATGTCCGCCAAGGTAATCCGGGAATAGCCGCTAACCAGAAGGGGGGCAATGCTTGAGCCAAAAGAATCCCGGAATATGACCAGCTTTTTATCCTCCCGGGCATTTTTATTTTCTATGGTAATAAGGGAAAGTGGCCCGGAAAGAAACATCTCATATGGGTCCTTCCCGATATTTTCCATGTTGTATACCGGAATTTCCCTTCCGTTCTGCCAGTCATAAACATGGCATCCATTGATGGCTTCCCCGGTAAGATACTGGAGCTTTTCCGGCTTATGGGGCAGCGCCGCCTGGCCGTAATAGACACCATAGAAATCTTCCCCCAGAATATGGGTTTCATAATCTTCCGAAAGGGTAGTTCCCATCCTTTCCGCCAGGAGCTTTGCCACATCAGTAATCCTCTCCTGCCGCCAGTGGGTATCTGTCTCATAGTAGTCCTCTTTTTCCAAAAGGCCTGAAACAGAAATGTATTCAGCAAAATCCACCCTCTGGGCCATCTGTCTTTCAAATTCCCCATAATCCATGGAAGGGCGGCCGCTTTCTTCTGCCAGAAAACAGTTTTTGTCAGGAATGATTGAGAAGAAGACCCTGTTTTCCTCTGTCAGGTATTTCTCCCGCACATACCTAAAACGCCCCGCCGCATAATCCAGGGAAGCTAAGTCCATGGGGTATTCCAGGGCAGAGAGATATCCTCCTGCGGCATAAACCCCATTATTGTCCTGGCGCCGGAAAATCCCTCCTGCCACTACTGCCTTTACCTGCCGGAACCCCTGCCGGAAAGGAAAAGCGTCTGCCGCATAGGTTTCAAAGTCCTCCATAAACCGCCCGCTCCAGACTTCCCCCAGGGCCAGCCTGGGCGCAGCCGCCAGCCTGC
>CAJTVD010000001.1:118967-161957 GCA_910579495.1 uncultured Lachnospiraceae bacterium
TCTTTGGGAAAAAACAGGCATAGGAAAAAGCCCGCCATAAGAAACACCCCAAAGGCAACGCACACTGCTTTGTCTTTCTTGCAGCTTTCCATAAATCAGTTCTCCTCCAAAACGGTCCCTTAAAACCTGAAATACAAAAAAGGATTAAAGGAGCCATCCACCAGATAAGCGGTAACTGCCAGCAAAAGCCCCATAAGCATCATGGGCTCCAAATAACACACAAGCCTCTCCCCTGCCTTCTTTTGGCAGACAGCGCCCACCGCCAGCTTCATGGCAGGTGTGGCCCCCACCCCTGCTGCCAGCAATACCATCCCATAGCTTCTCAAACAGTACAGCGCCTGGATGGAAACAAGGGAAACGCCGCCAAGGCCAAAAAGCCCCCCTATGTCAGAACATACCTGGGACAAGCCCTGGCCGTTAAAGACCACAAAACTGGCCATCACAAAAAAAAGCACATAAATCCGGGACAACACCCGGCTCTTCCCCAAATACTTTAAAAGCCACAGCTTTTCCACCATCAGCAATACCGCAAAAATCAGCCCCCAGAGCACAAAGTTCCAGGCAGCCCCATGCCACAGGCCGGTAAGGGCCCATACAATACAAATATTGAAAAGCTGCCGTCCCTTTCCCCTCCGGTTCCCTCCCAACGGAATATAAACATAATCCCGGAACCAGGAACCCAGGGAAATATGCCACCGCCGCCAGAATTCCGTAATACTGGCGGAAATATAGGGATAATTAAAATTCTCCGGAAAGCGGAACCCAAAGATCCTTCCCAGCCCAATGGCCATATCGCTGTAACCGGAAAAGTCAAAATAACATTGCAGGGCAAAAGCTAACCCGTACAGCCAGTAAAACAGCACCGACTTTTCCTCTGAAGCCCGGAATACACCGCAAAGTTCCCCCAGCTGGTTGGCCAGCAGCACTTTCTTTGCCAGCCCCAGGATAAACCGGCGGATCCCCTCTGCTCCCAGCGCCCAAAAATGCCGCCGGCCGGCAAGCTCCCTGGACAGGCCAGAATACCGCACAATAGGGCCAGCCACCAACTGGGGAAACATGGCCACATAAAGTGCCAGGTCAATAAAATTTTTCTGGGCATCTTCTCCCCGGTATACGTCCACCGTATAGCTGATGATCTGAAAGGTATAAAAGCTAATGCCCACAGGCAGCGCCACTTTCAAAAGAGGGACCTGCCATCCTGCCAGGGCATTGAAATTCTCCAGAAAAAAGTCTGCATACTTAAAATACACCAAAAAGCTCAGGCTCACCATGACAGACACAAGGGCAAACGCACGCCCTTTCCTTCCCTCCCTGTACTTTTCCACCAACAGGCCAAAGCCGTAACAGGACAGCGTGGAAACCATCATAAGGAACACATACTTGGGTTCCCCCCAGCCATAAAAAACAAGGCTGCACAAAAGCAGGATTCCATTGGGCAGCCTTTGGAAAAAAGATTTCAGCGCACCTGCGCCTTTCAGGGACAAAAAATACAGCCCTGCCGTAACAGGCAAAAAATAATAAATAAATGTGATACTTGAGAACAGCATTTATGCCACACCCTTTATCTGATGGGTACTTCCACCACCGTCTTCCCGCCCTCCACAGCGGAAAGGGCGTTGTTTTTAAAGATATCCATGATCCCGGCCTCCCCAAAAGCAGTAAGCACATACCCACCGCCCAGGTCCATTACCAGCAGGGTATCCGGCTGCCCGCATATCCACTGCCTTTCCAGAATATGGGATTTCACTTCCTCCACAAAAGCTGCCTGGTCTGTATCTTCCTTTAAGTGGTATACCGCCCCTGTAAAAGTATTGGCGTTCATCATATGCACCATGGAAGCAGCATCATCTACCGCCGCCGCCTGGCTGCCAGGCAGCCCCAGTACATTGTCAAGCTCCTGGGTCTTGGAAACGTCAAATTTCCCCGGGGCATCCATCACTGCATTTTCCTGGTTGCCCCCGTAAATTGCAAACAGCTCCTCCTGGCTGTAAGCATCCACTACTGCCTGGAGTACCTCCAAAGCCTCCCCATACCGGGACGCCCCCTCTTCCTCCCCTGGGGCAGAGTCCTTCTTCCCCCCGCACCCCGGCAAAACTATCACCATCATTGCCGCAAGAAAAAGTGCTGTTAATCTTTTTATCATATCTTTCTCCTTCCTTCACTTTCTATCCTTATGTTTCCCTTTTCCTTTCAAATAAAACCCCAGGCCAGGCAATTTCCGCCGGCCGCCTCCTACCACCCGCCTTTGCCACAAATCTGTTCCTTACTGTGTTTTCCAATAAAGCCCTTTTATTGTAACATAAGGCCCAGAAATTGAACAGTCGCTTTTCTTCCGCCTTCAGGTATCCTTTACAAGTTTTTTATATTCCTCCCGGATTGTCTCTGCCGGCACTGCCGCAATTTCCCCATACACAGTCCCGCCTGTTACCATGCCAAGATAATTCCCCCTGCCATCAAATACCCCGCTCCCGGACATTCCCGGCAGGGCTTCCCCCTTTCCCAGCAGCATCTCCCCCTTAAAATCCTCCAGATAAACCTGGGGCGAAAGGATTTCCCCTTCCCTCTTCACAGGCTCATCCGCCCTGGTGGCCATATCCACCATAAAAAAGCCGTCCCCCTCTTCCATAGCCTTCCCCCGGGCAGGCCTCACACTACGGAAGGACAGAAGCTCCTCATAGGGAAGGCTTCCCACAGGTACGCAAAGAAAGCCCACATCCGCTTCCTGTGAGCTTCCCAGGAACCGGGCAAACCCTCTGCTTCCATTATAAAAAGTGATATAGCTGTCTTCTTCCCAATACTGCAGCACATGCCTGTTTGTGGCAATGATGACCCCATCTTCCCCTATCTGGAAAATACTGCCACTGCCGTAATGGCCACTGGCCTGGATACGCACACAACTGGGAAGGACGTTACGGAAAGCCTGCCTGGGATTTTCCTCTGCAAGCAAGGGCGTGGAAGCAAGCCCCAGGCTGGCAACCGCCCTGTAATCGTCCTCCAATCTAGTCCCCTGGATCAGGGGCGGCAGCGCCTCCTCCCGCCCCCTGGCCGCCCACGCCTGCCCCACTGGCAGGAAAAATGACAGAACCGGCGGCAAGGCTAAAGTAATTACCAGAGAACAGAAGCCTTTTTTCTTTTTCATATTGTCCCCCCACTTCCGGGCAATCCTTTGGGCTGCGTTTTATAAATAATGATAGAAAAAGCCGGAAAGGCACTCTGTAACAAACGCCGTCACGCTACGCGAGCCGGCTTATTGTAATAAAAATACAGGACTACATTTCCGGATACATATAAGTGAATAATCTAATTTAATACAAATACCAGCCTTTTTATGAAATCAAGCAGGACGATAAGCCGGGTTATGTCGTTGAATGGTCATCTGTCTGGGACTGCCGTCACCGGCAGCCTCTAGCGGCCCACCTGAAAGCTCGCCGGGCAGGCTATTGCGCTTTCTATTCGGCCTTGCTTCGGATGGGGTTTACATGTGCCCTGCCCGTTACCGGGCAGGCGGTAGTCTCTTACACTGCCTTTCCACCTCTTACCACCTGGCACCATAGCCAGGGGCGGTTTATTTCTGTTGCACTTTCCTTGGAGTCGCCTCCACCGGACGTTATCCGGCATCCTGCCCTGTGAAGCCCGGACTTTCCTCAGCCGCCTGTAGGGAACCAGGGAACTCCCAAACCGTTCCCCAGACGGCCGCAACCATTTGTCCTACTTGATTTTCTGTAGGCTGTTACACGTTGAAACAGCTTCCCCCAATAAATTCCCTGCAGATAGAATTGGCGGGGACATTTTTGCTGTCAATTCCCAGGAAATATTCCAGGAATTTTAAAAGCCGCTTCGCCTCATGGTATTCCGGCTCATTCTTGCCAATACCAAACAATAAAGGCTCCGCATACTGCTTTAGTACTGCCAGTTCATAAATCAGCACGGAGTTAAACATTTCGTCCGCGGTCTCCTGGAAAGGAAAAATATACTTTTCCTCCCCCCTTCTCACCGAAGGCCACATTTCCACTGTCCGCCTGGCGCAAGTCCCCCTTGTCCTGGCATCCCGGACAATCCGCCGCAGAAGCCGCCCGTCCGTGGTGGGAATACGGTTATGTTCATCTACATTTAAGCTGGTGAGGGCGCTGATGTAAATTTTAAACTTGCTCTCATCGGGCATAGAATAGGTAGTGGCTGGGTTCAGCCCATGGATCCCTTCTATCACCAGCACATCCTCCGGCCCTAACTTTTTGTAATTTCCATGATATTCCCGTTTGCCCAGCTTGAAATTAAACTGGGGCAGTTCCACCATTTCCCCTGCCAGGAGCCTGTTCATGTCTTCATTAAACTTTTTGATATCAATGGCTTCCAGGCATTCAAAATCGTAATCCCCCCTCTCATCCCGGGGTGTCTGTTCCCTGTCTACAAAATAATCGTCCAGGGCAATGGGATGGGGAACCATGCCATAACTGCGCAGCTGGATGGAAAGCCTGTGGGAAAAGGTGGTCTTCCCTGAAGAGGAAGGCCCTGCGATCAGCACAAACTTTACGTTCCCCCGGTCCACGATTTCCTTGGCAATCTCACCGATCCGCCGCTCCTGCAGCGCCTCCTGCACCAGGATCATATCGCTAATCTGCCCCTTGCAGATGACATCGTCCAAATCCCCCACGGTGTCGATCCCCATCATCTCCCCCCAGCGGCTGGAATTTGCCAGGGTATGGAAAAACTTTTCTTTTGGCTGGAAGTAATCCAGCTTGTCAGGCTCCTCATTTCCCGGTATCAGCAGCAAAATCCCGTTTTCGTAGAGCATCACGTCATAGTATTTCAAATAACCTGTACTTGGCAGCATATAGCCGTAATAATAGTCATAATAACCGTCCAGGCAGTAAATATTCACGGATGAGCTTCTTCTGTACCGGAACAGCTTCACCTTATCGTCCATTTTATGGGCTTTAAAAATTTCCATGGCATCGTCAATGGAATAAGATTTCTTGGTAATGGGCAGGTTGCCTTCTGTCAGCTCCTGCATCCGCTTCCTGACCCGCTCCACATGCCCGCCGGTGAGCTTTTCCCCCATTTTGATATTGCAGTAGTAGCCCTGCCCTATGGCGAACTCTACCTTCACCTTTTCCACCTTATCCGCCCCAAACACATCATAAACTGCTTTCACCAGAACCATCAGCCCTGTGCGCACATAGGTCTTATGCCCAATATTGTCCCGGATGGTCAAAAAAGTAAGGGTACAGTCCTTTTCCGCTGTTTTCATCAGCTCCCTGATTTTTCCGTTTTCCAGCACCAACGCGATCATATCCTTATATTGGGGCTGATATTCCCTGGCGATCTCCTCAAAGGTAATCCCTTTGGGATACTCCCTTGGGACGCCGTCAATTTTAATCGTTATCATGCAATTCCTCCTTTGGGGTTTTAGGGCTATAGCCGTAAATTCCTGCCGCCGCCTTTAAATCGGCCATTTCCTCTTCCAGCTCCCGCAGCCGTGAAAGAACCCTCTCCCCGCTGCCGGAAGCCATAAGCGCACTTTTAATCTTACCGCTGTTTTCCCATTCTCTTTTGATATATTCCAGCAATACCGGGTGCCTTTCCCCCAGCAGCAGCGGTCCGAACCGGTCCGCCAGCGCCGGTTCCTGGCCGGGCTGGGATTTTTGCCCTTCCCGGGAAGCGGCCTTAGCCGTAGCCTTGATGACAGGATAGAATTTCCCCTCTTCATAAACCATATTTTCCCGGAGGATCAAATATCCCTCCTCCCGGAGAAATTTCCTAAACGGGGCAATCTCTGACTGGGGCTGCAAGACCATCTCCTGAAAGTCCCGGGTTTTGGCCGGGTCTGCCTCCAGGATCCTGCGCATCAGGCGCCCCCCCATTCCCGCGCATATGAGGCAATCCGCCTCCCCCTTTTGATAAGCCGAAAGCCCGTCAGAGAGCCGCAGCCTTATGTACTCCTCAAGCCCTGCCTGTAAGATATGCTCTTTGGCACGCCCAAGGGGGCCTTCCTTCACATCCATGGCAAGCCCGGAGGGAGAAATCCCCTGTTCAGCCAGATATATGGAAATATAACCGTGGTCGCAGCCTACATCACAGACCCGGAAGCCTTTGGACACCATATCCGCCACCGCCTGCAGCCTTGCGGACAAAACCATCTTTCCCGCCATCAGTCCAGATAATCCTTCAGCTTCCTGCTTCTGCTGGGATGGCGGAGCTTGCGCAGGGCTTTGGCCTCAATCTGCCGGATGCGCTCCCTGGTAACGTTAAATTCCTTGCCCACTTCCTCTAAGGTCCTGGCACGCCCGTCGTCCAAGCCAAAGCGCAGCCGCAGCACCTTCTGCTCCCTTTCCGTGAGCGTCCCCAAAACCTCTACAAGCTGCTCTTTTAACAGGGTAAAAGCAGCCGCATCCGCAGGGACCGGCACATTGTCATCCTGGATAAAATCCCCCAAATGGGAGTCCTCTTCCTCCCCAATGGGCGTTTCCAGGGAAACCGGTTCCTGGGAAATCTTCAGGATTTCCCGTACCCGCTCCACAGGAAGGTTCATTTCCTCTGCAATCTCCTCCGGCAAAGGCTCCCGCCCCAGCTCCTGGAGCAATTGCCTGCTGACACGGATTAATTTATTAATGGTTTCTACCATGTGCACAGGGATCCGGATTGTCCTGGCCTGGTCGGCAATGGCCCTGGTAATGGCCTGGCGGATCCACCAGGTTGCGTAGGTGGAAAACTTATAGCCTTTGCGGTAATCAAATTTTTCTACCGCCTTAATAAGGCCCAGGTTCCCCTCCTGGATCAGGTCAAGGAAAAGCATCCCCCTGCCCACATACCTCTTGGCAATACTCACCACCAGCCGCAGGTTTGCCTCCGCCAGCCGTTTTTTGGCCTCATCCCCGGCGTCTAAGTCCCACTGAAGGTTCTTAATCTCTGCTTTCAGCTCCTTGGCTTCCTGTTCATCTACGCTGTCCAGACGCTTTTCCAGTACGGCAATCTTTTCCTTTGCCACAGCCCCTGCTTCCATCTTCTGGGCAAGCTCAATCTCCTCCTCCGCATTTAACAGCGGCACCTTGCCGATTTCTTTCAGGTACATCCTGACAGGATCCTCAATGCTGATGCCGTCAGGGACAGAAAGGTCAATGTTTTCCACATCCACTTCGTCTTCTTCCGACAGGATGATCCCCTCATCGTCCACATCGTCGTCCGTAGTGATCCGCAGCACGTCCACATTGTTCTGTTCCAGGATTTCCAGGATTTTATCAAACTGTTCCTCGCCTAATGTAATGTCAGCAAAATAATCTACTATTTCCTGATATTCCAAAACATTCTTTTTCTTCTTGGCAATGGCCAGAAGCCCTGTTAACTTCTCGTCAAACTTTGCCTGTGTGTTTTCATCCATTCTGGTTTTCCGTCCTTCCTAACTTTATAAACATTACCATTATTAGCCTTAATCCAGTGAAATATGCGTTTTGCTAAGTTCTTCCAGTGCTTTTTTGCCTTCAATCACCTGATTGAGCGCCGAAACATCCCCTCCCAGGCGGGAAGAGGCATATTCCAGGCTGTTTCTCTTGACTGCAACCACAATATCGTGAAATGCCTTTTCCTGTTCCTGCCTGCTCCCTAGCTGCATCAGCCGGGTGTTAAATACCCCTGCCGCCTCCCTCTGCTGGGCCTCCTCTGTAAACAGGCTGATAATCCCCGCAGGGTTTAAAGCGCCCTCTTCCAGGTCCCGGAAAAGCTTCTCCGCTATTTTTTTATATAAGTCCTCGGTAAAATCCTCCGTGGAAATGTATTTTTTGATTTTCCCATATAAGGCGGGTTCCTCCACCAGCCAGGTAAGCAAAAGTTTCTGGGGCTTTTTCTTCTTTTCCCCCGGGTCTTTTTGGGAAGCAATGCCGGGCTTTGGGCGCACCGCCGGTTGGACGCCCCCTGTCCGCGCCGCATAGGCATATACCAGCTTCCGCAGGTTCTCAAAGCCGATATGGTACTTTTGTGCTGCCGCTTCTATATAATTTTCCCGTTCCACTTCTTCTGTAAAAGAACAAAGCTTCCGGGCAATCTCCCGGTGGAATTTTGTTTTGGATTCCGGGTCGCTTAGGTCATAATCCCCGGCAAGTATGCGAAGCTCGAAGAAAAAGCTGTTTTCCGCCTGCCGGATGCGTTCCTTAAAAGCTTCCTGGCCCTGGTTTTTAATAAATTCGTCCGGATCCTTGTAAGGCTCAAGGCTTAACACCTTCCCTGTAAGCCCCGCCTCCTTTAAGATGCCAATGGCCCGCAGGGCGGCGTTTACCCCTGCCCCGTCGCTGTCGTAGGCAAGGACCACTTCCTGGGCATAGCGCCGTATCAAAGCAGCCTGCCCTGGGGTGAAAGCCGTACCCAAAGAGGCCACCGCCTGGGAAAACCCCGCCTGGTGCATGGCGATCACATCCATATAGCCCTCACACAGAATCATATAATTGGTCCTGGCGGCCCGGGCAAAATTAAGGCCGTAAAGGTTCCGGCCCTTGTCAAAAACCATGGTTTCCGGTGAATTCAGGTACTTGGGCTTGGCGTCTCCCATTACCCGCCCGCCAAATCCAATCACCCGATGGTTGCCATCTTGTATGGGGAACATTACCCGGTTCCAGAATTTATCATACATCCCATGCTTTTCATCAAAGCTGGCAAGCCCCGCCTCCTGGATAAGCTTGTCCCCATACCCCTTTTTTCTTAAATATCTGGTAAGGTCGTCGCTGGCCTGGTTGGAAAACCCCAGCCCAAACCTGTGGATGGTCTCCTCCGTGAGCTGCCTTTTTTTCAGGTATTGGCAGCCCGCCTGCCCTGCCGGGCCGCGGAGCTGGTAATAAAAATACTTCGCCGCCTCTTTGTTCACTTCCAGCAGCTTCGCCCGCCGCCCCTCCTTTTTGCGGGCTTCTTCACTGTATTCCATATCCGGCAGGCCTACCCCTGCCCGTTTTGCAAGAAATTTCACCGCTTCCTGGAAAGAATAATTTTCATATTCCATGATAAAGGTAAAAACATTGCCCCCCGCGCCGCAGCCAAAACAGTAATACATCTGCTTAACCCCGGACACGGAAAAGGAGGGGGACTTTTCATTGTGGAAAGGGCAGAGCCCAAAGTAATTGCTCCCCTTTTTCTGTAATTTTACATATCCTGAAAGGACCTCCACAATATCGCTTTTCATCCGTATTTCTTCAACCACTTCATCAGGATAATACATTTTCATCCTCCATGCCAGGCCCGGGGCTAACCGTGCCAGGACCTGGGAATATAAATTTCCTCATACTTGGCAATGGCAAAACGGTCCGTCATGGCACCTATGTAATCACATACCACCTTCTCCTCCGGCTCCCCCCGGTTCACCAGATTGATATAATCCTCCGGCAGGAGCTCCAGATGGTGGCGGTAATAGCTGTAAAGGGTCTGCACCAGCATCTCCGCCTTGTATTCCTGGCTTTTCGCGTCTTTATTCAGATAAACTTCCTCGAACATAAACTTCCGCAGCTTCCTCATGGCCTCCCCCACAGGCTCTGACATGCGGATATCGTCCTTCCCGTAGCTGGTGGATACCAGGTCGTGGATAAAATGGTCCAGCCGCTCCCCTGTGGTATAGCCGATCACATCGCCAATCTCCCTGGGGACATCCGACTCCCTCAAAATCCCTGCCCTTAAGGCATCGTCCATATCATGGTGGATATAGGCAATCTTATCTGAAAACCGCACAATCCTGCCCTCTAAGGTGGCTGGCATCCCCTTGGTCTGGTGATTTTTGATCCCGTCCCGTACCTCCTGTGTAAGGTTTAAGCCCGCACCGGCCTTTTCCAGCAAGTCTATGGTGCGCACACTCTGGTCGCTGTGGCAGAAGCCATAAGGGCTCACTGCATTCAGCGCACGCTCCCCTGCATGGCCAAAGGGCGTATGCCCCAGGTCATGCCCCAGGGCAATGGCCTCTACCAGGTCCTCGTTCATCCGGAGGGCTTTGGCAATGGTCCTGGCATTCTGGGAAACCTCCAGGGTATGGGTAAGCCTGGTCCTGTAATGGTCCCCCTCCGGGGATAAAAACACCTGGGTCTTATCCTTCAGCCGCCGGAAGGACTTGGAGTGCAGGATCCTGTCCCTGTCCCTTTGGTATACCGGGCGGATGTCACACTGCTCTTCCGGCCGGAGCCTGCCTTTGGAATTTTGGCTTAAAGAAGCGTATGGGCTTAAATTTTCCTTTTCCAGTCGTTCGAGATTTTCCCGTATGTTCATCAATAGCTCCCATCTGTTGGCGAAAAGAACTTCCTATTTAATAATATTCGGCGAAAGCCCGCCAAATCCTTTTTATTTCAAATAAATTTACCGGCAGATATCATAAATAAATTCCGCGTTCTTGTCCATGGCATCGTAAGCCGCCTTTAAAGGGGACATCTGGAAAACATGCCACATGCCCTTAAACACATCCAGCTTGACCGATACGTTTTCTTCAATCATCTTTTCATGGAGCATGGTGGCGTCGGAGAGGAGAATTTCATTATCCCCAGCCTGGATATAAGTGGGCGGGAAACCTGTAAAATTCCCAAACAGGGGGGAAATCAGGGGATTTTTCAGGTCCTGCCCCCTGGCATAATTTTCAATCATCCTTTCAAGGTAGGGGGCATCCAGCACCGGGTCCAGCTCCGCCCTGGTCTGGTGGGTCTGCCCGGAGGATGTAAGGTCCGTCCAGGGAGACATCAGCACCAGCCCCCTGGGCAGGAGCCTGCCCTGTTCCTTTAGTTTTAACACCAAAGATAAAGCCAGGTTCCCTCCTGCGGAATCCCCGGCAATGATCACATCTCTCGCCCCATACCCTAACAGCATCAGGTAATTCCATACCCTCATGGCATCCTCCACCGCCGCCGGGTAGGGGTTCTCCGGCGCCAGCCGGTAATCAAAGCTTAAAACATCCATGGAAGTACTGGAAGCAAGCTTAGTGGTAAGGGTCCTGGCATAAAGGCTGCTCCCTGTGGAATAACCGCCCCCATGGCAGTACAAAATAATATATTTTTTCATGTGTGCACGGTTCACGGATATCCATTCCCCCGCCATGCCTTCTATTGCCAGTTCCCGTATCAGCACATCCTTGGAATTGCCAAGGAGCGCGCCCACATGATCCTGGGACTGGCGGTGTTTTTCGATGTCTGTATTTTCTATCATGCCATGTACTTTTCTGATAAGCCCCATCATGCTCTGGTTCACTGACTCCGCAGAAGGCTTCTTTACCAACGGCGCTTTTGTTCCTATTGCCATGTCTATCCT
The DNA here is from genome assembly GCA_910579495.1 of uncultured Lachnospiraceae bacterium. GTDB lineage: Bacteria > Bacillota > Clostridia > Lachnospirales > Lachnospiraceae > Suilimivivens. The sequence continues at coordinate 130,221 of CAJTVD010000001.1, forward strand.
CATTTCTGCGCTAATTTTGCGCTCAAACCATTATTATCTTTTATTTGTTCCCTTATAAGTTTTTGTCCATTTTAACACATTTATCCAATTTTGTGGTATACTAAATACGAAAAGATTGGGAAAATTGAAAAAGCGCCGCTATTTTCCGAGCAAACGGCGGCAGAAACGCAGGAAATGAAATTTGAACAGACAAGATAAACAAAATCAGCCTCAATTAAGCAGCCCCCGGGAAATTCCCGCAAAAAAGCGGCAGGAGCCGAAGGTGTGGTATAAGCTGGACCTTTCCGCTATCGTTTACCCCACCCTGCAGCGCAGGGATTTTTCTTCTGTTTACCGGTTATCTGTGGTTTTAAAAGAAGCCATAGACCCATTAGTCCTGCAAAAGGCCACGGATATTGCCCTTGCCCGTTTCCCCACTTATAAAACGGCCATCCGTAAAGGGCTGTTCTGGCGGTACTTAGAACCCAATAACCGCCCCGGCCCCTTTGTCAGGAAGGATATCCGCAATTTCTGTATGCCCATGCCTTTTAAGGCTGGGAACCGTTACCTCCTGCGTATTTATTATTATGACCGCAGGATTTCCCTGGAAGCCCACCACTGCCTGGGGGACGGCACCGGGGGCATGTGTGTGCTGCAGACCATTACGGCAGTGTATCTGCGGCTTTTAGGGCATGAGGTCTCCAATGGGTATTTCGTCCTGGATGTAAATGAACCGCCCCACCCGGAGGAGCTGGAGGATGCCTATATGCGCTATGCCAACGCCAAGGTCTGCCCGGCCAGGCCAGGGGAAAAGACTTACCGCGTCCGGGGCACCCGGGAACCTTTTTATACCTTTAACGTTATCGACGGGATTATGTCAGTAAAAGAGCTGGCCGCCGTGGCCGGGAAATACAACGCCACCATTACAGAGTATTTAAACTCCGTCCTGCTGTATGCCCTTTTGCAGAAACAGCAGTCGGAATGGCATTTAAAACTGCGCCCGGTGAAAATCGCCATGCCGGTAAACCTGCGCCGTTTTTTCCCCTCCAGGACCCTGCGCAACTTTATCACCATGGTATATCCTGCCATAGACCCCAGGCTTGGGGAATATACTTTTGAGGAGATCGTCCGCCAGGTACACAACTACATGCGCTACTATATTAATGAAAAATTTTTAAAAGGGGATATTACCACCAACGCCAACACCCAGCGCAACCCTTTTATCCGGGTGGTGCCTCTTTTTATCAAAGATTTCGTGGTAAGGCAGTTTTATACCAAAGTACAGGACAAAAATTCTTCTGCAGGGCTGACCAATATGGGTGCTTTAAAGGTCCCTGAAGACATGAAGCCTTATATTGAGAGGTTTGACATTTACATGGGGCAGCCCTTTTCCTCCCGCACCAACTGTGCCATTATCAGCTTTGAAGACACCCTTACCGTTAACTTTGCCAGCAGCATCATGGAAACCGACGTGGAAAGATTCTTTTTCAGGAAACTGGTATCCGACGGCATCCATGTGGCCATTGAAAGCAACAGGGAAAGCCTGGCAGAATCCCAGGGGCAGGCGTAATCCCACAGGCTGCCGGAAAATTCTGCAAAAACATGAAAAACCACAGGCAGGGCGCACTGCTGCTTCCCTGCCTGTAAAAAGGAGTTTGTTATGTCATATTGTGTAAACTGCGGGGTAAAGCTGGAACCTTCCCTTTCGGAATGCCCTCTTTGCAATACCCCCGTAATCAACCCCAGAGAGCTTCACAACCAGAAGAAAACATCCCCCTATCCCAGGGAACGGGGACAGGTGGATGTGGTAAAAAGAACGGACCTGACTGTTTTGGTCTGCATTGTACTGGGCGGGACTTCTTTAAGCTGCCTGCTTTTGAACCTCTTTGTGTTTTCCGGCAACCCCTGGTCCTTGTTTGTGATCGGGGCCTGCCTGATTTTGTTTGTGCTGGCCATACCGGCGGTAATCTACACCCGGCTCCCCATCTATATTTCGCTTTTGTTCGACGGGGTGGCGGTGGGATTTTATCTGTATATGATCACCTTTAATACCGCCTACGACGGCTGGTTTATGGGGCTTGCCCTGCCTATTGTAGCCCTGGCTACCATACTGGTGGAAATCTTTGCCCTTTTGCTTCGCTCTTTTCCCGTATCCTTTATCACCACCGCCCTGTACTTTTTTGCTGAAGCGGCGTTTCTGTGCGTAGGCATAGAGCTTTTGATCCACCACTATGCCGGGACCACCTTACGTCTTAGCTGGTCTGCTGTAGTCCTGACTGCCTGCAGCGTGATCGTGACCCTGCTGGTCACAGTGCTTTCAAGAAGGCGGCTGCGGGATGCGGTGCAGAGACGGCTGCATTTTTAGGCAGGTACCTTACCTGGGCAGGTTCCCGCTGCACCCTGCCTGTGCGTCCCTGTCAATACTTGCCGGGATAATCCGTCCCTGTTTCCCCCTGCATCTGGCGGATATATTTTTGCGGGTCCTCCCTCATATTCAGCAGGGTATGGAAAGCATAAAGGAGCATCCCGTCCCTGTTCCCCCTGGTTTTGCTGTTATCCCGGTCAAGCCTTGCCTTAAAATGGTCCATCTGCCAGACCATAACATCCACCACGCTGTAACCTTCCACCTTGGCCTGGCAGGCAAAGTTCCCGGTTTTCAGATAAGAGACAAATTCATCATAAATTTCCCGGTCTTTTTCCAGCTTTTCTTGAAAATTGTCTGCAAAATCAGTGGTTTCGCCTGCATTTTGGCATAATTGCCTTATATATTTTCCTACAATTCCTTCTTCCAAGCCCTTTTCCTTTCTATTGCCATCACCCACCAGCGCCTTCCCTGCAAAGCAGCCCCGGGGCCCGGACGGGTATCGGCTATTAACTTCCGGTTGCACATTCCCGGCAAAATACAGTATCTCCTTAAATTATTATACTGTCAGTCCCTTCTGCCTGCAAGAGGGGTGAAATAAATTCAGGATTGAAATTTGTCCCTGGGACAGATAAAATATAATAGTCTATAAACAAATGTTATCCTTACAGGAAGAAGGGGCGAATGATGAAGCAGCACCATAACCAAAAAACAGTATCCACATCCCATACAAAAGATATGACCACCGGAAATCCCTACAAGCTGATGCTGGAATTTGCCCTGCCGATTTTTTTAAGCCAGGTATTCCAGCAGCTTTACAATACGGCAGATGCGCTGATTGTGGGAAAATATCTTGGGACCAACGCACTGGCGGCAGTAACCTCTTCCGGGACGCTTATTTTTCTCATGATCAGCTTTTTTATGGGAACCGCTATGGGAGGCGGCGTTGTGATCTCCAAATATTTCGGCGCAGGGGATGGGAACCAGGTTTCCAAAGCAGTCCATTCCTTGATTGCCTTTGGAATTGCCAGCGGGCTTTTACTGACAGTAATCGGCGTGGCGTTCACCCCCACATTTCTTGTCTGGATGCAGACTGACCCTGGGGTAATGCCAGAAGCGGTGACTTATTTCCGTTACTATTTTATGGGCGCCCTGGCCATGGTCATGTATAATATCTGCCGGAGCATTATGAATGCCTTAGGGGACAGCAGGCGCCCTTTGTACTATCTGATCTTTTCTTCTGTTCTGAACGTAGCGCTGGACCTGGTATTTCTGGCTGTGTTTGGCATGGGCGTTGGCGCCGCCGCCGTAGCCACAGTCATCTCCCAGGCAGGCAGCGTTGTATTGTGCATGATGCATCTTCTGAAAAAGGGAAACCTGTTCACCGTGGAATTATCCAAAATCCGCTTTTACCGGGAAAGCTTTGGTGAAATTATAGGCTTCGGGCTTCCCTCTGGCGTACAGAATTCTGTAATTGCCCTGGCAAATGTCATTGTCCAGTCCCAGATCAATTCCTTTGGGGCAATGGCAATGGCCGCCTATGGCACCCACGCCAAGATTGAGGGCTTTGCTTTCCTGCCCATTACCAGCTTCAATATGGCCTGTACCACCTTTATCAGCCAGAATCTGGGAGCAAAACAATATGGCCGGGCCAAAAAAGGGGCGGCCTTTTCCATACTGGCGGCAGTGTTCTTAGCCCAGCTGATCGGCATATGCTATTACCTGTTTGCGCCCCAACTGGTAGGATTTTTTGATAAAACCCCCGGCGTGGTCGCTTTTGGCGTACAGCAGGCACGTACTGTTTCTTTATTTTATTGCCTCCTGGCTTTTTCCCACTCAGTGGCCGCCGTCTGCCGGGGCGCAGGAAAAGCTTTCATCCCAATGCTTATTATGCTTTCTGTCTGGTGTGTGATACGCATCCTGTATATCATGCTGGTGATGCGCTATACAGGCCAGATCCAGCATATCTACATGGCCTATCCCATCACCTGGGGAATCAGCTCTGTAATATATCTGCTGTACTACCTGTTCTGCGACTGGGTACACGGTTTCGACAGAAAGGATTGAATTGAAAAGGCAATTTTATGTATCCTTTTCCAGACAAAAATCAAAAAAATCTGTTATAATAGTTCGTTGGGAACATTTAGATTCCAATACGGCAGTTACAGAACTGAAATGGAGGAAATTTTATGAGTGAGAAGATACTAGTTGTTGATGATGAAAAGGAAATCACAGATTTAATATCCCTTTATTTACAGAATGAGAATTACACGGTTTATCCTTTTTATGATTCTCTGAAAGCCTGCGGGCTGGCAGAAAATACAGAGCTGGACCTGGCCATACTGGATGTAATGATGCCAAAAATGGACGGGTTTACCCTGTGCCAGAAAATCCGTGAAAAATATAATTATCCCATTATCATGTTAACCGCCAAGGAGGAGGAAGTAGATAAAATCACAGGGCTTACCTTAGGTGCCGATGATTATATGACCAAACCCTTCCGCCCCCTGGAGCTGATTGCCCGCGTGAAGGCACAGCTTCGCAGATATAAGAAATATAACCAGCAGTCCCCCGCAGAGGATTCCCATATGATATCCCATGGCGGCCTGATACTCAACAGCCTGACCCATGAGTGTACCCTGGATGAAAAACCCCTGAACCTGACCCCTACAGAATTTACCATCCTTTATGTCCTGTGCCAGAAAAAGGGGCAGGTAATCAGCGCCGAAGATCTGTTTCACGCTGTCTGGGGGGAAGAATATTTCAGCAAAAGCAACAACACTATCACCGTGCATATCCGGCACCTGCGTGAAAAAATGAACGATTCATTTGAAGACCCCAAATACATAAAAACAGTCTGGGGGTGTGGATATAAAATTGAAGGGTAAAGACAGAACCAAATTCATTATTTTTCTGGTACTTTTTCTTTGTCTTGCGCTTGGGATCGGATTCGGACTGTATTATCTGACGGACGTGGTATTTAACGGTTCGGTGTTGGACTGGCTGGCAGAACATTATTATTATATGGAAACAAGACATGATAAAGCAACCGGGGAAACCAGCTATTATTACCTGCCTATCTGGCCAAAGTTAAAATTGCTGCTGCTTACCCTGTTCCTTCTCCAACTGGTAGTTTTCGTGCTTTCCATTTATCTGGCAGCACACATTTATGCTAAACGCCAGGTCCAGAAATCAATCTCTAATACAGGCAGGATGCTGCATACTTATATCCACCATGACTTGGACTCCAATGACGTTTTTCCTTCTGCCTATGCGGAGGTTGCAACCCAGATTGTCCAGATCAAGTCCACCATGCAACGGCATGAACAGGCCGTGAAAGCGGAAACAGACCGCAAAAACGACCTGATTACTTATCTTGCCCACGATTTGAAAACTCCCCTCACCTCAGTGGTGGGATATCTGGATCTGTTGGAGGAAGCGGCAGATATGCCGGAGGAGCAGAGGAAAAAATACATACACATCACCTTTGAAAAAGCCCTCCGCCTGGAAAAGCTGATTAATGAATTTTTCGGGATTACCAGGTACAGTTTACAGCAGATTGTACTGGAAAAGGAAGTGATCGACCTTTCCTTTATGTTGATGCAGCTTACCGATGAATTTTATCCCCTGCTTACCAACCATGGTAACACTGTGGAACTGCAGGAGGAGGATAACCTGACTGTCTACGGAGATTCCATGAAGCTTGCAAGGGTGTTCAACAATATCCTGAAAAATGCTATCTCCTACAGCTACCCCAACACGCCTATCAAAGTATATGCGGGCAAACGGGAAAAAGATATCTTTATCTGTTTTATCAACCAGGGAAAAACCATCCCGCCAGAGAAACTGAACGCCATTTTTGAAAAATTTTTCCGGCTGGATGAGGCCCGTAGCAGCAATACCGGAGGGGCAGGATTAGGGCTTGCCATTGCAAAGGAGATCGTGACTTTGCATGGAGGGACCATCAGCGCTTCCAGTGAAAATGAAATGACAACTTTCAGCGTGACACTGCCATTATATTAGCCCAAAGAAAAGATCCTGCATGGGAAGCTAAAACAAGTTGCTGTCCATGCATTAGTCAGAAATCATATAAGCGACATAAAGGAGAAGAAAACTTTCCCTAAAACATTTGGAAAAAGATTGCACTTGCAAAAGAAATCCATCATGCCAATGGTGGTTATAATTTGTATTTTTACATAAAGGAGAAAGCCGATGAGCAGACTATGACCTCAAAAGAACTGGTTGAACAGACAGAAGCCAAAAAAATAGGCGTTACTACTCCATTTCTCCCCCAATTTATGTACCGGTTATAAAGCTATACAGATATCAAAACCAGAGAAATGCATTGAGAAAAACCTGTAAATATTTAAAAAAAATCAGGTCTTCTATGATAATATATAAATCATAGGAGACCTTAATTTGGGGCAAACAAAAAAGAAGCTTACAAATCAACGATTGTGGGAAAACGTAACACTATACTGGGATTATTACAGGAGTATGATTTCACAATGTTACTTTCATCTAACTTCTTTTTATCACAAATTTATGATTAATACAAATTCATACACTGAAATATTTTGTCTTTAAAAGATAACACACGAAATCACAATCTATTAGACTCAACTCGTACAAACATTACAATTTCCCATACTGTTACACTTCCCTCACGGGAAGTGACACTGGCCGGATGTGCCAGCACTAAGGGGCAAGTTATTTCAATCCACACTTCCCTCACGGGAAGTGACCAAAATTGTTTGGTATCATTTTGAGCCTTTGGGATTTCAATCCACACTTCCCTCACGGGAAGTGACAACAGCGTGCTATGGAGCGGAGCCTGAGGGCATGATTTCAATCCACACTTCCCTCACGGGAAGTGACCAGAGTGGGCAGGGATAAAGACCATAGGGCAGTGCATTTCAATCCACACTTCCCTCACGGGAAGTGACATCCGGTCTTTTGTCGTGTCTGCCATGGTATCTGATATTTCAATCCACACTTCCCTCACGGGAAGTGACAGTACGTCCGTTGGAAAGTGAAAACCTATTCATATTTCAATCCACACTTCCCTCACGGGAAGTGACATTAAAATACCATGGGTTGATTTTGAGTTAATACATTTCAATCCACACTTCCCTCACGGGAAGTGACTAATGGCATCCTGTTTATTACAAAACTTAGGATGCATTTCAATCCACACTTCCCTCACGGGAAGTGACGTATTGAATCCTTCAGCATGGGCATTGCTGTTAATTTCAATCCACACTTCCCTCACGGGAAGTGACGAGCACCTGTTTTTCCGGCTGTCCGGCGGAGATATTTCAATCCACACTTCCCTCACGGGAAGTGACGTATTGACATGATAGTTGTTAAATGCTATTATAATTTCAATCCACACTTCCCTCACGGGAAGTGACACCTATAGTAGTAATATAATCAGCACCACAATAAATTTCAATCCACACTTCCCTCACGGGAAGTGACAACAAAATCCTGCAGGAGCTTAAAAGGCATGGTATTTCAATCCACACTTCCCTCACGGGAAGTGACAGCAATATTACACAAAAAAATAATAGAATATGTAATAATGTTATACTATTTATCTATAAAATTATACAAGCAAATCATAATTGGCAAACATATTTTCTCTATTTCTGAATATATCAAACAAAAAAAATGTGCGAATACCGTTGCAAATTCATGTGTACTTCATATTCGCACTTGCCTAGATCATTAATACCCCGTCTAAATCTAATGCTTTCTGCACACCAATATGATCAATTCTATTTTTATATTTATCCCCTAATATATAATAACGAATGCTGTCCTTATCAGCATCAATAATTTCAGATAACTGTTTTTTTAACATCGCAAATTGTGTACTATCTACAATGCACTCAAAAACAGAATTTTGTACACGCTGCCCATAATTTGTGCAGACTTTCGCCACACGCGCAAGTCTATTGACCCCCTGTGAAGAAGTGGTATTCACATCATAAGTAACCAATATAAGCATTTCTATATCTCCTATATTATTTCTTAAAGAATGGGGGATATGCATCAATATCCCCGCGAAGGTATCTCGCCAAAAGCATTGCCTGTATGTATGGCAGCAAGCCAACAACTACCTTTTCTTTTAGAAATGGATGGATAATTAGTTCCCTCTTTGTTTCCTGCCACTTTTGTATTACTCTCTTTCTCATTTCATCATTCATAATCACTGCACCATTTTCTACCTTTGTAAATCCTTTTGCATTGACTTCCTGCTTATTGATTAAAGTTAAAACAAATCTATCCGCAATGGGTGCACGAAATTCTTCCATTATGTCCAATGCAAGTGATTGTCTACCTGGCCTATCTCTATGTAAAAAACCTACATATGGATCCAGGCCAACAGAATAAGCTGCTCCCGTACATTCGGTTGTCAAAAGTGAATATACAAATGACAGCAATGCATTAACATTATCTAAGGGAGGCCGCTTATTCCTGCCATTAAAGGTAAAATCCTTCTTATTCTGAAGAATGAGTTCATCAAAAACCCGGAAATAGACCGAAGCCGCCTCGCCTTCATATCCCCGCAATTCTTCAAGGTTTTTACAGTTTTTAATATAAACTATAGACTGCTTTAATAATTCAGATGCATTGCATAACTTTTCACAGTCTAAACGCATTGCATGATCTCTGCGTGCCCTTTCCACTACATATCTTTGATTATGTACCTTTCCCAAAATCATATTTCGGGATATTGCCAAGCATTCATCCTCCTTCTCTGAAAATCTATACTGGGTTTTTCTTAATATTACATTTCCATTCTCCTGCCCAATTACTTGTGCACAGAATCTGTCTCCCTGGAAAAAGCTAATATTTACCCCTCTTTCACCACATTTTCTCATAAGAGCCGGGCTAACGCCAACATAATTGAATGTTACTATTGCTTCTATATTATGAATCGGCACTCTCATTAACACTTTATCTTCTTTTTTTACTGTAACACTTTCACCCTCGATTCCTAGATATACATCTTCTGATGTTATATACAAGGTATTCATCAATTTTCTCAAGGTATATCCTCCTCAATCATCTCCTTTACATATTTTTCAGCAGATATCTCCTCACAAATCTGTGGCATACAAAGGTTATACAATGAGCATTGCTTACAAGATGGCTTTATTCTTACCTTGGGTGTGTAACCCCGGTCATAATACAAATGCATTTCTTCAAAAAATTTTTTTACCTTTTCCCTCATTTCCGGTGAAAAAAGTACCTCTGTCCTGTGACGTGTTTCACCATAATATAGGAATCCCTTTTCTATCTGTGCCATTAACATTTCTTCCAGGCACATAGCCTGGGCAGTTAATTGTAATTCATCAGCATCATGCAGTTTAGGCGATCCACGTTTATACTCTATTGGTACTACTGAATATAAACCGTCTGTCCCCTGCAATGTAACTCCCTTTTCTGCCTGATGAAATTCTACAACATCACATTCTCCACTGATTCCCATTGTCCGGGAAAATACTCTCATGGCACGGACTATTATTAATCCCTTACGCTTTTCACGAAAATCTGGGTCATGGGCTTTATCATGCATAACTCTTCCTTCAAAAGTAAGAACATTTTCTTCCCATTGCCGCTCAATATGTATTAATGCCCACTGTCTGCGGCAAAATGCAAAGTGTTGTATACCGGACAGCATCAGATAATCTTCTTCCTGATATTCCATATATTATCTTCCTATTCTCTACAAATACACGTAACCCCTTCCGGCATTTTTTCAGGCAACACGATTTCATAATCCGAAAATGCCCTTGCAACCTCCACTCCCTGTTTTCTTGATACCTTAACCTCGTCAAACAGCTTATATGATGGTGCAGCTCCCAACTCACTTTCATGTTTGAAAATTATCAACTTTCTTACAGCCATCTTTCCCCGCGCTGCAGAATGGTCATGCTCAAACATATTCAGAATTGCCTGCCATAGAAGCTCAAGGTCATCTTCCGAAAAGCCTGTTACCTTTCTTGCCAAATTTGCAGATACAAATCCCTCTACCCGATAAAGCCCATAAGGAACTACATATTTTCTGCCCATCTCTGTTCCTTTTCGTTCAGCATCGCTTTCTGTTGTGATCGCAACTCTGGTTATCGTTATTTCCTGTGGAAGGATAGGGTCTATTGACCGGGCAAATCCCAACTGAACTGGCCCCCGCACCTGGCCACAATTTAAATTTGCTTTTACAAATGTGGTCATTACCGCCCCGAAAGTCCTTATGTCAAAAAAATTGCGGCACATAAAATCTCTGACTTTTACATCCAATTCCGGATTATTTTTTTTCAGTTCTTTTATTTTCTTTTCATCCTTCTCCTCAATTCCCAGATATTCAAAAGCTTTAGCGTCACTTCTATTTAAAGGGACATTATCTTTAATGTAAATCTGATATCCCGATTCCTCTTCTTTAAGCATTTCCACATAATTTCGTATTTTTCTTTTCATGCAGACGTCTGTCACTATACCAAAACCACTTTCCGTATCAATCCTCGGCATATTCCCTGCATCGGGGTCTCCGTTTGGATTGCCATTCTCTACATCAAATAATACTACAAAATCATACCTGTTCTTTATAACTTCACTCATTTTTCTCTTCCTCCTTTTTTTGATAACGCTTTTGTGTCTGGCAGTAATAGCCTAATTGGAATGAACCCTGTTCAGGCAAATTTAAACGCCTTGGATACTCTTCCCCAATAATCTCTGATAACTCTCCAATTTGTTTATTAAAATATATTTTGCTTCTATCGCTCAATTTCCGCAAATGCTTTTGGGCAAGGTTTACTAAAACCGGAAAGATCTGAGCCGGTGTGGATGCCGCCGTATTAAAATATTTATCTTTTATCGTTGCATTGATCCCTGGATTTCCTTCCTGCTGTATATGCTCTAATACCGCAAATAACCGCCCCAGTGTATATGGCACATTCTTGCATTCTTCATTTAACTCCACTTTTAATACCTCCTCTGGACAATCCTTATTTTTATTCCTTAAATAATATGCCTTTATGATCGCTGCCCGTCCTCTTGTCACTTCTCTTTCAGCCTTTATTCTTAGCATAACTCCATTTAATAATGAAACCGGATATCTGCCGCCATCTAAAATGGCCTTTAAGGTATCTGCCGCCATTTGGGGAGAAGGGGATTTATTTTTTGCATTTTTATTTACTGTTTCCGACATTAGTTTCCAGTAAGGTAATATCGGAAATGGATCATAGCTTGGGCGGACAATTTTTAACCTCTCATAATGTTCATCAATATGCCGCATTATATCGCCAAAAATATCTGACAGAAAAAACCTCACTGATAGCCTTGCCACATTTGGAGCCAATCCTAATATGTAAAAATGCTTCTGTGGTTCCAACCATTCTTCTTGGACACGGATCGGTTCACCCTTTTGGATCTTAGACATAATCAAACTCAGATCCTGGTCTGTTATCCCACCTGTTTCATCTATGCCAAACATTGCCGCTATGCCTACATCCTGATAAACAGTATTACCGCCTTCTGCCCAGCATACCACCGTTGAATCTCCTATCGTCCTGCAACGCTCCTTATCGCTTAACAGTTCATTTAATGCCGTGGTATATGCAAACGCCGCATATTCACTTATTGGTGCATTATTTCCCTGCTCTTTTTCGTATGAACAAAAGGCTGGCGCATTAAAGGAAACCAAGGAAGTCCCTGTGGCCTGTCCTCCACGGACTCCTTTAACAGCAGGATGGAGCAACGCGATCGATGCATTTCTCCCGGTCACCATACACATCCCTTTGTTTCCACTGCCAGCATTATCATAATATTTTTGCCAGCATTCCCTTATCTGAAAATCCTCCAAAACAGGATGACCATCATAATAAAAAAGAATATTTGCACCCGCCATCAATTCTTTCCAACACTCAGCTAAGTGTTGGTTTTCCCTCGCACTTTCGGGATCCCACCTTCCAAAATAATGAATGATAGCTTTAGCTGGATCTGTTCCAGCATTTTTTAACAAGTCACTATGGAATTCTTTACATGCATTATAACACTGCCGTGTCCTATCCGCCTTTCCTTTTTCATCGGCCCCTAAAATATATGTAGAATTATCACACAAAAAATTCGGGGCTATATCTACTGAACGCTTTACTGGCTGAGGAACTTCTATCACTCTTGGCACATTTTTTGACTTTTTTCCAATAATTTGAGGAACCATAAGTGAAAAAACTCCAATCACTTCACCATTAATATCAATGTTCAACCCAAAGGATACCTTCGTCTTTCCCCAGCCCGGCCTGGATATTGCCCCTCTTTCTAACAAGTCCTCATAATGCTCAACCAGCGCTTGTAAAATCACCGTACCACCTCGCAATCTGTTAAATCCAATACCCCTTTTACCATCTTTGCACGAAAAAACAACGGCTGAATATTAGCCATATCGCTGAAATCTAGATCCCACAGCATATACCCCAGTTCCCTTGTTTCTTCAATTGCAGGAATTTCCCCTCCCTCCCACTCCCTAAATCTCGCCGGAAACTCTCTGCATCCCATATAAGGCTGATGAAAACATTGCCCCCGATGCAGCCTCCGCTTCATAATGTCTTGAAACTTTCCATGATTATCACACTCTGCCGCCTTTTCTGTCATAGTAAAATGTGCTTCTATTACATAATGTACATCTTGCAACACAAGTGACGAACGCTGGACAATGTCCCTTGATGTACTAATATATAATGGATTCTTCCCTCCTGCCATAGCCGCCCTTACGTTGCTTGCAAGCACTTTAGATTGCACTTCATTTCTTCTTATGCTTGTCATTTTAATGGGCGAAAGCACATAAATCCTGTCTATATTCCATTTCATACCAGGGTGCCAATAAATGGCCTCCAATAATCCACGTGCCGCTGAGGGTGTCATTACGTCATAGCTAACACGTTCAACCTTTAGTTCAGTCCGGGAAAAACAGGCATACTCTCCCCAAACCTCTACTTTAACAGACATTTCCTTCATCTCCTATTCATTAGTTATGTTGTTAGAATATTACATCATAAAAATTTAACTGTCAAGAAAAATCTTATAGAATAAATATTGAAAATATTTCAGTTATCATCTAAACTTAATCTGTCATCAAAAGGATGTGGATTGAAACATTAGCTATGTTGTTAGTTTTTCATGGCGGCAGGTACATCTGCCGCCTACAACTTTAAACAAAAATCCCATATCCTGTATCCACATCTAGCTGAAGCCCTGTAGCATCATCGTATTGATTCATATCCCCCAGTATATAAACAGTATCATCAACCACCTCCAGGCTGCCTGTCTCCAATAGTGTTTTTAAATGATTTGGAAAAACATTCACACTGAATTGGCCTAATTTCCGAAATAACTCTCTGGACATTTTTCCATCCCGAATTTGTTCTATATATGTCTTGCCCTCACCTACAGGTATATAAACCGTCTTAGTTTGGTCTTCTATCAATTTAAACCTTTCACTGATGGAGGCAAATGGATATATTTTTCCATTTATCCCTTTTGAAATATCGCAAGCATCCAAGATCTTGTTTTGGTCAAGATTTTCATTTCCAAGTAATCCTCTAAAAAATTGAAAATAAAATGAAACCGCCTTTAGCTCAGCAGGATCCTCATAATGCCGTAATGTCTCACGCAAAGCATCTACATTTTGCTTAATCAAGGAAATGCTATCTCCCTCCAGCTTAAATAAATAAACTAAGCTGTCTTCTATCTGTCTTTTCCCTTCTCTATTACATCTCCCTGCTGCCTGTATCAAAGAATCCAAGCCAATCTCCTGCCTATACACTTTTGGGAAATCTAAATCTACTCCTGCTTCTATTAAAGAAGTCGCGATCACCCTGCATGGGAGCCCACTTTTCAACCGATGCCTAATTTCGGAGAATTTCTGCTTGCGATGCATTGGGCACAAAAGTGTTGTAAGGCAGTATGCCCCATCTTCCGGGATACCTTTGTACAATTCCTGGGCAGTTTTACGCTTATTCACTATACAAAGCACCTGTTTTGCATTCGAGATCTGTTCCTTCAATTGTTCAATATTTAAACTGCCTGCATTGACAATCTTAGTACGCTGAAACTGTTGGTACATCCCATCCACACCATCACATATCTCCTGGATCTTTGTATGTTGCAAATACTTTGAAAAAATATTTTCCAGCGCTGGCTGTGTTGCTGTACATAATATTACTGTTGCCCTATAATTCCCCACTAACTCAGAAATAGCCGCTATACATGGTTCCAGATAAGGGATCGGTAAAGTTTGCGCCTCATCAAAAATCACAACGCTATTTGCAATATTATGGAGCTTTCTGCACTTAGAACTTTTATTTGCAAAAAGGGATTCAAAAAATTGCACTGCGGTGGTAACTATCACTGGCATGTCCCAATTTTCTGTTGCCAATACCTTTTGATACATCTGATAATTTTCTGATTGCCCTTCTGGCATTTCATACTGGACGCCTGAATGGTGTTCCAACACATTCTCTTCCCCTAATATCCCTTCAAACACTTGTGCATTTTGGTCAATAACAGACGTATATGGTATTACATAAATTACACGCTTCATGCCATTTCTTTTCATATGTTTCAATGAAAATCCAAGCGACGCGGTGGTTTTCCCGCCTCCAGTAGGAACTGTTAATGTGTATAACCCTCTATCCAGTTTTTCTCCCTTTTCCATACATAACTGCAAGATACGGTTTCTGCTTTCGCAAAGCATTTTTTGCTTCTCATTGTCAAACTCAGTTTTATTTAGCCAATTTTGTATGTATTTATCAAAAAGAACGCATAATTCATCTATAGACGCATAATTTCCCCGGCTTTTCACACCCCCATCCATAAATTTCTCAGTATCTAGATAATCAGCATCAACAAGACACGAGTATAACATTCTAATAAAAAAAGACATAGTAAACCCTTTGTGATCTGCTTTCAGGCAAAAATCCGGAATTAAATCGCTACCTAATATCGCATCCATTTCAACTTTCCACTCACTATAATCAGGTACTTGTTTTTTGATCCTGCCAAAAAATGTCCCATCACCTTCTTCGGAAAATTTATATGAGCCGCCATCCATCAGCCCAGAATGATGTCCCGCAATAGCCATCGCTACTGGAACATTCTTTTGTTTCATTGCTTCTAACGCGCCCGCTGTAGAGTGATCCACCTTCTTCACTTTATCAGGATTGTTTATCCGATGTTGGAATTCAACTGAATATTTTCCTATATCATGTAAAATCCCACAAAAATAACCAACTTTATCACAATTAAAATCTCCAGCAAATGATTTGGCTCTTTCGGCCGTTCCAAGTAAATGCTCTTTTATTGACTGTTTCTCTCCCAATTTATTAATGTGTGCAATCACTGTTTCTTTTCCTCCATTTACCAGCTTGTTTCCGTTTCCTCTACTTGGTTCCATTATAATGTATATATTGTCCAATAAAACGGTCTTAGATTTGAAATATAAATATTGTTGAGATGCCTGGCTATAAGCAAAACATATGAAGCCGAATCCACGGCAAACAAATTTATTAGATAAAAAACCCGCTTTCAACCAGAAAATTTTCTTTGCTGCCTGAAAACGGGTTCCCTTTTATGATATCAGCTATATATACCTCTATCTTTTGATATCATTCTGATTCTTAAACTTTTTTAGATAATCCTGCGCTGCCTGAAAAGATACATCCAGCTTTTTTTGCAGTTTTTCCAGAATATCATTTTCTGAAAGCCCACAATCCAATCCTGTTTCAATAATACCCTCTGCTTTCCCTTCCGCCTTTCCCTCTATCTTGCCCTTTGCTTCGTGTTCCCTTGCGATTTCATCAAATAATGTACACATATCCACTTCTCCTTTCCCTACCAATGCGTTGTAATCAATTTTGCAGTTTGCCGCTCCTGCCACCGTCATTATCACAGTCCGGTCTACGCTATGCTCTTTTGCATATTGTATGACATTTTCCTTTGCTTTATTTCGGGGCAGGCTTTTATCCAAAATAATCTCCAGCATATGAAAAAGGTCTCTGTTGTTTATGTTATGAAATCTCAGCCCACTGTTTCTCGCCTCCACAAAAGCCACCTTATAATCATTGACAAATTTTTTCATCTCTTCCGGGATATGCAACATCCCGTGAAGGGATACCGCCCCGTCCCATGGCTTTTCACCATAATAGACCACGATGGTTATGACAGGCATAAATCTGTCTGTCCGCTTCATCCGGGAAAGGTATTCATCTTCGTTCAGGCCGTCAGGCTTTTTGTACTTTCCTGCATTGCTGTCATACTGCCTCTTGTAGGTCCCGTAATCGTAGCCCATTACCCGCAGGGGCATGGCATAATGGATATGCTCCTGTGACTCAAGCCCCAGCATCACAAGGGATACCCCATAAGCTGTGGATCTCTTGCTGATCTTGATATTATCCCTGGATGCCTGGAAACTCTCCGCATAGCCTCTGTGCTCCAGCACCCAGGAGCCCTCTGTATCTTCACTTTCCAGTTCCCCCGGTTTGATGACCTGCTTCCCCCCAAACAGCACAGCGTTGAACAGATCCGCAAACTGCCCGTTGTGGCTCCAGTAATTCTTCAGCACGGTATCGGGTTTTAGATTCTGTGTCTTTGCCATCATTTGCTTCCTTTCCCTTATAAAGGACTGTCCCCAAAGGCTTATTTAAAATACGCCACACCTGACGCGAAGATCTTCATATCCTGTTCCCCATAAATATTAATGGCAACGCCCTGGCCACGGCGTTCCACATGGGCCATTTTGCCAAATACCCTTCCGTCAGGGGACGTGATCCCCTCAACAGCGGCATAGGAACCATTGATATTCCATTCTTCGTCCATGGAAACATTTCCCTGGATATCCGCATACTGGGTAGCCACCTGGCCCTCTGCAAAAAGCCTGCCAAGCCACTCTTTCGAGGCCACAAACCTTCCTTCCCCATGGGAAGCAGGCGTTGCATAAACCTCTCCTGGCTTTGTGCCCATAAGCCAGGGTGACCTATTGGAAACCACCCTGGTGTAAACCATCTTGGAAATGTGGCGGTTGATGGTATTATAGGTAAGGGTGGGGGAATCCTCCATCTGCCCTACGATCTCCCCATAGGGTACAAGCCCCAGTTTGATCAGCGCCTGGAAGCCATTACAGATGCCAAGGAGCAGGCCGTCCCTTTCTTTTAAAAGCTTCATCACCGCTTCTTTTATGTGGCCATTCTGAAAGGCAGTGGCAAAGAACTTGGCGCTGCCCTCCGGCTCATCTCCCGCGGAAAATCCGCCAGGGAACATGATGATCTGCGCCCTGTCAATATCCTTTTTAAATATTTCAACAGACTCCCGGATGTCCTGGGCGGTGCGGTTTTTAAACACTCTTGTTTCCACCTCCGCTCCCGCCTCCCGGAATGCCCGGGCTGTATCATACTCGCAGTTGGTGCCAGGGAATACGGGAATAAACACAGTGGGCTTCGCCACTTTGTGCCTGCACACATAAACCTGCCCTGCATGGTAAAGGGGGGAATCTATCCTGGCTGTATCCCTCTCCCCCCTGGTGGGGAATACCTTTTCCAGCTTAGACTGCCATGCCCCAAGGGCTTCCTCCATGGATAGGGATACTTCCTTAAAGGTAAAGGCACCTTCCTCTTTCACCTTTCCCACTCTTCTGTAGTTTAGGCCACCTGTTTCTTTTTCCTGCCTGCTTAAGATCTCCAGGGCATCTTTTTCCCCCATTTCCACCAGGATATCCCCCAGGCAGTTTTCAAATAAGTCTTTGGCACACAGCTCGCCGTCAAAGGACACGCCCAGCTTATTGCCGAAAGCCATTTTGCAGCTCCCCGCAAAAAGCCCCCTGGCATCCAGTGCATATGCCGCCTTTACCCTTCCCTCCCTCATAAGGCCGGTAATAAAATCATAAGTCTCCATTGCCTGCCGGTAAACGGGGATATCGTAATCGTCTTTATCAAACCAGAACTGGACCAGCACATCCCCTGCTTCCTTTAATTCCGGTGTTATCACGTCTTTTACTGATGCCACATCCACAGCAAAGGAAACCAGGGTCGGGGGAACGTCGATGTGGTTGAAAGTCCCCGACATGCTATCCTTGCCGCCTATGGAGGGGAGGCCATAACCGATCTGGGCGTCATAAGCCCCTAAAAGAGCCGCAAAGGGCTGGCTCCAGCGCTCCGGCTGGTCTGTCATGCGCCGGAAATATTCCTGGAAGGTGAAACGGATCTTATGGAGGTCACCGCCGGAAGCCACGGTCCTGGCTATGGATTCCGTTACCGCATACACCGCACCATGGTAGGGGCTCCATGAAGAAAGATATGGGTCAAAGCCACAGCTCATCATGGTTACGGTGTCCGTCTGCCCCTCCAGGACTGGCAGCCTGGCAATCATGGCCTGGGTCTCCGTAAGCTGGTATTTACCGCCGTAGGGCATCACTACGCTGCCCGCACCTATGGAGGAATCGAACATTTCCACAAGCCCCTTCTGGGAGCAGACGTTTAAGTCGTTTAAAGTATAAAGGCACGCCCCCTTTATATCCTTTTCCAATAGTGCCTTTTCCACCTGGGGAATGGCGGTCTTTTTCAGATAGTTGTCCTCTTCCTCCGGCATCTCCACTGTGACATCCGTTTCCTGATGTGCCCCATTGGTATCCAAAAACGCCCTGGAAATATTTACAATCTCCCCTCCCCGCCATTTCAGCACCAGCCTTGGCTGGCTGGTGACTACCGCAACAGGAACGGCTTCCAGGTTTTCCTCCCCTGCAAAGCCCAGAAAGGCATCCACGTTTTCCGGGGAAACCACCACTGCCATCCTCTCCTGGGATTCGGAGATCGCCAGCTCCGTGCCATCCAGCCCGGCATACTTTTTGGGAACCTTGTCCAGATCCACCACCAGCCCCGGCGCCAGCTCCCCGATCGCCACAGAAACGCCCCCTGCCCCGAAATCGTTGCACTTTTTGATTATACGGCTCACCTCTTCCCGGCGGAAAAGCCTTTGGATCTTCCGTTCCGTGGGAGCGTTGCCCTTTTGCACTTCCGCGCCGCAGGTCTCAATGGAGCTTTCCGTATGCACTTTGGAAGAGCCGGTAGCGCCGCCGCAGCCGTCCCGCCCTGTCCGGCCGCCTAAAAGAATGATCACATCCTCCGGATCGGAATTCTCCCTGATAACGTTCCTGCGGGGAGCCGCGCCCATGACAGCGCCGATCTCCATACGCTTTGCCACATAGTCAGGGTGATAGATCTCCTTTACATACCCGGTGGCAAGGCCGATCTGGTTGCCATAGGAGGAATAGCCCGCCGCAGCCCCCCTTACCAGCTTTTTCTGGGACAGCTTGCCCTTTAGGGTATCCGCAACAGGCAGGGTGGGATCTGCTGCCCCCGTTACCCGCATGGCCTGGTATACATAGCCCCTTCCTGACAAAGGATCCCTGATAGCGCCCCCAAGGCAGGTGGCCGCGCCGCCGAAAGGCTCAATCTCCGTGGGATGGTTATGGGTCTCGTTTTTGAAAAACACCAGCCATTCTTCTTTCACCGGGCCTTCCCCGTAGTCCATTTCCACAGGCACCACCACAGAGCAGGCATTGATCTCGTCAGATTCCTCCAGATCCTCAAGCTTCCCTTCCTTTTTCAGCTTGCGCATTGCCATCAGCGCCAGATCCATCAGGCACACGAACTTGTCTTCCCTTCCGGCGAAGATCTCCTTTCTGGTATCCAGGTAGCTCTGATAAGCGGTTTCCAGGGGTGTCTGGTAATAGCCCTCCTGAAAGGTGATATTTTTCAGTTCTGTGGAAAATGTGGTATGGCGGCAATGATCCGACCAGTAGGTATCCAGCACCCGGATCTCCGTCATGGTAGGATCCCTGTGCTCCTCCTGTTTAAAATAATTCTGAATATGAAGAAAGTCCTTGAAGGTCATGGCAAGGGAAAGGCTCCCATACAGTTCCTTTAAAGCCTCCTCCCCCATATCCTGGAAGCCCTCAAATACCTTCACGTCCTCAGGCTCCTGGTACTCTGTAAGCAATGTGTCTGGCTTGGCAGCATCCGTTTCCCTGGAGTCTACAGGATTGATGCAGTAAGCCCTGATCCTGTCAAACTCCTCCTGGGTAATATCCCCGGTTATCAGATATATGGCTGCGGTCTTGATCACAGGCTCCTCATCTTCTTTCAGGAATTTCACGCACTGCATGGCGGAGTCTGCCCGCTGGTCAAACTGCCCCGGTAGAAATTCTACCCCAAAGACCCGTCCCCCTTGGGGGATATCAATGGTTTCCCTGTAAAGAATATCTACCGGCGGCTCTGAAAATACTCCCTGCAGAGCCTTTTCAAAGGTTTCTTCTGATATATTTTCCACATCGTAGCGAATAAAGACCCTTACCTCAGAGACCCCGTTGATTCCCAGGTAACCGACAATCTCTTCTTTCAGTTCCTTTGCCCTTACTGCAAAAGGGGCTTTCTTCTCCACATAAATACGTTTCACATTTCCCATGGTAACTTCCTCCGTTTCCTGTTCTCAAGCTCTATATGAATCTGTGATCTTCCCTGACGCAAACCCGGTGCAGGCAAAGGGTCTGTTAATAAATCCCCTGCCCGGCCCCAGGCATCCCCAAACATTGCCAATCCCGCTTTACAGGTGCAGCCTGTGGATCAGCCGGCAGGCAATATCCCCCTGCCCAATCAAAGGCTCCGTATGGGAAAAAAACACAATCCCATCTGTGGGGGACGCAATAACTTCCTTCACATGCCCTTCATAGGGGTCTATCACTTCCGCTAAGGGATACCCATAGCGGACATCCTCCCCCGGCTTTATCAGGTTCCTGATAATTCCCCCTGACCGGGCGTACACATCCGTCAAATCTTTCTCCACAATCACATGGCTGATGTACCCGCTGTGGCTTACATACCTGATGATCCCCATCCTTGTAAGGAACCGGAGTATGGCGGCAATGGCCTGTCCCGCCCCTTTTTCATCAATGGTATCGTTTTTGTTGGTATAGACAGAAAAAGCGGCGGTCATATCATTCTGCCAGTTGTAATTTAAGGTCTTAGTATCTAAAGGAGTAGGTTTTCTCACCACCACATAAGGCAGCCCGAACAAATTGGCAAGGGAAATATTCTGGTATCCTGTCTCCATCATTCTCACATGGGGAATAAACTCCCCGGTCATACTAAAGCTGGTCAACTGAATGCCATAAGTATACTCCTTAATCTTCTGGAAAACATGGTAAGCGATACGGCCGGTGGTATAGCCATTCTCATCCCCGGGAAAACCCCGGTTGATGTCCACATCATCTACCCCAAAAAAACGCTGCGCCACATTTAAACTCATGCTGTTGACCACAGGGATCACCAAAATCTGTTTATTGGCATTGATACTGCCCTTTCCCTCCAGTTCCTTCAGTATCCGCACAAGCTGGGAGCAAATGTACATCTGCTGCATTTCGTTTCCCCTGGTGGAGCCTACGATACAGGCTGCCGGTTCCCCCTTCCCGAAAAAGTATCCCCGTATCACCATATCCTGCCTGTAGGGAGAATGTACCCTGTAAATTTCTTCCTTCCGCATAGCCTATTCCTCCCCAATGCCTGTGAGTATTCTTGCCAGAAGGGATCCTGCCCGCACAAAGGGAAATTCTCTTAAGGTAAAGACAAGGCCGCTTTTGGCTACCCTGATATCCTCCAGCACACGCCCTTCCAGGGGGCTGATGATCTCCCCCACCTTATCCCCCTTTTGGACATAATGGTTATGGGCTATGGCTGGGAGGAACACTCCTGTTTCTTTTGCCCGGATAAAGTCCACTTCCCCGTCTGTGGAGATTGCGGGATATTGGATGCTGCCCACCTGTCCCTGCCACATGCCAAGCTCTTTCATCAAATGGAAGATCCCCTCCACTACCTGATTGCCGTATTTCCGGTCAATCCTCGTCCCCACCCCCATTTCCAGTACCATAGTGGGAACTCCCAGCATATTCAGGGAATGGGAAAGGGTGGATTCGTGGACCGTCACGGCGGCGTTAGTCCAGACCATATCCGTATTTAGCAGCCGGGCATAGGGAAGAAGCTTTTCGGCAAACTCCTCCCCCACCCGCACCTGGGGCAGCTCCTTAACAAAAATATCCCCTGCATGTACATCCAGGCACATATCGGCACCTGCAATATCGTTTACAACCGCCGCCGCAACCCGGTCCATGGCGGTTCCCTTTTCATTTCCCGGGAACATCCTGTTAAGATCTATCCCCAGCTTGGGGATTTTATGCTCCGCAAAGTCCAGCCCCAGGGGGTTTAAGGCAGGGTAAAGATCCACTGTCCCAATGAGCTGGCCTTCCTCCTTTGTAATCCTCCGGGCAATTTCATAGCACACATACTGGCCTTCAAATTCATCCCCGTGAATGCCAGATACCACCGCCAGCCTCTTTGCCGAAGGTTCCTTTCCTGTCATCCTGTTTTTCTGGATTGTAAGCTTTTCCCCTACTGGAAGCTCAATGGAAAATACTTCTACAATCAATCTTACACCTCCCAATTCTTATAACGCCAAAAAGCCCAAGGCGTTGAACCTTAAGCTTTTTATTCGTCCGCTGCAAGCCCCTGCATTACATACAAAATTTCCCGGTCTACCGCCGCTTCGGAAATCCCCCTGGTCTGGGCGGCAACCTTTAGCCCTTCCAGCACGTACATAATATTCCTTGCCGCCCCCCTGGGGTCTTCACAGTAAAACTCCCCATTCTGGGCACCTTCCTGAATTAACTTTTCTATTACATAAACCGCCGCGTCAAACTGTTTTTTCAGTAAATTTTCCCTGGCTGGTATGGTAGTGTCAAAAAAATATTCATAAACTGCCTTGTTTAAAGACTGATTCATGTTTAAAAGCTCTTTTTTCTGTTCATTTAAAAATAGCGCAAGAATATCGGAAGGCGTTGTTTCCTCCCGGATGCTTTCCCCAAACACATCGTCCGTATCCTCCTGCTCCATTTTTAAAACTTCCTCAAACAGTTCCCCCGTATTCTGGAAATACAGGTAAAGCCCGCCCCGGCTGATACCGCATGCCTCCACAATATCTTTCATGGTGACCTTTATAAAGCCTTTTTCCATAAATACCGTTCTTGCAGTTTCTATGATAAATTTCTTCTTTTGCTCCGATTTGCCGTTCATTCCTGCCGCTCCTATGCCAGAGGTTTATCCCAGATTTCCAGTAATTCCTTTATCCGCTTAAGCCCATGCAGGTAAACGCCGTTCTCCACACCCATTGACCAGAGCCTTCCTTTGGTCATGCCCCCAAGCACATATTTTGCCATAACCGCAAAAATAGCCTCTATCTCCTTTAGTTCCACCTGCCCTATGAGCCGCAGCTCATCCTGCTCATTTCTGATTCCATAATGGGAATAGGTGTAAACATAGTTCCTGTCCATCATTCCTGTCTTTTGCATGTCCTTCACAAAACCAAGGAGTGTGCCGTCATATACCGGAACCGGAATGGATTTCTCCAGCTTTTCTTCCCCGGAATAATTATGGAACAGCTTTTCACCTGTCTTTTGTTCCAGCCATGGAATATAGCGGAACATGCCCTCTATGGCCTGACGGTATTTCCCGATCAGTTCCTGCCTGTAAATGTTTTCATTCTCCATCTTAACCCTATTCCCTCTCCTTAAGCATGTGCCAGGCATGCCCTGGTTTCCCTGAAAATAACACGGCAAACGATTCTTCCGTTTACTATAGTATATTCCAGATGGATAGTATCGTCAATAGATTTCCTGCCCCCAATCGTTCTCAGACAACCGCTTCCACAAGGATTTTGCCTCCAATCATAAGCAACAAACGCCGTCACACTCCACGAGCCGGCTTATTGTAAACAAAAAACCAAAAACCTGTAATCCAGGCTTTTGGTTTTCCCATTCATCTTTAACAGGGGCAGTAGGAATCGAACCCACATCGACGGTTTTGGAGACCGCTGTTCTACCTTTGAACTATGCCCCTTTAATCCGGCGGTATCACAACCACCGAATGCTATTATAACTTACTTTAAAGGCTTTTGTCAACTGTTTTTTCCATAACTTATCATAAGTTATCAAATTTTATATGATACCTTCCACCAGGCCATAAGGTATTCACAGGAAACATGAACATCCTCTTAGTAGATCAGGTATCCCTCCGTATCCGCCTCAATAATCCTGCTGAACTCTTTCACATCCTTTGAAGGTGCATAATCCTTCTGGCCATAGAGCATTTCATGGAGCCTGGCCACATTTTCTTCCAAGGAAACAGGCACTACGCAGGAACCATTGGTCCCGATGGTGCCGCCGTTTCTCATATCGGAAAAGGGGAAGCCGTCACTGACTGTCACCTTATAATCCCCCACCATGCCCAGCACCGGGATAATATCCTTTAAATCAAGGGATGTCCTGATATTGGGGAATACTGCATTTAAGGCTTCTGTAAGGGTACCAATAGAGGCTGTCTTGCTCTTTTCTATCATTGCCACCAGAAGGTCCCTCTGCCTTTGGGTCCTCTTAAAATCATCCCCGCCGCCATAACGGATGCGGCAGTATGCAGTAGCCTGCAGGCCGTTTAAAAGCTGCCTGCCAGCTTCCTCCACCGGGGTATATTCAATTTCCATTTCCTCCGCCATGGTGCTCTGGTAATTATTTAAATGGCTGATCTCCACTTCCGTAATCTCCATCTCCACCCCGCCAAGGGCGTCCACTGCCTCCATCAGCCCTTCAAATCCCACTGTGATGTAATCGGTAACGTATAGGTCGGTGTTAGTATTGATCATGCTGATAGCCTGTTCCGGCCCTCCCAGGGCATAAGCTTTGTTGCACTTGCCGAACTTGTCATTGCCCAGGTTAAGATAGGTATCCCTGTAGATGGACACAAGGCGCACTTCATGGGTATCCATGTTGATGGAGCAGATCATAATGGTATCGCTGCGGTTTCCCTTCCCAAGGCTGCCGTCCCTGGCATCCACGCCAAAAAACGCTACATTAAAAATACCCGTGTACTGGTTCTTCGTCCCGGTTTCTGTGTTCTCCTCCACCATTTCCTTCACCTGGGGGTTCACCACAATATTTTCCTGGTTGACCTTAACCTTCTCTGCCCCTTTTTCACTGTCGGTTGCCCGGAGGGTAATGTATAAAACACAGGCGGCGGCGGCCAATACCACAATCTCTAATATAAATAATGGGATATGCTTGACCCATTTCTTTTTATCCATTTGCGACTCCTTTAACAATCTCTATTGAAAAAATTCTGTTTTATTTTACCACAGACCACATCATTTGAACATAATTTTTTAAAATTTTGTTAAATTTGTCATATTTTTGTCACAAAAGGTCTATGGCATCTCCCACGTTATCGACACCGATCACCCGGATCCCGGCAATTTCCTTAACGCTTTCTGTACACACGGAAGGAATGACACAGGTGGAAAATCCCAGCTTTTTTGCTTCCTGGACCCTTGCCTGTATCATACTTACCCCCCGGACTTCCCCGCTTAAGCCCACTTCCCCCACAGCAATCATTTTGCTGTCAATCACTTTATTTTTAAAGCTGGAGACAATGGCCATGGCAATGCCAAGGTCCGTGGCCGGTTCCTGTATTTTCAGCCCCCCGGCAATATTTACATATGCATCGCAGTTTCCAAGGGATAGCCCCAGGCGCTTTTCCAGCACTGCAATAAGCAGGTTTACCCTGTTAAAATCCGCTCCCGTAGTCTGCCGCCTGGGAATGCCGAAGCTGGAATGGCACACCAGTGCCTGTATCTCAATCAGCATAGGGCGGGTTCCCTCCACGGAGCATACCACCACGGAACCGCTTGCCTCCTTGGGCTTGCCGCTTAACATAAATTCTGAGGGGTTAAAGACCTCCCGGAGGCCGCAGGCCGCCATTTCAAATACACCGATTTCATTGGTGGAGCCAAAGCGGTTTTTTACCCCCCGCAAAATCCGGTAGGAAGCATGCCTGTCCCCTTCAAAATAAAGTACCGTGTCCACCATATGCTCTAATACCCTGGGACCTGCCACGGTCCCCTCCTTGGTCACATGGCCAACAATAAAAACAGCAATGTTCAGCCCTTTGGCAAGCTGCAGGAAAACGCCTGTGGCTTCCCTGACCTGGGATACGCTTCCCGGGGCAGAGGAAATGGCTTCATGGTACATGGTCTGGATAGAGTCAATGACCACCACGTCAGGCTTGGTATGGCGGATGGTTTCCTCAATGGTTTCCAGTCCGGTTTCACATAAAAGCTTTAAATTGCCGTTAAATTCCCCAATGCGGTTGGCACGTATCTTTATCTGTTTTAGGGATTCCTCCCCGGAAACATAGAGCACCTGGCGCCCATCCGCCGATAGGTTCCGGCACACCTGCAAAAGCAGCGTGGATTTCCCGATTCCCGGGTCGCCGCCCACCAATGTCAGGGACCCGCGGATCAGGCCGCCGCCCAGCACCCGGTCCAGCTCCTGCATCCCGGTCCCCATCCTGTCTTCTTCCTCCAGGGAAATCTCTGAAAGCGCCGCCGGTATATTTTTTTCCCCCATATGGGATTTGGCACTTTTTCCCTGGCTTCCTGTCACTGCCTTTTCTTCCACAAAAGTATTCCACTGCCTGCACCCGGGGCACTGCCCCAGCCATTTACTGGATTCATGGCCACAGTTCTGGCAGAAAAATACTGTGGTGTTTTTTGTTTTTGCCATATATTCTCCCAGGCATACATATAATATGCCCACATTAAACCTGTTCCACACATAGGAAACTGCTGCAAAAATTTTGCAGCAGCCCATAATTTCCATTATTTAGTTATTTTAACATTTACCTCTTCATTTTCTGTAAGCTCAACGCTGATGTTCAGCTTGCCGCCCAAATTTGTCTTCATTTTTCCTATGCTCTTTTCGTTAATGAATACTTCGTATTCCGTATCATCATTGAGCTCCAGGGTAATCTGTGCGTCCTCGCTGCCCTCCACAAGGAAACTGATTTCCTCTGCGGTTTCTTTAAAATGCAGCACGCTGGTCCCTGGTACGGACCCATAAACAAACATTCCGTTTTTGGATAACCTGGTCATGGTCTTAAATGTTTTGACCTTATACAGATCCCCACAGTGCTCAAAGCCTTCCAGCTTTGCTTTCTCCGGAAGAATATAGTTTCCAAAACTGATCGTACCGTCTGTTTCTGAACGAAGTAATTCCTCTACAACAGCCATTTTCTTATGTCCTCCTGCTACCATTTCGTTGCTTTTTTGGTTACTGATAGTATAATATATTTTGGCTTTGATATCTACAGAAAATATCGTTAATTATTTCACATACCAGCCAGGATACCGTCCCTTTCCCACAGATGCGGTATGCCGGCACCATGCAGCCCCTTGTTGCTATTTCACTTCAAAGCACACCTGCTCCTTACGGTAGCCTGCTGACACAGTATCTCCCGGTTTTACCCTGCCTGAGAGAATTTCCTCCGCCAGGCGGTCCTCCACCACGTTCTGCAAAGCGCGTTTTAGCGGGCGCGCCCCCATCTTGTCATCGGCATATTTGGCTACAATATGCTCTTTTAATGCGCTGCTGACAGAGAGTTTTAGCTGCATCTGGCTGCTGCATCTGGCCGCCAGGTTGTCACACAAAAGGTTAATGATCTCATGCATTTCTTCCTGGCTTAAAGGCTGGAATACCATGATTTCATCAATACGGTTGATAAACTCCGGTTTAAAAAGTTTTTTTACCTCTTCCATTACCCCAGCCTTCATCTTTCCGTAGTCCTGCTCCTTGGTGGTTTCCATGGAAAAGCCCAGGTTTTTGGGGGCAACGATTCTCTGTGCGCCAGCATTGGAGGTCATGATGAGTATGGTGTTTTTAAAGCTCACCTTCCTGCCCTTAGAATCCGTAATATGCCCATCGTCCAACACCTGCAAAAGCACGTTAAACACGTCCGGGTGGGCCTTTTCTATTTCATCGAACAGTACCACTGAGTAGGGATTTTTCCTGATCTTTTCACTTAACTGCCCCCCTTCCTCAAATCCCACGTAGCCTGGGGGGGAGCCAATCATCTTGGATACGGAATGCCCTTCCATATATTCGGACATATCCACCCGGATAAGCGCGTTTTCCGTGCCGAACATGGCTTCCGCAAGGGCTTTGCTGAGTTCTGTTTTCCCCACCCCGGTAGGCCCTAGGAACAAAAAGGAGCCAATAGGGCGGCTGGGATCCTGCAGCCCCACCCTCCCTCTTCTGATGGCACGGGCTACTGCAAGCACTGCCGCCTGCTGCCCGATCACCCGCTTGTGGAGTATTTTTTCCAGTTTCAGCAGCCGTTCGCTTTCCTTTTCCGTGAGCTTTTTCACTGGGATCTTTGTCCATGAGGCAACCACCTCGGCTATTTCGTTTTCCCCCACGGACAGGCTGCATTCCGTTTGCTGTTTCTTCTTTTTTTCCCTGGCACGCTGGTATTTTTTTATGAGTTTTTCCTGTTCTTTGCGTATCTGGGCTGCCTGCTCTAATTCCTGGGCTTTCAGGCATTCCTCCACTCCCCTGTCCATCTCCTGGATCTGGGATAACATTTCCTTTAAGTTATCCGGGGTATGGGTATTTTTAAGCCGTACTGCCGAAGCTGCCTCGTCTATTAAATCAATGGCCTTATCCGGCAGGTTCCTGTCATTGATATACCGTTCTGACAGCTGTACTGCCGCCTGGATGGCTTCCTGGGTGATGGTTACCTTATGGTGCTCCTCATATTTGGGCGCCACTCCATTGAGGATTTCCACAGCCTCGTCTATGGAGGGTTCCTCCACATAGACCGACTGGAAACGCCGTTCCAGGGCGGCGTCCCTTTCCACGTACTTATGGTACTCCGCCACTGTGGTGGCCCCGATTAGCTGCAGTTCCCCCCTGGCCAGGGAGGGCTTTAGGATATTGGAGGCATCAATGGCCCCCTCTGCGCCCCCGGCACCGATAATGGTATGCATCTCATCCAAAAACAGTATCACATTGCCGCTTTCCTGTACTTCCCAGATGACCTTTTTAATCCTCTCTTCAAATTCTCCCCGGTATTTGGAGCCTGCCACCATCCCTGACAGGTCCAGGGTCAGGAGTCTTTTGTTCTGGACTGTAAAAGGCACTTCCCCGGCTACAATGCGCAGGGCAAGCCCCTCCACCACGGCAGTCTTCCCAACCCCTGGCTCACCGATCAGGCAGGGATTATTTTTGGTCCTGCGGCTTAAGATTTCAATCACCCGCCTGATCTCACTTTCCCTTCCTATCACAGGGTCAAGCCCTCCGGATGCTGCCAGGGCCGTTAAATCCCTGCTGTACTGCTCCAGGGCGGAAGCCTGCCTGCCCTTGCGGTTCTGCTTTCTGCCCAGATCCTCTTTGTACAGGTTGCCGTCCTGGCCCATGGAGATAAGGGTATCCGCATACAGCTTTTGGACAGAAACGCCAAGGGTATTTAAAAGCCGCACTGCAACATTTTCCCCCTCCTTGAGCATGGCCAGAAGAATATGCTCCGTCCCTGTGGCCTGGGCGCCAAAGCGGTCTGCCTGCCTGTGGGCCTCTTCCAGCACCTTCCGCGCCCTGGGGGAATACCCTTCCTTTTCCTTCACGGCAACCGTTGTCTCAGGCATGATCAGCTCTTTTATCATATCCAGTATTTTGTCCTCATCTGCGCCGTTTCCCTTTAGGACCCTTGCGGCCACTCCTGTATTTTCCCTTAACAGCCCTACCAGAATATGCTCTGTCCCCACATAGCCCGCCCGCATTCTGGACGCTGTTTTCTCTGCAAGGGACAGAGCCGTTTTTGCTTTGTCCGTAAAACCACCTGACTGCATATCAATCCTCCTAATGCCTATACGCCAAATTCTTCATAGATTTCATCGATCATCCGGTGAGCTTCTTCCCTGGAAACTCCCTTGCATATTCCCTTTGCAAGGATTACCCGCAAATCCCCATCCATTTCTTCTAACGTCCTTAATTTATCAATGGCAAGGGCAATCACCGCGCCCTTTCTTCTGTCTACCTTTACAAAACCTTCCTGTTTCAAAACCGTATACGCCTTGTTAACAGTATGCATATTTATCCCAATATCGTCCGCCAGCTGGCGCA
Organism: uncultured Lachnospiraceae bacterium; assembly: GCA_910579495.1. Lineage (GTDB taxonomy): Bacteria > Bacillota > Clostridia > Lachnospirales > Lachnospiraceae > Suilimivivens. The sequence goes on from CAJTVD010000001.1 coordinate 160,667, forward strand.
CCGAAGGCAGGGCGTCCCCTTCCTGGAACTTTGCCGTGGCAATTCCCAGAATAATCTGATTACGAAGCTGCAAATAGAGCGCTTCTTCACTGTTAAAGTCTATCTCAATAACCATAATTTATCCCCCACACTTCCAAAAAGGAATTATCAGGAAATGCAAATAACTCATGCATCCGACACCTGCCTAAATGCCCATCTGCCTTGCAGGAACCCCTGCGCCACACGCTCTTTTCTGGGGTCCCTTCTTTGCAGATGAATATTTATCCCGGGTCATCCACACAAGCTATTTTCTGCCACTGTCACAATATGGACGGTTCCTTACAAATCTTTATCATCCATGTTTAAAAACTCAAATTCAAATTCATCGTCCTCCACCAGGAAATTCTGGGGCTTTCTGGCCACCGGCTTCCTGGCAGGCTCTTTTTTCTCTGCCGCATGCAGCTCCTTCTCTCCCTTAGGCTTAGGCGGCGCTGCCTTCTCCTGGCTTCTTGCCGGACGCTCCTGGGGAGGCGGCGCAGTCTTTTTCTTCTTCACAGGTGCCGGTTCTTCCTCTTCTTCCTCCACCCGTTTTTTGGCTTTCTTCTTTACAGGTGCCGGTTCCGGCTCCGGTTCCTCCTCCTCTTCCTCGTCATAATCTTCATAGTAAAATTCCCTGAGCTTAAACAGGAGAACCGTCAGCACAATAAACAATATGACAATCACAACCGCCAGGATAATGATAATAATCTTTCCCTTGGAAATCTGATCCTGCATTTTCTGGTTATTCTCATTGGCAACGTTCACCACATTCAGAAGGTCGCTTAATTTCTGCCTGTTGCTGTTTATATTGTCATAGAGATAGTATTCAAATTCCCCAGTATCATTCTGGGCATAAACGATCTCATAATCATTATGTTCCGCAGGAGGCTCTGAGGGCTGCTCCCCTTCTCCCCCTCCTTCAGGATTTTCTCCGCCTCCCTCCGGGTTCTCCCCTTCTCCCTCTTCTGGGTTCCCTTCCGGGTTTTCTCCCTCTGCCGGGGCTTCTCCCCCTTCATTAGCTGCGCCTAAGGTAATCAGGTCGGACCTCACATATCCTTCAACTGTTTTGTTATTGTAATTACAGGTCATCTGGTACCATTTATTCCCTGAGCTGTCGGTTGCCTCGCCAATCAGGGTAATGGTTGTGCCGCTGGGAAGTGATGCCACCGTATCATGCTTCGTGGAAGCGCCTGAACGTATTCTGGCATTGCTGTTGGATTTCACAGTAGCCTGCTGTTCACCAATAGCGGTGGGTACTGTATCCGCAGGCTTG
>CAJTVD010000001.1:161967-237999 GCA_910579495.1 uncultured Lachnospiraceae bacterium
CCCCCGCCGCCATTGGCCGCCGGCTGGCTGCTGGAAGACTCCGTCACCGTGATCTTATCGCTGGTTTCCACCAGGTCGCTCCTGATATAGCCATAGCCGCCGTTTGATACGGCAACCTTATACCAGACGGTTCCTGAGCCGTCTTTTACAGCCCCCAGAATGTCAATAACTTTCCCTTTTACCGTACTTCCCACCACTTCACTGTCCGTACTTGCCTGGGCCCGGATTTTTGCAGTCTGGGCAATAATCTTGCCCTGGGCAGCAAAACAGGTAAGGGTAGCCATGCAAAAAACCCCTGCCGCCATTACTGCTCCTGCCAGACCCTTTTTCCAACTGATTTTCCTAATCAGCGCAGTTAATTTTTTCACTCCGTATTCTCCTCATCTTTCTCTCTTAAAACGTTTACTTCCCTTATCGGTCTTTTCATTCTCATAACCGCTAAGCCCTTGCTGTCTTTCCTTGCGTGCCTCTTCCTCCACCTTCCTGTGGTATGTTTCCTCACACTTAGGGCACATACGCCCGCTTTTGATGTCTACCCCGCATCTCTCGCAGCGGAGATAACCGCCCCTGTTCTCAATAATCTCAAAGCGGTTTTCTTTTATCATCTCCCGGATGGATTTATGGGAAACCCCTGTCTCCAGAGAAATCTCGCTTACGTTTGCCCCTTTGTGGTCTTCCAGGTAATTGCGCACCTTTCCGTAATCATCATATTCAATCCTGCCGCATTCTTCGCAGCGATATTCCCCAATTCCCCCATAAACCAATATGCCGCCGCATTCTCTGCATATGGTGGGCCTTAGAACCTCACTTGCTAACAGCCTCCGCATTTTTTCAGCCATATTGACACCTGCCTTTATACTCCGTAACCTTTTACACCTGTTCCGCTACTATACTTCCTCAATTGCCTTCCCTATATCATGGCGCATATATTTGTTTTCAAAGTCCACCCACCCGGCTGCCGCATATGCGTTTGCCCTGGCCTGCTTAAGGTCCTTTCCTTTGGCAGTAATCCCCAGGACCCTTCCTCCATTGGTCACAATGCCCTGGTCTGTCTCTTTCGTCCCTGCATGGAAACAGAAATAAGAATCCTGCCCTTCAAATCTCTCCAGCCCTTTGATCACATAGCCTTTTTCGTACTTCACCGGGTATCCCTGGGATGCCAGCACCACGCATACTGCCGCATTTTCTTCAAACTGGAGGTCTATTTCGTGAAGCCGGCCGTCTATGCAGGCCTCCATCACATCAATGATATCATTCTTCATCCTGGGCAGCACCACCTGGGCCTCAGGGTCGCCAAACCTGGCATTGTATTCCAGCACCTTGGGCCCGTTTCCGGTAAGCATCAGCCCAAAGAAAATAATGCCCTTATATTCCCGTCCCTCCGCCGCCATAGCGTCCACTGTGGGCTGGTAAATATGTTCCCTGCAGAATTTGTCCACTTCCTCTGTATAAAAAGGGCTTGGGGAAAAGGTTCCCATACCGCCGGTGTTAGGCCCTAAGTCCCCATCCTGGGCACGTTTATGGTCCTGGGCAGAGGCCATGGCCTTGATGGTCCTGCCATCCACATAGGAAAGCACGGACACCTCCCTTCCTGTGATAAATTCTTCCACCACAAGACGGTTTCCCGCGCTGCCGAACTGCTTATCCTCCATAATGGCCTTAACACCCTCTTTTGCCTGCTGAAAATCCTCACAGATCAGCACGCCCTTTCCAAGGGCCAGGCCGTCAGCCTTAAGCACGATAGGAAATTTGGCCTTTTCCAGATAGGAAAGGGCTTCCTCCGGGGAGCTGAAAACCTCATAATCCGCTGTGGGAATATGGTACTTTTTCATAAGCTCCTTGGAAAAAGCTTTGCTGCCCTCTAAAATTGCCGCATTCTTCCGGGGGCCGAAGGCCCGCAGCCCCTCCTTTTCCAGTTGGTCCACAAGGCCTCCCACCAGCGGGTCATCCATTCCCACTATGGTAAGGCCAATTTCCTTTTCCTTGGCAAAGGCCGTTATTTTATCAAATTCCATGGGCCCTATGGGTACACACCGGGCAATCTTGCCGATCCCTGCATTCCCCGGCGCACAGTATATTTCATCCACTTTTTTGCTTTTTGCCACGCTGGCGGCAATGGCATGTTCCCTGCCGCCGCTCCCCACGATCAATACTTTCACCTTTGTTACCCCCTTCCAGTATCCCTATAAATCCCCGCCGGATGCAAGCTGGCTTATGGCCTGGGGCAGGATCACCCACTCCGCCTGTTCCATCACCCTGCGCTGGAGGCTTTCCGGCGTATCGTCCTCTAAAACCTCCACTGCTTTTTGCAGGATAATCCTCCCTGTATCCGTCCCTTCGTCCACGAAATGCACCGTGGCACCGGTAATCTTCACCCCTCTTGCCAAAGCTGCCTCATGGACCTTAAGCCCATAATATCCCTTCCCGCAAAAAGAGGGGATCAGGGAAGGGTGGATATTGATGATCCTGTTTTCGTACAACTTTGTCATCTGTTCCGGCAGGATTACCAGGAATCCCGCAAGCACAATCAAATCCGGCGCAAGCTCTTGGAGCTTCTGTAAAAAAGCCTGGTTAAATTCCTCCCGGCTCCCATAAACCTTGGGGGAAATGCAAAAAGCCGGAATACCGGCATTTTCTGCCCTTTTTAAGGCATAAGCCCCGGCATTGTTGCAGATAACCCCCCGGATTTGGGTATTCCTTATGTTTTTATTTTCAATATTGTCTATGATTGCCTGGAGATTGGTCCCGCCCCCGGATACACAGACTACGATATTCAGCATAGTGCCACTCCCTTTTCACCGGCCTTCGTTTCCCCTATCACATAAGCCCGCTCCCCTGCCCTTTCAAGGGCCGCAAGGGCCTCCTGTACCTGGGAAGGATCCACCGCAAGAACCATGCCAATGCCCATGTTGTAGGTATTGTACATCATCTTCTCCTCCAGGTTCCCTTTCTCCTTCATTAACCGGAAAATGGCAGGCACCGGATAGCTGTCCTTGTCCACACAAGCACAGATTCCCTCCGGCAGCATCCTGGGGATGTTCTCATAAAAGCCGCCCCCTGTAATATGGCTGCAGCCCTTAATGGTTACGCCCGCTTCCTTCACGCCCTTAAGGGCTCCCACATAAATCCTGGTAGGGGCCAGCAAAGCCTCTCCCAGGGTGGCGCCAAGCTCCTCATAGTATGTGGAAAGCCCTTCCTTGGTCATATCAAAGATTTTCCTCACCAGGGAAAAACCGTTGCTGTGGACCCCGGAGGAGGCAATGCCCACCAAAGCGTCCCCGGGCTTAATCCCCTCTCCCGTAATCAGGTCCTTTTCGTCCACCACGCCAACGGCAAAGCCTGCCAGGTCGTATTCCTCTTCCGGGTAAAAGCCCGGCATCTCAGCGGTTTCCCCGCCGATCAGCGCTGCCCCCGCCTGTTTGCAGCCATCTGCCACGCCCTTTACAATGGCGGCAATTTTTTCAGGATAATTTTTGCCGCAGGCAATATAATCCAGGAAAAACAAAGGCTCTCCCCCGGCACAGGCAATGTCGTTGACACACATAGCTACACAGTCAATCCCCACTGTGTCATGTTTATCCATCAAAAAAGCAAGCTTTAATTTGGTCCCCACGCCGTCGGTCCCTGAAACCAGGGTGGGTTTTTCCATATTTTTAATGGAAGAGAGGGAAAATGCCCCCGAAAACCCCCCAAGGCCTCCCAGCACCTCCGGCCTTGCGGTTTCCTTAACGTACTTTTTAATCAGTTCTACGCTGCGGTAGCCTGCTTCAATATCTACTCCGGCTTTCTTGTAATCCATTTTCCGTTTCTCCTGTATTAATAATTTTTATAGCCTGCCTGGGAGAGCCGCTGGTCCTTTTTCTGGACGCTTTCCTTCAGGTTCTGGCTGTAAGCTTTCAGTTTCCCTAAAAGTTCCCCATCGGAGGTGGCCAGTATTTTCGCCGCCAAAAGCCCGGCATTGGCCCCGCCGTTAATCGCCACTGTAGCCACAGGTATTCCCTGGGGCATCTGGACAATGGAATAAAGGGAATCCCTCCCTCCCAGGGATGTGGTATGCATGGGGATGCCGATTACCGGCATAGGGAAAATTGCCGCGCACATGCCCGGAAGGTGGGCCGCCATGCCCGCCCCGGCAATGATCACCTTAAACCCTTTTTCTTCTGCGGCCTTTGCATACTCAAAAAAAACATCCGGCTCCCTGTGGGCGGAAATAATCCTCATCTCAAAGGATACCCCCAGCTCCGTAAGCACATCCGCCGCTTTCGCCATCACCGGCATATCCGAATCGCTTCCCATTACAATTCCTACCTGCGCCATCGCATTACCTCCCCTTTTCCAATCTGCTTCCGTTCCTAATTCTCCTACTGCAAAACATCTGTTTCCATAATTCTATTCTACACTGCTATAGGCTTCCTGTCACCCTGTTTTTTCTTGTTTTAATATAACCTTAAGGATGTGGCAGCACCCTCTCCTGCTGTGCCTTTGTATCCCCAAAAGGAAGATTCAGCTCCTCACAGCCGGGCAATACAAACCTGCCTTCCTCAATGATGGCAATCACCTGCTCTTCGGGGGTCACTACGCTGATTTCCCCCAGTTCATCAAAGGGGATGGTAATATCTGTATGGCAGTTAAAGTATGCCTCCCCATCCTTCTCCTTCCTTTTTAGGGAACATTCATTGTCCCTTGCCACAATTTCTTTTCCGTCGGGATTGTAAACCGGCACATCCTCCGCATGGGAATAGCAGGTATCCCCCACTGCAAAATGAGGGCCTGTTTTCTCTGCGATCAATATGGGCAGCCTGTCTTCTATGTGGTATTTTCTTGCGGCAACAAAAGCCGTGGTGTTGGTGCCTATGGCAAACTCCCCAAGGGGCAGGGTGTCATGATGGCAGAGCACATTGTCCTTCATATACTTGCGGTTTAACTCCCGGCTGCCAAAATTGCTACAATTGTAATCCACAACCATCCCGTCCCTGATGTCCAGGGTAAGGTCCTGGTACTCCAGGCCGTTTAAATATACCCTGCCCACATGGAGCGTCCCCTCTGTTCCCGCAAGCCGGGGGGAAGTGAAAACTTCTCCCACAGGAATATTCACATCCGCCACACAGTTTTCGAAATTGGTCTCCTTTGCGGCATCCCTTAGTGGGTGGAGCATCACCTTCAGGCTGGTCTTATTGCCCCCCATACCCCTTATGACCACATATTGCCCCTGGTCCAGGGCATCAATGAGCCTTTGCTGCATCCGCTGGTAAAGGTGGTAATCCAGGGTATTGATCTCTATTACCCGGTCAAAGATTTCCGGGAAACCCTCCCCGATTTCCGGCCCCGGGAAAGCAATAATAGTAAAGCTCCTCTCTTCCCCCTTAATGTACTGGTTCTGCAGCTCCCCAGCCGCCGCCATATAGGCTACGGACAGCTTCTGCTGGGCTTTGCCCAAACGGGCTGCCCCTGGCTTTTCCTGGAGCTTTACAGGTTTCTCCCCAAAGACCTCCACCAGGGCGGGCCCGCCAAAGGCCGCCGCTTCCTCTTTATATTTTTCAAAACACTCCCTGGAGGCTTCCAGCCGTAACTGTACCAGCTTTTTGTCCAGTACCAGCGCCTGGTCGTCCTTGTGGTCAAAATCATACTGCCGGTTGGGCAGTGCCCCGTAATAGCCTGCCCGGCCCATGCCCCCTCCCTGTAATATGCCGGAGGCTGCCCGGTAAATAGTAGGGGCAAGGCCCATTTCCCTGAAATTCCCCACCGCCAGATGGATCACAGGCTCAAAGCCCAGGCGGTAACGGATATTCACCGTTTTCTTTTTGCTGATATCCTTATTGGTAGCCAGAAAGCCCATACGGTAGCCCTCTGTGTAAGTATCCGCCAGCTTCTTTAAGGTTTCCTTGGGAAGGGCAGATAAATGCTCCCAGGTCTTTATCTCGTTTTCCGTGACATATTCCCCGTAGCGGAACAGATATTTGGGTTCTGTAAGGTCCCCTTCCAGAATGTTCAGGGCAAAATCCTCCTCCGGCAGCAAAAGCCCCCGCAGCTTTTGCTCTGTAGCATCCCTTGTATAGTCGCTTACATACCAGTAAATGGTATCCCTAAGGGACTCCCCTGCAGGAAGCTGCCCGCATTCCGCCCCTTCACAGCAAAAAGCGCCATAAATTTCCAGGAACAGCTCCATCCGGACTGCCATATCTTCCAGCCGTCCCTCATAGCAAAAGGGGATAATGCTGCGCAGCTCTGCATACAATACGCATAAAATCTGTCCCAACCCCTCTCCCAGCCTGGCAGTGCAGGCCTCCGGGTTGGCATAGCTCTCCCCATAATTGGCAGGAAGGATATCCTCATAGAGCCTGTAATTTCTCTCCTTCAGTTCCCCAAGGGTGCTGTTTTTCAGACCGCCCTTTCTTACAAACTCATAGTTTTCACAGGCCATGCCCAGAAATTCTGCCATTTTTACAAAATATGCCTGAAACTGGGGCGCAAGCACCTGTTCGTTTTTTATTTGCCCTATGCGCTCCTTTGCCAGTAAAAATCTCTCTTCTACCATCATTCCACATACGCTCCCGCAAATAATACAAGACTAAGCATTCCAAAAGCCAGGATATTTGTAAAAATTCCCAGCACAATAAACAATTTGAACTTATCCTTTTCCGAAGTGGACCAAAGCCCAAGGGCAAGCCCTGCCGCCATGTAAATAATCGCCAGTAGCGCAGCAGCAGTATTTCTGCCGGAGGGCGCTCCCCCGGCCTGATAGGACAAATAAACCGCCGTTCCCAGGGTGATATTGGCAAGCACCCCCAGTATGGTTGACATAACCGCTTTCCTGGGATGTTCCTTATTTGTAAAGATATACCCTTTCTTTCTTAACATTCCGCTATTCTCTTTCTACCCGGCAGAAAGAAGGCATTCCCTTTGGGGCGGAAAACCTCTTTCTTTAAAATAAAATTTTGGTCCTGCCCGCTAACAGCTTTGCGCCGCCTATGATCATCAGGATCCCGGAGACCACTCCCGTCACCAGTGTCACCACTCCTACCGCAATGCAGGTTGCCCCTGCGCCGCTCATTGTTTTATAAACTTTCTCTTCCATGCCAATACCCCTTTCTTCCTGCGCCCTTTTCCGGCAGGCGGCCCTTATGCCCCCATGCCCGCGCCATATTGCTTATAGTATGCGTCAATGGCTTCCTTCACAGTGCCATCAATATAAATTTGCCCTTTATAAGGCCTTTGGTACAGGTATTCCACAACCTCCTGCATATTAACGATAGCCCTGGCATCAAACCCATATTTTTCCTTTATTTCCAAAAGCGCGCTCTTTTCCGTCTGTCCCTTTTCCATGCGGTTTAAGGAAACCATCAGCCCCCGGATCTCCACATCCGCCTGGGCCATAACCACAGGGTATGTCTCCTCAATGGATTTGCCGGAGGTGGTCACATCCTCAATAATAACAACCCTGTCGCCGTCTTTCAGGCCGCTCCCCAGCAATATCCCCTTATCCCCATGGTCTTTTATTTCTTTCCGGTTGGCACAGTAACGGATATCCTTCCCATACAGTTCGCTGATGGCCATGGCCGTAGCCACTGCAAGGGGGATCCCCTTATAGGCAGGGCCAAAAAGCACGTCAAAATCAAGCCCGTAATTGTCATGGACCGCTTTTGCATAGTATTCCCCCAGTTTCCGTAACTGGGTGCCTGTCACATAGCCCCCCGCATTCATAAAAAAGGGAGACTTGCGCCCGCTCTTTAACGTAAATTCGCCGAATTTCAGTACCTGGCTTTCTACCATAAATTCAATAAATTCTTCTTTGTATCTTTCCATTTGTGTCCTGGCCTCCCTGTATGTGGTATTTCCTGCCTGTTCCTATCCTTTAGAAACACTTATTTACACAATTTTACCACATTTTCCATTTATAATCAACCATTATTGTCTTATCGTTTTAAAGGCTATTTTTTTAAAGCCATTTGAGCTCCGGAAAATATTCGATTTCCGCCCTGCCCACAATCTCATCCTTTTCCACATACTTGTCCTCCCAGTACCTGGAATCCAGGGAATTGTTCCTGTTATCCCCCATCATAAAAAAGGAGCCTTCCGGTATTATGTAAGGGCCAAAGTCCTCCGAAATTTCTTCTCTGATATAATCCTCCGTAAGGGGCTGCCCGTTAATGTAAATCCTGCCGTCTATGCCCTCAATGCGCTCTCCCGGCAGCCCGATGACCCTTTTCAGGTAAACGGTCTTTCCGTCATCCGGAAAGTAAAAAGCGATAATATCCCCTCGCTGGGGCTGGGAAGATATATACGCCAGGCGATTTATGATGATACGGCTTCCCGTCATGATTGTTGTCTCCATAGACCCTGTGGGTACCTGGGCATTGGCGATCAGGGTATGGCTGATAACAAAAACTGCCGCAAAGGCACCCAGGATCGCTTTGGACCAATCCAGGATTTCCGATAAAATCCTGGCGGCCTTCCTCTTGCTTTTCATTCTGCTTCTCCTCCTGTAACAAAACCTTAATTTCCATCCCCAAAAAGATTCTAAGAATGGCTTTCCTGCAATAATAATACAATATGGCACGCAAATGTCAACCGCCTGTGCCTGAGATTAACAAAAAATATCAATATCAGATTCCCTGTTTTATTTTAAACCGATTTGTGATAGAATAAAGCTGGTAAGCGGCGCACACCAGCTTTATGGATGCAGCAGGCTGTCCCTTTGCAGGAGGCAGCGCTTGATATTTTTGCCGTTAGCGCCGGCGGCGGAAGGGAGTCCTGCATGAAACGCCAAAGGCACAAACATAAAGAATCCTTTTCCATACTTCTGATTTCTAATACAGGCCGCACCGGCAGGCAGTTCCATTTTTCCCTTTTGGCTTTCCGCCTGTTCCTGGCGGCACTGCTTTTGTCCTGTATCGCCTTCGGGTGGCTTGCCTGGGAGTTTTCCAACCTCCGCCGTGAGCACAAGGATCTGTCTGGCCAGCTTGCCAGCGCCCTAGGCCAGGTCCAGAAATTAGAAGATGAATACACTGCCCTGGACAATGAAAAACAATCCCTGGCATCGGAAAACCAGGCCCTTCAGGAGGCTATCCGTACCAGTGCCCAGGCAGCCCAGGAAAAGGAAGCAGAAGAAGCCGCCAGGGAGAAGGAAGCAGAAACGCCCCCACAGGACCCTTCCTTTCCCAGCCGTTACCCCTCCACTGATACAGGGATGCTGATATCCCCTTACTCGGAGGAGCAGCCTTATTTATCCCTGAACACCCATGCACAGGGAAAAATCATAGCGGCAGGGGACGGCGTGGTTGCATCGGTTACTTCTGATGGCACTTACCCTGTTATCATTGAGTTGGAACACGGGAATGGCTACCGGACGCGTTATATGTGCCGCCAGGAGGCCCATCCTGGTTTTGAGGAAGGGGCACAGGTAAAAGGGGGCGATACCCTTCTGGACGTCACCATTGACAACACGCAGTTGGATTATCAGGTTTTTTTAGACGGAACACCCATTGACCCGCTGATAGTCTTAGATGCGAAAGGATAAAGGAGGATTTATTAATGTTAGGAAAAAGTAAACCTGCCGGCGGGGCGGAATCACGCACCAGAGTCGGCACACTGATTGGTGAAGGAGCTGTTTTTAACGGCGATTTGTCCGCACCGGAGGCTGTACGGGTAGATGGTACTGTAAACGGAAACTTTGCCTGCCAAAAGGAGCTGATCATAGGCCCCACAGGACAGATTAATGGGAATATTTCCGCCCAGAACGTAGTGATCTCCGGATCGGTGGAGGGCGATGTGGCGGTCAGCGCCAAGCTGGAAATTCTCTCTACAGGCAAGCTGAAGGGGAATATCACCGCCAAATCCCTTGTAGTTGATGAAAATGCATGTTTTGACGGAAGATGTACAATGGATTCCGGCCAATCGTCCGGTTCCTCTTTCCAGTCTGACGATTCCGGGGAAACATATGATTCCTCTGCTAAAACATACGGTTCCAAGGATGTGGCTAACCCTGGCGCGTAAGCCAGGTTTGGTTTGTACCATGGGTTTTTACAGCCCATGGTATTTTTTTTGCTTAAACTGGCCAAAAAGGATGGGATTTCCTGCCTTAACGCTCTCTAACAAGATTTCAAAAAGAGAATGGGTAATTTTGTGGATCGCTTTCCTGGTGGTATCGTCCAACCCCTTTGCTGCCTGGATAATATTTTGCAGGCACTTTTTCCAGTCTGCACCGAACTCAAATACATTGGAAGCCTCTGACGCAGAGACTACCTCATATAACGTGTCTATAAAAACATGGATTTCTTCCTCGCTTAAGGACAGTATCCACTCGTTTAAGGCAGCGTCCCGCCTGACTTTGGCTTCCGCCATGTTCTTTGCCCGGACCAGGGAGCCCTCCTCTATCTTCCAGCTATAGGTATTGTGCTGGAAAAGCCCCATTCCCCAGCTCTCCACGATTTCATATTCACTGTTGTCTTCCAAAATCATGCCTACCAGGGAAGAACGGGGAATGAATTTCGCCACCCGCCCTTGAATTGCCTGGAAATTTCCCGCCTCCCGGATCTCCGGGCGGAACCCCGGGCCATCATTATTGAAAATCTTACGTATCCTTTCCCTGGTATCCTCCCGGCAGTTCATGGCAGCATAGACAGCCAGGTTCCCTCCCTTAGAATGCCCGCCTGCAAAAAAATCCTGGCCGATACGCCCGGAAACCCTGTCCATATAGGCCACAGCAAGGCACTGTCCCTGGAGGGGCTTTGAAAAGGCAAGGTTTAAATCCTCTTTCCATCCTACAATCGTGGCGTCGGTCCCCCGATAAGCGAGATATATCCCCTCCTGCCCGAAACCGTTGTCCCAGAAATAAGCCATCGCCGAAAACTGGGTTTCCTCCTCCTGGTCAATGATATTTTCATAGTAATTCATTTTCAGGGAAGCAAACCTGTCTGACCGGGCCACGGCAGTAAACAGCTCCTTATTGTTTTCCCGGTACCAGTAATCATCCAGGATTTTCTCCCAGCCCTGGCAGGCAAAAATACCCCGCAGGCTCACCGGGCCCTTGTTTTCTTCCAGCCCCGGCACAAATTCCTCATAGTTAAAATAAACAAGCTGGCACAGGACCAGTGAGTCCGCCTCCCCAAAAGGCTTTTCCTGAAAGCTGTATTTTCCCCAGTTTTTCACATAATCAATAATATTTTCCATCAAAACCTGTCTCCTCTTCCTGTGGTTCCCTGGCAGTTTTAGTATAATTTCCCATCATAATACCGCAGAAGCAGATTTACCACCCGGCTGTAGCTGACAGTGCCGTCTGATACCCCGTTTAAGGTAAGGGTGGTATCCAAAAAGGTATCCGCCGCCTGCTTTACCGTTTCTGTGGGCAGTACCGCCGTTTTCTCTACCCGCTCCCAGGCTTCCTGGGTAAGGAACCTGGTATCCCCAAACACCTGGGCGCTGATCTGGGGATGGGTTAGGTAAACTTCCGCATTTTCCCCTATGGCATTATAGAAATCCCGTTCCAGGTAGCCAATCACGCTTAAGTACGCGCTATAGCGGAACAGGGGATCCGGGGAATCCACACAGGCCAGGTAACCGATAAAGTTGGCCTCATCCTCCAGGATAAACCCCTTTAAATGGGACAGCTCATGGCACATGGTAACAGGCATATTGGTAATATACATCTTTCTGTTATAATTAGCTTCCATGGAAAAGGGGAAATAATAGCCCATAATATACTGCTGGCTGTAAAAGCCGGACAGCGCCAGCCCTTTGGGCCTGGGGTAATATCCATTAAGGCCGGGAAATTCCTCTGCCAGCCGGCCCATCTGCCTGCGTGCCTCTTCCTCCATATCCAGCTCATAAACCAGGTAGCCATTCCCGTCCCGGGAAAAAACAGGGGCCAGGGCATTTGCCTGTTCCACCACAAAATCCCTCAGGGCTATGATTTCTGCCGCACCATATTCCCTTTCCGCCCCATCTCCTATCCGGAACCTTTCCGTAATAGGGGAAACCTGATAAAGCAGGAAGCAGTTCAGCGTCATTACCACACATACAATCCCAAAAACCCAGTAGAAAAACAGGGCATAGCGCCCAAATGCCTTTTGGAACCCCTCCGGCAGCCTTTGCCTCCCGGCCAGGAAAACAATTCCTCCCACTACCAATAAAATAACCAGGAGCGCCCCTGCGTAAAGCATCCATTCCCCCACAGAAAAAGGGAAAAGCCCGGTGAACCGCCCATAGGTTTCCACCCATAAAGGAAAGATCCAGGTTACATAAAAATCGCAGAAACCACGCCATGCCCTGCCTGCAATATTTAACAGTGCTGCAAACACAATAAGGCCGCCTGGTATGATAAGTCTCCATTTTTTCAATATGCTATCTCCCATTTTTAGACGTCCGCTACAAAATTACTCATATCTCTTCCCCAAGCCTACTATATTAATAATAAGATAACCTGGGCAGGAAAAATATGCAGCCAGTATTTACATTTATCCAATCCACCAATCAGTTTCTGTGGAGCGGCCCCCTTTTATTCCTTCTGATGGGAACCCATTTATATTTTACCATGAAATTAGACTTTCCGCAGAAAAATATTTTCAAAGCCATACGCCTGTCCGTAACTCCTTCCAAAAAGGAGGGCGGGAATAATCTTTCTGTGTTTGCCACCTTATCCACCACCCTGGCGGCTACTTTGGGAACCGGCAATATCATCGGCGTTTCCACTGCTGTAGCCTTAGGGGGTCCAGGCGCTATTTTCTGGTGCTGGGCCACAGGGATCCTGGGCATGGCCACCGCCTATGCAGAATGCTTCTTAAGCGTCCGCTTCCGCAGCAGGCGTCCCGACGGCACCTACCAGGGTGGCCCCATGTATGTTTGGGAAAATGGCTTACACCGGCCCTGGGTGGGGAAATTTTACGGTTTTCTTACACTGGCAGCGGCATTTGGCGTAGGCTGTACCACCCAGTCCAACTCCATCACCCAGACCACTTCCTTAAGCTTCGGCCTAAATCCCCATATAGCAGGGCTGGCCGCTGCTGTTCTGGCAGGGCTTGTAATTGTAGGCGGAATACGCTCCATCGGAAATGTGTGTATGAAAATTGTGCCTTTTCTGGCAGTCCTTTATACCGCTGCCTGCCTGTTTCTTCTTTTTCTCAACAGGGATGCGCTTCTGCCTGCAATAAAGCTGATTTTGGCCCATGCCCTCTCCCCACGGGCAGCGGTGGGCGGCGCTGTGGGCTCTTCCCTGATCGTCACCGCCAGGTACGGCATTGCCAGGGGGCTTTTCACCAATGAGGCTGGCATTGGCACAGCGGCGATTGCTGCGGCGGCCTCCGAAACCGACAATCCCGCCCATCAGGCATATGTTTCCATGACTGCGGTGTTCTGGGATACTGTAGTCATGTGCCTGCTCAGCGGGCTGGTAATCGTCACCAACACCATCCGCCACCCCTTCTCCGCCCTTAAGGTCAATGAAGCAGGGCTTACAGAAGCCGCTTTTGCCTACCTGCCTTTTGGTGGCAGCGTTTTCCTCTCCCTTTGCCTTGTGGCCTTTGCCATCACCACTTTGATCGGCTGGTCTTACTTAGGGGAGCAGGCTTACCGTTATATAACCGGAAATAAAGGGATATTTTTTTATAAGGTGGCTTATATTGTTATGATTTATATTGGGGCAGTCCTGCCTTTAAATCTGGTATGGGAGTGTACGGACCTGATCAATGCCATGATGGTCCTGCCCAATGTGGCAGCGCTGTTTCTTCTGCAAAAGCATTTACGGCACAAATTATAAGTATACCCATGCGGGGGAGTTTCCGCTGCCAAAGATACCTTTTCATAGCCGGTCTTTTGGTGTTGCATATTTTCCTTTTGGCCTGTATAATACTGATTTATGATTTGCCAGGAGGTTATCAATGGGGAAAAAATATATGGGATACATTCTCCCATCCATGCTTTCATTTGTGCTCACAGGTGTTTATTCAATTATTGATGGAATTTTCGTAGGCAGGGCAATGGGCGACCCGGGCCTTGCCGCTATTAATATTGCATGGCCGCTGGTTGCCCTGATCATTTCTATGGGGACAGGGATCGGTATGGGTGCCGCTGTGATAGTTTCCTTAAACAAGGGAGCCGGGGAAGAAAAAAAAGCCCTGGAAGCGGAGGGCAACGCCTTTCTCCTTCTTTGGGGAGGCTCTCTTATACTGACTTTACTTCTCTTTGCCCTGGGTACTCCGCTGCTGGGGCTGCTGGGGGCAAAGGGAGAGCTTCTCCCTCTTGCGTCCACATATTTAAGGTACATTCTTCTGGGAGGCATTGTACAGGTTTTCGCTTCCGGCATGGTTCCCCTGATGCGCAACCGGGGGGCTTCCTTCTATTCCATGTGCGCCATGGCAACAGGGTGTATCGCCAATATTCTGCTGGATTATTATCTGGTGATCGTCCTGCGGCTGGAGCTTATGGGGGCAGCCCTGGCAACAGTGCTGGGACAGGTCCTCACCCTGATTTTTTGTATCGCCTTTTATATAAGGAAGAAAAACCGCCTTCCCCTGTCCAGTTTCAGCCCTAACAGGAAAGCGGCGGTTTCTATTTTGCGGGTGGCTGCCTCCCCCTTTGGGCTCACTTACCTGCCCTCTGTTACCATTATCTTTATGAACCTGCAGGCGTTAAAGTATGGCGGGGAAGAGGCAGTGAGTGCCTACGCGGTGCTGGCCTACATTGTTTCCTTTATGGAGCTTTTAGTTCAGGGCATCGGGGACGGAAGCCAGCCCCTGCTCTCCTTAAGCCAGGGGGGCGGGGATAAGAAAACCCTGAAAACCTATGCCAGATGGACTTTCACCCTTGGGATTTCCTTTGGAATCGCAGGCGCTTTGCTCTTTTTCCTTTTAAGGGACTTTGTCCCGGTTATTTACGGGACTTCCCCCCAGGCAGCGGCATACATTGTGTATGCCACCCCGGCTTTTTCCCTGGTAATGGCTCTCTATGGCCTGACCAAGCCAGCAGTTTCTTATTTATATGCAACCCACAAGGTATTTCTCTCCAGCCTTCTGGTCTATGGGGAAATTCTTCTGACCCTGGCTTTTATTTTTGCGCTTCCCCTTTTTCTGGGGCTTGACGGGGTATGGTATACCATCCCTGCCGTCCAGGCAGTCCTTGGCGCGTGCAGCCTGTGTTTCCTGAAAAGGGCAGGCTTATCGTAATTAAAGGGAGAATGCCTGTCCGGGCATTCTCCCCATACTTTACTGTAAGATATTTTTCAGACGCGCTCTAACACCACCGCCTGGTAGGGCTGTAACAGAAGCTGCCCGTCCCGCTGTTTTAAGCGGCCATAATTATTCAGCAGCACTTTGCCGTCATAGTGCCCCTTAGTCTGGGCACATTCATTAGCCATATTGGCAAACACCAGCAACTCCTGCCCATCCTTGCTGCGCATGAAGCTCCAAAGTTGGCCAGAGTCCTCCTCTAAGGGGGTAAAGCTGCCGTAAAGCCAGTTCTTTTTGTAAAGGCAGTCCTTGCGCAGGGCAACCAGCCTGCGGTAAAAGGCAAGCAGGGAATGGGAATCCTGCTGGGCTTTCTCCACATTCACGTCAGTATAATTGGGGTTGACGGCAAACCAGGGAGTAACCTCCGAAAAGCCACCATTTGGCCCATCATTCCATTGCATGGGCGTGCGGGCGTTTTCCCGGCAGTTCCGGTTGATCTTATCAAGCGCCTGCTTGGGGCTCATCCCCTGGGCAAGATAGCCCTGATAACTATTGTGGGTCGCCAGGTCCACATAATCCTCTATTTTCTCCCTGGGAAAACCTGTCATGCCGATTTCCTGCCCCTGATAAAGCATGGGAACACCGGAAAGGAAAAAGTACAGCACAGGCAGCATGGACAGGCTGTAAAAATTCTGGTCTTCCTTTGGCAGGTAGCGGTCGGGTATCCGGATCATATCGTGGTTTTCCAGGTAATTGCAGAAAAATCCTTTGCCCTCCATATTCCTTTGCCTTTCAAAGACACGGTTGCGGACATCCAAAAGCATTTCCCCGTCCCGGTCTCTCCAGTCGCCGTCAAGACGGCTGTGGAAACAATGGCAAAAATCAAATACTGTACTGTAATATCCGTCCTCCCCTATATAGGCCTCCAGTCTCTCCTCCGGTATATCGTCAACCTCCGCCAGCGTAAAGCAGTCATATTTTTCAAAAGTCTTTGTCTTTAATTCCCTGAGATACTCCTCAATGCCCTCCACATTCCGGAAATATTCCATGCCGGAACAAAGCCCGTCTACGCCGTCTGCAGGCAGGTCGCCGCCGGAGAGATCCTTTTTGATATGGGCGATGGCGTCAATGCGGAACCCTCCAATCCCCATTGCCAGCCAGCCGTTGATCATTTCATAAAGGGCTTCCCGGAGTTTTTCGTTTTCCCAGTTTAAGTCCGGCTGCCCTACGGTGAAAAGGTGCAGGTAATAATAGTCACTTCCCGCCAGCTTCTCCCAGGCGCTTCCCCCAAAAATGGAACGCCAGTTATTGGGCGGCTGCCCGTCTTTTCCTTTTCTGAATATATAGTACTTCCCATATTCCCCCTCCGGGTCTTTACATGCCTCCCGGAACCAGGGATGCTCACTGGAAGTATGGTTGATCACCAGGTCCATGATAATGGTAATACCACGTTTTTTTGCCTCATCTATCAGCTTCTTTAGATCCTCGTTAGTCCCAAACACAGGGTCTACCTGTGTATAATCGGAAATATCATACCCGTTATCCATCATGGGGGAACGGTAAATGGGACAGATCCAGACCATGCTAATGCCAAGGTCTGAAAGATAATCCAGCCTCTGCATGATTCCGGGGATATCCCCTATGCCGTCCGAATTCGTGTCCTGAAAACTTTTGGGATAGATCTGATAACCAATCAGATCATGCCACCACTTCTCTTTCATCCCATCACTCCTTATTCCAGTCCCGCGTCTGCCCTTCCAGAGCCTTTCACCCGCAGTGGGCCCGGGAAGGGCGTCTGCTGTTTTTAGATTGCGTTCCATTCTATGAGAAGGCTCTCGTATTCCCCTGGCGTGCTTCCCAGGGTGAGCCCGCCGTTCATCCATACTCTGCCGCTGTGGACGTTGCCGTTCAGGGAGCAGATATAGTTCTTTTCCGGGTCAAGCCCCTTTACGATAGTATGTACGGGAAGGGCATTGCCCTCTGCGGATGTCATCACCAGGGTCTCTAACGCATGGTTCTTTTCTTTATCCACAAACTCCCAGGCGCAGAACCGCTCTCCCGGCCCCAGAAGGCGGTAGTAGTCTCCCTCATGGGTAAGGGAATAGTATTTGTGGAAATCCGCAAGCTGTCCCTTCACCATCTCCTGTTCTTCTTCCGTCACCTTGTTTAGATCCAGCTCATAGCCAAAGCTGCCGGAGAGCGCCACATGCCCTCTTGTCTTAAAGGAGGTCACTCTCCCGGTCTGATGGTTGGGAACCGCAGACACATGGGCTCCCATAGAGCTTACCGGATAAAAGAAAGAGGTGCCGTACTGGATGCTCAGGCGGTTAACCGCGTCAGTGTTGTCACTGCACCATATCTGGGGGGAGTAATAAAGCATTGCCGCGTCAAAACGCCCGCCGCCCCCGCTGCAGCCCTCCAGCAGGATATCCGGGAACCTTCCCAGGAATTTTTCCAGAAGGTCATATACCCCCAGCACAAAGCGGTGGTACACTTCCCCGTTCCTGCTGCCTGAATATTCATGGCTGTAAATATCGCAAAGGCTCCGGTTCATATCCCATTTTACATAATCAATGGGGGCGTTGGAAAGGATATCCGTAAGGCGTTCCAGCAGATATTCCCTCACATCCTCCCGGCTCATATCCAGCACAAGCTGGTTCCTGGCACGGTTCGGCTCCCTGCCCGGGATCCGGAGTGCCCAGTCCGGGTGCTCCCTGAAAAGGTCACTGTCCTCGGATATCATTTCCGGCTCAAACCACAGGCCGAAATGCATCCCCATATCATGGATCTTTTCCCCTAACTGCTTTAAGCTGCCGCCCAGCTTTTTCTCGTTTACGAACCAGTCGCCCAGCCCGCTGTTATCGTCTTCCCTCTTTCCGAACCAGCCATCGTCAAGCACCAGCATCTCGATCCCAAGCTTTGATGCCTGCCCGGCGATCTTCAGCAGCTTTTCTTCATTAAAATCAAAATAGGTAGCTTCCCAGTTGTTTAACAGCACCGGGCGTTTGGCGGTCTTGTATTTTCCCCGGCACATATGCTCTTTCAAAATCCAATGGTACTGCTGGGAAAGTTTGGTAAAGCCCCTATCCGAATACCCCAAGATCACCTGGGGCGCGTCAAAGACCTCCCCTTCCTTTAAGCAGAAGGAAAAATGCGAGGGATGGATGCCCATCATTGCCCTGGTCTGCCCTCTCTGGTCTTTCTGCACAGAAGCGATAAAGTTACTGCTGTATACCAGGCACATGCCATAGCATTCCCCTTCGTCCTCCGTAGCCCCTTTGGTGCACAGGATCACGGAAGGGTTATAGTGATGGCTGGAAGTTCCCCGGATACTCCCCACTTCCAGTTTCGTGCGTCCCACCAGGTTTCTCTCCAGGCTCCGCTCCATGGCATGCCTGCCCGGGAAGGTAACGAATTCATAATCCCCATATTGAAAATCCAGGCAGCAGGAAAGGCACTGGGTAAGGGCCACCTGGCTGCTTCCATGGTTTTCTACCCGCACCGCCCTGGTTATGATGTTTTCCTTCTCAAAAACCCCGTAATACAGGCGTACTGTCACATCAGAAGCTCTTTCCTTCATGGTGACCACCAATGTCTCCCCTTTTTCATCTTCCGTGTCAAAAAGGGAGGGCATCCCTGCTACCTTATAAGAATAAGGAAGGATCTGGTATCCGCTGAAACGGAAATCCGCCGCTATGCTGCCGTCGCTGTGCACCAGCTCCACACAGCCGCCCCGGTAGTCCCCCACGCCGCTGGAGGGCAGCTCCTGGGGCAGGCAGTCTAAAGAATAAGTCCTGTCTGCCGCCGCTTCCACAGGATTGCCCGAAAAACCTACGTCTGCCTGAAAGATCAGATCCGCCAGGCTTTCATTGTCTATCCGTTTTCCATAATAGGTATGCAGGAGCACGCCATGTTTGTCCGCATACATCTGATATGTGCTGTCCTTTGTATGCAAAAGAAACAGCCTGCCATCTTCTCCTGTCCAAATTGCCATTCAAAAATCCTCCTATTCCAGTACCGCATCCGCCGGGATGCTGTTTTCAGTTGACCCAAGCCAGGTTTTCCGGCCTTTCTATTACCATACAATGGAAAGTGCCATCTTACAAGCGGATTCCGGAAAAATAATGGCCGTAACCCTCCAGGTTCCCCTTCCGCCAGCCCAGGCAGATGCCCTCTTTCCCACGCTCTCCCGCCCGTATTTACAAAAGACCCCTGCCCCAGGGCAGGAGTCTTCCAAACAGCAAGTTAACTGTCCCTTACTCTTTTACCGCTCCAATTACCATGCCAGAAACAAAGTATTTCTGCAAGAAAGGATAGATGATCAACAGCGGGATCGTGGAAACCACGATCTTGGTGGCATTGAAAGTACGGTTATTCATGGATGCCATCTGTTTTAACTGCTCTGCGTCAGTTACCTGGGTAATATCAACGGTAAGCTGCTGGATATAAGTCTGCAACGGGTACATTGCTGATTTGCTCATATAAATCAAGCCGGAAAAATAATCGTTCCAGTGGTTGACAATGGAGAACAACGCCACGGTTGCCAACGCCGGAAGGGATACTGGCAGATAGATCTGTACCAGGATCTGGATAGGGCTTGCGCCGTCGATCCGCGCCGCCTCGTCCAAAGACTCCGGCACTCCTTTAAAGAAGTTGATCAGCAGGATAACGTTGAATACCGGAACCGCTCCCGGGAGCACCAAAGACCAGATCGTATTGGTCAGGTGGAGGTTGCTCACTACCATGAACAGCGGGATGATACCGCCGGAAAACAGCATGGCAAAAATAACGAACTTGATATAGACCTCACGTGCCGGGAAACGCAGCTTGCTCTTAGAGAGCGGATAAGCCATGCTTACGGTAAAGAACATATTGATCGCCAGCCCCAGGATCACCCTTTCTACAGAGATCACGAAGGATTTCCAGAACTGTGCATCCTCCAGCAGTTTCTTATAAGTAGCAAATGTAAAGTCCTTGGGAAGGAAGCCCACCTCATTGGCTGCCACTGCGTCGCTTCCGCTCAGGGAAATCGCAAGCATATTGATCAAAGGAAGCAGGCAGCTTAAAGTAAGGATAATGACTACTGCCCATATGACCACTCTGGATACCAGTCTTATGTAATTTACTTTTTTATTCATGATGCCCCTCCTTAAAAGATACCGCTTCCGGTAAGCTTCTTCGCACCTTTATTGGCGCCCATGATCAACAGGAAACTGATAATGGATTTGAATAATCCCACTGCGGTACCGATACTGTACTGCCGCTCTACCATACCAATCCTGTAAACGTAAGTATCAATGATATCGCCGGTCTCATACACGATAGGGTTGTAAAGGTTGAATACCTGGTCAAAACCTGCATTCAAGATATTTCCAAGGTTTAACGCTGTCATCAGGATGATGGTGGGCAGCAGGCTGGGCAGAGTGATATGAAGGGTCTGCTTAAACCGGTTTGCGCCATCAATGGATGCCGCTTCGTAAAGCCCTAAGTCAATGCCTGTGAGGGCAGCCAGGTAAACCACTGAGTTATAACCGAATTCCTTCCATACATCTGTTGCCACGATCACCTTGCGGAACCAGTTGTTATCTGCCAGGAACTGGATGGGTTCTCCCCCCAGGGCTGTGATGATGGAGTTGAAAGGGCCTGAAAAGGAAAACATATTGGTAACTACCGTTGCCAGCACTACCCAGGATAAGAAGTGAGGCAGGTAAACTACTGTCTGGAAAAATTTCTTGCAGACACTGACGGTGATCTCGTTGAGCAAAATAGCGAACATCACCGGCACAACGATATTGAAAAGCAGTTTTGCAAATGCGATCACCAGGGTATTTATAAATACCTGGCGGCTGTCAGGAAGGCTGAAAATAAATTTAAAATTATCAAAGCCCACCCATTTGGAACCAAAAACTCCCTTTGCCGGGACATAATTCTGGAACGCCATCAAGGAGCCAAACAACGGCACAAACACAAACAGGAATAACATGATCATGCCGGGAAGCATCATCAGATGGAACATTTTTTTCTCTCTGCCCGCAAATTCTGTTTTTCCCCCGCCGGCAGATACTGCGTTACTTGCTTGCTTCATATCTTCATCCCCCATTCCTGCCAGGCGCAGCACCTGCGCCCGGCACAATCTTTTTTCATAAGCTGGCTCGCGAAGCGTGGCAGCGTTTATCTGGAAACTATGTCATTGGTGTTATCTTGGAATCATCCTTCCATCCTCTGGGGCAATTCCTTATCTGGATGAAAGCTCTTCGTTGATCTCTTCTGTGATGGTATCCCCCCCTGCGGATTTCCAGTTTTCTACGAACTCATCAAAGGTGGACATATCAGCTTCTCCTACAATGATCTTCAAGATGGTCTGCTGCTCCAGCTTTTCAAGGGAAGCCCACTTGGTCTTCATGGTCTCGGAAGTCTCAAAATAGGAAGGTGTCAAAAAGTTAGCAGGCTCTTCTATGAACTTGTTGATGGCAACCATACGGGACATATACTGGGAATAATCCGCAGATTCCGCTTTCTGCCCTGCTGCTTCTGCCTCCATGTAACGCACTGCGGACTCATAGAAGCCCAGCTCCTGGGAATCCAAAGTGGAAACGTCTGCACTGCCGTCAACAACGGCTTTAATATGTTCTGTCATGATCTCCGCATTGTTCCCGGGCTGTACCTGGCAGTACAAAGGCCAGTTAAAGTAAGCGATGGACTCATTTTCAAGGATCTCTTTTGCGGTATCGGTGGTATCCTGTTTGTAATATTCAGAGTTCACGTTTACGATCTTCATGGCAACTTCCGGATGGGCATAGCCCTTTCTGACCACTACAAATCCGCCATAGGACTTGGTGTTGATGGCGTTGATCTTTCCTTCCGGGCCAACCGGTGCGCTCACATTGATCCACTCTGCATCCTTGCTTCCATAAGAAGCGGTCTGTGCCGGGTTAAAAGGAGACCACCAAGGGCCGATGTACGCCCCGCAGGTTCCGCTGGAGATCAGCGCTACAACGTCATCTTCTGTACGGGTGGTAAATTCCTTGTCAAGCAGCCCTTCCGCATACCAGTCAGCCAAAAGCTGCAGGGCTTCCTTCATCTCAGGCTGTATGGAACCGTATACCGCTTTGCCTTCGCTGTCAGTGATCCACACATCAGGGTAAGCCCCAAGGGATGTGAAGATATTGTCTACTGCAAAATGGTTATTGGGATAATCCCCGTACACGGTGTTCCGTACTGCAAGCCCAATGGTGTCTGCCTGGCCGTTCCCATCAGGATCCTGCTCAATAAATGCCCGAAGCACATCTGCGATCTCATCTAAGGTGGCGGGCTCTTCCAGCCCCAGGTTCTCCATCCAGTCCTTGCGCAGCCACAGGAAATCCTGGCCGTCACTTAACTGTGTCTTGGGGATCGCCATGATCTTGCCGTCAAAGGTCACAGTATTGATGGGGTTGTTTTCCCCATAGCTTTCATAAGAAGATTTCACAGTTTCACATGCCAAGTTATTGTAAACATCTGTCAGATCTTCGATCATATCACTTTCCACCAGCTCTACCAGCGTGGAATAATCGGAGATATACATAATATCCGGAATATCCTGTGCTGCGATGGCAAGGGAGACTTTCTGGTCGTAGTCCTCCCCGATCTGTGCCTCAAAACTGTTTTCGTTCTGGACATTGAGGATCTCCTTCAGATACCTTGTGTAAGCATTGTCACTGGGAGTATCGTTTTCATAAGGGGTTCCGGCAAGGGTATCCGCGCCCTGTGCAGTCAGTCCGTAACCGGTAGTATATGTAACCAGCTCCGGATATTTACCGTAAGGATCGTTGGCTGCTGTCTCCCACAGTGCCTTCTCATCCTCACTCATGTTTGCCGTAAAGTCTTCCGACTTGCCACATCCTGCCAGGGATGCCACGGCCAGCGCCGCCGTCAAAATCAGGCTGAGTGTTTTCTTTTTCATCATTCTTACCTCCATCAAATTGTAGTTTTTTGGCAAGTAAAAATCTTCCCTTTACTTACGTAAGATAGAATAGCAAAACTTTCTGTTCTTTAAAATATAAAATATCCGAAAAATATATCAATAATCCGGACACTTTTTAGGAGTTCTGTTTCTTGCCCCAAAATAATGATATAATCTGTTCATGGTATTTAACACTTTTCTACATGAGGGGGAGAAAAAGATGTACAAAATGCTTATCGTTGACGATGAACGGACGGAGCGGGACTGTATCCGCTACCTGATCACCTCCGCGGGGCTGCCGCTGGAGCTCAAAGAAGCGCCGGATGCTGCAGCCGCCATGGAGATCTTAAAGGACTGGCCGGCAGATATTCTTTTTACAGATGTACAGATGCCCGTGACCACCGGGCTTACACTGGCAAAAGAGGCCGCCGCCCTCCTGCCAGACATAAAGATCCTGATCTTCAGCAGCTATGCGGAATTTGAGTACGCCCGCACTGCCATGGCGCTGGGGGTGGAAAGCTACATACTAAAACCCGTAGTACCCAAGGAGCTGGAAAAGACCCTCTCCGGCCTTATCCAGCAGCTCAATGAGGAATACCACTCCAGGCTCCTTCAGGACAAGCAGCAAAGCTACCTGCTCCAATACGCACTCCACAGCAGTATCAGCAAGACCCTGTCCATGAAATTTTCCCAGGATATCATAGACGAACTGAACCGCTTTGTCCAAATTGCACTGCTGGATTTTCCCGCTCCTTTTCTGGAAAGCAATTATACCGCATTTTATGAAAACCTCCGCAAAGCTATCAGGCTGGATATGGAGACCCTAAACCTTTCCCCAACCCAGGCGCTTTTGTTCCTGCGCAGGGAATATAAGGACGCTTACGCTTTCGGCTGCGGGCTGCATTCCTATATCACGGAAAATTACCATGTGGAATGTTATATTTCCATCAGCCAGCCCATAAAAGACCATACCTGCCTGCAAAGCGCTTATGCCGCAGTGGAACAGCAGATGGAGCAGCGGTTCTGGAACCCCAAGACAAAGGTCTTTTCCTCTGTCCATTCTGGCCGTCCCGCCCAGGCCCAGGAAGAATTAGACGACGATTCCCTGCTTGCCGCCGTCAAACATAGCCTTTCTTCCAAAGACGCCGGAAACCTGCAAAAGAACCTGAACCTGCTGTTCCAGAAATACCGGATCCCCTCCAACCAGTCCCAGATCTTTGTAAAATTTGTATTTTCCAATCTGGTCACCGCCCTGTACCCTTTCCTTCCCGGCCAGGAGACGGAAGGGAAATCAGGCGTAAAGCCCCTGGAAACGCTGATCACAGAGCTTTATATCCAACAGGATATCCTAAAGATCATTGATACTGTCCAGACCATGGCCCAGGAGATCATCCAGGGCTATGATACCAATGACGCCAACATCAGAAGGGAGATCCTTGCCACCCAGGACTATATCAACAAAAATTACAGCAGCGCCCTGTCTGTGGAAATGCTTGCCTCCCAGGTCTACTTAACGCCGGATTATTTAAGCAGGCTCTTTAAAAAGAGCACCAAAAAAAGCCTGTCCCAGTATATCCGCCAGGTACGCATGGAAAAAGCCAGTGAACTGCTGCGCACCACCACCTTGAAAGTAATAGATGTGGGCATAGAGGTTGGCTATCCCAATTATTCTTATTTCTGCCAGAGCTTTCGTGAATATTATGGGAAATCACCGGAAAAATACAGGCGGGAGGAATCTTATGAAACGAATACTTCACTTTTATCTTAACCTGAAATATAAAAATAAACTGATCTTCACCTGCGTGCTGGTTGGGCTGATCCCCCTGATCCTGCTGGGGGTCTTCTGCTATTACCAGACCATTTCCCTTTTGCTTGGCAGGGAAAAGACTGCCCTGTCCCTGGCCGCAGGCACCGCCTACAGTTCCCTGGATTACCAGGTGCAGACCTATGAGAACCTGATCTCTTACCTGGCCCATTCGGAAACCATCGTAAAAGTGCCCTCCACAGACTACCAGAGCATTATGCAGAAATTTGATATCCTGACTTATGAATACGATGTGCTGATCAAGGATATCTCCACCCAGCATCCGGAAATATCCCAGATCACTGTATATGCAGACCGGGCAGATCTATGCCACGGCAGCCAGCTAAGGCCCCTGTCCGACCTGGAGCAGGAGAGCTGGTACGGCTCCCTGTCTGAGGCCGCCACCCCCATCTGGCATCTGGACCAGGAAGGGTATATCTGCCTGTTCCAGCGGATCCCCACTCCCTATATTGAGTATGTTACCTCCTATTCCAGCCACATTCTGTGTATCCGCCTGCGGCCTTCCCATTTTTTTGATGTGCTCACCGGGATCGCCAGCGATTACCATTTAAGTGTGGTTGGCGGCGGGGAAAGCTTCTACGAATATACAGATGATTCCATTGCCGGGAAATCTTATCCTCATGGGGACTGGGCCACAGAAAGCAGCCAGCCCCTCTCCAACGGCTGGATCGTCACCTTAGAGAAGCCCTTCCTGCTCCTGGCAGCCCCTGCCAACAAAATGATCGGGATCATCTTTCTGATCACCCTGGCCTGCATGTTCCTGATCTATATGGTCAGTAACTATCTGTCCGAATTTTTTGCCCAGAAAGTCCACCTGCTGCTTTCTACCATGCAGCAAGTGGAAAAAGGCAACCTTTCCACCCAGTTAAGGGACGACTGCCCGGACGAAATGGGGCAGCTTACCAACAGTTTCCAGCATATGATCAGGGAACTTGACCGCCTTGTGGTGGAGGATTACAAAAACAAGATCATATTAAAGGAGACCCAGCTTATGGCCCTGCAGGCCCAGATCAATCCCCATTTCCTGTACAACTGCCTTTCCCAGATCAACAGTAAGGCGCTTTTGAACCACCAGATGGAGATCAGCCAGATGGCACAGCTTTTGTCCACCTTCTACCGCACTACGCTGAACAAAGGGAAATCGGAAACTTTGGTGGTGAACGAGATCAAAAATGTGAAAGCCTATATTGATATCCAGAGAATATTGAATGACAACGTTTTTGACGTGGCTTACCAGATCGACGAAAAGCTCCCGGAGCAGGAGATCCCCAACCTGCTCTTACAGCCACTGGTGGAAAACGCCATCGTCCACGGCATCCTTCCCAACAAAAAACGCCATGGCAACCTTTTCCTTACTGTCTCTTCGGTAAACGGGCTGATCCATTTCACCGTTATGGACAATGGCATTGGCATTGCGCCGGAGAAGATCCCCCTGCTCACCCAGACCCAGTCCGCAGGGTATGGGCTGAAAAATGTCCATGAACGGCTGCAGCTCACCTATGGCGGGGATCATGGGCTGAAGATCAACAGTATCCTCAATGAAAGTACCATGATCACCTTTACCATTCCGGTAGATGACGGGGCGGCGAAATAAAGGCAGGGTACACGCCCTGCCTTTTATGTATAACCTTTTTCTTTACCAGATGCCTAAAAGGCGCTGCATAAGCACGCTCACACAGGCAATGCCCACCCAGCAGCTAAACCCCATGAGGATGGGTTTCCCCCCGGTCTTCACCAGCTTAACAATATTGGTATTCATGCCGATAGCCGCCATTGCCATAATGATAAAGAACTTGGAGAGTTCCTTAAAGGGCTTGAAAAATCCCACTTCCACCCCTGCCAGTACAGAAACGGTGGTGATCAGGGATGCCAGCACAAAAAACAGGATGAAAAATGGAAATACCTTTTTCAGGCTGAAATTCCCCTCCCCCTTCCCGCCTGCTTTTTTCATCTGGGCGGTGCGCCAGAATGCCAGCACAAGGGTGATGGGAATAATGGCAAGGGTACGGGTAAGCTTCACGATCGTGGCTGTATCCAGCGCATTGGCGCCGGGGTGCATGCCGTCCCAGGCGGAAGCTGCCGCCGTAACGGAGGAAGTATCGTTTACCGCAGTGCCTGCAAACAGCCCAAATCCCTCATTGGAAAAGCCAAGGGCAGCCCCCAGGGAGGGAAAAACAAGCGCCGCTATCACATTGAAAAGAAAAATCACGGAAATAGACTGGGCGATCTCCTCATCGTCCGCCCCGATCACCGGTGCCGTAGCCGCAATGGCGGAGCCGCCGCAGATAGAGGAACCCACTCCTACCAGGGTAGATATATTGGATGGGATCCTTACCAGCTTATGCAGCAAAAAGGCAATCACCAGGGATGTGGTGATTGTGGATAAAATAATAGGAAGGGACTGCATCCCCACCTTGGCGATCTCCGATAAGTTTAACCCAAAGCCCAGCAGGATCACCGCATACTGCAATATCTTTTTGGAGGTAAAGGTAATGCCCCCCTGCAGCTTTGACTTATCCTTTAAAACCAGTGTGATCACCATCCCTGCCAGAATGGCAAAAACCGGCCCGCCCACCACCGGAAGCTGTTTGCCCAGCATTAAGCAGGGCAGGGCGATCGCCAGGCATAATAAGATCCCTGGCCCTTTCTTCTGTAAAAAGTCCATTTTTTGTCCCCCTCACTTTTTCATATTGTTTTTAATAAGTATACAGGATTCTGCCTGTTTCCGGAACCCCTTTCTTATTTTTTCCTGCCTGAAATTCCTCTGCCATATTACGGTCTTTCCCTGAATGGCTTCCAAATCTTGCCCTGGACCCTGCCCGGAAATGGGAGCGGCTTAAGCCCTCAATGCATTAACATGTTTTCAATAAATATCCCATATCCCCTGGTAGGGTCCTGCACCAGGACATGGGTGATGGCCCCAATCAGTTTGTCATCCTGAATGATGGGGCTTCCGCTCATCCCCTGCACGATCCCCCCTGTGGCTGTGAGCAGTTCCGGGTCTGTGATCTCCAGGACAATCCCTCTGTTCACATTATCATTTTCCAGGTTGATGTTGGTGATCTCCACATCATAAATATGGGTCCCGTCTCCCAGGGAACAGATGATCTGGGCAGGCCCCTTTTTGATCTCCTGCTTTAATCCCAGGGGAAGATAATCGTATTCCGCATCAGCCACAATATCCGGTGTGCATATGCCGAAGATCCCCCTGGGTGTGTTAGCCGTGATATCCCCCATGATATTGTTGTCATCATATTCAATGAAGCCTGTGAGTTCTCCCGGGGAGCCTGTGGCTCCTCTTGTGATCCCTATGATCTCCGTATGGTATAATGTCCCCCTGGACAGGGACATCAAGGTGCTGGTATCCACATCGTTGATCCCATGGCCCAAAGCGCCAAAGCATCCCTGGCCGTCGATATAGGTCATGGTTCCCACTCCCTGGGCGTTGTCCCTGACCCAGATGCCCATTTTGTATTCTCCGTTTTGGTTCGGCTCCGGGCGGGCCTTAACCTCTATCCGGGCATCCCCCCGCTGTACCTGGAAGACCATCTCCTGCCCTTCACTGTGGCTGATTTTTTCTATCAGCTCTTTTTTGGAATTGATCTCCTCATCATTGATCTCCAGAATATAATCGCCTATCTGGAACACATATTTCCCGGGGCTTTTTTTCTGCCCTTCCTCCCCTTCAAAATCGCCGATGCCCACTACCAGCACTCCCTTTGTCCGCACATAGATACCGATCGGGATCCCCGCAGGCTTCAGCTTTAGATCCTGGATCACCTCAAGGTTTACTTCCTTAAGGGGTATCACGCCAAAGAGTTTCAGTTGGAGCTTATATTGCTCTACCTGGCTTGCCTTTACGGTAACGGTTTTCCCAAGGTCTATATGGATCCTGTCCTTTGTATCAACGCCTGCGCTTGTCTCCACCGCCTCCCTGTACAGTTCCCCGGTTGCCGGTACTTTGAAATTCAATTCCTGTTCCACCCCCGCCTTGATCATTATGGTGGAAGGAACGCTGATCCACATAAAATAATATATGGAAAGGAGCAGCCCCAATAGGCCCAAGGTAAGTAATATATATAAAAATCTTTTATAAGTCAGAACCCTGCCATAAGTCGGTTCGAATAATCGTTCCAAGCTTCCACATCCTTTATTTTTAATCAGGCATTTGCTGCCAAAAAAGGACATACTGGCGTATGTCCCTTTTAGTATGTGAAAAACTTGCAATTTTAATTTCAGTTTTTGATATTTTTCTTTCCAAATGTTAGAAAAGCAGTTTATTTTTTCTTGACCTTACAGGCTGTCTCTTTCATTTCCCTGGCATTGCCAAGCACCGCTTCTGTGAGTTCCCCGCTGCCAAGGAGCCTTGCCATCTCCCCAAGGCTTTCTTCCCCGGACAGCTCCCTGATCTTAGTAACTGTCCTATCGTTCTTTACGCCTTTTTCAATCATGAAATGGATATCTGCCATGGAAGCGATCTGTGCCAGATGGGTGATGCAGATGATCTGGTGGTTTCCTGAAAGCTTCCCTAATTTTTCCGCCACCTTCCAGGCAGTCTTGCCGCTGATCCCAGTGTCGATCTCATCAAAAACCAGGGTGTCCGTCTCATCCTTATCTGCAAATACTGTCTTAAAAGCCAGCATGATACGTGAAAGCTCCCCGCCGCTGGCAATCTGCCACAAAGGCTTCTGCGCCTCCCCGGGATTGGTGGATATGAGAAATTCCACTTTGTCGTAGCCCTCCGGCGTGAATTCTTCTTCCTTCGGCTCCACAGATATGGAAAATGCCACATCCAGAAAGTTTAGGTCCACCATGGCGTCTTTCAGCTTTCTGGTAAGGGGGCCGGCAGCCTTTTTTCTAAGTGCGGAAAGTTTTTCGCACAGGGTAAGGATCTCCCTTTTTTCCTGGCCTGCTTTTTTCTTAAGCTCCTCCATGTATTCTTCAAAATGGGTGAGCTTTTCTAAGGCTTTTTGTTTTTCGTCCCTGGTCTTTAAGATCTCCTCAATAGAGCTTCCATATTTATCCCTCAGATGATTGAGCACGTTCAGCCGTTCCTCTAACTGGGCAAACTCCTCCTCGTCAAATTCCAGGCTGTCCCTGTACTGGGCCATGCCCCGGTTGAAATCATTTAAAAGGTCGTCAATATCCGTAAGCTGGGCGATCAGGGGGGCGCTTTCACTGTCAAATTTGCTTAATGCCTTAAGTTCCCTTAGGGCATGGTCTACCGCAAGCCCTGCGCTGCCTTCCGCTTCGTACCCTGTAAGCCCGTGTACTGTATAGACCACTTCTTTCATTTTCCTGGCATTGACCAGCCTGCGGTAACGGTTCTCCACCTGCTCGTCTTCCCTTGGGTCCAAGGCGGCAGCCTCTATTTCATTGACCTCAAACTCCAGAAGCTTGGCTTCCCTTTCCCGCATTTTGCCGTCAAGCTGCTGCTCTTCCAGCTCCCCTGTGGTCTTTTTGTGCTCCCCAATCAGGTCTTTTAGCTGATCCTTCAGTTTCTCCGCCTTTTCCCCAATATAATCGTCCAGCATCTTTTTGGAGGCGGCGGGCTTAAGGAGGGACTGGTGCTCATGCTGCCCATACATATCCAGAAGGCATCCTGCCAGATTTTTTAACTGTCCGGCACTGACGCTTTCCCCGTTTGCCCGGCATACGCTGCGTCCAGGGGTGATTTTCCTTTGCAGCACCAGGATATTGTCTTCCTCAATGGGCAGGTCCATCTCCCTGGCCATGGCACACTGCTGCTCATTTAAGGAAAAGGCCAGCTCCACCAAAGCATAGTCTGCCCCTGTGCGGATATAGTCCTTGCCTGCCTTTCCTCCCAGGGCGATGTTGACCGAACCGATAATGATAGACTTTCCGGCTCCCGTCTCCCCGGTAAGGATGTTCATTCCCGGCGCGAAAATGACCTCCTGTTCATCAATGAGCGCCAGGTTTTTAACGTGTAAACTTTCAAGCATATGTTTCCTCCTTAGAAACTGCCCGGCCGTGGGCTACTCTTCCAGCACGCTTCGGATTTTTTCCATAACAGTTTCCGTATCTTCCACAGTTCTCACCGCCATCATAATGGTGTCATCCCCGGCAATGGAGCCCACGATCTCTTTCAGCTTCATGGCGTCAATGGCGGCGGCAACTGCCATAGCCATCCCGGAGACTGTTTTCACCACAAGGATATTCTGCGCCATATCCATTGACACATAGCCATCCCGGAGCACCCGTATATATTTATCGCTGAGATAGTGGTCGCTGTGAATGAGTATGGTGTATTTCTGCCTGCCATCCCCCATGGGGACCTTTGACAGCTTAAGCTCCCTGATATCCCTTGACACAGTGGCCTGGGTAACCGCATACCCGGCTTCTTTCAGCCTCTCCGCCAGCTCCTCCTGGGTCTCAATCTCATATTGTTCCACCAGCTCCTTGATCTTCTGATGCCTGCTTTTTTTCATACTTTTACTCCCTGCATATCACAAGCCGTACCTGCGGTACTGCATCAATAAAATAGTTTGGAAGGAACTTTCAAACTTTTCGGCATGCCGCCTGTACCGGCTAATCGCTGAGCTTTCTGTGAAGGGCCTCTAAAAAGCTTACCTGGCTCAGCTTAACGATCTCGGTGGTTTTTTCAGACTTTTTCACCTCGATCCTGTCCCCTGTCCGCAGGGTGACCTTGTGGCATCCGTCAAAAATGGCTTCCACCGCCAGTTCCCTGCCATCCCTATGTCTTTCTATTTCCACCGTAACTTTGTCCCTGGGGGATAAGACAATGCTTCTGTTGTGCATGGAATGGGGACAGATCGGCGTAAGCAGTATCACCTCCGCTTTGGGTTCCACAATAGGGCCCCCTGCGGAAAGGTTATATCCTGTGGAACCTGTGGGCGTGGAGGCGATCACGCCGTCTGCATGATACCGATGGAGGAACTGGCCGTTCACATAGATATTAAAATTAATGATCTCCAGGGAACCTTTTCTGGTGATGACGATATCATTCAGCGCCCTTGCCTGGTCCATGATGCCCTCGCTGTGATAGCTTTTTCCGCAGAGCATCATCCGCTTTTCTATCTGATATTTCCCCTGTATGAGATTTTCCAAGGCATCCTCTATGCCGCTTTGGTTCACCTCGGTCAGAAATCCCAGGGTCCCCATATTGATCCCCAAAAAAGGGATATCCCGGGCGGCCAGGTCAATTGCCGCCTGGAGCAGGGTCCCGTCCCCGCCCAGCACCAGGATACAATCCGCCTGGCCGCCTGCCTGGATCTGGTAGGTGTACCCTTCCCCTCCCGTTTTGGGTGTCCCTGCGTCCACAAAGCAGGTCTTGCCCCGGCCTTCCAAGTATTTCCTGATAAAACCAGCAGTCTTTTGCTGGCTGTCCCTGGTGGGATTGGTGATCACATAAAAATGTTCCATGCTGCCTACTCTCCGTCCAGTTGCTGGTGGGCATTCCGGACCGTTTCCCTGATCTGTGCCGAAATATCCTCCTGCCAGGAATACCCGCGTTTTTCTTCCATGATCCCTAATAGGGCATTTTCCGCTTCCTGCTCTTTGATGTTTTCCGTGGCTTTGGCCTTTTCCGGGTCTTTGCGCAGATGGATCAAATATTCAATATTTCCCTCCGGTCCTTTGATGGGGGAAAAATCCAGATGGAGAATAGAAAAACCTATGTAATCCGCATAATCGGCGATCTTCCGGACCACCTCTTCGTGTACCTTCCCTTCCCTTACCACACCCTTTTTCCCTACCTTCTCCCGTCCTGCTTCAAACTGGGGCTTCACCAGGCACACCAGCTCCCCCTGGGCCTTTAGCAGGGTCCGTGCAGGAAGCAGGATTTTGGTCAGGGAGATAAAGGAAACGTCCACAGAGGCAAAATCCGGCGTATCTTCAATATCCCCCGGCTGCATAAACCGGAAATTCGTCTTCTCCAGGCAGACCACTTTTTCATGGCTTCTCAGCTTCCAGTCCAGCTGCCCATGGCCTACATCTATGCTGTATACCCTGGCCGCCCCATTTTGGAGCATACAGTCTGTAAAACCTCCTGTGGAAGCGCCGATATCCATGCAGACCATGCCTTCCAGGGAAATGCCAAACCGGCCAATGGCTTTTTCCAGCTTCAGCCCCCCGCGGCTGACATACTTCTGCCCGCCGCCTTTTACCTCAATGCGGGCTTTGTCCGGGTCAAAAAGGGTTCCTGCCTTGTCCTCCCTCTGGCCGTCAACAAACACACTGCCGCACATGATGATTGCCTTTGCCTTTTCCCGGGAGGGCGCAAAGCCGCCCTTTACCACCAAAACATCTAACCGCTCTTTCATGATCTGCTTTCCATTTCCTTTATGATCCGTTCTGTGACCGTCTCCGGGTCAATGCCCACTTCTTTTTTTAACAGCTCCACATTGCCATGCTCCACATACTCATCCGGCAGGGCAACCTGCAGATAGCCCTCCCCGTCCTTAAACCGGGCCATGGCATCCCTGACCTTTTCCCCGAAACCGCCGCTGGCTACATTTTCCTCCATGGAAACCACCAGCGTGTGGTTCTCCGCAGCCCACTCTACCGCACACTGGTCAATGGGTTTGGCAAATCTGGCATTGACCAGGCTGCATTTATACCCTTTTTCATTGAGCCTGGCTTTTACCTCCCAGGCAGTCTTCACCATGCTGCCCAAAGCCATCAGGCAGATCTCTCCCTCCGCCCAAAGCAGCTCCGCCTTCCCCTGCTCAATGGGGGCACGGTACTCCTTAAGCCCTGCATATGCCTCCCCCCTGGGGTAACGGATGGCAACAGGAGCCCCAAGAGAAATGGCATATTTCATCATATCGGAAAGCTCCCATTTATTTTTCGGTGCCAGTATCTGTATTCCGGGAATGGAAGATAAGTAGGACAGGTCGAAAATTCCCTGATGTGTCTCCCCGTCGCTCCCTACCAGCCCTGCCCTGTCAATGGCAAACACCACGGGGAGCTTTTGGATGCACACATCATGGAGTATCTGGTCATAAGCCCGCTGAAGGAAAGAAGAATAGACCGCCACCACAGGCTTTAACCCCCCTGCTGCCAGCCCTGCCGCAAAGGTGACCGCATGTTCCTCCGCGATCCCAACATCAAAGAAGCGGTCAGGATACATATTCCGGAACCGCTTTAACCCGGTCCCGTCAGGCATTGCCGCCGTAATGGCAACCACCTTTTCATCCCTTGCACCTAATTTGGTCATGACAGTGGAAAAAACATCTGTGTAATTGGCTGTGGTCCTGGGGGTGGTGGGAAGCCCGGTCTCAACATTGAAAGGATCTGCCCCGTGGAATCTGGCGGGATGGCGTTCCGCCGGCAGGAATCCCTTCCCCTTCTGGGTGATCACATGGACAAGCACCGCATTCCTGGTTCTCTTTGCCTCCTGGAATACCCTAAGCATTGCGGGAATATTATGGCCGTCCACTGGCCCTAAATAGGTGATC
Source organism: uncultured Lachnospiraceae bacterium (assembly GCA_910579495.1). Taxonomy (GTDB): domain Bacteria; phylum Bacillota; class Clostridia; order Lachnospirales; family Lachnospiraceae; genus Suilimivivens. Next base: position 196,333 of record CAJTVD010000001.1, read on the forward strand.
CCCATATCTTCAAAAAACATACCCGGCACCACCAGCTGCTTAAAGCTGCTTTTGGCTTTCCGGATGCCCTCCACCACCTTATTTCCTTTGGGAATGTCCTTTAAGGTATTATAGATCCCCTCCTTGATATCCAGATAGGCGTCAGTGGTCCTGATATTATTCAGATATTTGGATACGCCGCCCACGTTTTCCGATATAGACATGTTGTTGTCATTTAAGACGATAATGAAATTGGTCTCCAGCTTCGCTGCATTGTTCAGGGCTTCATAAGCCATCCCCCCGGTAAGGGACCCGTCGCCGATCACCGAGACCACTGTGCCGGTTTCCCCCTGTAAGTCTCTCGCCTTCACCAGTCCCAGCCCGGCGGAAATAGAAGTGGAGCTGTGGCCGGTATCAAAACAGTCACACTGGCTCTCCTTTCTCTTGGGGAAGCCGCTCATTCCGCCAAATTTGCGCAGGTTATCAAACCCCTCCCTTCTGCCGGTGAGGAGCTTATGGGTATAGGACTGATGCCCCACGTCCCAGATCAGCTTGTCCTGGGGAAGATTTAAAACCAGATGCAGCGCCATGGTCAGCTCCACAGCCCCCAGGTTGGAGCCAAGATGCCCTCCTGTCCGGGAAATCTTTTCAATCAGGAAATCCCGGATCTCCTGGGCAAGCTCCTGATAATCCGCCGGATCTATATTTTTGATATCGCCCACGCCTTTAATATCATCAAGCAACATTTTATCAACCTTCTTTTCTTCTGTCCTGCGATAATAGCGTTTATGGTTTACTATTATTTATTTTTCTCTGGTGACCAGCATTTTAACCAGTTCTTCCAAAAATTCATTTTTCCGTCCAAAGGAGCCAAGGATCTGGAGGGCTTCCCCGGACAGCCGCGCCACTTCCTTCCGGGAAGCGTCCAGCCCCAGCAGGGACACATAAGTGAGCTTATGATTTTTTTCATCGCTGCCAACAGGCTTGCCCAGAACCTCCACAGTGCTTGTCACATCCAGGATATCATCCTGGATCTGGAAAGCAATCCCGATATTGTAAGCCGCCTTCTCCATAGATAAGACATCCCCCTGGCCCGCTCCTGCCAGCACCGCCCCTGCCATCATTGCCGCCTGGATCAGGGCTGCAGTCTTGTTTTCCTGTATAAACAAAAGCTGCTCCCGGCTTACCTGGCCACTAATCTCCCCCTCGATATCCGCCGCCTGGCCTCCGATCATCCCATAAATACCGGCCTTGCGCCCAAGGATCTGGAAGGCTCCTGCCGTCCTTAGCAGTTCTTCCTGGGTCTGTGCTATGGAAAAGGCCCTCCCGGCTGTCTCGTAGGCAAGGTTTAACAATCCGTCCCCTGCCAGCACCGCCATCCCATCCCCATAGACATTCCAGGTAGTCTTCCTTCCCCTGCGGAATTCATCGTTGTCCATGGCCGGAAGGTCATCATGGACCAGGGAATAATTATGGATCATCTCAATGGCGGCCATAAAGGGCTCTATTACCGCCCCCTGCCCCCCAAACAGCCGGAAGCTTTCCTCCATCAGTATGGGCCGGAGCCGTTTGCCGCCTGCGGTCACACTGTAGTTTACCGCCTCCATAAGCCTGGAGGCATATCCCTTTTCTTCTGGCAGGTATTTCCTTAAAACCTTCCCTACACGCTCTGTGCTTTGGTTTAGCTGTTCCTTAAAATTCATGGGTTTCTCCCTCATCGTTAAGCACAAGTACCTTTTTTTCCACCTGGTCAATTGCCTGGCTGCATTGTTTTAACAGTTCCATACCGCTTTGATAGAGCCGGAAGGATTCTTCCAAAGACAGCTCTTCCTGCTCCAGCGCCTGCACTGTCTCTTCCAGCTTATCAAAGGTTTCTTCAAGATTTATTTTTTCTTCCAAGTCCTTCTTCCTTTCACTGGCCGGGCCCTATGGCTGCTCCCCGGCTTCCATCTCCCAGGCCGGCTCCTGGCCTGTCCCTGCCAAGCCGGGCACCCCTTTGGGGAGCGCCTCCTGCATGGGATATTTTCCTGTAACCGATGCCTGGAGCTTTCCGTTTTTTACAAAAATCCAAAGGCTGTCCCCAATGGAAACCCTTCCGATATCCGCCACCGTCTTTCCCTCCCCGTCGGACACATAGGAATACCCCTGGTTCAGCTTTTCAAGGGGGGAAAGCCCTCTTAGCTTCTCAATGTAAATAGCCAGCCTGTGCCTGTTGCCTGTTAAATGGCTTTTCATTGCACCCACAAGCCGCTCCTCCAAGCCAAGGAGCCCGGTCCTCTTTTCCCGGATCCTGCCCATAGGGCTGTTCATTTTCAGCCTTGCCTCCAGGGGCTTTAACTTTGCCTCCCAAAGCCTGGCCCTGCCCTGGATCTGTCGGTATAAAGATGCCCTTGCCCCCTCTAACTGCCCCAAAAGCTGCCTCACGTCATACACTGCAAGCTCTGCTGCAGCAGATGGGGTTGGCGCCCGCAGATCGGCGGCAAAGTCCGTAATGGTGGTATCCGTCTCATGCCCCACAGCAGAAATCACAGGCACATTACAGTCAAATACTGCCTGGGCGACAATCTCCTCATTGAAAGCCCATAAATCTTCTATGGAACCGCCTCCCCTGCCCACGATTATCACGTCCACCTTCCTGCGCTCTAAGGCGGCAATCCCCTTAACAATGCTGGATGCTGCCGACTCCCCCTGTACCAGAGCAGGGTATAAAATGATCTGCACATAGGGGTTCCTTCTGGAAATAATATTGATAATATCCCTGATGGCTGCCCCTGTAGGCGCTGTCACCACCCCAACTGTCCTGGCAAACCGCGGGATAGGCTTTTTGTATTCAGGGGCGAACATTCCCCGTTCAAGAAGCTCCTGTTTCAGCCTTTCAAATCTCTCATAGAGGGCGCCTGCGCCATCCGGGGTGATACTTTGGGCGTACATCTGGTACTTGCCGTCCCGCAGGTACACATCAATGCTTCCCCGTACCACCACCTGCATCCCCTCCGCCATCCGAAATGCAAGGCCGGAACGGTTCCCTGCAAACATTACACAGGAGATGGTTCCCTTTTCATCCTTTAACGTAAAATAAATATGCCCGGAGGAATGGTATTTGCAATTGCTGACTTCTCCTTTTACGGACAGCTCCTGCAAAAGGAAATCCTGTGCAAACATATTTTTAATATAGGAATTTACCTGTCCAACAGTATAAACATTCTGCATGTCATTTTCCTGTACTTCCGGAGCATGTCTGAAAAATCATTTCCGGATAAAAGTTTCCAGACAAGTCCTGCTGATAAACAAAAGCCGTGCCGGAAATCGGCCTATGCAAATTTAGCCAGCACACCGTTAACAAAGGAAGGGGAAGAATCCTGGCCAAATTTCTTTGCCAGCTCCACCGCCTCGTTAATTGCCACACCTGTAGGGATTTCTTCATCATACATAATTTCATAGACTGCCAGCCGCAGGACCGTAAGGTCCACCTTGCCCATCCTACCTGTATCCCAGCCCTGCACCCTGTCGTTTAGAACCTTGTCAATCTCATCCAGCTTTGTAACTACTTTGTTGAATTTTCCGCTGATCTGATGATTTTCCTCCGGCACCCCGGCGTTTTCTTCCTCTTCAAAAAACAACGCCTCCTGCTCCGCCATCTCTTCCCCGGGATGAAATTCAACCCGAAACAGCAGCTTAAAAACCTGCTCCCTCATTCCTCTTCTGCTCATCAGTATTCACCCTGTACTTATTTGTCTTTCTGCATACTGACACCGGCAATACGGATATTGATATCCGCCACTTCCAGTCCCGTCATATTCTCTACCATTGATTTTACTTTTTCCTGGACCCGCTGGGAAATAGCGGGAATATTATAGCCATACTCAATAACCAGTGCCAGTTCTGCCTTGACCCGCTTGCCGGACACTTCCACTTTCACACCCCTGGCAAGGTTTTTTACCCCCATTTTGTTCATCAGTTCATTGCTGATATTGCCTGCCATAGCTGCAACGCCCTGTACCTCGGTAGCTGCCAGGCCTGCAATCATTGCCACTACATCATCCGCAATCTTCACCGTGCCAAGCTCTTCATTCTCCTGTATTACGCCTGTGTTCTGTTCAAAAGTCTTTTCCATATATAGCGTTCCTTTCTTTCTGTTACAAGCCTCAATATTGTTAATCATATCAAAAATTATACATTTTGCATAGCCCCAAGAGACAGCAAACAAAGTTTTTGTTTACTAGAGCCAGAAACTGAGGCCTAGCTGCTCTTCATTCTCCGCATAGGAAACCGTCCCCTCCCGGGCATTTAAATATGCAAAGATCCCCTGTTCTTCTATAAGGTGTTTTCTCATGCTCTCATAAACCTGCCTGTCCGCACATTTTAAAGTTACGTAAGCGCTTCCCTGCTGGTAAGACGCCTGGAAAACCTCCTGCAGCTTTGTATCGTCAACCTGGGTAAAATAAAGCCCTTCTCTCACATAGTAGTTATCCTCCATGGAATCACACAGGGGAATATCCACAATGGAATCAATCCTGTGGGTCTTTTCAAGCTGGCTGGTGGTAACGCACAGATAATCGTAATTAATGGGCGGGATGCTGCCAGGAGCCTGGCCGCTGCTGCCTTCCACGATCTGGTAGGATGCATCTCCCCATGTAGTATCTACATAATAATAATTTCCATCCAGCTTTACCAGGTTCCAGGCATGTCCCTCCCCCCCTGATACCTTGCCCATTACCAGGGCAGTGGGGACATCCGCCAGCTCCAGCAGATACTGGGTTGCCTTGGCATAGCCCTGGCATACGCTTTTTTGATGGATAAACACAGAACATATATTCTGGTTATCAGGTGCCGCCGCATCATATTCCGTGTGGTTGATAATATACTCGTAAATATATTTCACCTTGGCATATCCGTCCATCTCCTGGCTGATACCCGCCAGGCATTCCCTCACATACTGCCCGATCTGGTCTTTTCTCAGTTCCGCCTCCTGCCTGGTCACATTGTAAGTGCCGGAGAAGGTAATCTTTTTAACCTGGTCTCCCATGGTATACCTTGTGAAGGTATAGCCGTCCACATAAAAGATTTCCGGATGGTCGTTGAGCACACATTGAAAGGCTTTTTCTATGACATCCGTTTCCGTACAGGACAAAGCTACCCCTTCCCCAAAGTCCTGGAGAATCTGCAATATCTCCGCATAGGCGATCTGTTCCTTTTCGCTGAGCCGTTCGTAATGGAAACGCCCCATCTGCTGCTTCCTGGTCATGGTGGTTTCCGCAGAATAAATTCCCGTAAGCCCCGCCACCTCGTCCTTATGGGCCTCCTGCCTTTCCCCCACAGCCAAAAGCCCTGGCTGGCTTTGGCCCTGGCCGGATCCCTCCAAAGAACCGCCTTCTGCCCCCTCCCTCCCACCGCAGCCGGCAGCAAATAAAATACAGAAAACAAACAACCAAACGCATTTTTTTATTTTCATTTAACCACGTCCAAACTCAGAGAGTATCAATCCTTCATTTCTGTCCAGTGTCATCCCCACGCTCCATGCATTCACAAACAAAAGCAGAGGATTCCCCTTCAGGTCTTTAATCTTTTTCATATCGGAAGTCCCTATCAGCCTGTCCAGGTCCACATCCTTGTTTTCAATCCACCTGATATGCTCATAGGGCAGGTTTTCCAGCTTAATCTCCACATTATATTCATTTTCCAGACGGTATTTTAGCACATCAAACTGGAGCACGCCCACCACCCCCACAATGATCTCCTCCATACCGGTATTAAACTCCTGGAAAATCTGAATGGCGCCCTCCTGGGCAATCTGGGTGATGCCTTTCACAAACTGCTTTCTTTTCATGGTATCCACCTGCCTTACCCTGGCGAAATGCTCCGGGGCAAAAGTAGGGATTCCCTCATAACAGAATTGCTCTTTGGGCATACACAAAGTATCCCCGATGGAAAAAATCCCCGGGTCAAACACGCCGATAATATCCCCTGCATAAGCCTCTTCCAGTATTTTCCTCTCGCTTGCCATTATCTGCTGGGGCTGGGAGAGACGCATTACCTTCCCTCCCTGCATGTGTTTTACTTCCATGCTGGCTTCGTATTTGCCGGAACAGATTCTCATAAAGGCGATCCTGTCCCTGTGGGCTTTGTTCATATTGGCCTGTATTTTAAATACAAAGGCGGAAAATTCATTTTCTGCCGGTGCAATAAGCCCCTTATCCGCTTTTCTGGGAAGGGGGGTAGTTGCCATTTCCAGAAAATGCCGCAGGAAAAATTCCACCCCGAAATTGGTAAGCGCCGAACCAAAAAATACTGGCGTAAGCTCCCCGGCACGGACCAGCCCCAAGTCGAATTCCGCGCTGGCACCGTCTAAAAGCTCTATCTCCCCTATCAGGGTGCCTGCCGCTTCCTCTCCGATCACCGCCCCGAGTGCCTTACTGTCGCAGGCGGGCACTTCCACGCTCTCCCCCTCTTTGGTTCCCTTCTCTGTATCGGAATAAGTGATGACACACTGCCTGTCCCTGTCGTAAACTCCCTGAAAACGCTTACCCGAGCCAATGGGCCAGTTTACAGGGCAGGTGGCAATGCCAAGCTCCTTTTCAATTTCGTCCAGCAGCTCAAAGGTATCGTTGGCATCCCGGTCCAGCTTATTGATAAAGGTAAAAATAGGGATCTTCCGCATCACGCAGACCTTAAAGAGCTTCCTCGTCTGGGCTTCCACCCCCTTGGAAGCATCAATCACCATCACTGCCGAGTCCGCCGCCATCAGCGTCCGGTAAGTATCCTCCGAAAAGTCCTGGTGCCCTGGGGTATCCAGAATATTAATACAATACCCCCCATATTCAAACTGCAGTACCGAAGAGGTAACAGAAATTCCCCTTTCCTTTTCTATCTCCATCCAGTCAGAAACCGCATGTCTTGCAGTGGCTTTCCCTTTCACGCTCCCCGCCAGGTTGATGGCCCCGCCATATAATAAGAATTTTTCCGTAAGGGTGGTCTTCCCTGCATCCGGGTGGGAAATAATGGCAAAAGTCCGCCTTCTGTTTATCTCCTTCTCAAAATCAGTCACAAAATCTTCCTCCTGTTTTCCAATGTATTTTACAGAACGGATTTCCCGTCTGTCCCTGCCTCTATTCCCAGTATCTCAAGCACCGTAGCCCCAATATCCGCAAAGGTATCCCTGGTCCCCAGGTTTCCCGGCTCCACGCCCTTTCCGTAAACAAGCAGCGGGGTGTATTCCCTGGAGTGGTCGGTGGAAACCGTATAACCGGGATCACATCCATGGTCCGCGGTAACCATCAGTACATCTTCCTCCTTAAGCAGCGCCAGCATTCCCGGCAGTGCCGCGTCAAATTCCGACAGCGCCCTGGCATAGCCTTCAATGTCGTTCCTGTGCCCATAGAGCATATCATAGTCCACCAGATTGATAAAGCACAGCCCTTCAAAATCCCGGGCAAGGTACTCCTTTGTCCGTTGGATGCCTTCTGCATTTCCCTTGGTATATACATAAGAAGTGATTCCCTGCCCGGCAAAAATATCCCTGATCTTCCCCACGCCAATCACTTCCTTCCCGGCTTCCTTGATGGCGTCAAGGATGGTAGGGGCAGGGGGCGTAAGGGAATAATCATGCCTTCCGGCCGTTCTCTGGTAGTTTCCCCTTGCGCCATTAAAGGGCCTGGCAATCACCCTTCCTACGCTGTGCCTGCCGGAAAGAAGCCCCCTTGCCATTTTACAGTACTCATAAAGGGTTTCCACAGGCACCACATCCTCATGGGCGGCCACCTGGAACACGCTGTCCGCAGAGGTGTAGACAATCAGATCCCCTGTCCTTACATGCTCTTCCCCATAGTCTTTGATCACTTCTGTTCCCGAATAAGGGCGGTTACAGAGAATGCCCCTTCCTGTCATCTTGCTAAAAGCCTCTGTAATTTCCGGCGGAAACCCCTCCGGGTAAACAGGCAGCGGATTGGGGGATATGACCCCTGCAATCTCCCAGTGGCCTATGGTAGTATCCTTCCCCCTGGAAGCTTCCCGCATTCTCCCGTAAAGCGCACTGGGGTTTGCTGTGCCCTCCCGCCAGTTGATCCCGTCAATATTGAATAATCCCATCTGTTCCATATTGGGCAAGTGGAAACAGGAGCCCCGGGAGGCCGAACGCAGGGTATTTACCCCCACATCCCCGAAATCCGCAGCATCCTCCATGGCACCTATCCCCACACTGTCCAATACAATCAGAAAAACTCTTTTCATAAAGGTATCCTTTCTTCTTATCCTGAAAACGCCTTCACAGGCACTGCATTTATTTTCCTGTAATAGGATACCACATTTTCAAAAATATAGCACCAATTTATTCCGCAGGCAGGGTGCTGATCACAATGGCATCGGGCGAGATCCCTGTTTTTCTGATAACAATATCCTCTATCTGTGCCCTTTGGGCTTCGGTAAGCTCGGCAGCGTTTACCACAACATCCACAGAATCCTCGGTGATGCTTACCACTACATCCTCAAAGCCTTTGCTCTCCAAAAGGATCTCCGCAGCGGTTTCCTTTTCGGCAACATCCGTCAGGGCAATCATGTTGTCAACGGCCTCCTGCTTCTGTTCCTCACTGATATTCACGTTGTTGATAATTTCCAGCAGCGTCTCCTTATTCCTGGCCCTGGTCTGTTCTTTTAACAGCCTTGCACCGGATAAAGCGTCCAGGCTCGTGGCGGAAGTAAACACCGCTTCCCCCGGGGTCTCCCCTGTAGATAACTGGTTGCTGATGTCCTGGGTATTGTTTTCCGCTAAAATTTCGCCCATCGTCTCTTCCAGGTAATTCTCCTCCTGTAAAACCACTTCGGAATCCAGGCTTTCAATCTCGCCAAACTCAGCCTGCTCCATATCCTCGTCGGAAATCTCAAACAACGACGCCACCTCCGGGTCCGAAACCGCCTGCTGCCCGCCTGCCACCACCGTATCGGAACCTGCCGTCATGATTTCTTCTTCCGTAATTTTGCCGCCGGCAAAGTTCAAGTACCCTGCAACCGCAATCATAATCGCCAGCGCCGTGATCATAATCTGATTCTTCTTCACCATATTCTTCAAATCCGTATCTCCTTCTTATTGTGATATCATTTTAACTATTTTAATTTTATGTGCCTCTATGCCAAATAATGCCTGAATTGCTTCGGTTATATTCCGGGCGGTCCTGGCGTTGCCGCCTCCCTGGGCGGACACCACCACCCCCTCCACCCTGGGGGAGAGCACCTTCTTCACGTAAGGCATGTCAACGTTCCCCTGCCCCCTTTGATAGACGGTTTCCCGGTTCTCGCTGGCGTTGGTGGCATTCCTTACGCCTCCTGCGGAATCCGTCTCGGCAGTATCGTTGCGGGTAGTGTTCACATCCTTCTCCACCAGGGATTCCCCGGAATCTTCCAGGGTGACCATCACTTTCACCTTCCCCACGCCCTCCATGGTCCCTAACAGCTCTTCCAGGGAATCCTCCATCCATCCCGCATAGGCAAACAGATAATCTCCCCCCGTCTCCTGCTCCTGCCCTGCCTGGGCTGTGCTGCCCTCCTGCCCTATTCCCATGATAGCGCCCGGGCTGTCCCATTGAACGGACTTTGCTTCCTTCTTCCCGTTTTTTTCTTCCACCGGCCAGGCTATCACCAAAAGCAATACCCCCACCAGGGCTATGACCAGGAAATTGTCCTTGGTGAACTTTTCCTTTATCTTTTTTATGGCGTCCTTTTGGTGCATACAAAGCCTCCATCCTGCCCTTTTATTCACTGAAAAACAAGGTCAATCCGCCCTGCATCCAGCCCCAGGTGCCCCCCGTACAATTCTTTTAGCCGCTCTTCCTCCGCCGGGCCTGCCACCTTCTCCTCCCCCAATGCCACTGGCGCTATAAGGATGCTGCCTTCCTCCTGTGTCTTTTTTTCCGACAGCACGATGACAACTCTTTCCTCCCCTTCCCTCATCCCCTTAATAAAGTCCACCCTCACAACATCATACCCGCTATCCCGCTGGGCTAAGCTTTTTTGCAGTTCTTCCCCTATCCCCCTGTAAATATCCTCATAATCATCCGCAAGCTGCAGCTCCCCCCTGCTCTCCTCCACCGCTCTTTTAAGGGCGTCCACTGTATTTTTGATTTCCTGCCGCTTCCCGTCATCCAGGAAGAAACCGAAAATTGGTTCCGTGACCTTAAGGATCATCATAATCCCCACCAGTACCCTTACATATTTCATATAAGAATCTCCTGGCACAAAATAAAGGATTGTCTGTGCAATTATCATAAAAATGCAAATATCCCTGATTGCTGAAATCATATCCCGCCCATCCCTTCCCCTGGCGTAACGCGTACAGTGCCCTTCACCAGGACGAAACCGTATAAGACACCACCGCCACCACAATAATAAACAGCGCCGTGGCAGTGCACACGCACCGTAAAAGGAGCAGGCAGCCCTTTCCCACCCTGTCCGCACAGGCGGAAATCCTTTTGTCGCTGACGATACCGGTAACTGCCGCCCCAAGTTTAATGGTTCCCGTAATCACCAGGATTTTCAGCACAGGCACCAGGCAGGCCCCCACCAGCGCCGCCAGCAGCAAAACCCCCATACTGTTTTTAATAAGCGCAACAGAACCCAGCATCAGCTCCGTCACGCCATCCGCCACGCCCCCAATACCGGGAATGGCTGAAACCGCCTTGCGCACGGCAGAAAATTTCAGCCGGGAAGCAGCCGGGACAATCACAGCCTGTACCAGGCTTAAGCCTGTGACCGCTCCCATGGACACCTTCAGGGCAAGGACGGTCCCCTTTTCAATAAAATCCAGCAAAAGGCCCAGCTTCTCTTCTGCCCACAGGCCGTTAAGCAAAGCCAGCAATACATAACTGTAAATCAAAGGCAGCAGCGCCACATTTAAAAAGCTCTCCACCAGATAGGCCAGCGCCAGCATCATCTGATAATAGTACAGCGCCGCCGCCGCCCCCTGGGCTGCCCCCACCGCTACAAAATAGGTGGGGATAAACAGTTTGATAAACAGCACCACGCTCCCTACTGTCTCCCTGGCAATCCCCGCCACAAAAAGGAACACTTTGGTGAGGGTCACCATTAGAAAAAGGTAGAGAAAATAAAACCCCGCCTGGGCAACCTGCCCCCCTGCAAAAAGGTCTGAAAACTGTTCAAAGAAAGCGGAAAGCACCCCTAGGACCAAAATAGAGACCAGGATTTTCTTTACCCCTGCAAATTCCCCGGCAAAAGAGTCCTTTACCTGGCCCCACAAAAGCCCGAATGCTTCCCCGGTTTCCCCTTTCATGATCATGGTAAGAAGCTCCCCGGCATCCACCTGGAAACCGGGAAAAAGGCTGTCCATCCCCTCATTTACCCCGCTCATGTCACAGGAGGAAAGCCACTTGTCAATATAGCCAAAACCCTCACTCCCGGCTTCCGGCCCTGCCGCCTGTGCTTCCATTACAGTTGAAAAATAAAGCAGCGCCGCCACCAGAAAAATCGCCCTTTTCCATCTAATCTCCATCTCCGTCCCCTACCCTTAAAAACCGCCGCCCCATCCGGCGCAGCACTGCCAAAAGCTGCCCGGCCAAAACTTAAAGCACCTACCCGGTTATGGCGCTGATATTTTCAATCACTGCCACAAGCACAGGAATCCCCATAAGCAGCACCGACAGCTTCCCGAAAATTTCGATCTGACCAGCCACTGCCCCATAGCCCGCGTCCCTGCACAGGGCCGCACAGAACTCGCACACATAGGTGATCCCCACCGCCTTGCACAAAAATCCCAGGTATTCCCCGCCGCCGCTTATGGAAAGCTGCAGCTCCTTTACCCGTTCAAGAAGGGCACGAAGGCCGCTTACAGAAAAAGTAAAGATCAGAAGGCAGATACCTGCCCCCAGGTACAGCCCATATTCCGGGCGGTTGCTGCGGAACTGCAAAGCCAGCATTACCCCTGCCACCCCCAGGAGCCCGATTTTAATTATTTCCATGCCTGCTCCTTTCTCAGAGACTGAACAGATCCTGTATCATTACAAACAGATCGTAAATGTAAGGCAATATCCAGGTAAGCACCAGTATCAGCCCTGCAAGGCTTATCAGGAAGGCATGTTCTTCCCGTCCGCTGTGCTTTAATATCTGCCCAAGAATCGTAATTAAGATTCCCACCGCCGCAATCTTAAAAATCAGGTTTATTTCCATGTTTACACCCCTGCATCCCACAGACCGCCCATGCGGTACTGCGCCTATTCCCTTCCTCCTGGCTGCGCCCCCGTTACAGCAGCAGAATAGATATCAAAACGCCTGCCGCTATCCCCAGGCTCATTGTCATCTTATTTTTGTTCTTCCTCTCCCTTTCCAGCTCTTCTATACAAGAAGCCGCCTCCCGCAGGAGTTCATCCAGCGCCCCCGCCTGGGCGTTTTCTTCCATATAACCAAGGCAGGCGGAAAAATCATACACCAGCTTCTTCTCCCGGGGGGAAAGAGGGGTTGCCCCCAGCCCACTCTCCATCTGCTGCTGCCATACCAGAAGAAGGTTTTCCCCCTCTTCCCAGACTCTCCGGTAAATTTCCCGAAAAGCCCCGGCAAAGGGTTCCTCCCCCTTCCCGGCTATTTTCAGCAAAGCCTCCAAAACCGTGGCCCTCTGATAGGAAATATAGTATTTCAAATCTTCATAGATCCCCCGTATCTGCTTCAGCATCCGGACCCGCTCCTGCCTCTCCCTGCAAAGGCTTCCTGCAAAGCCGGTACAGCCAGCCAGCACCAGGGCGCAGCCAATCAGTTTTTCCATAGCCTGCCCCTGTGTACCTGGGCTCCCTCCCTGTTAAGGATCTCCCTGATCTGGCAGACGCCCTGTTCCTTTTCCAGGAAAAGATATCTTTCAAAGCACATTTCCGGTGTGCCTGCAATCACATTCCCCTCCCTCTGCCCGGCCCCTATGCGCCTAGCCACATCTTCCATGGAATTGCCATGCATGGTAGCCGCCACGCTGCTTCCGCACTGCAGTACCCCAAAAAGGGCTTTCATATCCTCTGCGCTGCCAATTTCATCCACCGCCACCACCGCAGGTGCCATAGAGCGCATAAGAAGCATCATCCCCTGGGCTTTGGGGCAGCCGTCCAGCACATCCGTCCGGATCCCCACCCGGTTTTGGGGAATCCCCATAAAGCTTCCCGCAATCTCCGAACGCTCGTCCACCACCCCCACCTGCCTCCCCTCCCCATAGGGATTTCCTTCCGATACCTGCCGCACAATATCCCGGAGCAGGGTAGTTTTTCCGCATCCTGGGGGGGATACCAGCAGGGTGTTTAAAAAGCGGCCCTTTTCATACAGGTAAGCCATGGCCTCTGTGGCCGCCCCAATCACCTCATGGGAAATCCTGATGTTCAGGAACCGGATATGGGTAATATTCCTGATGTTGCCGTCTTCATTCAAAACCACCTGCCCGGCCATCCCTATCCTATGCCCCCCGGGTACTGTAAGGAATCCCTGGCGGATTTCGTTTTCAAAAGCGTACAGGGAGTAACGGCAGATATTTCTCACAATCTCGTCCATTTCCCGTTCTGTCAGATACCAGGCTTCCTGGAGCCCTGTGCACAAAACCCCTCTGCCAGACAAAAAACGCTCCTCCCCGGAATAATGCAGCCGAACTGGCTGTCCCACCCCCAGCCGGATTTCCTGGAGCTTATCCGCCCATCCCAGGGCCTGTTCCCAGGTTCTTTTCATATTGTCCGGAAAAATCCGTAAAATTTCTTCCCTCTTTGTCATCACTTTCACCCCTTATCCCAATATATGAAACTTTGTCCAGGTTATGACTGCAAGTTTGCTTCTGCCTCCCCAGCCTCCAAAAAAGGCACCCTTATGGGACAAAAAAAGCGGGCCGATACCCGCTTTTTAGTCCCTGTTTCCTATGTGATGGTTTATTTTATGCGCACTGCCTCTTTCATGGGAAGCCCTGTCCTATAATCCAGCTGCCTTGGCTCATATTCCTCATTTTCCCGCTGCCTGGTATAGCCAGTACTTTCCCAGCTTGCCTGGGGCGCATCCTTCCGCCATGGCCGCCGCTCCCACTGATACCCCCGGTAGGGATCCCGGGTCTGGTTCATCCAGGCAAGAAGGCTCCCATGGAGGCGCTTTTTCTCCTCATAGCAGGAACCATCATTGATCCTGTTCTCCATTTCATAAGGGTCACTGTCCAAATCATAAAATTCGTCCATATCCTCCAGCAAATGGATTACCAGCTTATAGCGCCCGTCAAAGATTCCCCGCATCATCTGCAGGCCGCCAAACCCGTCGTGGTCTATCTCGTATCTGGTAAACTCCGTGACCACATAAGGGTTAATGCGCTCCCCGGGGGCATATACCGCAGGCAGGAGGCTCCCTCCCTCCAGCAGCTTAGGCACCGGGACACCCATATATTCCAAAATCATTGGGGCCAGGTTAATATGGCTCACCGGCTGTGTATCCACCACCCCTTTAGGGACACCCGGGCCGCTGACCAAAAGAGGGACCCGTGCAATCTCATTATACATTACCGGCCCTTTTCCATAGAGACAGTGGCTCCCCAGCCCTTCCCCATGGTCGGAAGTATAAATAATCATTGCATCCGGTGCCATCTTGTGGATACAGTCCACAATCCTGGATATTTCACTGTCAATATAAGAATTACATCCCAGAAAATCAGGGGCTTTTATGACAAGGGAATCCCTGTCAGCCAACCGTCCCCTGCCTGCCCATATTCTCTGGTGCTCCGGCTTTCCCTCAAGGGTATCCCATACATTAGGCAGCTTTGGGAATTCATAGTCCCGGAAAGCGGAAGCATAAGGCTCCGGGCATAAAGAAGGGCCATGGGGTTCGTCAAAGGAAACTGTCAGGAAAAAATCCCCATCCCCATATTCCTCCAGGAAACGGATTGCCCGGCTGGCACACCGGTGCCCATATGTAAATTCTGCCTCTATCCCCAGGCGGTTGGTTTCCGCTTTTCTGGAAAGTCTCCTTTCCTCGGGGCTCAGTTCTTCCAGATAGCATTTCATATCATACCAATAGGCAGGGTCCCAGCCGTCAGGGCATCTGCCCAGCCCGAAATAATCGCCGCCGTCCAGGTGGTATTTGCCAATATAAGCGGTATGGAAGCCATGGTCACTAAGACGCTGCCCGATGGTCTTCACATTATCCCCTAATGGGACGGAGTTGGCAATGCTCCCGTTAGAGTGCGGGTACGTGCCGGTAAAAATTGCCGAACGGGCCGGCCCGCATACCGGCTGGCAGGAATAGGCATTATCATAGCGGATCCCATTTTCTGCTATGGCATCCAGGCATGGCGTGCCCATATCCCTGTTGCCATAGCATCCCAGCATATCCTGCCGTGTGCTGTCTGTCATTAAAAGGACGATCTGTTTTTTTCTGTTTTCCACTCTTTTTCTCCTTTTGCATGCATTGTGAATTAAATTTTTTAGGATGCGTATGAAAAAACAGGCACAGCCCTGGCCGTGCCTGTTTCTTTTATTTCTGCGCTACATCCTTCATAGAGAAGCTCATTCTGCCCATCTTGTCCTTGCCAAGGCACACTACCGTCACCTTGTCCCCAAGGGTAAGCACATCCTCCACCCGGTTGATTCTCTCCCTGGCAATCTTGGAGATGTGGACCATCCCCTCCTTGCCCGGCGCGAACTCTATAAATGCGCCAAATTCCTTGATGCTCACCACGATTCCCTGGAAAATCTGGCCTTCCTGGTAATCTGTTACAATGGTCTTAATATATTCCACAGCCTTGTCCATCATAGGCGCATCAGTGCCGCAGACAGACACGTTCCCATCGTCTGTAATGTCAATCTTAACGCCGGTACGGGCAATGATCTCATTAATGGTCTTGCCCCTTTGCCCCACCACATCGCCAATCTTTTCCGGGTCAATCTGGATGGAAATGATCTTGGGCGCAAATGGCCCTACCTCCGGCCTGGGGGCTGTGATGGCCTTCTTCATGCAGCTATCCATAATAAACAGCCTTGCTTCCCGGCATCTTTCGATGGCTCCCTCCACAATAGGCCGTGTAAGGCCGTGGATTTTAATATCCATCTGGATAGCGGTAATGCCCTCTGTGGTCCCTGTGACTTTAAAGTCCATATCACCGAAGAAATCCTCCAGCCCCTGGATATCTGTAAGGAGCACAAAATCATCGTCCGTCTCCCCTGTTACCAGGCCGCAGGAAATGCCTGCCACCATTTTTTTGATGGGTACCCCTGCCGCCATCAGGGACATGCAGGAAGCACAGGTGGAGGCCATGGAGGTGGAACCGTTGGATTCAAAGGTTTCCGAAACGGTACGGATAGCGTAGGGGAATTCCTCTTCTGAAGGAAGCACAGGGATCAGCGCCCTTTCCGCCAGCGCACCATGGCCAATCTCCCTTCTCCCAGGGCCCCTGGAGGGCTTTGTCTCCCCTACCGAGTAGGAAGGGAAGTTATAATGGTGCATATAGCGTTTGCTCACTTCATTTTCATCCAGCCCGTCAATCTTCTGCTGCTCGGATAAGGGCGCTAAGGTACACACATTGCAGATCTGTGTCTGTCCCCGGGTAAACATTGCCGAGCCATGGACTCTGGGGATAATGTCAACCTCTGCCGCCAGGGGGCGTATCTGGGTGATCTCCCTGCCATCCGGGCGCTTGTGGTCCTTTAAGATCATCTTGCGCACTGTCTTCTTTTCGTACTGGTAAACTGCCTCCCCCAAAAGGGCCAGCCATTCCTCGTTATCTGCAAAGGCTTCTTCTAACTTTTCCGTAACCTTCCTGATATTCTCTTCGCGTGCCTGCTTCTCGTCAGTGAAAACCGCCTCTTCCATTTCCGCCGGGGACACGATTTCCTTTATCGCCGTAAACAGTTCCTCGGGAACCGCACAGCTTGTATATTCATGCTTGGGCCTGCCTGCCTCTTCCACAATCTGGTTGATAAAGGCAATAATCGTCTGGTTGATCTCATGGGCTTTGTAAATGGCCTCGATCATCTTCCTCTCAGGGACTTCATTGGCCCCTGCCTCAATCATGATCACTTTCTCCGAGGTGGAGGCAACGGTCAGGTTCAGGTCCCCGTTCTTCCACTGTTCCTGGGAAGGGTTTACAACAAATTCCCCGTCAACCATGCCAATCTGCGTCATGGCGCAGGGGCCGTCAAAGGGAATGTCCGAAATACAGGTGGCGATAGCGGCCCCTAACATTGCCACCAGTTCCGGCCGGCACTCCGGGTCCACGCTCATCACCATATTGTTTAAAGTCACATCGTTTCTGTAGTCCTTGGGGAACAGCGGGCGCATGGGCCTGTCGATCACGCGGCTTGTTAAAATGGCGTTTTCCGATGCCTTTCCTTCCCTCTTGTTAAAGCCCCCTGGAATCTTTCCTACTGCATATAGCTTTTCTTCATATTCCACACTCAGGGGGAAAAAGTCAATTCCTTCCCTGGGCTTGTCCGATGCGGTGGCAGTAGACAGTACGGTGGTATCCCCGTAATGCATGAACGCGCATCCGTTGGCCTGCTTGCCCACCCTGCCAATGTCCACGCTAAGAGTTCTGCCTGCAAGCTCCATTTTGAATGTCTTGTACATAGTTCTCTCCTTTTCTCTCTTACCAGCCGCCTTTATTGGATAATTGCCCTGCTCCGGCGGCATAATGATAAAAAGGCGGAGCCGATAATCTGCTCCGCCTTAAAACTGCCTTTTTTACTTTCTGATTCCCAGTTTTTCAATCAAAGCACGATATCTTTCGATATCTTTTTCCTTAAGATATTTAAGAAGTCCGCGCCTCTGGCCTACCATCTTAAACATGCCCCTTCTGGAATGGTTATCCTTCGGATGCTGCTTTAAGTGCTCTGTAAGCTCCTGGATTCTCGCTGATAACACTGCAATCTGTACTTCCGGCGAACCTGTATCGCCCTCGCATCTTGCATGTTCTTTCATGATTGCTGTTTTCTTTTCCTTGGAAATCATTGTATATCCTCCTTATTTTCAAACGCCTGATGCCAAGAACCGGCCGGAGTCTCCCTGGTTCTGAGCAACGGCTAACTTCACATTTCTTTATCATACCACAACTTGTTCGGCCTGTAAAGAAAATTTTGCCACAGTTTGCTGCGCCACTGCTGGCAGGAGGAACGGCATCTGCATTGCCGCCATGGCCCTTAATCCTGCAGGACCCTCATCATTTTATAGGGTGTCCTGTAATTATAGGAAGAAATCTTAATCCCCGTTTTGGGGCTGCTGGCGTGGATTACCTGCCCGCCGCCAATGTAGATTGCCACATGGTTGATCCTGCCGCCCTTTGCATAAAATACCAGATCCCCCGGCTGAAGGTCGGATGCGCTGATCTTCTTGCCAACATTTGCCTGCTCCCTGGATGTCCGGGGAAGGGATACATTATATTTTTTGAACACACTGAGCACAAAACCGGAACAGTCTGCCCCTTTGGTAAGGCTTGTCCCGCCCCACACATAAGGGTTTCCCAAAAACTGCTTTGCATACTGGCAAAGATCCACCCTGATATCTGACACGCCCTGGCCATACATAAGCTCCGTCAGGGTAATCGCTGTGTTTAACTCAAATTTCACCTCCACGTAATCACCGGAGACAAAGACTTCCTCATCGTCCAGGTAAACCTTGACCCAGCCATCTTCCCGTACCTCCACCACGTCCAGGACCTCCCCTGCCGCTACCTGGGTAACGATCTCCGCATCCGTGTTGGGCTCTTCCCTGATGTTCAGGGCGTCCGCAGTAGATACGGCTACTGCCGATGCCAGCTCTTCCCCCCGCATTTTCGCTTCAAATCCGGTAACAAGGTATTCTTCCTTTACGTAGCCCTCTACCTTGCCCGAGGTTATGTATGCCCATCCGTTTTCGCTGCTCACAATTTCACAGGCTGCATTTTTCGGCAGCTTCCCCACAAGCTTCGCGGACTCCGCCGGTTCCTGCCTGATATTTAAATTATTCTCTGACGTGTTGCAGATTGCCAGATGGGTGTAGCCCCAGAGGGCACCCTCTGCATTTTTGGCAATTTCCACATATTCCACCTTGGTAAGAGGGGATTGAAATAAATTCCCGATACCTGCCGTCAGTAATTCTTCTGTATTATTTGCTGTATTATCTGTTTTGGCCTGTACACCTTTTTCATTTAGTTCCGCCCCGTAAATAGAAAGGGGTTCCCCGAGACACAGCATAGATGCAAGAACACAAACCCCGCAAATCATTTGTTTTTTCAAAACGCGACCTCCAAAGTTATTACAAAATTGTTACAAAACCAACATGGCTATTATAACAGGGAACTCTTTGGATGTCAAACAGAGCTTTGAAATTTTTTCGGGGAAATATTGCCAGATCCTGTGTTTCACTTGTCTTTCCTTCTGTTGTGGAACTGCCTTCCCTGGGCAATATCTTGCTCCATCTGGGCTTTCAGTTCCCCAACATCTTTAAATTTCATCTCCGGCCTCTTAAACTGTAACAATTCTGTTACAATTTCTTTTCCATACATGTCCTCGCCAAAGTCATAAAGATAGGTCTCTACACTTACCGCTTTGGTTTCATTGACCGTGGGCTTTTGCCCGATGTTGGTAATACCAGGGCAGCAGCGGCCTTCAAAAGAGACCCGGGAATAGTAAACACCCATTGGCGGCAGGAGCTTTTCCTCCCTGGGATAGAGGTTCAGGGTAGGCATTCCCAGCCGCCTTCCCAGCCGGTTCCCCGGGGCTACCTGCCCCTCAAAGCTATAGGGGCGCCCCAGCAGCTTCCACGCCATATCCATGTTCCCCGCCTCCACCTGGTCACGGACAAAGGTGGAGCTGACCTCACGCCCCTTATAATATACTTTGTCAATAATCTGTACCTGGTAGCCAAAATCTGCGGAAAGCCTTTGCAAAAGCTCCCTGTCCCCTCTCCCCTGGCTGCCAAAGGAGACATCCGCCCCGGCGGCAATGTAGCCTGCCTGCAGCTGCCCTGCCAGATACCTTTTAACAAATTCCTCCGCAGGCGTGGCTGCGGTTGCCTGGTCCAGGGGAAATTCCACCAGAAGGTCTATTCCCATTTTCTCAAAAAGCTTCCTTTTTTCCTGCCGGGTAGTCAGTTCCTTCCCTTTTTCCCGCCCGAAAAAAACAGCCGGGGAGGGGTGGAATGTAAAGGCCGTTGCCAAAAATCCCTGTCCCTTCCGGCGGAGAATATGGGAAAGGAGCTGCAGGTGCCCTATGTGGAGGCCGTCAAATTTCCCTATCGCCAGGGCAGTTTTTTGCCCTGCCCGAAAATCCAGTGTATCGCATATAATTTCCATCTTCCCCTCCCTGCAAAGCCCTCCTGCCAAAGCTTAAGCCTCCGGCAGGAACATTTTCACCGGGCAAAGCAGCCCCTGCCCTGCCTGATAACAATAAACCCCATAAAAAATGCCCTCCTGGCCATAAACCCGGAACTGCTGGCCCTGGGAAAAGCCCCCCGTTACAGGCACAATGTCCTCCACCCTTAAGGGATTCCCGTTTTTCAGGAGCCTGAGGGCGCTTTCTTTTACCTTAACCACAGGGAACTGCCGGAACATATGCTCCACAGGGACCACTGCCCCCGTTAGGGCATTTTCATCGGAAAGCCGCTGTAATTCCTTCAATGCCAGGGCATTTTCTATGGTAAATTCCCCCACCCTTGTCCTGGTAAGGCTTTTCATCACCCCGCCGCAGCCCAGCACCTGCCCTATGTCGTGGCACAGTGTCCGGATATAGGTTCCCTTGGAACAGGCTACTTTAATGGTATATTCAGGGTGCTCTTCTTTTTGTATCTCCAGGGAAAAAATTGTCACCGGCCGGGCTGCCCGGGCCACCTCCTGCCCCTTCCTGGCCAGGTCGCAGAGCTTTTTGCCGTTTACCTTCAGGGCGGAATACATAGGCGGCGTCTGGAGGATCTCCCCCACAAAGCCCTCTGCTGCCCGGGCCACTTCCTCCGGGCTGGCCCCTACTGCCTTCTCCTCCAGAATTTTCCCTGAAATATCCTGGGTGTCTGTGACAATCCCAAGGCGCAGGCAGGCAATATATTCCTTGCTCCTGTCTGTGAGCATATCACAAAGCCTGGTCCCGTTTCCCAGGCACACAGGAAGAACCCCCACCGCATCCGGGTCAAGGGTTCCTGTGTGTCCGATTTTTTTCTGTTTACATATTCCCCGGAGCTTTGCCACCACGTCATGGGAGGTAAAGCCCGCTTCCTTATATACATTGATGATTCCGTGATACATATTCTCACGCCCTAAGCCTTTTTCTCAGTTTTAAGCTGTGCATCAATCTGTGCGGACAGGTTGTTGACGATATCGTGGAAAGTTCCCTGCATATCCGCCCCCGCTGCCCTCACATGCCCGCCGCCGCCAAAGAACATGGCTACCTTTGCCACATCCACCTTTCCGTTGGAGCGCAGGCTTACCTTATACTTTAACACATCCGTCTGGTACATGAAAATGGCACACTCCACGCCCTTGGTAAGCCGGAGCTGGTTCACAATGCCGTCTAAGTCATGGGAATCTGCCCGGTAAAAGCCCATGGTCTTTTTGTCCACCATGCTTACCACACATTTTCCGTCCATAAATATGATGCTTTCAAGCAGCGCCCTTCCCAAAATCTGGTTCTGGACATAGGTCTTTTCATAGAATGTTTCGTCAATAAGCCTGGAAAAATCAAAGCCGTAGGAAATCAGCTCCGCTGCGGCCCGCAGGGTTTTGGGCGAGGTATTGGAGTACCGGAACACTCCCGTGTCGTGGACTATTCCTATATAAAGGGCTTTGGCGATCTCTTCATCCAGCAAGGACTTATCCCCGATCACTTCATAAACCAGCTCACTTGTGGAGCTTGCTTCCGGCATTATGTAATTCACATCCCCACAGCCTGTGTTGCTTACATGATGGTCAATATTGATTTTTTTCCCGGCGGCGCAGAAATATTTTTCCCCTTCGCCCATCCGCTCTTTTACCGTATCAAGGGCAATAAACACATCGAATTTTTCTACATCCGAAGCAAAATCCGTCTGGATTTCATCCAGCCCACTGATACAGGAAAAAACCGCCGGAGGCTCTTCCAGCATCACCCGCACCCTGGCCTGGGGGCATACCTTTTTTAAATAAAGGTACAGCCCCATGGATGCCCCGATACAGTCCCCGTCAGGCCTGATATGGCCGCCAATCCCAATACTGCCCGCATCTTTTACTTCTTCATATATATTCATACTTTTTACCCCCGCATATCGCAGACCCTGTTTGCGGTACTGCATCATTAAGAGTTTGAGTTTTCTTTTCCCTGATTCACCTGGTCAATCAGCCTGGACATCTTCACCCCGTAGGCAATGGACTGGTCGGCAATAAAGTGGATTTCCGGGGTATTGCGCAGGTTCACCCGCTCCGCCAGTTCCCTGCGGATAAAGCCTGCCGCACTGTTTAACCCCTCTAAAGTATCCTTCCTTGCCTGTTCATCACCGTATACGCTGATCCATGCCTTACAGGTCTTTAGATCAGGCGCAACTTCCACGGAAACCACAGAGGTCAGGGAGCTGACCCTTGGGTCCTTAAGCTCCCCCCGGATGATTTCCGCTAAAACCCGCTGCACCTCCCCGTTGATCCGTATATTTTTCGTACTGTTTTTTCTCACCTTGGAACCTCCACCATAATATATGCCTCTACAATGTCAAGCTCCTGCATCTGGTCAAAACCTTCAAATACAAGGCCGCATTCAAATCCTGCCCTGACTTCTTTCACATCGTCCTTGAAACGCTTAAGGGATGCCAGCGCCCCTTCGTAAATCTGGTCCCCTTCCCTGGCGATACGCACCTTGCAGTCTCTCTGGAAGGTACCGTCCAGTATATAGGAGCCGGCAATATTCCCTACCGCTGAAGCCTTGAAAATCTGGCGCACCTCTGCATGGCCGATCACTTTCTCCTCAAATACAGGGTCAAGCATCCCCTTCATGGCTGCTTCAATATCCTCAATGGCCTGATAAATAACTTTATAAAGCCGGATATCCACCCCTTCTCTCTCCGCAATGGCTTTCGCCGTAGCGTCAGGCCGGACGTTAAAGCCAATAATAATTGCCGAGGACGCGGAGGCCAGGGACACATCGGACTCGTTGATGGCGCCTACGCCGCCATGGATACATTTTACTACTACTTCCTCGTTGGAAAGCTTCATCAGGCTCTGCTTTACTGCTTCCACGCTGCCTTGTACATCCGCCTTTACGATAATGTTCAGCTCTTTCAGGTTGCCTGCCTGGATCTGGCTGAACAGATCGTCCAGGGACATCTTTGCCTTGGTATCCTCCAGCATCTTTTCTTTGTTCTGGGCCAGATAAGTCTCCGCATAGGATTTGGCTGTTTTGTCGTTTTCATGGACAATGAACACTTCCCCTGCGCTGGGCACATCGGAAAGCCCCAGAATTTCCACCGGCATGGAAGGAGTTGCTTCTTTCACCCTTCTGCCCTTGTCGTCTATCATTGCCCTTACCTTGCCGTGGCTGGCCCCGGCGGAAATAAAGTCTCCCACATGGAGGGTTCCCTTCTGTACCAGCACAGTGGCCACCGGGCCTCTTCCTTTGTCCAGCTCCGCCTCAATCACCAGGCCCCTTGCATGTCTGTTGGGATTGGCTTTCAGCTCCATAATCTCCGCCGTCAGCAGGATGGTTTCCAGAAGGTTTTCAATGCCTTCCCCGGATTTCGCGGAAACAGGCACAAATTCCGTAGTCCCGCCCCAATCCACAGGGATCAGCTCGTATTCTGTCATTTCCTGTTTTACCCTGTCAATATTCGCGCCGGGCTTATCAATCTTATTTACGGCAACCACAATTTCAATTCCCGCTGCCTTGGCATGGTTGATAGCCTCCACTGTCTGGGGCATCACCCCGTCATCTGCCGCCACAACTAAAATGGCAATATCTGTGGAGTTGGCGCCGCGCATACGCATTGCGGTAAAGGCTTCATGCCCCGGGGTGTCAAGGAATGTAATGGACTGGCCGTTGATATTGACCGTATATGCGCCGATATGCTGGGTAATCCCCCCTGCTTCCTTATCCGTCACATTGGTTTTCCGGATAGCGTCCAGCAGGGAAGTCTTCCCATGGTCAACATGCCCCATAACACAGATTACAGGGGGCCTGCCCTCCATTTTCTCCGCTGCCTCTTCTTCTTCCTTCAAAAGCTCCTCGATAACATCTACTTTTACTTCCCTCTCACAGATGATCTCATATTCAATGGCAATGTTCTCCGCATCCTCAAAGGAAATATCCGAATTTACATTTACAATCTGTCCCTGTAAGAACAGCTTTTTGATGATCACGGAAGGCTGCAGCTTCATCTTATCCGCCAGCTCCTTGATGGTAAGGGTCTCAGGTATGGTGATAACTTTGATCTGCTCTTCCATCACTTCTGTGGCTTTCTTTTCAGGCTTGATAAACCTGCCTGCCTTATTTTTGCCTTTTACTGCACTGTCATCCTCTTCATAGATAAAGTCTTTTTTAGACTTTTTATCCTTCTCCTGGCTGATCCTGCGCTTCTCGTCATCCCTGCGCTTTTCATCCTTAACGGGGGCTTCCGAAATGAAACCTTTACCTGGCTTCTCACCCCGTTTAAATCGATTGTCCTGCCCCTGAGCGCCTCTCTCGTTGCGGTTATTATTTCCCCCAGGCCTGTTATTATTCCTATCAGTGTTATTACCCCTGAAATCAGCCCTGCCGCCCTGGCCGCCCATACGGTTAGCCCCTTCGGGCCTTCTGCCATCGCCCCTGGCATTCCTTTCGCCTTGGCTGCTGCCACTGCCGCTGCCCGCCGCAGTCCTCTCATTCCTCTGATACCTGTCATCTCTTTGACGCCTTTCATTTCCCTGGGGCTGCCGGGATCCCCTGTTTGCCTGCCGCTCGGGCCTGCCCGACGCGCTCTGGGCAGGCCTTGCCGCCTGGGCATTTTTCTTTTCCGCAGCTTCTTTTGCTGCCCTTTCTTCCTGGGCTGCCTTTGCCGCCGCTGCTTCCTGGGCTGCTTTTGCTTCCGCTGCCTCCTTTGCCGCTTTTGCCTCGGCTTCCCTGGCTGCCTGGGCATTTTTCGCGGCGATCCTTTCATTTTCCAGTTTCTGGGCGTTGAGCTTAAAGTCAACCTGCATACTTTCCGGTATGGAAGGAGCTGTCAAAGGGCGGATAATCTTATGGGGAACCTCCTTTTTCTGGCCTCCCTGCCCCTGGCGGCGGTTCTGGTTTGGCTGGTTCTGGCGGTTTCCGCCCCCCGCCCCCTGGCGCCCTGCCTGCCCGGGCTTTTGCTGTCCCTGTTTTTGTTGTGCCTGCTTTGGCTGTCCCTGCTTTTTCTCCCCTGCCCCATTAGGATGGTTTCCCTGGGAATTGCTGCTGCCGGAATGGGACGCCTGGGAACGCTGCCCCGGGATATTACTGTTATGGGGATTGCTGACAACAATAATTTTCTTCTTTCTTCTGGGCGCTTCCCCCCCTGCCTGCCCCTGGGCTTTTTCCCTGCCCTCCGGCTTTGTTTCCTGCCGGGGCTGTTTTTTGTCCTCCTGGGCGGGCTTTGGGCTTTGCTGCGCCGCGCCGTCTGATTTGGCCCCTGCTTTCTGTTCCGGCTTCTGGCTGGCTTTTGTTTCCTGCTTTTCCAGGGCATTTTGGCCTGCCTTCCCTGCGTTTTCCCTGCCAAAAGCTTTTCTGACCATCTCTGCCGCTTCCTCTTCCAGGGCGCTTTGGGCTGCTTTTACTTCTATTCCTTTATCCTGTAAAAAAGCAATGATTTCTTTACTTTGCTTTTCCAATTCTTTTGCTATCTCATGCACTTTAATTTTGGCCATTCCATTACCTCCGTCTTAATCCTGCAGCTCTTCTAAATGCTTTATGATGCTTTCCGCCAGCCCTTTTTCCGTAACCGCTGCAGATACCCTCATTTCTTTTCCGATTGCCCTGCCCAGCGAATGCCTGTCACTGTAAACATAAATCGGTATCCCATAAAATGCACACTTATCGGTGAACATTTTTTTTGTATTCTCAGAAGCGTCACTGCTGACAATCACCAGCTCCGCCCTGCCTGCTTTCACTGCCTTCTCTGTAGAAAACTCGCCGCTTACCACATTCCTCCCCCGGGCGGCAATCCCTAAGAGAGACAGTACTTTATTATTCATGCAACGCATCAAACTCCTTTTCCAGTTTCTCGTAAACCTCGCCTGGGACACTCATTTTAAAAGAACGCTCCACTCCCTTATTCTTCCGCGCTTTTAAAAGACAATCCCTTTCCCTGCAAAGATATGCGCCCCTTCCGTTCTTTTTTCCGGTAGTGTCCAAAAGGATCTCACCTTCCGGGGTACGCAGTATCCGCATCATCTCTTTCTTGCTTTTCATTTCCCCGCATCCGATGCACTGCCGCATGGGGATTTTCTTTGCCATAAAAACTCCCCCTTATTCCTCCATGCCGGTATCTTCCCGGTATGCTTCTTCCTCAGGCTCTTCTTCCTCCCAAGGCTCCCCTGGTTCCCCGGAATCTTCTTCCCCGCCGGGCTCTCCTTTCTCTTCTGCTTCTTCCGGCGCTTCAATCCCTTCCTCCAGGGCAGGCCCTTCCAACGCTTCCGGTTCCTGGAAAATCTCTTCCGGTTCCTCAAAATCCTCTTCCCCGCCGGGTTCTTCCAGGTCCTCTATGGCCTCTTCCCCATAATCCTCCTCCGGCGCCTGCCCATCTGCCCCGGCAGGCGCTTCTTCTGTGCCCTCTTCCGGCTTTTCATCGAATTCCCCGTCTACGTCCATGGCCTCTTCCCCGTAATCTTCCTCATCCTCTTCATCATATTCATCGTATTCATCCATATAGTCTTCATACCGGAAGCCATAGGCGTCTTTTGCCTGGGTCTCACTCTTGATATCGATCTTGTAGCCGGTAAGCCTGGCCGCTAACCTGGCGTTCTGCCCCTCTTTTCCGATGGCAAGGGAAAGCTGGTAATCGGGCACCACCACTTTCGCCGTCTTTTCATCCGGGTCTGCAAACACCGCCACGATCTTCGCCGGGGATAAGGCGTTCTGTATCAGATTGCCCGGGTTGTCGTCCCAGTTGATAATATCGATTTTTTCTCCCCGCAGTTCCTCCACAATGGAATTGACCCTGGCTCCGTTTAACCCCACACATGCGCCTACCGCATCTACGTTTATGTTGTTGGAGCGCACTGCCATCTTGGTCCTGCTTCCCGCTTCCCTGGCAATGCTCATGATTTCCACTGTCCCGTCCTTAATCTCTGTAACCTCTGCCTCAAAGAGGCGCTTTACCAGCTCCGGGTGGGTCCGGCTGACCAGGATCCTGGGGCCTTTGGGGGTATTTTTCACTTCCAGGATATAGACCTTGATCCTCTCCGTGGGCCGGAAGGTTTCCCCCCTTACCTGCTCGCTCTCGTTAAGTATCCCATCCGCCTTTCCAAGGTTTATGCTGATATTCCTGCCGATATAACGCTGGACGATACCTGTTACAATATCTTTTTCCTTTTCGAAATACTGATTATAAATAACGCTCCGTTCTTCTTCGCGTATTTTCTGTAAAATAACATTTTTTGCATTCTGGGTAGCAATACGGCCAAACTCTTTGGATTTGATCTCTACATGTATGATATCGCCAAGGGCTGCTCTGGATTTGATCTCCCGTGCGTCTTCCAGTGATATCTCCAGGCAGTCATCCTCCACCTCTTCCACCACTTCCTTTTCCGCATAGCACAGAAAGTCACAGGTATCTCTGTCAATTTCCACTTTCACATTGTCGGACTTGCCAAAGTGGTTCTTGCAGGCCGTAATCAGCGAGTTTTCAATAGCTTCAAAAAGCGTTTCCTTACTGATTTCCTTCTCCTTCTCCAAAATATCCAGCGCTTCCTTTAATTCCTTATTCATTTCCCTTATCCCTTTCCGCCCGCTCTTTTCCCCGGGCTAAAAATCCAGTGCCAGCCTGATTGCTGCAATATCTTTTCTGTTAAATGCAATATCCTCTATTTCCTTTTCAAATGCTATTCCAAGTGTAATGGTGGTTTCGTCAAATGCCTTCAAAATGCCCGAAAACTCCTTTGCCCCGTTTATGGGCTTATATGTTTTTATTTCCACCTCTTCCAGGAGGCTTTTTTCCAGGTGCTTATCCTTTTTCAGCATCCTCCCAAGGCCAGGGGAGCTTACCTCCAAAATATAGGCGTCCCCGATAAAGTCCTCCCTGTCCAGTCCGTCGGAAAGGGCCCTGCTTACCTTTTCACAGTCGTCAATGGTGACGCCCCCTTCTTTGTCAATATAACAGCGCAGGTACCAGTCGCTCCCTTCCTTTATATATTCCACGTCGTAAATCTCCACATTAGCGGCATGGGCAATGGGCTTTAACAGTTCCTCTGTTTTTAATTCATAGCTTTCTCTTTTTGACATGCATTCACCTCTTACACTTTTGCTTAAAAAAGAGTGGACTGCCAAGTCCACTCTAATCTAGTAATCATCATTCAATTCTAATGTATTGTAGCACTATGGTATATAAAATGCAATAGCTTCAGGGAAAATCCCTTGAATTTATTGATTTCGTTTTTCTTCTTTATATAACTGGTAAAGGAGCACCGCCGCCAGTATGAGAAAGCCCGCCCCCCCAATCAGCCCTGTGGGGGCCGGCCCCAAGAACACATTATAGGGGTTCTCCAGGGAGGTAAAATAAATGCCCACAGAAGCGAACCCGTTCAGCAGCCCATGCCCCAGGATCGCAGGGATACAGCTTTTGGTTTTGATGGTAACATAGGAGAGAATAATGCCCACCGCCGTACAGAAAACGCACATGGCAAGGATCCCCAGTACCGGATAGCCAGGATACCCCACCCCATAGTTATGCCCCATCACCGTAAGGGGCGCATGCCACAGTCCCCAGATCAGCCCGCACAAAAGTAATGTGGGGACTACCCGGAACTGCTTTAACATCCGGGGCAGCAAAAACCCCCTCCATCCCCACTCTTCCCCAAAGCAGTTTATAATATTCATAAAGGGAGACAAAAAGATTCCCATGCCAATCTGCACCAGCATTGTCTGCTTCATCTGCTCTAAGGTAATGGCCTGGCCGCCAGCCTGGGCCTGTCTGTCCAATAGCATCTGCAGATAGCCCATATTGCCGTCGTACTGTTTGGGAAAAATGAAAAAATACAGCGCCGTGCCTAATATGACCAGCAGGGCAAACCCAAACCACACAAGCCCGTAATACTTCTTGTTGCCTTTCAGGTTCAGGGTAAGCATCAGGTTGCTCCCCATCAGCCGCTCCTTGGTAAGAAGCCTTGTAAGCAGCGCAGAAAAAGCGGGAATAAACATTACGCTGGAAATCAGGGCCTGGGCAGCATATGCCTGGTCCACATCTGTGCTTCCCACCATGGGCATTATCATAAAAATCTCTATGCCATAGGTTACAACAAAGGTAATCAGAAGGTAAATGGCAATCTGTTTGGTGTTCTGCTTTTTTTCCTCCTGTGTAAGAATGGCATTACCTTCCCCTGGTTTATGGTTTTTCAGAACTTCTGAGTTATTGTCTGCGTTCATTAATGCTCCTCTCTTTTTAATCCTCTTATCCATTAAAGCGCCGGGAACTCAAATTTTTGCTTATCCTGCACGCTGATTTCTTTCCCAAACTGAATTTCAATGATTTTCAGCTCTGTATCCGCAAGCACCGTATGCCGGCTCCCCGCTTTCATGTCCAGCACATCCCCTGCCTTTATGCTGCGCACCTGCCCGTCGATAATGCTTCTCCCGCAGCCGGAGATCACGTTCCACACCTCGTCCCTTCTTTCATGGCTGTGATAATTCATTTTATTGCCCGGATTTAACGTCACCTTGATGGTCAGGCTCTCTTCAGTGGCATCCAGGACCCGGAAGCTCCCCCAGGACTTTTCTGCAAACATGACCTGCTGGTCTATTTTATCCACAAAGGGCTTGATATAGCTGGACTGTTCCTTATCCGAAACCAGGATTCCCTCCGGGCTTGCGGAAACTACCACGTCCTTCAGCCCCATGCATAGTACCGGCACATCCAGTTCATTAACAATATGGACGTTCTCACATGCCTGGTTTACCATCCCCTTGCCGATACAGGTTTCCTCCATGGCTTCTGTCAAGGTGTTCCACGTACCCAGGTCCTTCCATTGTCCCTGGAAGCGCATGACTTTGCTGTCCTTTTCTTTCTCCGCAACCGCATAGTCAAAGCTGATTTTATCCAGGGTGCCATACTTTGCCGCCAAATCCTGATAGTCCCTAAAGTCTATCAGTTCATGGGCCTTTTCCAGCACATATTTTAGCTGATAGGCAAATACGCCGCCGTTCCACAAAGCCCCCTGCCTGATATACTGCTCCGCCGTCCGGGCGTCTGGCTTTTCTTTGAAGGTGGCCACCCTGCTTACAGTATTGGCATCCTCCGGTATGATATAGCCGTATTTTTCGCTGGGATAGGTTGGCTCCATTCCCATAAAGACCAGTTTTGCCTCCCCGCACCTGGCAATCTCCCCCAGTTTCTTTAAGGCTTCAAAATAATCCTTCTCCACATAAGGGTCTACCGGGCAGACCACCACCGGCTCCTCCCCGGGAACTCCTTTTTCATCATGAAGGTATGCGCTTGCCAGGGCAATGGCCGGAAAAGTATCGCGCCTGCTGGATTCCACACACACCGAAACCTTATCTCCCAACTGGTTATGTATGGAAGATACCTGGGTTTTGGAAGTGGCCACTGTGACAGCAGCATCCTGGTCCACTTCCCGTATCTGGTGGTACATGCGCTGTACCATGGACTCGTATTCTCCAGTCTGCGTCTTAAATATTTTGATAAACTGTTTGGAACGGATATCGTTGGAAAGAGGCCACAGGCGCTTTCCGGAACCGCCGGACAATAAAATAATATGCATTTATATCAGTTCTCCTTTTTCTTTTTATATGCTCTTACAGCTTGCCTATTTGATACCTGTGTGCATATTGTACCCCGGTTTCAGGATTTATTCAAGCAATGTGGCCTAAATAGCTGCCGCCTACTCCCCAAACCCTTCCCTGAATTTCCGGATTTCCTCCGCAGCCTTTTCCGGCAGGGCATTTTCCAGGGAAATCTTTTTGGCCGGGTTCTTCCTTTGAAAGTCCTGGACTGCCTGGGAAGAAGCCCTCTCCAGCTCTTCTTTCAGTTCCCTTGAGGAGATCAGCTTACATCCCTGCCCTACAATGATTATCTGTTCCAGCCCGTCGGAGGTGGCCACAGTCACATCGTACCTGCGGCTGTTTTCATGGGCAAATTTTTCAATATACTGGTCTGCCGTTTCCGCTTCTTTTGTATACACCACATGGATATTGTGGTAATCAAGAAACTCTGTGGGATGCCCCGCCAGCCGGTAAGCATCAAAAACAGCGATCAGGCTGCATCCCCGCACTGCCTGATAGTTGCACAGCAGGTCAAGGAGCTTCCCCCTTGCCCCGTCCAGGTTCCTCTCCGCCAGTCCCTTCAGTTCCTCCCAGGCAAATATCACATTGTACCCGTCAACCAGCAGGTACTCTTCCTTTTTTTCCTTTGGCGCATATACCCTTGTATGGGCTGTGCCGGAGAACAGATCCCCCCCTTTCCCCCTCTTCCAGCCATAGGCACCGCCCCGGCTGCCCTCTTTGCCTGCCCGTTGGTTGGCATGGGAAGTCCTGTTTAAAATCTCTTCGATCTCCTCCTGCCCCATCAGGGGCGGCTCCCCGCCTTCCCTGGGCTTTTGGGGCCTGCGGTAACTGCCATTTACAGAAAAATAATCCCCCTCCGGCAGTGCCTGTCCCTCCTGGGGCTCCCCACACAGGCAGCTTTCCAGGTGCATATAGTCTTTTACCTGGTCCCAGGCTACCAGAAACCCTGCCCCATGTGCGCAGAATACAGAATCCGCCGGGTTTTCCACATCCCTTAAAGGGTCATAGCCAGCCTTTTCCAGGACTTCCTCCGTATTATGGCAGGGAAAATACCCCTTTGGGCTCAGTGAAAGCCGTCCCAGCCCCCTGGTGTAGGCTGTCACCTCTTTTTGGTAATCCTGCAAGGCCGCCACAGGGGCTGTCCCTTTCAGCACACACAGCCCCTGGGTGCCCTGTTCCAGGGTAAACTTCCCCCAGCGGTTCTCCAGGTCTGCCATCGCCCGGCCCACCGCCTGGTCCGGAACCTCCAGGCGGAATGCATAGTACGGCTCCAAAAGCACATTTTCCGCCTGCATCAGCCCCTGGCGTAAGGCCCGGTAGGCCGCCTGCCGGAAGTCCCCGCCCTCAGTATGCTTCTGGTGGGCACGCCCTGATCTCAGGGTAATTTTCATATCCGTCACAGCCGCCCCCATCAATACGCCAACATGCTCCTTTTCCTGTAAATGGGCCAGGACCAGCCTCTGCCAGTTAGGGGCAAGGATCTCCTCACTGCACTCCGCGCCGACCTGCAGCCCGCTCCCCGGCTCCCCGGGCTCTAAGAGAAGATGCACCTCCGCATAGTGGCGCAGGGGTTCAAAATGCCCCACCCCTTCTACGGTATTTGCAATGGTTTCTTTATAAACTATGCTCCCTGCCCCAAAGGCCACATCCACGCCAAACCGCTCTTTTATCAGGTTTGCCAGTATCTGTGTCTGTACCTGCCCCATAATCCGCGCCTTGATCTCCCGGTTCTTTTCATCCCATCCTATATGGAGCTGGGGGTCTTCCTCTTCAAGCTGCCGCAGCTTGGGAAGCATCAGGGAAGGGTCGCACCCCTTAGGTAAGAGTATGCTGTGGCAGATCGCAGGGGACAGCGCCGGGGAGGGAACCTCCTTCTCAATTCCCAGCCCCTGGCCTGGCCAGGTATGGGTAAGCCCGGTGACAGCGCACACCATACCGGCACAGGCTTCCCCCACAGTCTCGAATTTCTCCCCGGAATAAAGCCGGATCTGGTTTGCCTTTTCCTGCCATGTCTCCTCCTGCCCGCCCAGCCTTGCCCCGGCGCCGGAAAGGGTCTCCCTGGCCTTTAGCGAGCCCCCGGTGATCTTCATATGGGTCAGCCGCATCCCCTGCCCGTCCCGGGTAATTTTAAAGACC
The DNA here is from genome assembly GCA_910579495.1 of uncultured Lachnospiraceae bacterium. GTDB lineage: Bacteria > Bacillota > Clostridia > Lachnospirales > Lachnospiraceae > Suilimivivens. The sequence continues at coordinate 229,314 of CAJTVD010000001.1, forward strand.
CGTGCCCCAAAGGCGGCAGGATAATCCCTTTCACAGGCCCAGCCGGAGATCCCCTCTAACAGTTCCTCCACACCAAAGGGCTTTAGGGCCGAGCCAAAAAAGCAGGGAAAGACCTTTCTTTCCCCTATCAGCTTTCTGATATGTTCCTTTTTTACCCTCCCGGTCTCCAGAAACTCATTAAGGGCCTCCTCCTCATTGAGGGCAACCCCTTCATAAAAGCTTTCCGTATCCTGGCTGGAAAAGTCAACGCAGCTATCGCCAAACTGCTCCTGCAGGCTTCTGAAAATTTCCCCCCGCTCCGCCCCTGGCTGGTCCATCTTATTCACAAAAATAAAAACCGGGATGTGATAACGTGCCAGCAGCCTCCACAGGGTATGGGTATGCCCCTGCACCCCGTCCTTGCCCCCGATCACCAGGACGGCAACGTCCAGCACCTGCAATGTGCGCTCCATTTCCGCCGAAAAATCCACATGTCCCGGCGTGTCCAGCAGGGTGATCTCCGCATCCTCCACAAACAGGCGGGCCTGCTTGGAAAAAATGGTAATGCCCCTTGACCGCTCCTGGCTGTCCCAATCCAGAAAGGTGTCCTTTTTGTCCACCCTGCCCAGCCTGCGGATACTTCCGCACAGGTACAGCAGCGCCTCCGATAACGTTGTCTTTCCCGCATCTACATGGGCTAAGAGTCCCATACATATATGCTTCATTGTTTTTTCCATCCTTCTGCCTGCATATATCTCCCCCATTGACACCCCAACTGGCCTTTCCCATACCGGCTGTCCAAACATAACTTCTTCTTATGGCAACAAAATATAACAGATGCGGCACAGGCCTCCCCTGCGCCGCATTTCCTTGGCTTTTCTTCTTTCTTTATCAGCCCTTTCCTTCCCCAAGAGCCCTTCTTCCAAGTTCCAGGCATCCCATGATCCCCTGGTCGTCGTGGAGGCTGGCAGGCACGATGTAGCTGTCAATATTGTTTAACTCTTCCGTCTTAATATAACCGTTTAGCATTTCCTTTACATACTTCCGTATGAGAGGGAAAAGCTGCTCCTGGTGCATCACGCCCCCGCCCAGGATGATCATTTCCGGGGAAAGGGTGAGGATGTACCCGCAAAGCGCCTGGGCGATATAGTACGCTTCCAGGTCCCACACTTTCTGGTCATCCTTCAGCTCAATGGCCTTTTTGCCCCAGCGCGCCTCTACTGCCGGCCCTGCTGCCAGCCCTTCCAGGCAGGTCTTATGGTAAGGGCATCTTCCCTCATAGGCATCGTCCTCCCGTTTTCTGATCAGTACATGCCCTGCTTCCGGATGGAGCATCCCATGAAGAAGCTTTCCTTCGATCAAAACACCCACGCCCACGCCGGTCCCTATGGTAATGTAAATCACGTTGCTTTTCCCTTTTGCCTGTCCGAAGGTGGCCTCTCCCAGCACAGAGCCGTTTACGTCTGTGTCAAACCCTACCGGGCACCCAAGGGCTTTTTCAAAAGCCCCCACGATATTGTAATCCGCCCACGCCAGCTTGGGTGTGCTGGTGATATAGCCGTAGGTAGCCGAATTCTTGTCCGGGTCTATGGGGCCGAAGCAACCGATCCCCAGCGCGTCCACCTGTGCTTTCTGAAAATATTCGATCATTTTGGGCACCGTTTCCTCCGGTGTCAATGTGGGAATGGAGATCTGCTCAAAAATCTTTCCTGTCTCGTCCCCCAGGGCGCATACCATCTTGGTCCCGCCTGCCTCAAGCGCTCCTAATTTCATAATCCTTCTCTCCTTTTCTTTTTTATGATTTATTAAAACTATGTAATTGTGAATACCTTTGATAGAACAAGTCCCCATCCAGCTGGACGATCTTGGCATTCCCCATCTTGTAATGCCTTGCCATATCCTCAAAAGGGGTATCGTACACATAAGACATCAGCGTCATGATCACGCCGCTGTGGGTAACCACCAGTGTATTTTCCTCTTCTTTGCTGATGATACCGTCAATGGTTGGCAGCAATCTGTCCAGGAGCTGCTGGTAGGATTCTCCCTGGGGCGGGACCTGGTACCGGCGGTTGCTCTGCCAGAGCTGGTAATCCTCCGCAAAGACCTCCCTCACCTGCTTCCAGGTATAGCCTTCCCATTTTCCCAGGCTGATCTCCTCCAGCCCCTTTACCGCCACAGGCACTATCCCCAGGGCCTGCCCTATGATCTCCGCCGTCTGCCGGGCGCGTATCTGGCCGCTTGTATAAATCACCCTGACGCCGAACCCGCCCCCGGCAAGCTCCCCGGCAAGCTCCTTTGCCTGGTGCCTGCCCTTTTCATTCAGGGCAATATCGGTCTGGCCTTGTATTTTGTTCTCAATATTCCAGTCGGTCTCGCCATGCCTGACAAGATAAAGCTTCATGCAATGCATCCTCCGTTTCCGCCACTTTCCCACTTCAATGATATTTTGTTGGCATTTTATACTATATTTCCTTATGGTTTTATGAGCAGTTTTCACAATCTTTTTTATTTTTAAGAAAATTGACTGACATTTTCCTTAAAAATCTGTTATGATAAACCTAATATATCATTATAAGGAGGTAAAACCATGTTTGAAAAAGGAGATTATGTAATCTATGGCAGTAACGGAATATGCCGTGTACAGGATGTTACCACACTGGATATCCCGGGCGTTGACAAAAACAGGAAATACTATCTGTTAAAGCCCGTATACACATCGGCAAGCACGGTATACACCCCGGTGGATACAGAAGGGACCCTTCTCCGCCCTGCCCTGTCAAAAGAGGAAGCAGACAGCCTGATCCAGTCCATCCCCGAGATCCCGCTGATCCCACTGGCCAGCGAAAAGACCCTGGAAAAGACTTATAAGGAATACATGCGTTCCAACAACTGCAAGGCCTGGGTACAGCTTATCAAAACCATTTACCGCCGGAAAGAAAACAGGATGATGAATGGCTATAAGGCAACCGCCCTGGACAGCCGTTATTTTAGTCTCGCCGAAACCTCCCTTTATGGGGAACTGGCAGTGGCCCTTAATAAACCCAGGGAGGAAATAAAGTCTTATATCACCGGCTGTATTGGCAATATCTGGCCCCAGCCGTAAATAAACTCCCTTTACGGAATTAGTTTACTACAAATTACTGATAAATTCAATGTTCTATCCTTAATAGCTTTTCCCGCCTGCCCTACTTTCTTTCCACCTGGCACCTATGGCAGTTCACGTCATCACCCAGTACCACCTTGATATCCCGGGGCAGCTTCACCCCAAGGCCCTTTAAGGCCCGTACCCCATCCTTTACCACTTGGTACGCCATTTGCCCATCCACCTTATAGGTAAATGTCTCTTCCCCCAAAGCCCGGGCCTTTAAAATCCCCATCTCCGCCAGCACCTCCCAAAGGCCCCGCCGGGAAGACAGTGCCTGCAGGACGCTGCTAAACTGGAACCAGCCATAGTTATTAAAATTATTCAGCTCTTCCTGCCCCCATTTTTCCTTTCCGTAATCCATATAGCCAAGCACCCCCTCTGCCGGGGCATGGAATTTACGGACCGTCTGTGATACCAGGTCCCACAGCCCCTCCACTTTCTCCCTCTCCCCGAACTGCCGCCAGTAGGCAACGGCAAAATCATTCACCAATTGTTCTTCCTCCGCCGGATGGGGGCAGGAGGGGGCATTGAACATCATCACCCCATGCCCAAGCTCATGTATCACATTATACCATTGAAAATACAGCGCATATTTGTATTCCGCATTTTCCCCGAACAGGCTCTGTACCATGGCCTTCTGTTCTGATGGGGCCTTCTGGTATAGCCCTGTTATGATTTCCATTTTGTATCCATCCACCTGTTCCATATTTTGCCCCTCCACAAGCCGCAGTCCCTGCCTGGATACTGCATTAATAGTTAAAATCCCATAAACCGCAGAAAATTGCCTAAAACCCCCAGCGTAACCATAATTGTATCACGGCCGGGAGGTAAAATCCACCTGAACTTGGATCTGTACATCCCGCTTTATGCAATAATTTGCCTCAAAGAAGGGAGGCGGTGCCTGCAAGGCCCTAAATGCCACAACATCATATCAAACATAATATTTCGCCTGGGCTTCCCACAGCCTGGCATACTCCCCTGCCCTGGCCAGCAGTGCCTCATGGCTGCCCCTTTCCACGATCCCCCCTTCCTCAAATACCAGAATATCATCGCAGAACCTGCAGCTGCTCATCCTGTGGGAAATATAGATGCTGGTCTTATCCTTCACCATCTGGCCAAAGCTCTCATAGACCGCCGCCTCACTGACAGGGTCCAAGGCGGCGGTAGGCTCATCTAAGATGACCACCGGTGCATCCTTATAAAGAGCCCTCGCCAGGGCCAGCTTCTGGATCTCGCCGCCGCTTAGGTCCACGCCGCCGCGGCCTTTCAATATCAGCGTATCTGTTTTTTGGGGAAGTTCCCGTACCACCTCTTCCACCCCCGCTTTTCTCAATGCTTCCCAGATCTTTTCCTCACTCCGCCCATAGCCCGCGGCAACGTTTTCCCCTACGGTAAAGGAAAAGAGTTTAAAATCCTGGAACACAACGCCGAACAGATCCCTGTATTCTTCTTCATCATACTTGCGGATGTCCACGCCATTTAATGTGATCCTCCCTTCCGTAGGTTCATAAAGCCTGCACAAAAGCTTGATAAAGGTGGTCTTGCCAGCACCATTCTTCCCAACCACCGCCATTTTCTTTTTCAAGCCCAGCTTACAGTCCACATGCCGCAGGGCTGGCTGCCCGCTGCCCGGATAAACAAAGCTTACATCCTCAAAGGCAAGCTCATACTCCCCGTCATCCCGCTTTTCCACCGGGACCGTGCCGACTGTGTGGGCGCTTTCCCAGTTGAGGAAATCCAAAAATTCTGTCATGTAGGTTGCCATCTGCTGAAGCTGCATCTGCGACCCGATAAGTTCCGCACAGGCCAAAGCAAATTTTGCCATTGCCCCGGCATATTTGGTAAATGCCCCTAAGGTCACCGCCCCTACCGCAACCTTTAAGATCAGGAACAGATAAGTCAGCCAGGCATACACGCTGCTGATCACGGTATCTCCCATACCCTGTTTCAGGTCATTGCTGCAGCTTTCTTTGAAAAAGTTATAAACCTTCTTATTTTCTGCCCTGCTGTTTTTCAAAAGCATCTTTTCCATTCCAAAAATGCGGATCACCTTTCCCGCCTGGTAATTCATAAAAATGTTTTTGGACAGGTAACTGATCTTTTCCTCCACGCCAGTGTGTTTCCGGAACATCTCCATCCTCTTTTTTACAAAAAAGCCGGTAAAGTAAAAGGAAAATGCCACCATCCCAAACAAAGCCCCGCCGAATAACACAAAGGAACAGACCGGGCTTGTGACAGCCTGCCAGAAAGCGCTCCCCCTTACAGGCCTTGCCATACACAGATATCCCACCATGAAAGCAGAGGTTCCCATTTTTATCAGGGCACACAAAATCTGGCAGTAATGATAGATCACTGTCCCCAGCCCCCCATATATCTCCGATGTGCGCTCCAGAAAAAGGATCTTCTGGGCAACCTCCGGGTTTTCCAGCCTTTCGTAATCCAGGGCGAAGGCTTTTTTGCGTATCCACACATAAAACAAAAGCCACATCCTAGTCTCCATCCCCCGGAACTTCCGCCGCAGCGCACTTCCCGCCAGCCCAAAGGCCAGCTCCACCGAAAGAAGCACAAGGGCAAGCCTTACAGCCCTCTCATACTGCCCCCCGATCAATGCATCCACAAAATCGGCCGTTATAAACAAAGCCGCATATGCCTGCACCACAGACAGTACGATCTCCAGAAGGTGCAGCGGCAAAATGGAGGAATCCTCCTTATGTACCATCTGAAGAAGCCGCAGCCCCGTTTTGTGTATCAAAACAATTTTTTTTCTATCCATGGCCTTATCCTTTCCACATCCTGCCCCATAGGGGGAACTGTACTACCCAACTTCCTCCTGATAATACTTCGCCTGCAAAGAAAACATTTCCGCGTAGGGCCCCTGCTTCTCCATCAGCCCCTTATGGGTCCCTTCCTCCACTATCCGCCCATTTTCCAGAAAAAGGATCCTGTCGCAAAAACGGGTGGAGCTTAGCCTGTGGGAAATAAAGATCCCGGTCTTATCCTGCAGCATGCTGTCATACTTTTCATACATCTCCCCCTCCGCAATGGGATCCAGCGCCGCTGTGGGTTCGTCTAAGATCACAAAAGGGGCATCCCTGTACAGGGCACGGGCAAGCATCAGCTTCTGCTGCTCGCCGCCGGAGAGCAAAACCCCTTCTTCATCCAGGTCCTTGTTGACCATGGTATGGATCCCTTTGGGCAGGGAGGCTACCTTTTCCCAAAGCCCCGCCCTGGAGAGGCTCTCTTCCAGCCGCTTTTCATCCCTCTGCCCCGGTTCCGTGCAGGAAACATTGTCCGCCAGGGAAAAAGAAAAGGAAAACACATCCTGGAACACCACCGCAAATTCCTTAAAATATTCTGAGGGCGTCATTCCCGCTATGTCCTGCCCATCCATGTAAATCTTTCCACTGGTAGGATGGTACAGGCCGCACAATAGCTTTACCAGGGTCGTCTTCCCCGCCCCGTTCCTGCCCACCAGCGCCAGCCGCTCCCCTGGCCGGATGGTAAGGTCCACATCGCTGATGGCAGCCTCCCCGCTGCCCTCATAGCAAAAGCTTACATGCTCCAGGCGGATCTCATGGATCTGCCCGGGGTTCTCCGGCTTTACTGTCTTTCCCGTATCGGCGGCCTCCACCTTCAGGAAATCCCGGTAAGCGTCCACATAGGTATTGTTCTGCAAAAGCCCCACATAAGCGGTAAAAAGCCCGTTCATCCAGGCCCCAAACCCGGCGGTCATTCCTGTATATAGCAAAAATTCCGCCACAGACAAAGTCCCCTGTGCCATCCGCCAGATGAAATAGCCGTATATCAGCAGGTCACGCCCGAAGGTCAGCAGTTTTTCCAATGCCTCCACCTTCGTAACATTGCCCTGCTCTTTGTCATGGACCGCCACGATCTTGTCTATTACCTGATAGAAAAAGCTGCTGAACCACTTTCCCAGACGGTATAAGCGGATATCCTTGCCGTTTTGGGCAAGAATGGATTCTGTTTTCAGATACATGGCGCTGCTAAGGTTTTCCTGGTTCTCCTTTTCAAGCTGCGCCTGTTTTTCCCCCGCCCTGCCGTGGAGAAAAGCCACCAGTACTGTCTGGAAAACCAGGAAAGGAAGGAAAAAAGGGGCGGCCCTTATGATGGTGGCGGAATAAATCAGCAGCCCAAAGAGGTTCTTTCCCATGTTGAACACCTCCGCAAGATGCCGCTCAACCCCGATCTCATTCCCTGACATAATGGACATAACAGCGTTTTTCACCTTCTCCTGCCCGGCGGCGCTTTCCAGAAACTGCACGTCCACATCCAGGCATTTCGCATATATTTCCTGGTCCATGGAACAGCGCATCAAAAACAGGTGGACCCGCCTGCCCCCTGACAGGTATCCATAGTACAAAATATCCGATATCTGCAAAAGCCCGGTATAAAAGACGATCAAAAATATATTCCCGGCATCCACTCCCGCTGTCAGCAGCGACACCACCACGCCAGGAAGCGCTGCCACCATAAAAGGGGATACCGCCCCGAAAACCATCTCAAAAATACATACGAAAAGGGCTCCCCACCCTTCCTTTTGCACAAGGGTGGAAATGCCAAACCGGATATTCCCCGGCAAGGCCCGGATTCCCGCTTTATCCCTTTGGCTGTTTTTACGTCTATCTTTTCCCATATGGCCCTCCATGTCTGCCCAGTCTGTTTCCTTCCGCCGCCAAGCCATACGCCCGGTATGGTTTCCGGCACAAACGCCCAGGCGGCAGATGCTGTTTTCCGTTTTTGGTTGCCTGGCTTTATTCTAAAACAGGAACTGCCTTTTAGGGCAATTCCTGCACGAAATGTTTATTCTTTTTCACCAAACGCTGCCCCATCCAAAACAGCCTTGCCCAAATGGGTCAAAGCCCCTTAAAGGCCCCTTCCGCCTTGGAGGCGATCCCCTCCCCTGCATTAGGTTTCATGGCACACCAGGCGGCATCTGCCGCAAAGGCCACAAGGAGAAGGACGCACAGAAGGTTCCGGCCTTTCACAGAAAGCTTTCGGTAGATTTTTTCATAAAAAGGGAGAAACACACATACCAGCGCCCATCCCCCCAGGCCAAAGGCCACAGCCCCAAGGAGGCATACCCTTCCGCCCATATTCAAAAAATGCCCTCCATAGTCCCACCATCTCATCCCCCACCGCGCCTCCAGATACAGGCTTGTAAGATATTCCAGGCCAGTGCACAATAGGGAAGATGAGAAAAACACGGTAAGCGGCCTTTTTCCCCAGGAACGGAATAAGAGGCACAACAAAAGCCCCCCAACTCCATAAATAGGCAGGTATGGGCCTTTGTATACCCCTCGGTTAATGAAGCGATGTTCAGTAATAAGATAAAGGGTTACTTCCCACAGCCATCCGGCGAAGGCTGTGGAGAAAAATAACAGGGCATAGTAAGTGAAATCATAAGGATGGTTTTTGGCTTTCATAGGGATAGTATAGCCAGGCCCTCCCTAAATTAATCACTGTTTGTAATTGGTTCACTTCTATTAAAAACAAACGCCGTCACGCCCCGCGCGCCGGCTTATTGTAATAATATACGGCTGG
>CAJTVD010000001.1:238013-285276 GCA_910579495.1 uncultured Lachnospiraceae bacterium
TAAACCAGCCGCTATCCCAGAATTATCCTCCCCTTTTTCACGGCATATATCAACCCTTCACTGCGCCGCTGACACCCTCCACGTAATATTTCTGGGTGCACAAAAACAAAATGGCAACGGGGATGGAGATCACCACCGCCCCGGCAGCAAAACTGCAGAACCACTGGTCAATGTACTCAATGTCCAGCATCTGGTAAAGGCCTACCGCCACCGTATAATAATCCCTGTTTGGCCCGCACAGCACCTTTGCCAGCATAAAATCCTTGAAAGGGCCTGCGAAGGAGGTGAGCATAGTAAAAACCACCACCGGCTTGCTAAGAGGCATGATGATCTTGATCAGCACCTGCCACTTATTGGCACCATCCAATAGAGCCGCTTCGTCCAGCGCCATGGGTATGGTATCAAAAAAACCTTTTGCAATATGATAGCTGCATCCCGCGCCCCCAGCGTATACGGCAATCATGGCAACCCGCAGCATGGGGCCTTCATTCCATCCGATCATTTTAATTATATAGTAGACCGCGATCATGGACATGAACCCGGGGAACAGATGGATGATCATTGCCCCGTTCATCAGCGGCTTTCGCATTTTAAACCGCAGCCTGGAGAGGGTATATGCCACCGATATCACGAAAAAGGTGGATATCAGGCAGCTTGCCGCCGCCACCAGGAAGGTGTTGAACATCATCTTCGGGAAATGGAACACCGAATAGTCCGTAAACAGCTTCACATAGTTGTCCAGGGTATAGCTGGAGGGGAAAAAGGTGGAGCTATAAGAACCTTTCGTCCCCCGGAAGCTGGTAAGGACCACCCAGAAGATCGGCATCAGCCAGATAAAGGACAAAATTGCCAGAAAAACATGTGCGCCTATTACCATTATTTTTTTCTTTAACGGATATCTCTGAAATCCACTCATCTGAACGCCTCCTCATTCTTATTTGAACCACTGAACTTAAAGGTCACCAGTGAAACAATCGCCAGCGTTATAAACGTCATAATGCCGATCACGGCCCCTACATCAAAGTACTGGTTCTCTATGGTCAGCTTATACAGCCAAGTGATCAAAAGGTCGGTCTTGCCCGCTGTGGAACCTACCGCCCTTGGCAGCCCTTCGGTAGTCAGGAAAATCACATTAAAGCTGTTGACATTCCCGGTAAATGTTGTGATCAGATAAGGAGTTGTGATAAACAGCATGTAAGGCAGTGTTATTTTCGTAAAGGTCACCACAGGCCCTGCCCCGTCCACCCTGGCAGATTCGTACAATTCCTGGGGGATATTCTGCAAGATCCCTGTCACCTGCAGCAGCGTATAGGGAACCCCCACCCAGATATTGATCAGGATAACGGATACCCTGGCCCACATGGTATTGGTAAAAAAGGGCAGGGACTCTTTCATGCCAATGATCCCAAGGTTACGCAGAAGGATATTCACAGCCCCTTCCGGCTGAAGCATGGATTTAATGATCAGCAGCGTGACAAAATGGGGAATGGCAATGGTTAGCACAAAGAAAAACCGCCACATCTGTTTAGACCTGATTTCTTTCCAGTTGATAAAAAGCGCCAGCATCATGCCAAGGAAATAGTTGGAAAATGTAGCCGCCAACGCCCAGATAATGGTCCACCCCAAAACAGGCCAGAAGGTCTGCCCCAGGCTCCCACCAATATCCACGATCTTCCGGAAGTTTTCCAGCCCCACCCAGTCAAATAGGACCAGCTTGTTGTTTTCAACGCTGTAATTGGTAAATGCCATGCTGATCATAAATACCAGCGGCAGCACCGTAAATAAAAGCACCCCCGAAACAGGAAGCAAAAGCAGGGACATGTGCAGGTTCCCGTTAAGCAGTTCCTGCACCTCTTCCCGCATGGAAGGAATATGTTTTCCCTCCTTTTTCATGGTTTCCAGTTTGTATGCCTGCTTCAGGGAGCTCCTGGCTGCAAGAAACGCAGCCAGCAAAATCCCCAGGGTTATAATGCCATAAAGAAGAATGATCAGGGAACGGTCCCCATCCACATACTCATAGATGCTTTTGGCCTCGTTCCATACCTTCTGCTGTTCCATATCGCCCAGGGTAATCAGTTTTTTCAGGTTATAGATGCCCCCCTGGAACAGGTAGAGCAGGACAGCCCCTTCCAACATCAGAAAAAGCACCCCTTTTATCACCTGTCCCCGGGCCAGGCAGCCGACGCCAAAAAGCACCGCGGAAAGCCGGGTAAGCCATGAACCATTTTTCAGGGCGTCCACAGCCGTATAGTTGTTTTCAAAGGAACTTCGTTTTTTCCTGGTTTTCATCTAAACCTCCCCCAATATTTTTATTCCACGCCGGAAGTATTGGCGCTTGCCTGGAAAGCTGTAAGCTTTTCCTGGGCATTTTCATGGGTAATCACGCCATCCCTCAATTCTGTCCCAAAGCTCTCGGCGGGTGTCCAGAAGTAAGCCATCTCTGTAAAGCTTGTTCTTGGCACTGCTATATTGTCTATGGTATAAGCGTCCACAGCCACCACTTCGTCCTTTTGGATCTCCTCTTCCGCTACCAGTTTGTTATAGCAGGGGACATAGCCGCGCATTTCATAATGGGCTTTCTGGCTGTCATAGCCGCCCAGGTACATGGCAAGCTCAATAGCTACCTGGGGATTTGCCGTGGTTGACTTCACTCCGATAGCCTTTGCAGAGCTGAACGGGCGGAGCTGTACTTCACTGCCCTCTATGGTAACAGACGGCAGGGGGGCAACGCCGAAATTCTCCCCCAGCACTTCCTGGGTCTGGGCTGCCTGCCAGGTGCCGCAGAAATATGCATTCACAGCGCCTTCCCGCATCATGGCAATGGCATCCGCCGGGGAGGCAACTACCAGATTGTCATTGCCCACCAGGTCAACCAGATAATTGGTCATGGCGAGGGACTCCGGGCTATCCAGGGTAATGCCTGCCCCACGGTCTTTTCCCTCCGGCCCAAAGAAGTCACATCCTGCCGCCAGATAAAAAGAAGCCATGTAAAAACCGTCTGTTAAAGGAACCGCAACCTTCCCCTTTTCCAGCATGGCGTCCAGGGAAGTAATGTCCTCCTGGGAGAACACACTCTTATCATAGTACATAAAATATGTATTGGTGGTCATGGGAACACCGTAAACGCCTCCATCTTCATAAGTAAGGCAGTCTACCAGGACACTGGGATATTCTGCACGGACTGTGTCCAGGTACTTGCCTCCCAGCTCTGCCAGACAGTTAGCCTGGCACAGGTTCTCCATCCCTGTAGATGAGAAAATAAATACATCTGCCGCCGCGTCAATATCCTGGGGAATCAGCTTTTTGGTCTCCGATTCTGTGCACACCCCGTAATTAAATGTAATGTCCCAGTTTGGGTGGAGCTGGGCGAACTGATCACACATGGTATTCAGCCACTGGCCATACTCCGGGTCCTGGTCCTCTGAAGGGCTCCACACAGTCAATGTACAGGTAAGGGGTTCCTCCTGGGATGCATCCTCCGCCCCGGTATCTTCACCCTCCGCAGGCTTCTCAGCATCCCCGGCCCCGTCCTTCTCTTCCGCCGGAGCCTGCTGCGTCCCTTCTGTCCCTGCACTGCTCTCCGTGGATTCCGCCGCTTTATTCCCGCATCCTGCCAGAGATAAAATCATGGCTGCTGATAAAACGGCACTCAATAATTTCCTTTTCATACTCGTTTTTCCTCCTGGTTTGATAGTTTTCGGTTTCGAAACCGGTTTAGTACATCCTGTTTCATACAATACTAAATTTTATTGAATATGTCAACATTTTTCACATATTTGTATCAAATATTTTAGGTATTGCAATTATATTTGTGCAATGTTATTATAAGCGTAATTATATTTTTCGGAAACGGTTGTAATTTATGCGAATCGTTTCTTTCCAGAAAGGAGATTTTAATGAAAACGAACTTCCATACACACGTACAGCGGTGCAGGCATGCTGATGGCAACGCTGAAGATTACATAAAATCCGCCCTGCAGGCAGGGGTTTCCCAGCTTGGTTTCTCTGACCATGGCCCTTTTCCGGAAATTGATTTCGGAATGCGGATGCCCTTTTGCGAATTAAAGGACTATGTGGACGAGCTAAAGGCATTGACTGCCAAATATCAAGCTGATATAATTTTATGGAAAGGCTTGGAAATTGAGTATCTGCCGGAATTTAATGGCTATTATGAAGAATTGTTTCACAAATGGGATATGGATTATCTATTGATGGGTGAACACTTTTACAAAAGCAGTGATGGGAAGACTGCCAATATCACCGAGGCCGCCTCCACGGCCCAATACCTTGATTACGCCCGTACTGTAGCGGAAGGCATGCGCACTGGTTTCTTTCAGGCAATCGCCCACCCGGATATCTTCATGATGGCTCCTTTTGCCTGGGATGATAACTGCAGGCGCAGCGCCGATCTGATCATTGATACCGCCGTGGCCACAGGGGTCATGCTGGAATACAACGCAAACGGTTTCCGCCGTGGCCAGAAACGGTTTCCCGACGGCACGCGCTATCAGTATCCCCATGAAGCCTTCTGGGAGATGGCTGCGGAAGCCCCTGTTAAGGTGATTATAGGCTCTGACTGCCACAACCCGGCACAGGTATGGGACGATGCCATGGAACTGGCCCTTTGCAGGCTCCGCTCTCTGGGTATCACTCCCATAATGCAGTTAATGGAGCCCTGACTTTCCCACTTCTGGCACACACCCACTTTCCACCCAAACATAAGGAGCCAGAACCCCATGAACATAAGAGATATTGCACGGCTGGCAAATGTAACGCCTGGTACGGTTTCCAAAGTGCTCAACCACTATCCCGATATCAGCGAACATACCCGCCAGCACGTAATGAAAATCATACAGGAAAACCAATATACCCCCAGCAACAACGCCCGTTCTTTGAAGCTGTCCTCCAAAATCCCCCAAATTTGTATTGGGATGGAAAGCGTGTATAACTGGGTCTATCAGAATATGGCGGAACGGCTTTCCATCCGCCTGCATAATGCGGACCATACCATCTTGTTTTTTAATGACAATTATTATGCACAGAGTAAAACTGAAAAATTCCAGGAATTGCTTGTGTACATTGACAAACACAATATTACAGGCATGGTTTATTTCGGCGGCAATTTCAGTGAAATCCCTGCCCAGTATTTTCAGTCCCTGCCCTGCCCTGTCATTTTCGTCAATACGGTCCTGCCCAACTGCCTGGACACGGGGACTTACTCCAGCGTCCAGGTCAATCATTATGAGACTGCGTGGAAACAAATGGAATACCTTATCGAAAAGGGGCACAAGGATATCTGTATGCTGATCTCTTCCCGGATCGACACCAGTATTTACCAGGTTAGATGGCAGGCGTATGAGGATGTGCTGAAAAAACACTCCCTGGAGCATTGCCTTTCCCATGTGGTGGAGAGCGATTACCGTTGCCACCGTGCCCACAGGAATCTCACAGGCTATCTGACAGACCACCCTGAGATTACCGCCATCTGTTCCTCCGCCGACATTATGGCACCGGGAGCCCTGCGGGCCATTCATGATATAGGAAAGGCTCCCGGCAGGGATATTGCCCTGATCAGCTTTGACGGGATCGAAAGCATGTCCTACTGTGTCCCTTCTATTGCTACCTTTGAACAGCCCCAGCCGGAAATGGTAAACTATATCTACGACCTTTTACTTGGGCTGATGGAAAATAAAAGGCAGCACCAGCACATCACCTTCCATGCCAGGTTTATGGAAAATGAATCCTGCACAGGGACAGCAGGACAGGCCTAATAAGGCGTCCCTGCACAGTGCCTCCTGCCTTCCAAAAGCACAAAAGGCTACAGACAAAACATTGTCCATAGCCCTATCTAAACCAGGCCTTTCTGCCGGGGAATCCCCCTGCGCTGCTCTTGCTGCCTGGCGTTGATCAGAACCTATACTCTGTACAATATTTCATCGGTTTGGATTGTACAGAGCCAAGTTCTCTTGTAAAAGGGTCTGTTAAGTAAATCATTTAACTTCTTCTTATATTTCTGTTTATACCTGGCTTTCCCACTTAGGCGGGAGCCTTAACTTTCCCTGGGGTGAAATAGATCCTTGCCTCATAAGGCGCCAGTACCATCCCATCCCTCTCCCCGCCATAATTGCCAAGGAGCAATTGCATAGGTTCCTTTGGCACAGGGAAAGGGTAATCCAGGGTTTTCCCATAAAAATTGCAGACCACCAGAAGCTGGGCATCTCCCAAAGTCCTGGTATAGGCGAAAATATTTTCATCCTCCGGCAGCAGCATCTGGAAATCGCCTTCCACAAATACAGGATACTCTTTCCGCAGACGGATCAGCTCCTTATAGCAATGAAAAATGGAATTTTCATCTTCTATCTGGCTTTTTGCATTGATCTGCCTGTAATTGGGATTGACCCTGATCCAGGGAACCCCTTCCGAAAAACCGGCATTCTGGCTTTCATCCCACTGCATGGGTGTCCTGGCATTGTCCCGGCTTCTGGCATGGATGGATGCCATCACGTCCTCTTTCCCATAGCCCTTTTCCAGCCGTTCCTGATAGAGGTTCAATGTCTCAATATCCCGGTATTCCTCTATCCCATAGGCAGCATTGGTCATTCCCAGCTCCTCCCCCTGGTAAATATAAGGGGTTCCCTGCATCCCGTGCAGGAGGACCGCCAGCATTTTCGCCGACTCTTCCCGGTATTTGCCGTCATCGCCCCAACGGGAGACGATCCTGGGCAGGTCATGGTTGTTCCAGAACAGGCTGTTCCAGCCCCTGCCGTATAATTCCTTTTGCCAGCGCCCAAATACTTCTTTCAGCTTTAAAAATGGCAAAGGGGACAGATCCCATTTTTCTTTGCCTTCCTGCTGGTCCAGGCAAATATGCTCAAATTGGAATACCATGGACATTTCGCTGCCATCAGGATTGCTGTAAAGCTTTGCAAGCTCCGTATCCGCCCCCCAGGCTTCCCCCACTGTGACCAGGTCAGCCTTCTGGAAGGCCTCCCTGCTTAATTCCCTTAAAAACTCGTGCAGCCTTGGGCCGTTATTGGTGATTTTCTTATCCGGCTCCTTGGCGATCTGGTCAATCACGTCCAGCCGGAAGCCCCCCACGCCCTTTTGGACCCACCAGTTGACCATATCATAGATCTCCTGGCGCAGCCTTGGGTTTTCCCAGTTCAAATCAGGCTGCTTAACGGAAAACTGGTGAAAATAATACTGTTCCACCTCGGGGACCCATTGCCATGCAGGGCCTCCAAAAGCGGCTTTCATATCATTGGGCAAAACGCCCTCCCTGCCATCCCGCCAGACATAGTAATCATGATAGGGATTATCCCTGCCCTTTTTCGCCTCCTGGAACCAGAAATGCTCGTCAGAGGAATGGTTCAGCACCAGATCCATAATAATGCGGATATGGCGCTTCCCCGCTTCCCTGATCAGATTTTCCATGTCCTCTAAATTGCCAAACATGGGATCAATATCCTGGTAATCGGAAATATCGTACCCATTATCATCCTGGGGCGACCTGCATACCGGGGAAAGCCAGATAGCATCAATCCCCAGATGCGCCAGATAATCCAGCCTGGAAATGATTCCCTGTATATCCCCTATGCCATCCTTATTGCTGTCCGCAAAGCTGCGGGGATAAATTTGATATATCACCGCGCTTTTCCACCATTTTTCTGTGCTTTTCTTCTGTTCTCCCATACCGCACCAGTCCCCTGCCCTTACTTTTTCTTCTTAGCTGGCTTTTCGGTAAGCTGCTTTAAGAAGGATGCCTTTCCCAGGTTCCCTTCTGCCCTCAGCTTGCCTGTAAGATATGCTTTCACCGGGTCTAGCCTGCCATTTGCCAGATCCAATATGGTAGCTGCGCTGGCGGTTACCAGAATGTCCCGGTCAAGGTAATCATAAGGCTCCACATTCACCTTGCCGTCCTTGATCTCCACATAAAAAGCACCTTCCCCTTCCCCTGTCACATTAAACTGGAATGCCACATGCTCTGTGACTTTGCTGGCGTCAGCGTCTGCATACGCTTCCTTTACACTTGCTACAAGTTCTTCATAAGTCATTTGTTAACCCTCCCTGTGCTGTAAGTTGCTGTTTCCATTCTATCACAATTACTCCTTTTCCGTAAAGAATTATCAACATATTCTCATGGAAATCCAGTTGCCTGGGTACGCCCGGCTCATTGTAACAAACGCCGTTACGCTCCGCGAACCGGCTTATTGTATCAAACGCCGTTACGCTCCGCGAACCGGCTTATTGTAACAAAAAGGAGGATCTCCCACCTTGGGCATCCTCCTGCCTGTTAGATCCTCATATCAAATTTTTGGTACATCATTCCCTGTCCGGGAACCGAATCCTGCCCAGGCATCACTGCCTGGCCTTCCTCATATGCGGCAGTTTCTTTTAAATTTTCCGCCCTGTTCTCCGCCAGCGCCTGGGCGGCTTCCTCTGCCAGCTCTTTTGCATTTTCGCTTACTTTTTCGGCTGCTTTTACAGCTTCCTCCATAACCTCGTCCAAAACCTCAGAGAGGACGCCTTTTTCCTCCTGGATGCCAAGGGCTTCTTCTACCAGCTCCTCTTTGCGCTCCTCGGGTGTCTTGGGTTTGGACTTCTCTGCCGCTTCCGCGTTCTTTTCCCCCTGTTCCATAGCCTCGTCCAGTATGTGGAACATCTGCTCCCTGTTATAGGATGCCTTCGCCGCGGCAATTTCATCCTCATAAGTATGGAACATTTCCAGCTTCCGGGCAATTTCTTCCAGGGAGCCGCATTCCATGGACTTAAGCCCTTCCTTTTTCTTCTGCCAGAATGCAACTTCCCCCTCTGCCTTTTGCCTGCGCTGCATTTTTTCCTGGGTGCTCTTTAAAGGAGTCCCCAGAAAACGGGCACAGTTACCTTTGGCGGCGCCCCCTGCACCATGGAAAGATAAAATACTCATAAAAAACCTCCTGTCTCAGTTATGCTCCTGCCCAGCATGATTTCTTATGATATTTATCGTTACCTTTTCCCCTGTTATTTACACCTATGTTCCCAACTGTTTCATAAAGGTAACAAACGCCGTCACGCTACGCGAGCCGGCTTATTGTAATGAAAAAAGCTGACGGAAAGAGCCTGCCTGCACAGGCCCTTTCCATTCAGCTTATGTCCCTTCCCTATTAAATCAGGGATTCATACAGCTTTGTGATCTCTTCCACGCTGGTTTCTTTGGGATTGCCAGGCCTGCAGGCATCATCATAAGCAGACTGGGCAAGGAAAGGGATATCCTCTCTCTTTACGATTTCTTTTAAGTCTGCCGGAATGCCAACATCCTGTGAAAGTTTCTTTACTGCGTCAACTGCTGCTTTGCGGTATTCCTCCTGGCTCATGGAGTCCACACCCTTAACGCCCATTGCCCTGGCAATTTCACGGTACTTTTCCCCTGTAGCTTCCCCGTTGTATTCCATAACGGTGGGAAGGATGATCGCATTGGCAATGCCGTGAGGAGTATCATACAGTGCACCCAGAGGATGTGCCATGGAGTGTACGATCCCAAGGCCTACATTGGAAAATCCCATTCCTGCCACATACTGTCCAAGAGCCATATCTGCCCTTCCTTCAGGGGTATTATCCACTGCCCCCCTTAAAGAGCGGGAAATGATTTCTATTGCTTTCAGATGGAACATATCGGATAATTCCCATGCCCCTGCAGTAATATAGCCTTCAATCGCATGGGTCAGGGCATCCATTCCTGTGGCTGCTGTCAGGCCTTTGGGCATGGTAGACATCATCTCCGGGTCCACAAAGGCAACTACCGGGATATCCTTGGGGTCTACGCAAACCATCTTGCGGTTCTTGGCCGCATCAGTGATAACATAGTTAATCGTTACCTCCGCCGCAGTCCCAGCGGTGGTAGGAACTGCAAAAATCGGCACAGATTTATTCTTGGTAGGTGCAACGCCCTCTAAGCTTACCACATCCTCAAACTCCGGGTTTTTAATGATAATGCCAATTGCCTTTGCTGTATCCATAGAGGAACCGCCGCCAATTGCCACCAGATAATCCGCACCGGATTTCTTAAATGCTTCCACACCTGTCTGCACATTTTCAATGGTAGGGTTTGGCTTAATATTGGAATACATCTCATAAACCAGCCCTGCTTTCTCTAACACATCCAGGACCTTTTTGGTCACTCCAAACTTAACCAGGTCAGGGTCTGAACATACAAATGCCTTGGTAAATCCTCTTCCCTTTGCTTCTGTGGCAATCTCCCTGACCGCACCGGCTCCATGGTAGGAGGTTTCATTTAACACAAATCTGTTGGCCATAACATATTTCTCCTTTTCTTTCCCTTTAATTGTTACCGGACGGATCCATCCGTTGGCTGTAACATATACTTATTTCCATTATAATACATTTTTTTCACTTTTCCTATAGGAATTTTTGCGGCTTATATGCCCGCCCATCATTCATCCTTAATATCAACAAACTCTGCGTCGATGATTTTTTCTTTGTCTTTTCTCACCTTAAAGACTCTTGAAATGATCCACATATCCGATGCACCGTCATATATCAGGGAGATACCGATCATCCTCACCACCATCTCCACTGCGCCAAAAGGATTGCGCACAAGCACACCGCCAAAGCACACAGTAAGAATCCCGAACACCAGCGCAACCCACCATCTCCCATAACCTTCCCTGTGCAGTTCCAACGCCTGGGAAACGTTATGTATGCCATGTATGATGATTAAAATGCCTACAATCACAGGTATTGCCATCAGAATCATTTCCGGGCTGAAAAGGATCCACAGGCCGATTACAGAAAAAACAATGCCCAGAAGCAGCATTCCCTGGGAAATAATGGTGCGTTCCCGCAGGCGCAGGTAAGCTGCCACCTGTACCAGCCCATAGACCAAAAGTATGCTCCCCATTAGCATACATACAATCTGGGTGGTGGTTCCCGGCCAGATCAATAAAACCAGCCCTGCCAGTATACATACCAGTGCTGACACCGAATAATTCACTTTAAGACCTTTAATAAAATCCGCCATATCTTCTTCTCCTATTCCAGTTCCGTAACTGCCCTTCCAATACCTTTAGGCGGCAGAGAAATTTCTGTACGCCCTGCTTCCATAAATTCCTCTGGGCATTGCCCGGGCTGTTACTGTCCCAGTTCCGTAACTGCCCTTATTGTTATATTATTGTTTTTGTTTTCTTATGATTTATTCTTTTGGGGATGCCTCTTCCTTACTGCTTCAAATGCCAGGTAAGCCAGGTAGCCAAGTATAGCCCCCACGGTGTTGAGCAGGATATCATCCACGTCAAATGCGCCGAAGGCACTAAATAGCTGGAAGACCTCTATTCCTGTGACAAACAGCAGGGCGTTAAGGAGCATGACCAGGAAATTTCTTCCCCATTTCACCACATAGGGCAGCAGAAAGCCAAAGGGAATGAAGACCACCACGTTTCCCACCAGGTTCTCGAAACTGTTTAACTTATAGGAATAGTCTATATACATACGTATGGTCTTAAATAAGGTAAAATTAGCGGTATCCAGCCCTTCAAAAATTACCTCCTTTTCCCATGTGGCGGCGATTTCCTTCATCTGTTCCCATGGGTATTTAAATATGATCACCTTTATCACAGCCACTAAATAAAGAAAAAAAACCAGTCTGACATATTTCTTTTGAAACAGCCACTTTTCCACTAATAGAGAACCTCCATCAGTGCAAGTCCTTTTGCAGGGACAAGTTCCCCGGCGTTTTCCCGCAGGCCTGCCTCCAGTATCTGTGCAATCTCTTCAGGCTTTCTCTTTTGCATCCCCACTTCCAGCAGGGTTCCTGTGATGATCCTTGCCATATGGTATAAAAACCCGTTTCCCTTATACCAGAAGCAGATCTCATCGGCTGTGCCATCCATTGCCATGGACAGGCCCGAAGACCTTTCTATGCGGATGTCCTCCATCACCCGGACTGTGGACTTATTCCCCCGTTTGCTTGAAGTAAAGGCTTTGAAATCATGGGTACCCAGAAATGCCTTTGCCGCATTTTCCATTGCCTCCAGGTCCAGCTCCTGTGTTACCAAATGGGTATACTTTCTGTCAAACACATGGGGAACCGGCGAGTTGACCACCCGGTAGCAGTAAATCTTCCCCCTGGCATTGAGCCTGCTGTGGAACCGCTCCGAGGCTTCGGTAAGGGAAATCACCCCAATATCCTCCGGCAGGTAAAAATTCATGTACTCCTGTATTTCCGCCGGGCTCTTATCTGTGTCCCAGTGGAAATTGGCAACCTGCCCCAGGGCATGGACTCCTGCGTCCGTGCGCCCGGAGCCAGTCACCTCAATCTTCTTCCCGGCCATTTTTAAAAGCAATGCCTCCAGCTTTCCCTGGATGGTGTTCTGGGTGTTTCCCTGTTTCTGCCATCCCTGATATCTGGTTCCCTCATACTGCAATATCATTTTAAAATTACGCATTTATTTTACCTCCCAGGGATTTTCCTTCCCCTCTACAAAATTCCTGCATCCAAGCAGGGAGTCCCGGACCACTGTTTCCACACAATCATCAGTATAAAAGGCCATATGATGGCTTACCGTTACATTGGGAAAGCCCCGGAGCACAGCCAGCTCCCTGTTATTCAGTATATCTGATTTATGGTCATAATAATACAATCCAAATTCATTTTCCACTACGTCAAGGCCTGCGCCGCCTATTTTCCCCTCTTCAATACCCGCAATCAGGGCCTGGGTATCAATCAGCCCGCCCCTTGCCGTATTGACAATGATTACCCCGTCTTTCATCCGGGAAATGGCTTCCCTGTCTATCATATGGTAATTGGCATCGGTAAGGGGCGCATGTAAAGTGATTACATCCGCCTGCCGCCAAAGCTCCTCCAAAGAAACGTAGGCTGCGCCTCCCTCTCTTACCTCCCTGCTTTCCTGCAGGTCATAGGCTATTACACGGCAGCCAAAGCCGGAAAGGTTCCGGATCACCTGCCTGCCGATCCTGCCCGTCCCCACAACGCCTACCGTCAAATCCTTCAGTTCCCTTCCCTGGATTCCTTTCAGGGAATAATCCTGTATATTGGTCCGCTCTATAATCCGTTTCATTTTCCGGATAGCCATAAGGATCAACATTACCGTATAATCCGCCACCCCGCAGGGGCCATAAGGGGCGTTGGCCACCTTCATGCCCAGCTCCCCTGCCGCCTTTACATCTATATGGTCATAGCCAATGGTCCTGGTTGCCACATACCCTACCCCATACCCGGCAAAAACCCGCAGAAGCTCCCGGGGCATCTTTGAGGTGAGAATGTTGATGCATTCACTCCCCTTTGCCAGCGCCGCATTGTCCTTATCCGGTGCCTCCTGGCACAGGGCCAGCTCTATCCCAAGCTCCCTTCCATATTTTTCAAACAGCCCCTTTTCATCAAAAGGCCTGCAGCTATACACCGTAACCTTCATTCTACCACACCTTTCCCTCCCTTACCCCTGGCCCGCTCCCATCCCAGGAAAACCGGGGCTGCCCAGGCCAGGCTAAGAAAATCTTACACCGGGTCTTTTGTTGTTTCCGATTTCCTTTTGTCTTTCGCCTTGCGTTCATAAATCCGTACTGCTTCCATGTCTTCTTCCTCCAGATGCCTGAAATTGCTGATGCTGGCATACAAGACCTTCAGGCTGTTTAAGGTAGTGTCAAAAACCCCCTCCTGGTACATATTCAGCACAATGATCCCTATCGGGACGGCAATGATCATCCCCACCACGCTCCCCGCCTTATAGCCAATAAACAGCAAAAACAGCGTGGGAATAGGGGAAAGCCCTACAGACTCTCCCACAATCTTGGGCTGGATCAGCTGCCTTGCAAGCTGCCCCACGCCCCAGATGACCAAAAGCCCGATCACCATGGGGTAATCACCGCTCAAAAACTTCACCGCCGCCCAGGGCAGCAGGACAGTCCCTGTGCCAAAAAAAGGGAGGAAATCCAAAAACGCCACTCCCACGGCAATGATAAACGCATACCTGATTTTTAAAACCCAGAAGCCAATGCCAAGGAGCAGGTACATCCAGACTTCAATCTTAAACTGCGCCTTAAAATAACCTCCCACAGCATGTTTCAGCCCTCTTTTGATCATGCCAAAGTGTTCCATCACGGATTCCGGCATTGCCTTTGACACCATATTTGCCACATAATCCTTGTCTGCAACAAAAAAATAGGCGGACAGAAGGCACATAATAATCCCAATCAGGATAGACGGCAGATTTTTGGCGAACCGGCTTAAGGCTTCTATAGTCGGCATGCTGATGCCGCCAAGCAGCTCTCCCATATACTCGTCCACATTGGCGGTAATCCTGTGAAAGGTGTTCCTTATGCCCTCCGGGAGATATCTGCTTGCGTTGTCTAACTTCTGCCCGATTTCCTCAAAATCCTGCTGTGCGCCTGCCCACATCTCCGGCATTTCCCCCACAAAAGACACAATGCCCTCTGTAAGCTTTACCCCCACAAAATAGCCCCCCAGGATCACCAGTGCAATCACAGAAATGATCACAAAGGCAGACCCCGCCATTCTTTTGACCTTCAGTTTCTTTTCAAAAAATTTTACCAGAGGGCCCGCGATCAGGGCAATAATCCACCCTATCACAAAGGGCATAAAATAGATCACAATTCTGGGAAGCACAAAAATGCAAAACAGCAATAATACCAGCATGATTCCCAGATTGACTAATACTTTTAAATAGGTTCTTCTTTTTCCGCCGTCCATAACTATACTCCTACTGCGGGCCTGCTGGCTCCTCCCCTTCCAGATAGGTATCCAGAAGCTGGTAAATCTCCTCCCGTCCCTGTTTGGTGAGGGCAGAATAAGGTATCACAATGGTATTTGCCAGGGCTTCCAATCCGGTTTTGATCAGCTTCACCTGCTTTTGGACCTGGCTGCGCTTAATCTTGTCCAGTTTCGTAGCAATCAAAACCGGCTCAAAGCCCTGGTGCAGAATCCACTGGTACATTAATTTGTCGTTGTCAGTAGGCGCATGGCGGATATCCACCAGCAGGAAAACCGCCCTTAACTGTTTGGAGGTATGGAGATACCGTTCTACCATTTTTCCCCATTTCTCCTTGGTTTCCACATTTGCCCGTGTATACCCGTAGCCGGGCAGATCCACAAAATACATCTGGCCGTTAATGTTATAATAATTAATGGTCTGGGTCTTCCCCGGCTGGGAGCTGGTTTTGGCCAGCGCCTTCCGGTTCATCAGCCCATTGATCAGGGAAGATTTCCCTACGTTGCTTTTCCCTGCAAATGCAAATTCCATATGTTCATTTTCAGGGAATTTGCTGGTAATGCCACAAACAGTTTCAAGATTTACATTTTTTATTATCATTTTTTACCCTTAACATTTCTATTTATTTTTTAAGGCAGCTTCCCTCCCGGCTCCCGGGCAGAAGTCCCCCTTATACCGTCATGCTGCATCAGCCAGCAGTGCACGGCGGAGCACTTCCTCCATGTTTTTCACATAGGTGATGGTAAGCCCCTCCTTGATTTCTTCTGAAATTTCATCAATATCTTTTTTGTTCTCCGCAGGCACCAAAACCTCTTTCAGCCCCGCTATACGTGCCGCCAGGATCTTTTCTTTCAGCCCGCCGATAGGGAGCACCATCCCCCTTAAGGTCACTTCCCCGGTCATGGCAAGGTCGCTGCGCACCTTTTTCCCGGTGATGGCGGAAAACAGGGCTGTAGCCATGGTAATGCCTGCCGAAGGCCCGTCCTTGGGAACCGCACCTTCCGGTATATGTATATGGAAATCATTTTCCTTAAACACTTCCGGAAAAATTTTGTTTTCCTCCCCCACAGAACGCACATAGCTCATGCCAATCTTCGCGGATTCCTTCATCACTTCGCCCATCCGCCCGGTAAGCTCTATTTCCCCTTTCCCGGGCATCATATTCACTTCAATCTGCAGGGTGTCCCCGCCTACGCTAGTCCAGGCAAGCCCACGGACAATGCCTACCTGGGGTTCTTTATTGGCTTTATCCAGGGTATACTTTCTCTTGCCCAGGTATTTATCCAGATTGGCGGTGGTCACTTTCACCTTTTCCGGTTCCTCCCCCTCTTCCCTGGCTTCCAGGATCTCTTTGGCGGTTTTTCGGCAGATATCCCCGATTTTCCGTTCCAGCTCCCGTACCCCGGCCTCCTTGGTATAATAAGTAATGATATTCTTCAAGGCACCGTCCTGAAGGGAAAGCATTTCCCGGGTGATGCCGTTGGTTTTCATCTGTTTTTTCAGTAAATGTTTTTTGGCAATATGGAATTTCTCATTTTCCGTATAGCTGGTAATCTCTATGATTTCCATACGGTCCAGCAAAGGCCTTGGGATGGTCTGGGTGGTATTGGCGGTGGCAATAAACAAAACCTCCGACAGGTCCATGGGAATTTCCACATAATGGTCCCGGAACTTGGTATTCTGCGCCCCGTCCAGCACCTCTAAAAGGGCGGAAAAAGTATCCCCTTTGTAATCATTGCTTACCTTGTCAATCTCGTCCAGCAGCATAATGGGATTTTTCACTCCCGCCTGCTTTAGCCCCGTCACAATACGCCCGGGCATGGCACCCACATAGGTTTTCCGGTGCCCCCTGATTTCCGCCTCATCCCGGATGCCCCCCAGGGAAATCCTCACATACTCTTTGTCCAGGGCCTCCGCCACGCTTTTGGCAATGGAGGTCTTCCCGGTCCCGGGAGGGCCCACCAGGCAGATGATAGGGCTGTCCCCCTTCCTGGTCAGGCACCTGACTGCCAGAAACTCCAGGATCCTTTCCTTTACCTGCTCCAGGCCGTAATGTTCCCTCTCCAGAATAGCCCTGGCCCTTTTCATGCTCTCATTATCTTTGGATGCCTTATCCCAGGGCAGCTCCAGAAGGGTTTCAATATAGGCCCGCTCCACCGCGCTCTCCGAGCTGTTTCCCGCAAGCCGCCTGAAACGGGCAATCTCCTTATTGACCTTCGCCTTCACTTCCTCAGATGCCTGGAGCTTTTCAAGGGCTTCCTCAAACTGGTCTGCATCGGAAAAGGAACCGTCCTCCTTCAATTCCTCCCGGATATAGTTAAGCTGCTCCCGCAGGAGA
Source organism: uncultured Lachnospiraceae bacterium (assembly GCA_910579495.1). Lineage (GTDB taxonomy): Bacteria > Bacillota > Clostridia > Lachnospirales > Lachnospiraceae > Suilimivivens. The sequence continues at coordinate 255,093 of CAJTVD010000001.1, forward strand.
TATTCCCTCTGGTTATTGTCCACCCGGTCTTTGATATTATGGGCCAGTTCCTCCCTGGCCTTGGCAATGCGGATTTCGTTTAACAGATATTCTCCCAGTATCCGGTAGCGCTCCTGCAGGTCAATGGCTTCCAGTACCTGTTGTTTTCTTTCATAGTTAAAAGGCAGGTTCATGGCGATCTGGTCCATTAAGCTGCCTGGCTCTGTGATCCTGGCATACCTTTGCAGGGCGTTTTTATCAATCTTGGGATAATGGACGGCAAAGGCGGTAAAGTATTCCGTTATCTGGCGGAGCATCGCTTCCCGCGCTACCTTTTCCTCCTGGGAGGATGCCTCCTCCTGGGGTGCCGGTGCTAAATAGGCTTCCAGAAATTCCTGGTTTTCCTCCCTGATTCCCTGAAGGATCCCACGTACCTTTCCTTCCACCAGGATCCTTACAATCTGGTTGGGAAGCTTGGTGATCTGCTTCACCACGCTGATAGTCCCCACGGGGCATAAATCCTCCCCGCCCGGATTATCCACATCCGGATTCTTCTGTGCCACCAAAAAAATCCTGCCGCCCTTGACCATGGCCTCTTCAAGCGCCTGCACAGACTTCTCCCTGTTTAAATCAAAGTGTATCACCGCATCCGGCAATATTGTCATTCCCCTAAGTGGTATAACGGGCATGGTAAGTAACTGACCCAAATCTGCTTTTTTTTCATTCATAGGCTTATCCCCTTGTCTGATTATCAAACGCCGCCGCCCTTTGCGGCAGCTTATGCAAAATGCCGCCCGCAGGCGGCATAACTCACCAGAGGCAGATGATACGAACACTTTGTAATAGGCACTCTGTGCCACCTGCTGTTATCTGGCCCTGCGCATTACTTCATGATGTATCAATAAAGGTTCACTGGTACCCTCTACTGCGCCTTTTGTAATAACGCATTCTTCAATTGTCTCATCTGACGGAATCCAGTACATAATATCCATCATTACTTTTTCCATAATGGAGCGTAGCCCCCTGGCCCCGGTCTTGCGCTCAAAGGCCTGCCTTGCAATGGCTTCCACTGCCTCCGGCTCAAAAGAAAGACGTACATCGTCAAAGCCAAACAGCTTCTGGTACTGTTTGATCAGCGCACTCTTAGGCTCAGCCAATATTCTGACTAATGCTTCCTCATCCAGCCCATCCAGGGAAACATTGATCGGTACACGGCCTACAAACTCCGGTATCAGCCCGAATTTAACCAGATCCTGAGGGGTGACTTCCTTCAGGAGGGTGCTGATTTCCCTGCTGCTCTTGTGGGCGATTTCCGCTTCAAAACCAATGGAATTGCGGTTGAGCCTGTTTTCCACGATTTTTTCCAGGCCGTCGAAAGCACCTCCGCAGATAAATAAAATATTGGAAGTGTCTACCTGTATCAGCTCCTGGTGGGGATGCTTCCTCCCACCCTGGGGGGGCACGCTGGCAACGGTCCCTTCAATAATTTTCAGAAGAGCCTGCTGGACGCCTTCCCCTGATACATCCCTGGTAATTGACACATTCTCGCTTTTTTTGGTGATCTTATCAATTTCATCAATGTAGATAATACCAAGCTGGGCACGCTCCACATCGTACTCTGCCGCCTGTATCAGCTTCAGGAGAATGTTCTCCACATCCTCCCCCACATAACCGGCTTCCGTCAAAGTAGTGGCATCCGCTATGGCAAATGGCACATTAATGATCTTTGCCAGTGTCCGGGCAAGGTAAGTTTTTCCTGAACCGGTAGGGCCGACCATAATGATATTGCTCTTTTCCAGCTCCACATCGTCCATATCCCTGGGAGCCATTACCCGTTTATAATGATTGTATACAGAAACTGCCAGGACCTTCTTGGCCTCTTCCTGGCCGATCACATAATCATCCAGGAATGCCTTGATTTCTACCGGCTTTAACAGATTGATCTCAAATTCTGTTTCCTCTGCCTCTTCTTCTTCATATTCCTCTTCCACGATGTCCGCGCAGATTTCCACGCATTCATCGCAGATATACACACCAGCCGGGCCGGCGATCATTTTTTTCACCTGGTCCTGTGTCTTGTTGCAAAAAGAACACCTGATGTTATCAGAACTCTTTCCTGCCATTTTCTTTCCCCTTTATCATCCCAAATAAAGCCGCCAACGATTATTTTTCAGCCCGTCTGTAAAGAATCTTGTCGATCAGGCCATATTCCTTTGCCTCCTCTGCGGACATCCAGTTATCGCGCTCTGTATCCGCCGCAATGACCTCATAATCCTTGCCGGTATTTTCTGCCAGCATCCTGTTCAGCTTTTCCTTGGTGTGCAGGATATGCTTGGCTGCAATTTCAATTTCCGTAGCCTGGCCCTGGGCACCGCCTAAAGGCTGATGGATCATGATTTCCGCATTGGGAAGGGCCATACGTTTCCCCTTTGCGCCCCCTGCAAGCAAAAATGCCCCCATGCTTGCCGCCATGCCCATGCAGTTGGTGGCTACGTCGCACTTAATATACTGCATGGTATCGTATATAGCCATTCCGGCGGTAACGCTCCCGCCGGGGCTGTTGATATAAAACTGGATATCCTTTTCCGGGTCTTCTGCCTCCAAAAACAGCATCTGGGCCACCACAAGGCTGGCGGTCACTTCATTGACTTCCTCCCCCAGAAAAATAATCCTCTCTTTTAAAAGCCTTGAATAAATATCGTAAGAACGTTCCCCTCTGCTGGTCTGTTCGATGACATAAGGCACTAAGCTCATACTAATCCTCCCTGCTTCCTGCAATACCTGTCCTGCCTGCGCCGCCCTTTCAGGCCTTTTTCTTTGCGTTTTCCACCACAAACTCCGCAGCTTTTCTCACTGCAAGGTCTTCCCTGATCTGTTTTGCGCTTCTCTCAGGCAGCGTCTTTTTGATTTCTTCTATTTCCATCTGGTAAGCCTGGGCCATGAGGCCTAATTCTTCCTCAAACTCTTCCTCTGTAGCGGTAATGTTTTCCGCTTTCGCAACAGCTTCAAGGACCAGCCTGGATTTGATCCTTCTCTCAGCCTGGGGCCTTACCTGCTCCGCCATCTTATCATAGCTTGCGCCTGTCATCTGGTAGTACTGGTCCATGGTAAGACCCTGGTAACGTATTCTCTGGCCAAACTCATCGATCATCTGCCTTTGTTGGGTCTGGATCATCGCCTCCGGGATCTCCATGTCAGAATCATCCACAATGGCCTCAATCACAGCCGCTTCTTTTGCTTCCTTCGCCTCTTTTTCCTTCTCCTGTGTAAGTTTAGCCCTCACATCCTCTTTATATTCCTCTAAGGTGTCAAATTCGGAAATTTCGCTGGCAAACTCATCATCCAGTGCAGGAAGCTCTTTTTCCTTGATCTCCTTAATGGTGCATTTGAATACTGCTTCTTTTCCCTGCAGTTCCTCCGCCTGGTAATCCTCCGGGAAAGCCACTGTAACTTCTGTTTCCTTGCCGATTTCCGCGCCGATAAGCTGCTCTTCAAAGCCAGGGATAAAAGCGCCGGAACCGATGGTTAGAGGATAGTCCTCCCCCTTGCCCCCATCAAAAGCCACGCCGCCTACAAAGCCTTCGAAATCAAGCACAACCATGTCCTTATCTTTCACAGGCCTGTGGGTTATCTCAATATTCCGGGCGTTATTTTCCCGCTCCCTTTCAATCTTCGCGTCTACTTCCTGGCCAGAGACAGTAACATCCTCCTCCGCCACCTCAACGCCCTTATACTTGCCAAGCCTTACCTCCGGCTTTAAGGCAACCTCTGCCGTAAAAATAAAAGGCTTCCCCTTTTCAATCTGGGTTACATCAATTTCAGGGGATGAAACGATATCCTCCCCACATTCCTCAACTGCGTCCTCGTAAGCGTCGGGAATCAGAGCGTTTGCCGCGTCCTCATAAAAGATTTCCGGGCCGTACATTTTCTCAATCATCTGGCGGGGAACTTTCCCTTTCCGAAAGCCCGGAATGCTGATTTTCTTCCTGTTTTTTAAATACGCTTCCTGCAAAGCCGCCTCAAGTTCTTCTACCGGGACCTCAATGGTAAGCTTCGCCATGTTTTTTTCTAATTTTTCCACCTGTACGCTCATTCTGGTGCATCCTCCTTATAAGTCGTGTCCTAAATTTATTTTTCTTTTATCAACAAACGCTAGCTGTTTCGCGTACTGTTACCTGCATAAACTCACAGTCATTATGCGATTATAGCATATCCGTAAAGAAAATACCAGATTTTTTATCACAAAACTGTGTGGAAATTGTGCTGGAGGTTACTGCAAATCCTTGCTTTTTGGTTTTTTATCTTTTATACTATATGATATTCTAATAGTTAAAGCCAGGAGGAGAAAAATGAAATTATCCACAAAAGAGCTGGTACAGACCGCCCTGTTACTTGCCATCTGTATTGCCAGCCAGTATTTTAAAAATCTCTCTGTCTATATCACAGGCCCTGTGGTAAACGCAGTGATTATTATTGCAGTCCTGGGCGCCGGGTTATGGAGCGGGCTTTTGATCAGCCTGGTTGCCCCTGTTACCGCCTTTTTCTTTACAGGCTCCCCTATCATGGCCGCCATCCCTTTGATGTTCCCGGTGGTAATGGGCGGAAACATGGTCCTGGCAGTGTGCGTATGGTATTTCCAGGAAAAAAAGGACTGGCGCTTTAAGCTGCCTGTGGGGATGGTTGTAGGCTCTTTGTTAAAAGCCGCTTTTATGGGCCTGGTGGCCGTCCTGGTGCTTCTGCCTCTTTTCGGGGAAAATGTAGCCTCCAAGCTCCCGAAACCGGAAATGCTGCCAAAGGTCCTCGCCACCGCCAAAGTGACCTTTTCCCTGACCCAGCTGATTACGGCGCTGATGGGAAGCTTTCTGGCCTTTCTTATCTGGCTTCCCCTGAAAAAATACCTGAAAAACGGTGGTTAAAACGCCGCCCCGCGAGCCGGCTTACTGGAACAAAACAGCCCGCCTGCATACCGCAGACGGGCCATTTTTACATTCTTATTTGAGAAGCACTAAGTTATTTCATCATTTCTTCTTGCTTCTTGATCATCCTGCGGACCATTTCGCCGCCGATGGAGCCAGCTTCCTTAGAAGTTAAATCACCGTTGTAGCCTTCCTTTAAGTCAACACCCAATTCAGAAGCAACCTCTGTTTTGAAACGGTCCATTGCTGCCTTCGCCTCAGGAACTTCTACTCTATTCGTTTTGTTGCTTGCCATCTTTTTCACCTCCGTTATTTATTTGGCTGCTTTTGCAGCCTTTTCTGGGATAAGCTTTTCCGGTCCCGCTTATCCCAAAGAAGATTTCTTACTGCCCTCTCCGTTGTTCAAAGCGTTTTCGTCTTGCTTATCTTGTTCATAGTATTAACGGTGTTTAGAAAAATATTATGGTAAGTTTTTCCGCCGGGGATTCCTTTCCAAACAGGCTTATTTATATTATATAAGAAGAAACCTTTGAAAAAATTTTGCGGCGTTTAAAAGCTTCTTATTTTGTCGGTTCCGTCATCTTCTGTGTTTTCTATGGATTTTACCTTCAGGTAATAGCCGTAATCAGTGTTAACCTGTACATATACCCGTTCTCCCGCCTTATGCCCCATCAGGGCTTTGCCGATAGGTGACTCTACGCTTACCAGCCCGTTTAGGGAATCTCCCCGCATAGTCGTCACGATTTTATATTTTTCAACGGCACCGTCTTCCTCAAACTCCACTTCCACGGTATTATTTACCCCGATTTCATCCTCCCTGGAATCATCCGGTATCACCTGGGCTGTTTTGATCATTCTTTCAAGGAAACGGATACGGCTTTCATTTTTATTTTTTTCTTTTTTGGCGGCATAATACTCAAAATTTTCGCTTAAGTCCCCATGGGCCCTGGCTTCCTTGACGGATTCCAGCAGCTTTGGGCGGATTACCAGTTTTCTTTCTTCTATCTCCGCCTCCATGGCATCAATATCTTTTTGTGTTAACTGATTAAACATTTTTCCCCATTTCCGCGCACTGTGGCGCTGCCATGCCATGCTTTATTATACCGGCTGCTACCGGATACCCATCCCTCCGGCTTCAAGCTGGATGGTCACCAGCTTCCTGCAAAGATATTGTATCAGGTCCTTTCTGGTGATCAGCCCGATAAAGCGCTCCCTGTCGTCAATCACCGGGACAAAGTTCTGGTTCATTGCTTTATTGATCAGATTTTCCATATCCACATCCACATCTACCGGCTCGTTATCATACCTGCGCGCCACTGCCTGCATGGAAATTTCCTCTGCCCGCCGTATAGATAAATCTCCGTAATCCTTAATATACCAGAGCAGGTCCCCTTCCGTAAGGGTCCCTATGTATCTGCCGTCCTTCTTCCCGATGACCGGCACGGCAGAATACCTGCTGTGTTCCATTTTTTCCAGAACCTGCCGCAGGGTATCGGTATCGTGGACATACGCCACCTCGCTTTTGGGCGTTAAAAAAAACAATATATTCATTTGTAACCTCTCATGCCTTAATTGATAGCGGCGGCAATCCTGTCTGCCGTTTTTATAGGTAAACTATTTTTTCCGCCAGCTCCCTGACAGTTTCCTGGTCTGTAAAATACTCTACAATGGCAAGGCCAAAAGCAATGGCACATCCCATTCCCCGTCCGGTAATGATGTTTCCGTCCCGCACTGCCGGTTCCCGGGCCACAATGGCTCCCTCCAGCTGTTCCTCAAATCCCGGGAAAGCCGTTGCCCTTTTCCCTTTTAAAATTCCCCTGTGCCCTAAAATGGACGGGGCAGCGCAGATTGCACACACTGCCTTGCCGGATGCGGCAAACTTATCCACCTGTTCCATTAAGGGGCCGCAGGCTTCCAGGTTTTTGGTTCCCGGCATTCCCCCGGGAAGCACCAGCATATCCACCTGCCCGAAATCCACTTCCTCCAGCAGCCTGTCCATTACAACGGGGATCTCATGGGAACCTGTAACCGTCCGCTCCCCGGTAACGGATACCATTTCGGTATCAATTCCCTGCCTGCGCAAAAGATCCACTACCGTAAGCGCCTCAATTTCCTCATAGCCAGTTGCAAAAAATATACATACTTTACTCATCATCAGCCATCCTTTACCCTCTACTATATTTTATCGTCCCTGCGATATTCTTATTTTATGTTTCATTTGTGAATTTTCCGGACAAAGCCTGCAGTTTGTCCCACAAGGGGCTCCTTTTAAATCCCCCTTATGTAAAAATTAATAAATTTAATTGCAGCATCCCTCCTTCTGTGTAATATTTTACCATTAACCGTGATAAATTTCCAATTAATGATTTGTAAATTTTATTAAGGCATATTATAATAATTTTATGAATAAAAATGAAAATTTGTTAAAATTATGAAGGAAAAGGGATTGCCATGGAAATAGAACGTAAATTTCTGATAAAAGAGATGCCCGCCGCTCTCACTGATTTTCAATGCCTGGCCATTGAGCAGGCTTATCTGTGCACCAGCCCGGTGGTGCGTGTGCGCAGGCAGGAAGAAGAATATTATCTCACTTATAAAGGGAAAGGGCTGATGGCCCGGGAAGAGTATAACCTGCCCCTTAACAGGGAGGCTTACCTTCATCTGCTCTCCAAAGCAGACGGCTATGTAATCTCCAAAAAAAGATACCTGGTCCCCATGGAACATCCTGCTTTCGCCAAAGGCTTTATCCCCCCAAAGGGGGAGCTTTCCCTTGTGTTGGAGCTGGATGTGTTCGCCCCGCCCTTTGCCCCATTGGTGCTGGCAGAAGTGGAGTTTCCCAGCCTGGAGATGGCGGAGGCTTTCCTGCCCCCAGGCTGGCTGGGGGAGGATGTGACCAGGAACCCGCAATACCATAATTCACGGATGGCAAAAACGGGGCGGTGCCCCTAAGGCTCCCCCAGGGCTATAAACTGAATTTAATCATGTTCCTGGCGGCAGGCTGTCCCCGCAGACTCCCTCACCACCAGCTCCCCGGGGAAAACCACATGTTCATGGCCGCACTTTTCCTCTATCACATGAAAGAGGATTTCCATGGTTTTCTTTGCCATTTCTTCCACCGGCTGTCTGATGGTGGTAAGCCTGGGGGTATAAAAGTCCCCTATGGAAAGCCCGTCGTAGCCCGTCACGGATACCTCTTCCGGGATCTTTTTCCCGGATTCGTATAATGCCCTGCATGCCCCTACAGCCAGAAAATCCGAAATGCAATAAAGGGCGGTAAATCCCACCCCCGAGGCCAGGAGCCTTTTGGCCATCCTGTAACCGTTTTCCATAGAATAAGGGTCCTGGTCCTTTGCCAGGCACACCAGCCTGTGGTCTATGGGAACCTTCCACTGCCCCAGGGCAGCTTTATAGCCCTCCAGCCGGAGCCTGCCGACAGATTCCCCCTGTGCGCCCTCTGCTATAATGGCAATCTTACGGTGCCCCAGGGAGAGCAGATATTCCGTCATTTTACGGCTTTCTGCCATGTCGTCCACAGACACATTAGAATAAAAAGGCTCCTTCTCCTGTCCCTGGGTCCCGATGGTGCAGAACACAAAGGGAGCTTTCAGCTTTAGGAGCTTTGCCCTGTCATGGCGGTATGCGCCCCCAAGGAAAACAATTCCCCGGAGCCGCTTTTCCTTTACCAGCTCCAGCGCCACATCCAGTTCATCCTCATAAGCCTCCACATGCTGCATCACCATGGTATACTTTTTCTTCTGCACATGGCTCTCAATAATACCAATCATAGAACTGAAAAAGGGATTGGTGATGCCCTTTATTAAGACGGCAATGCATTTTGCATCCGTGCGCTTTAAATTCCTGGCGCTGTTATTGGGGATATACCCGGTTTCCCGAATAACCGCCATCACCATTTCCCTGGTCTTGGGGTTGATATCCGGATGGTTATTGATAGCCCTTGAAACAGTACTGACCCCCACATTGCATTTTCTGGCAATATCCTTAATTGTTATTTCTTCCATATCCAGAAGTATCCTTTTGGCAAAGCCCTTTATTTCACCCGCCCGTAGAGCCTGCATATATCACAGATTTTCTCTGCAAGCCCCTCTTTGATCTGTCCTTTTACCAGCCGCCACTTCCAGTTCTCTCCCAGCGTGGAGGGGATATTGATCCTCCCTTCCCCGCCCAGCCCCAGGTAATCCTGCATGGGAATCACGGCAGTTTCGGATACGCTTGCCAGCGCCGCGCGGATAAAATACCATTCCACCTCTTTGCTGCTTTTGATGTTTAAGTATTCTTTGGCAAAGCTCCTGTCACTGCGCTTGATGGACTGGAACCAGCCAAGGGTCGTGTCATTGTCATGGGTCCCTGTATAGACCACGGAATTTGCTGTGTAATTGTGGGGCAGATAATCGCTGTCCTCCCTGGAATCAAAGGCAAACTGCAAAACCTTCATGCCCGGATAGCCTGTTTTTTTCAAAAGCTTTCCCACAGAAGGGGTAAGAAAGCCCAGGTCCTCCGCAATCACCGGCTTATTCCCGATTTTCTGCTTCATCACCTGGAACAGGTCGTACCCCGGCCCCTTTTCCCATTTGCCAAACTCCGCCGTCTCATCCCCAAAGGGGATATTGTAATACTCGTCAAATCCCCTGAAATGGTCAATCCGCACCACATCATAAAGCTGATAGCAATAGGAGATCCGCTTCATCCACCATTCGTAGCCGGTTTCCTTATGATATTCCCAGCGGTATAAAGGATTGCCCCAAAGCTGTCCCGTAGCGGAAAAAGAATCCGGAGGGCAGCCTGCCACCCCTGTGGGCATTCCCTTTTCATCAAACTGGAAAAGCGCCGGGTTTGCCCAGGTATCCGCACTGTCAAAAGCCACATAAATGGGGATATCGCCGATAATCTCAATCTTCCTGCTGTTGGCATAGCCTTTCAGCTTCTTCCACTGGCGGTTGAAAAGGTACTGCTGGAATTCATAAAACAGAATCTCCTCTTTCAGCTCCTCCTGGTACTGTGCCAGTGCTCCCGGCTTCCGGAGGCGGATATCCTCCTCCCACTCTGACCAGCTTTTTCCCTCATGGGCGTCCTTCACCGCCATATAAAGGGCATAATCCGGCAGCCAGAAATCATTTTCCCCCACAAAGTCCCAGAAGCCTTCCTCTTCCCTGATGCTGCTGTTTAAAAACGCCTCCCGCAGCACCTTGAACCGGGAAAGGTAGATCTTCTCATAATCCACATAGGCTTCCATGTCACCCCAGTCGCAGGACTGGCACTGCTCCTGGGTGATCAGCCCCTCCTTAACCAGTTCCTCCAAATCTATGTAATATGGGTTCCCCGCAAAGGTGGAAAAAGACTGGTAAGGGGAATCCCCGTAGCCTGTAGGGCCTAAGGGAAGGATCTGCCAGTAGGACTGTCCCGCCTGTGCCAGAAAATCCACAAACTCATACGCTTCCCTGGAAAAGCTGCCAATCCCGTAGGGGGAAGGGATGCTGGAAATGGGTAATAAAATGCCGCTCGCTCTCATTTTTTGACTCCTTTGCATTTATTGGTAACGTTACCGGAATTTATACAAAGAATACCACCTGTAATGGAAATTTACAAGTGGTATTTTCAATTTTCCGTAATAGAAAATGCACAAAATCTCATACATTTCCTAATGTCCCCGGGCCATCCCCTTCACCCTGCCAAGCCCCCTGGCTACCGGGGGAAGGGATAAAACAGCCACAGTGGCCAGCACCTCCGGCCCCAGGTACGCCCCGTTATAGGCCAGGGAATAGGCCAGGGCCGACATATGGAAATTGGCGGCATAGCTGCCAAAAAATATCATGCCGGAAAGGACGGTGAAGAAATACCTCCCCAGCGCGCCTGCCAGGTATCCCAGCACAAGCCCATGCTTTTTGTTACAGAAAATCCCGGAAAGCCCCAAAGCCCCAAAACCAAATATGTAATCTGTGAGAAGCTGGGGAATGCTGATAATATACGGGTCCACCACAAGCTGCAATATCCCATAGGCCACTGCTGCCATAAGCCCGCCCCACAGGCCGAAAAAATAGCCCACCAGGCAGATAAAAAGCATACTGCAAAGGGTCACGCTCCCTCCCATAGGCATATCTGCCAGCTTTATCATACTGGTTGCCATGGCCAGGGCTATGGCCATGGCAGAAAACACCAACTGCTTTGTACTGATCTTCCTTTCCCCTCCCCTGCCGCTTACCACGCAGCCAGCCAGCAGAAGGATTACCAAGGCTGCCACAAGCCCGCCATAGCCGGCTCCGGTAAGTTCATAGTAGATTCCCCACTCCTGGCCAACCACTTCTTTTACAAAAAAAGACATAAAAAAACCTCCTTGTATTATCACAGGAGGAGAACGCTTATTTCCCAGGCTTTTGGCCTTGCAGGGGCGCCAAAGGGTGTTTTAATACAGCCCCGGCCGGATATCCCCGCCAGTGCAGCCACCCAGGGCTTTTGCCCACTGCCACACCAGGGCACAGCCATCTGGCTTTTGCCCAAAATCATCTGCCTGTAAAATCTGCTTCCCTACGCCGGTATTACCCGGTTCAGGTTGTGAGGGTCAGCATAAAAGCCCTTTCAGCTTCTATGCAATCTCAGCCAACGCTCCCCTAGCGATTTATTATTTCTTACATACTGTATACCTTTTTGGCCCATTTGTCAACTGTCAGGAGAAGTCCTTTTCATATTCTCCCACAATGTCTAAGATTTCTTTCCCATATTTAGGATAGTTTTCCACCAGGTCCTTGATCTCTGCCTGGGCCTTACCGGCAATGACCTCTTTATTATAATCCATCCGGCGCCTTAAAGACTGCCTTCTGATAATCAGGTTGTGGCGGATCTCCACCATTTCCTTTTTATCCAAAATCGCCGCCGTCTGGTGCAGCCAGATGGCAGGGTCGTTAATCTGATACCTGCGCAGCACCCGCAGGAGATCCTGCTGGCACTGGTCAAGCTGCCGCTCCGCCATCTGGAAATTCCGCCGCTCTTCCTTTTCCTCCAGATAAAGCTGCCAGGTCTTCCCCAGCTCGCTGGCGCTTGACACATTATATTTCAGGTAAAGATACTCCAAAAGCTGGGTATTGTTGACATATCTGATCTTCACCGTATTCTGCAGCCTGATAATGCGGGTAATGCCATTTTCCACCCTGGCCAGCTCCTTGACCGCATCATTGTGCTTAATAAAAATCGCCGTAATGGCGGCTGCCCCTACCCCGGCAGCCGCCAGGTAGGCAGGCTTGGTGTTCATCTCAAAGCCATACTGCAAAACCAGCAGCGCCAGGATGCATACCACAACCGCCACTGTACAGACCACCGTCATAGACCTGGTATCCCTTATCACATGGTTCAGTTCGTTTTTCCTGAAGGAATACGCCTGCCTTTCCCCGTCCAGCTTCCTTAGGTCCCGCTTCACCAGGTCCTGGTACTCCTCTGCCTGGGTGAGCTTCTCCAAGCCACCTGAAATTTCCGCTTCCAGCCGTTCCATCTGGCGGTACTTTTCCTCGCTCATCCGGTGTTTCCGCTTTTGGTAGCCGCTCTGCTGTTCTTCCAGGGCTTCTATCCTTTTGGCGCAGGCCTCCAGCTCCTCCTTCTCTTCCTCCGGAAGGGCTTCTATCTCTTCCATATCCTTTAAATAGGCGGTGACCATATTATATTCAAACTGAAGGTTCTCCAGCTCCTTGGAAGCCTCGGCAATCTGTTCCAAGCAGCCCTTCACATACTCTTCCCGCTGCCTGGTATCGTTGATCTGTACCTCCTGCCTGTCATAGACTATCTGGTTCCAGCCATCAATTTCAGGCGTTGTCTCTTTCACCTTATTTTTTTTGCGAAATAATTTCTTAAATAAGTTCATGCTTTCCAATCCTATATGCCCTTAAAATTTCCCTGCTCCCCCGCTGCCCGGGTCTGTCCCCACAAGCATACGGTACTCCTCTTTTTTGGTATAAATGATCTTATCAATATCCTCATAGTAGGATGCTACATTCCCCTCATCCTTATAAATCTTAAGCGCTGTGAGCATTCTGTTCTCCTGCCCTGCCTCAAACTCCCCCTTTGCCGCCTTTAAGCGCTTTTCCACTTCAAGGGAAAGTTCCAGGTATTCTCCGTGCTCCGCCATAAAAGAAATATAAGCGCTTTCCCGCAGATGCAGCCGCTGGGCGGTAAGATACTGGATGCCTGACTCCTGGCTGCCGGACAATTCATAAGCCCGTTTAAAATACTTGGCCGCCAGCTCAAATTCAAAAATCCCCCCATAAGCAACTCCCATATTGTGGTAAATAGCAGGTTTCAGCCCTGCTTCCTGCTCCGGGAGGCTCCTGCGCAGCCCATCATATTCCCCAAGTGCCATCCGGTATCTGCGGTTTTTCAGCAGGAAATCCGCCTGCTTTTTCTTTTTCTCATATTCGCTGAGCCCGGCACTGCCCTGGAGCACCTCTTCAATCCTCTTTTTCTCCTTTGGGGTGCAGTAATTCACATAATCCAGAATCATGCCCACGAATGTCCCCGCCTGGCTCCCTCTGTTAAACAATCCCAGAAGCTGATGCCCCAAATCCCCAAGGCCGCACTCCTGGTCCAGCCATATTGCCAGCTTTTTGTCCATAATATCCTTATTAATGATAAATGGATTGCTGGCAAACAGATAGCAAAGCTCCTCCACGCAATATATGTTCGTACAAGCATTTTCAAGATAATATGGATTCTGGGCATATTTCCCCATGCATAATATCATTCTGCCCATAGCTGCTGCCTCATCTCCCTTATCCTGTACCGCCAAAGGCCCTGCCGGCCCGGCAGATCAGGTTTATACAAATATCATCTGGGTCCACGCCATGCCGCTGGACCTGAACAACTCCCCAAATCCCATATCCTCCACCGTTACCTCCGCTTTATCCACCGAAGTCATTTCAATATGCACATTCAGCCTGGTGGTCCTGGGAGGACGCCCTGGGAGCCCTTCCAGCGTCAGGATCCTGTTCGTTACCCTGCCTCCGGTAAGGGGCGTGATCACAAACTCCAGGGTATTGCCTTCCTCCAGGATAATATCAAAATCCGCAGAAGTTTCATACCAGTTGACGCCTGCGTCCAGCACCGCATAGTACACCTCTTCCCCACAGCGCAGGACCTTCATGCCGATGTTAGATTTTAATTTATCCGCCCCAAGGTACACATATTCCTGCCTCTGCCCTTTTCCCAGCCGGTCCAGGATCCCGTAGCAGGCACCTTTGCTGTAAAGATTGTTTCCCTGGAAAACCCTCCGGTTCTTGCAAAGAAGCTTTAAAGAATCCCTGGCCCAGCTTTCCTTAAAACCGTCCCCCAGCAAAAATACCGTGGAAACATTTTTCTCTTCCATGCTCTCTTGTACGATCCCGGCAAACAGCACGTCCAGCTCCTTCATCTGCCTCTGCCTGGCTTCTTCCTCTTCCTGCCAAACTCTCCGTTCCATTTGGGGATAATCCTTGCGCTCAATGAATATCACCTTTGGGGTGGTCTTCTGGTTGCATTCCAGGCACAGGGTCTTTAAAAACGTGTCGTACTCAAATATGACCACGTCATTCTGCCGCAGGTCCCTCTCCTGATGCATGGTAAAGGAGTAAAAGCTGTCTAAGTGGCTTTGGAAACAGATATGCTGCGCCTTAAGCTGCAGCCCCGCCGCCACCTTGCCCAATACATCCACTATCCTGGGGGTGAGCTCCTCCACAGTGAACATAAAGGCTTCTATCTGGCTGGCAGGGATGCGGACGCTGAGCAGGGAAAGGCTCCTTTTTATAAACAGGGTAAGGAGGGCTATGGGGTCGAAGGCTTCCCCTTCCACCATCACATCCTCCCCCCGCTCCGCCTTTTCCAGCAGCTCCTCCACCAGGACGCCGTCTCCCTCCCTGGCAAATTTGATGGCCTCTTTTCCGTAATACCACTGGCCCACGCCCCGTCTTTTGCACAGGATCACAGGGATGTTGTACTGCTCTGTGCCTGCCACTGCGGAAACGGTTTCCGGCTCCGTCTCTTCCAGGCCGCAAAAGCTGATCTGGGCAAACTTCTGTCCCAGGTCATAGCCCACAGCCACTTTTTTACTATTTTTTTTCCCAAAAAGATTCTGCCCCTGAAACATGTATGTGACCGCCCTTTTGTATCAATGCTAAATGATGGAAAAAAGCTCCCTGGCAAGGTAATCCTGCTCAAAATATTCCTTAAGGAGTTTCTCCATGGTATCGTAATCGTGAAGATTCCTGCCTATAGCGATGTCGTTTAGCAGGTTGTACCTGTTTTCGCTCTGCTCCATCCCGGTATCATTGCGGCTGCAGGAGCCGCTTTCTGTCAAGTGCCCTTTTCCGTCCTCTGTCTCTGTAATATAATACTGCAAATGTTCCCCAAAGAAAAGGATAAACTGCTTTACGCAGATCCCTCCGAACATATCCTGCATTTCTTCCTTTACATAGTCCCCTTCCTGTCCTCCCCTTTTTTCCAGGAGATAGTGGATGGCGGCACTGTTGCCTTCCCTTACCCGGTATTCCACCATGGTCTTGTCCATAAACTGCCGCATGAAGCCAATCCGCCCGGCGTACTCTTTAAAATAGGGGAAGTATTTATTTTCTGCAAGGATCTCCCGCAGGAAAACCACCAGGTACGGGAATACCCTCTGGTCCGCCTGGTGCTTATTCTCCGCATAATACCTGGTATAGGCCAGTTTGCAGACAAAGGGGAGCGCTTCCTCCTGCCGCTCTATTACCCGCTGCAGGTCCTCCAGCACAAACTCGTCAATCAGCCGGTCCTTCACAAAATACTCATAAGCATTCTGGGCAAGGACCGCAAGCTCCACCTGGGTCCTGGCGCCGCCGGATACGTAGCGTTTGAAGATATCCGCCCGCTCCCCCACAAAGGCTCCTGTGGAAAGCATCTGGATAAGAATCCGCTCCGAAAGCCCATAGGTATCTGTCCCAAAAGCCTCCGCCGCTTTCCACACATCCCGCATTTCCTTGCTTGTTCCCCTGAAGTGGCTGCACAGGTATTCTAACAGTTTTTCATCATACTTCCCTGCCCGGAAAGCCAGGTACGCCATCTTGGTCATGGTGGCGTCCTCCTCCTGGCTCTCCAGCGACAAAAGCCTGCTGCAAAGCCTTACAATAATCTTTGCCTCCACCCCCTCGCAGCCCCGCATTTTAATCCAGGCAAAGGCTTTTTCGTACATTCCCCGCACAATAAGGAAACGCAGGGCCTGGGAAAAGCAGTTGTTATGGATCTGTTCCGGCAAAAGCGCTTCCAGCGCCTGATCCAGCTCCTTTAACCAGTCGTTGTCAAAAAAGAACTGTATCAGCCGGATCCTGATCTCTTTCCTTACCTCTTCCCTGATTTCCTCCGTAAGGGTAAGGCGTTTCATAAACTCCACATTCTCCCGGCTTACCGGCGCTATTTCCCCGCCGCTTTCACACAGCCAGAGAGTAAAATGAATGGACCCGGTGATAAAAGGGGCTATCTGGAAAGCAAGCCTGTCCGGGGTAAGCAGCTTTTCAAGGACATATTCTTCCTCCCTGCAAAACCGGTTGCCCCGGCCATCCTCCAAAAGCAGGCGGCAGTCATCCCCGTAAACCGGAAGATAGGCTTCCTTCCCCATTACAGGGTACACTGCCTCCTGGTTTTCTTTTTCGTATATAAGGACTGCTTTCCTGATATCCCCCCGCTCCAGCCGCAAATGCCTTACAAACAAAGCGGTGGACAGCCCCCCGGCAATCTCTTCCGTGAGCATCACCGGGGTGATGAGATTTTTGTATAAATAGGCAAGATAACGGTTGCTCCGCCCTTTTAAAAGCTGGAATACCACAAACCGCTCAATCTGCTCCCGGTAGCTTTCGTACAGCTCCGGGTACTGCCCCTGGTTTCTGTGGACATATGCGTAAAGATATGCGTTGCGCAGGCTGTCAAGGCTGCTGTCAAAGGCAAAGTACATAAGCACGATCTTGGGGATTTCCGGCTCCCTGGCAAGGGGCAGGGACATCATATAATACTCATACAGCCGTGTAATCCGCAGTTCCTTTTCAATGCCCTTCTCATACCAGACAAAATAGCTTTTGTCAGTTTTGTTCCCTTTGATGAGCAGGGAACACAACGCCTGCAGCCCCTCCTCGGTGGGCAGGAGCTGATAACATGTCCTCAGGATGTCAAAAAGCCGCACCGAGTAATTCTTCACCCTCTGGGCAAGGTAAACTGTCTGCCCGATCACCTCTGGCGTTAAAAGCTCCTTCTTTGCCCCATAGGTTAAAATCTGCAGTTCAAAACTCTCCAGCCGCATAAGAAGGGCCGGGTTGGCGGCCACCAGATTCCACGCCTCAATGTACAGCACCGGGCTTTTGCACCCCTGCCGGAACTGCTCTTCCAGGGCAAGCCATTTTCTGGAAGGGCTTCTGGCATAATCCCCTGACAGATACAAAAGCAGCCAGGCAATCCGCCAGTTATCGGAATTTTGGGTAAAGATCCTCTCCACCTGCCCTGCAATCTCATCAATATAGGACTCCCTGCGGTTGAGCAGTGTGGTCAAATACAGATAATAGCAATACAGCGCAGGCTCAAAATTTTCTTCCACTGTTTCTTTTATCTGGTTTAGCAGCCATTCTGCTTCCCTCTCCCTCTCCTGGGTGATATAGAGCTGCACCTTGAACAGGCGCGCCGCCACGTCCTCTCCCTCCAGTGAGACCATCTTCTCCACCAGGCTCCCGGTTTCTTTCATCCAGGAAGCGGAGCTGATCTTTTTAGTGCGGAAAGCTTCGTAATACTGCATCAGTTCCATCACCGCATGTTTTTTCTGCCTGCGCTTGCCTGCCTCCAGGGCCTTGGGGGATTTATTATTCACCGTAATCTTTGCTTCGAAGCAGGCGTAAGCCCCCCGGAACCGGATAATGCCATAATTTTTGCCCCCGTGGAGCTTTTCCCCTGCGATATAAAAAGGAAGCCGGTAGCTGTTTCCCAGGAAATCCTCCTCCCGGATTATTTCTTTTTCCAGAAGAATGAAATCCCCTTCCTTTTCCACGGACAGCTCCGAATACCCCCATCCATTGCGGTTTACCACTACCCTGCCCTCAGGCTTGCCGCCGGGATTGTCTATCCGGATCTGGTCACTTTCCAGGAAAAACTCTACCTTCTGTTTTTTCTTAATTTCCAGCAGGAATTCCTCTACCTTCTGTTCCCGCCGCTCCCCGCCTGCCAGCCCTCTGTAAACACCATAAAAAGCCCTGTCCGTCCCCTGGAAAATATGGGCAAAATCCGGAGAAAAAAACAGATTTACAGCCTCCCCCCAATTGGTCCGGGCAAGGTTGGTAAAGTGAAACAGATTTTTAATATCCCCTAGCTGGGAGGCAAGGGGAGCGGTAACCACAGTTACCTCATAGGGGACAAAATATTCCCCGTGATTAGATATGATACGGAATTCCCCTTTCAGGGTATCCCCCTGCGACATTCCATAACCGTCAAAGAAGTAAGAAATCTCCTCCTTCACGCCGGAAAACTGTTCTGTCAGGCAATGCATCCGCAGCCTTGTGGAGGATACCCTGCCTTCTGTCACCTCATTTTCCGGCCCTGTAATGAAAAAGCTTCCCTCGTGGTTTTCCCCCTCCTGAAGCTTCAGTTCAATCACAGGGCTTGAAAATTCCAGGGCATAAGCCTCGTTATTAAATTTTCCCGCCAGAATTTGTTCCACTGCATCCTGCACTGTCCTATTCCTCCAGCCGCCAGTTTCTCTTTCATGTAAAAATTATTACCTTCACTATAGTATACCATCTTTGCGGGCGCTTTCGCAACCGGGTAATGAATGTATGTTAACCTGGCTCCGAAATCCGGCTGACCCCTACATAAATATTGGAAATGCTGTACCAGGTAGGGTAGTCTACGATCCCGGACTGGGGCAGGTTAAAAATTCGCTGGAAAGCACGCACAGCCTCCGCCGTAGCCGGGCCGTAAATCCCATCCGCCGTCACTGTGGGGATTGCCGGGTAATTTCTGGCAATACGGTTTAACTGCTGCTGTATCTGCCTGACCTTATCGCCGGTAGAGCCAATGGTCAGGTTATAGCCCGGCCAGGAGGAGGGCACCCCGGCAACGCTCACCGCCGTGTTGATATACATATCATTTCCATAATAATAATGGATAATATCAATGGCCGAATAGCCCTCTTCCCCCAGGTACTTGGAGCCCCACTGGCTTAAGCCGTCACAGGTAACCCTCCTGCCGTCGCAGTAGGAGGTAAATATAGGCTGCCGCACCCCGGGGCGGGATAAATAATTTGCAAACACGCTGTCCACGATGCGCTCAATGTTCCCATAAAAATTCCTGCCATACATCCACTTCTGGTCATAGGCGGTGGAAGAGGTGATGGTAAAGTTATACCCCTTATTCCGGTACCCCAAAACCAACGCCCATTCCGTGTCCCGGCCCTATGCCCTTACCTGGCCCGGGCCAGTGCCTCCTCCAGGCTGTCCGCCCCGATAATATTCAGCATAAACGCCACGTTATCCCGGCCCTTATTGGTATCAATATCCCTGAACACTTCATAGATAAACTTCGGTGTACGGTCCAGGTTATAAATCCCAAAGGCAAGCCCCTGTTTGATTTCTTCCATGGCGTCTGTCTGCCTATTCATAATAAAAGCTTCTATGTAAGGATTATCTTCAATAATATAGTAGCAGTAGGCAAACGCCGCCGCCTGGAGCTTTTCCCCGGAAAGGGAGGTAAAGCCAAGTTCCGTCACCGAAATGCTGCGTACATCACCGCCCCGGTCAAGATATTCCACCTGCTTTAAAAAGTCTGTCACCGTGCTTAAGTTCATAGGCGTAAGCACAGGCGCATCTATACTTTTATCGTAATTCTGGTTCCAATAGTTAACCCTTGTAAGAGGGCTGGGATAAGGATGGATGGCCACCCCCCAGTCATAATTCCCCTTCTGCCTTGCGGCATCGTTGACTGCTTCCAGTATATCCCTGGCATTAAAAAAGCGGTCATCCCTGCCTTTATTGTCATTCCAGTCGTGGTCAATGCTCAGATATACCTTGGCCCCCGCATAGCTGCGCTTGGCGGCATTATAGAAAATGCGCAGGGCCTTTTCGTACTCGCCGGCATAAAGCCCAATGTCCTTTGTATCCATATAATTCCAGACCTTATGCTGGTTAATTTCATTGGCAATCACCCAGCTGGACACCAGCCCCTTTTCCTTCCCGGAATAGCGTTCCGTCAAAAAAGAGGCAATGGCTTCCAGGTGCAGGCACCCTTCCGCCTCACAGGTATTGAAAGCATAATAATAAGCACCCGAATCCTTATTCCTGGCCAGGGGATGGACCAGCTCCGGATAATCCTCATCCCAGTCGTTAAGGATAATGGCTGTGGTGAGCATCTCCTTTTCCGTAAGGTAGGAAAAGAGATTGTCATAGCCTTCTATGGCAGCGCCGTTAAAGAGATATTCCCTTCCCCTGTAGTGGTATACGATGGTGGGAAGCGCCTCATTGGTAGTCTCCCCGATAATGTTGGACAGGGGGATGTTATAAATGGCGTGCTTCACGCCCAGATCCTCCAGCAGGGGGGTCCGCAGCATCTCCGGGTCAAGGAGCAGCCCCTTTTTGGATTTTCCCTGGGGATAATCCTCCGGGTTATAGGCAATGGCCTCCGGATTATTGATAAAGCAGCCCTGGCTCAGGGGTACATACCTTCCCTTCACCAAAAGGGCCGGCACAAACTGCCGGAAAAGCTGTTCCTCCTGGTAGTCCCACTGGAACGTACAGCTTGTAGCCTTTTCCGCAACCGCAACGGGCGTGCGGCCAAAGCCTTCGGGGAACTCACATTCCTCATAAATATCAAAGTCAAAGAGATAGATATAGGCATCATCGCTCCCGGGGATATCGGGCAAAGCAAGGTTTAAGGTAAGCCCCGTTCCCTCCCCATTGAAAACGCACTCCGTAATCCGGCCATAGGATGCAAGGGCTTTGCGGGAAAGCTTTACATTCCCCTTTGTAAGCGCCTCCTCCCTCTCTGTATCCAGCTTCTCTTTCAGGCGCACAGAAGAAGCCGTGAAAACAGCAGGCTTTCTGTCCTTATGCCTGAAAAAAAAGGCAAAGGCACCTAAAAGCAGGAGAATACCGCCTATCAATATAATCGTTTTCTTTTTCTTATCCAAAATCCCGTCCCCCGCTATTCTTTCCCGCTCTTTTGCGTTTCTTCCGGCTCCCCTGCCTTCTCCCTGCCTTCATTATAAAAGATAACCGTTATTTCCGTCTCCGGCATCCCTTCTCCTTCCCCCAGGATGGGAATCTTTCCGGTGTTTAAATCCACAAGCACCTGGAAATACTCCTTCATGGAAACCTTCTGAAAACGCCACGCCCCTTCCGCCATGGGAAGCTTAATGCAGTTTTTCTCTGCACTGTAATCCATCACCTGGCCCGCCATCCCATCCGGCCAGCTCCCCCCGCCGGCAAACAGCTCGTCCAGTGCAAAGATTACGGAAGATTGGATCCCCTTCATGGCAGAGGTCAGAAAAAGCCCTGAAACGCCGCTCTGGTCCACATCTGCCCCAATGAGCAGCCCCCCGGTTTTTTCTGCTGCCTTAAGGACCGACTGGTACAGGGAACCGCCACAGGCAAAAATAATCTCTGTGCCATCCTGATACCACTTCCTGGCTGTCTTCTCAATCTCCTTAGAGGGGAGGAAAGAGCCCCCATACCAGTACTCTACGCTCACCTGCCCGGTAATGCCTAAAGAAGCGGCGGCATCATCAATTCCCTTAAGATAGCCGAAGCCATACCTTTCCACCGAGGGAAGGCGCTCCCCGCCGATAAAGCCCAGCTTCCGGCAGCCTTCCAGCACCGCCATATAACCTGCCAGATAGCCAGCTTCCTCCTCATGGTATGCAATACAGTGGACATTGGGGGCAATGGGGATCCCCTCTCCCTCCTTGTCCCTTGGAACCCCGTCCAATAAAAGGAAATTTACCTCCCCATACTTCTCCTGTAAGGTTCCCACTGCCTGCTCAAAATGGGGGCCTGCACAGACCACCACCTCCGCCTGGTTTTCAATGGCGTATAAAACCGCCTCCTCATAAGCCTCCCGGGAATCCCTGCCAGCGCTGTAATAAGAATAAGAAATCCCTGCCGCCTGGGCATAAGACCTGACGCCTTCCAGCGCGGCCTGATTGTAACTATCCTCCGCATGGGAGCCCACATCCCCGACCAGGGCAACCTTCCCGCCCTTTTCCTGATAGTCCTGATAATAATCCTCCTGTTCCTTATCCTTTTCTTTCCGCCCATGGGAGATTGCAGGGGACTCCGCAGGCAGGGGTTCCCCCTGTTTTCCCTTGTTCCCCACTTCCATCTCCCTAACACCGCAGCCTGCGCAAAAAACAGCCAGCACAGCCAGCGTCAAATATACTTTTGAGTATAATAATCTTCCTTTCACTGCCACATCACCCCTTCCAGCCAACCGGCAACCAAGCGCCCCACGGGCCCGGCTTATTGTAACAAACACCGTCGCGCTGCGCGAGCCCGGCTTATTGTAACAAACGCCGTCGCGCTGCGCGGGCCGGCTTATTGTAAGCAGAAACGGCATAGCCACTGGCTATACCGTTCCGTTCATACTCACTTTCAAACAATTATTTCACAACGCCGTCACCGCTTCTCGTCCATACAATATTCTCATTAATCATCTCGTCAATATCCATCCCGATAATTTCGGATGCCCGGTCCTTGGCTTCCTGTTCATTCTCCGTCCCCAGATTTTTGTAAATATCAAAAGCCGGTTTCCGGTTTCCATCCAGGCCATAAAGCCCCAGGGCAAGATGGCTCTTCATCTCATGGGCATCATCGGTCTGCCGGAACAGCACGAAAGAATCAATTTCCGGAATAGACGCCGCCTTTAAATACCCGTAGGCAACGGAAGCCTCCTGTTTCTCATCCCCAAAGCTGGAAGTGTAACCAATCTCAGCCAGGGAAATGCTCCGCACCTCCCCTGCGGGATTTAAAAACTGGTCACGCTTCATATACTCAATCAAAAGGTCAATATTCTGCATGGTGATATAAGGGGTTGAAAGGTTATCCTTCACCCACACCGCCGGCCCGTTCCAGGCATAAGGGTCATACAATGGCGAGTTATAAGGGTGGTAGGAAAGCCCCCAGTCAATGTTCCCCTCCCGGATCATATAGTAGTTAAACAGGTCCAGGTAATCCCTTGCAAGAAAGCTTCCCGGGTTGGATTTCCGGTTCCACTCCTGGTCAATCGAATTATAGACCATGGCATTGGCATTCATGCTTTTAATCTCATTATAAATAATGCGGAATGCCTTCACATAAGCCCCTACATTAAAATCCAGGGAATTGGAGCTGCTGTACCACCAGGAAGTACGGGCGTTTACCTCATTGCCCAGAATCCAGTTATCCACTTGGCCGCAGTCAAGCTGGCCGGAATACCGCCAGCCCAAAAACGCCCCGATTGCCTTTAAGTGGCTGGTCCCTGCTTCCTCCGCCACATTCAGCGCATATCCCGGCGCTTCCTCCTCAATTTCACCGTTGTCCGCATTCTTTGCCATGGGATGGACCAAGTCCTGGGAATAAAGCCCGGACCCATCGTTTAAAAGGACAATGGTAAGCTGGATCCCCTGGGCATTCATTGCCTTTATAAAGGCATCATAATTGGAAATCACCGTATTGTCAAAATAATAATTCTTTCCGTTATAATTAAAAGAAATGGCATCAGAAACCGATTCATCCGAACAAATTTCATCCACGCTCATATTGTAGACCACCTGCTGGATGCCAAGCTCTTCCAAATCCCCGTTCTGGAGCTTCTCCACATCCGGCAAAAGCCCTTTGATCCCCACCTCCATCCGGGGGGAGGAATATTTGGCAATTGCCTCCGGGTTGGTAATGTAATGCTCGTCGCTGACCTGGTACATCTTTCCGCCCCGCTTTACTGCCACCAGGAATTTGCGGCTTAAATTAGAGTCTTCCGAGTCATAATCCAGCGGAAAGCTTACAGAAACGGACTTCTCCGCATCTACTGTTGCCACCACCCTGCCGTCTGTGCCGTCCTCGTAAACCTCATCGGCAAAGATATAAAACATATCGTCGTCATTTGTGGGGATACTGGATGCCTCCAGTTCACAGACCACATCTGTCTCAGAAATCAGACAGGATGTGATAGACACCGGGCGCTGGGCCGCCTCTGCGCAAAGCAGGTTTTCCCTGCCCATGGCCGCGCCTGCTCCGAAAACCACGGCTGCAGCCGCCAGGATGAGTATCGCTTTTTTCTTAATTCTGCCCATATTTCCTCCAAATCGTTCCGTATTTTGCTGCTGTATCTGCAGGAAGCAGCATAGGCTCCCTATGGCCGTTGCCCTGTCCCTTACCCTGTCCAAAGCAGCGTTTACTTTAGTTTCTTTACAAGGCTATTATAACCGCAAACATTTTGAAAGGCAACCGATATATTTAATTTCTGCGGCAGTTTCCTAAACATTTGTTCTTTTCTCCTGGCAGGTGCCGGGCGCGGCAAGGTTTTTACAGGGTAAGAATCCCCTAAATGAGCGCCGCTCCCCCTACCATTCTGTGTATACTCTGTTCAGCGTAAAGGACATGATTGCCAGGGTATTGGCATAAATGGCGCTTTCCGGCCAGGTGGCATAGATTTCCGAGGACACTACATTTTTTATATAATCCCTGTACCTGACATAGTAATTGGGGGCGGAATAATCATCCGGTGTCCCGTCATGCACAACTGTATGCTGCCGGAAAACACTACTACCAATTGCCAAAATTCCCTGCTGTGGAATCTAAGTAGGCTCCTTTGCCGCCTTTTCTTCCGGTTCCCTGAAATATTGGAGCGCTTCCACCTTCCCGCCCATCTGGTGGGCAAGCTGCTCCGCCAGGGAACGCATAAAGCTTTCGGCAGTTAGTGCGGCTTTTGTGTAAGTTTCATCCATAAGGCATAATTCCCTTTTTTAACATCCTATGTAAAAGAGGGATGATTTTTGCAAACAGAAAGGGAGGTGATACCCAGATACGGGTGCTACGATATGATAAAAGGCGTCCCAACCTCAATCAGGTTGCCGTCCGGGTCGTAAAAGCGGACTACCTTCTGCCCCCAGCTATGTTCCATCAGCTTATTCACATAGGTAACTGTGGGATACATCTCCTCCAGCTTTTTCACAAACCCCTCAATGTCACGTTCCTCAAAATATAATTCGCAGGAATTGCCCTGGGGGATAATCTCTTTTCCAATGAAGCTCTTCCATATCCCTTCTTCCTGGAGGACAAGCCCCTCTGTCAGGATCATATTCCCGCCATGGTCTACAACAGGCGAAAGCCCAAACAGATCCTGGTAAAACTGCCTGGACTTCTCTATATTTTTCACTACTATAAGTATATTTTTCAGCCTCATCCGTTTTCTCCTCCCATCGCCATCCCTCTCCTGCCAATTTACGGCCTGTTTCCCAAATTTCCCAGGTATCCTTGGGTTATCTCCAGGGATACGTCCAGTTCCCCTGCATGCTTCCTTTGCCCTTATCTTAGCACAATTAAGAGGGATAATCCACTTGTTTTCGCTTCCCAACAGGTTAAACTTATGCACTACCCAAAGATAAACAATCATTTTCAGCTCTATGTAGGAATGCTATTTCCCCGGCAGGCAAGAGATTTACACCAATATCAATTATCCAGGGCCAGATGAAACCCTATGATATGATCCGTTTTCCGGTTTGCAAAAATCTCCCCGTTGCCAGATGTAAGATTATAAAGAACGCTCCATTGCAGTTTATCGGTATCGCCGCTAAAAACGCCAACATCCGCCAATAATTGAATTGACTGGCCTGTTTCAAGTATGCCATTATTCGCTTCTATCGCGTTTTGCACTCTGTCATAGCGCTCAAATTCTGTAAAGCCTTCTCCAATATTTAATCCGCCATAGGCAATAAAATTAGAAGCAATTTGATATTCTGCCCCGGCTTCAACGACACAAAGCTCCTGGTTTACATATTCCACAATCACAGAATGCCCACTTGCATCAGCAATCAAATAATGGCACTTAATCCCCCCGGAAAAATAGATATTGTACTGTTTTAACAATTCAATGGCTTCTTCCACGGTAGCCGCCTTATCAAGTACAAGTCGAATTACAGTGGTGGTATTTAATGTGATTTTATCTGGATGATATGGTGCTTCCGCCTCTGGCACTGCAAGCAAGGCAATGGCAAGGCCTTTCTCGTTCATCCCGTCAAAGGGAAGAAATGGCGCAGCTAAAGCCAGGAAACAATTAAACAGCGGGCCATCGGGCAAATGATCCTTGGAATATCCTGCAAAGGCAAGATTGACAGTGGAAACCGAAGCATAGCCATTATTAGGTGCCGT
This sequence comes from uncultured Lachnospiraceae bacterium, assembly GCA_910579495.1. Taxonomy (GTDB): domain Bacteria; phylum Bacillota; class Clostridia; order Lachnospirales; family Lachnospiraceae; genus Suilimivivens. The sequence goes on from CAJTVD010000001.1 coordinate 281,356, forward strand.
ATAGAGTTGTAGGGACGGAGCATATACAAAATCAAAATTTCTCCCAAATAAAATGTGGCCATCTTCATTTTTTACAACAAAAGCTGTGCAGCCATCTCCTGTAACACCCAAATTTATTGGCAGCCCTTTCAACAACCTCTTTGTAACAAATGCTTCAATGTCCGCATCATTATCAGCACCAATTTCCAGAAATTCATCAAAGCCATAATCGCCATAATAGGTCATTTGATACATTCCGTAATCATCAATCTTTTCCAATGACATTAGGGAACGCAATTCATTTCCAAATAATACAAGTAATAGGGTTAAAATAGCCAGCAAGGCTATTCCTATACCTATGATAACCCCAAGGACTGTTTTCTTCTTTTTTTGTGCCATATTTCCCCCTTTGCACTCATCCTCTGCCTTGCCCATTCCCTCTGGCCAATGGACAGACAATAAAACGCTTTCATACACATACTGCATGGGTTAAACCTCTTATACGATGAGACGTTGAAGATAATCTATTTGCAATAATGCTGATGTAATTCGTATATTTTTTGCCGCATCAGTTCTATGAGTTCCACTGGTTCTAATACAGTGGCATTGTTCCCAAAGGGCAATAGGTAATCGGCGGCCCATTCTAAAGCAGCATGGTCTATCTCCATATCAATCATCCCGCCGCCCATTGGAAATCTTTTCAGCCCCCTTGCAAGTAAACATTCGCTTTCACAGCGTTTGGCGCCTATGTCCGTTAGCCGGACCTTCAAGTGATGGTCATTTGGGGCCTCTGTTTTTTCAAGATATTCCTGGATGGAAGCCGGAATAGGGTACTTCCCTTTGGGACAGGGCTTTTCCTCTATGATCTCTTTGATACGGTCAACCCGGAATACCCTGACCTGATTTGCTGCTGTACAGTAGGCAGGGCAATACCAAAGCCCATTCATAGCATATAAGCCGATGGGTATGACCGTGCGTGTACTTTCAGAACAGGTTGACGAATACCGTATCGTTGCTGCATGGCGGTTTATGGCAATTTGAAACATTTCCTTCAGCAGTGGGGAATCACAATGCCGGTCCGGGATCCAAAATACTACCTTGTTTTGCATCTGCGTGATACTATTTTGTACATCTAATGGCAGACAATTGAGAAATTTTTTCAAGACTGATATGGTTTCCTGCCCAAAAGGCAGATCCCGGTAATATTGCAGGGCCTGGCAGGCAAAAAATACCGCTTTTGCTTCATTTTCTGAAAAGGCCACAGGCGGCAAAATACGTTCTTTCAAAATATGATACCCGCCTGCCGCCCCAACTTCGGAGTAAAGTGGGAAGCCGGCTTGTTCTAATTCCTGTAGATCACGCAGGACCGTTCTTTTTGATACAGAAAACTCATTGGCTAATTCGCCCACTGTAAAATCTTTTTTGGCATTTATTGTAATCATCATTTCAATAAGCCGCTCTGCTTTTGACATTTTAGACTCCTTTCAAAATAGTGACAGCCCTTGTCACCATTCTATGATAAACTATTTATATTGTATAGTAAATTGCCTGCCACTGCAATATGGCACAAAAACAAAACCATTTACCAACCCATGTGCGGGAAAGGAGGAAATGCATATGGCCATGTAACACGTTGAAAGCACAGCGCACTTAGCCGCCCCGGGCGCAGAGCCATAGAATGGAAAGGAGAAACCAATGGAAAAACTGATGTATATGATGATGATCGAGAAAAGTAAGACCTATAATAAAATGACAAAACAGGTAGTTATGGAACACGTTGAAAATATCAGAAAGCTGGACGATGAAGGGAAACTGGAAATCTGCGGTGTATTTAAAGGCTATCCCGGAATGGCAGGAATGTACATCCTAAAAACAGAAAGCCGGGAAGAAGCGGAAGAGATCTGCCGGTCGGAACCGCTGGTCATAGGAGGCTATGCAACATACAAATTAGTGGGTTTTCAGCCCGCAAACCGGGAAAACAATTACCTGCTGTAGGGAGCAACAAACGCCGTCACGCGGGGCGAGCCGGCTTATTGTAACAAATGGGGCGTAGCCAGGCTGACAGCCACGCTACGCCAATCAGCGCTAACCCGGCAGAGGAAAATCCCGCCAATGAAAGAACGGTACGGTTAAACAATCAGCACCTCTTCCCCTGGAAAGCAAACCCTTGCTGGACGGAAAACCAGCGCTGCCTTAATCATTTATGCATAAAAAACAGCAGAATCACCTCCGCCGTTTCTTCCTTCCATATATACCCACTTCAATCCCGTCCGGCCCGCAGTACAGCCTTACCAGTTTTCCGCAGCGCTGGGCATTTGATCTCCAGGACAGTCCACTCCGTCTCCGTCCCCTCATCGTCCAAAATGCGCCGCCTGCATTCGGGGTTGGGGCATCTGATCACTTCTATCTGCCACCGCCTCCCCGCACTGATATGGAACAAGGGAACCAGCCTGCCTCTGCCAGTCCCCTTTTATCGTTTGTGCTTTATTGGCAATCCTACTTATCCAGAAAATCCCAAAACTGCTTATAGTCCAGATAGCCCTTCAGATTCCCGGCATCATACTGTGTCTGCATAGCATCCTTTAAAACGCTGATCCAGTCATTCATCCCGAACAGGTCATCATATGTCCTATTGTCAGCGCCATGCTGATTTGCCGCTGCCCTGATAAAAGCAGACTGTGCGCCCGGACATTCCCCGCTTGCCGATAAATGGCTGGAATATGCAAACATATCAATATAGTCACTGCCCGTTGTATCAACTTTCGAAACATCCACCATGCGTTCTGTCACATTTCCGTCTTTATCCCATACCTTCACTTTATATACCGGGTTTGCAGGGTCAAAGTCTTTCGGCTGGTAGACCGTAAGGGAATAATCCGCCCCACACATTGAGCTGATTGCCTTTCCATCCTTATCATTTGAAATATGTAATTCAAATGTTCCGCCGGATGACTGTGCTGCCGGAACCATATTACACATCTGGTCAGCATAATTCCTTCTTGCCCTTCTTGTCCCATACCCTGCTGCCAGGTATCCTGCTGCTCCTATTCCATTAACATTCATTTCCTTTCATCCTCCGTTATTTTTTATATTGCAGCTCCTCTGCCGGTCAGAGCCGCCCCTGCTCTCTTGATATAAGTCCGAGCAGTTTATTGCTTCATGCAAAGACATTTTATCTATGTTCCCCTGTCAAATTCCATACCGGCCTTCACCTCCTCTCGCTGCTCCCCGATTCACCAATCTGCCATTGAGGGATTCTTCTTTACCGCACCCACATACCAGTTTGTAAGGTATTTCAGTGAACTAAGCCCGCCGTCATCTTTTCCCCCATCTTTTGGTACTCGGCATATGCGTCTTTATCCATCGTCCGCATCATGTCAAGCGCATTTGTGGTCTGGACGAGATTGCTCCCATGCCCAAGATACCTGCCTTTCGCTACACCGTAATCCATGTTCCCGCTGCTGTCCGCTTTTCATAAGTGTGCCTTCCACGGATTCCCTTGTAACGCTGTCTAAAATACTTTCATCAAATGGGTCTCCGTTTTTCCAGTTCGGATTAGCCGCTCTTACCGCTGATGCAAGTGCTGCTGTATATTGCTTTTCATACTGCTGCAATGACCATGTCCCTTTTAAACGGTCATCCTCTTTGATGCTTAACTGGTATGCACGGAAAACCTCCGAACGTTTTGTGGTATCTCCATTCGCCACACCATTTTCCTGTAAAAAGTGACGTTTACATTCATCAAACATTTTCTGGCGGTATTCTTCCGAAACATCTATCATCTGATGCATCTCTGATTCGCTTTTGCCGTTCATGATCATCCCTCTTACACAAATACCGCTTTCATAAATAATCCTGAATTATTCACGGAACAGTATTTGAACTGATAACTGCGCCACGAATCTAAAAATTGAACCATGCAGCCATAACATCACTCAATTA
>CAJTVD010000002.1:0-39670 GCA_910579495.1 uncultured Lachnospiraceae bacterium
CAGCCTCCGGGATTTTATCACAGAATAAACAAGATGCTATTCTTCCGCCCGGGCCCTGCCGCCGGTATACATATAAAATGTGATCAGGTATATACCGCAGATTCCTACAAGGGCGTAGACAATCCTGGAGAGCCAGGACATATTGCCAAAAATAAATGATACCAGGTCAAAAGAGAAGAAACCGATCAGCCCCCAATTGACCGCGCCGATTATGGCGATGGTAAGGGCTGCACAATCCAGATATTTATTATTCATTTCATACACCTCCGCAATAAATTATGATAATCCTTCTTAAGGGACATCAATTTTATTTTTACCTTTCCCTACAAATATATACTTCCATAAATTTCCCGGCATTTATAAAAACTGAAAAATATGAAATTTTATACATTAAAATAAATAATAATTAAATCCAAAGTTGACAATGCCTTATATTTGGAGTATGATTGCTGATGAAGTAATTCAGATAGAGGAGGAAAATTTATGAAAAAAAGAGTAGTAAGCCTGTTTTTGGCTGCGGCTATGATGGCCAGCCTGGTAGGCTGCGGCGGAAAGGCCAACGAACCTGCCAGCGATAATGCAGGCAGCGGGGCAGCAGCCGATGCAGGGACAGAAAACACAACAGGGGAGGAAGAAGCATCCTCCGGCACAGAAGCAGATAGCCAGCCTGCAGAAAACACAAATAGCGCAGAAGGCGGTGCGTTTAAAATCGGCGCTATCGGGCCTTCCACCGGCGACGCGGCTGTTTATGGCATTGCAGTACAAAACGGCGCAGAGCTTGCAGTAAAAGAGATTAACGAAGCAGGAGGCATCAACGGATATCAGATTGAATACAATTTCCAGGATGATGAATGCGATAATGAAAAATCCGTAAACGCTTACAATACCTTAAAGGACTGGGGAATGCAGATGCTGGTAGGCACCACCACCAGCGGCTGCTGTATCGCAGTAGCGGCGGAATCTGCCAACGACAACTTATTCCAGCTTACCCCTTCAGGTTCCTCTGTAGATATCCTGAAAAACAATGACAATGTATTCCAGGTATGCTTTACAGACCCTAACCAGGGCGTGGGCGCGGCAGAATATATCGGTACCAACGGGGTTGCCCAGAAAGTAGCGGTTATCTATGACAGCTCAGATGTATATTCTTCCGGTATTTATGAAAAATTTGCCCAGGAAGCGGCTAACCAGTCCTTTGAAATCGTTTCAGCGGAAGCTTTTACCGCCAGCAATAAGACTGACTTTTCCGTACAGCTTCAGAAAGCAAAGGATGCCGGGGCAGAGCTTGTTTTCCTTCCTATATATTATTCAGAGGCTTCCCTGATCCTTACCCAGGCAAACAGCATGGGGTATGCTCCCAAGTTCTTTGGCTGCGACGGCCTTGACGGCATTCTGAATGTGGAAAACTTTGATGCGTCCTTAGCAGAAGGGGTTATGCTTTTGACACCTTTTGCAGCAGATGCAGAGGATGAAGCTACCAAGTCCTTTGTAAGCGCATATGAGGCAGCTTACGGCGGTACGCCCAACCAGTTCGCAGCGGACGCTTACGATGCGGTTTATGTCCTGAAAGCTGCCATTGAAAAGAGCGGCGCCACACCTGCTGAAAGCGTTTCTGACATTTGTGATAAATTAAAAGGCGCTATGGCGGAAATCAGTGTAGACGGCCTTACAGGGGAAGCAATGTCCTGGGACGCTGACGGTGCAGTAAACAAAGCGCCCAAAGCTATGGAGATTGTAAACGGAACATATTCTTTGATCCAGTAATCAAACCAAACGCGGATTTATCCGGTAATGGATTTGAAACAGCCGGAGAGGGTTGCTGAGGCAGCCCTCTTTTTCTTACAATAGGCCGACTCGCGGAGGGGGCGGCGTTTGTTAATAAGGATGGCCAGATTCCATAAAGCCGGAAAAATTATCAACACAAAACTTGCCAGCAGACTAATTTTTCTGCTATACTATGTAAGAAACTGTTCAGAAATCAATTTAATACGCAGAGGTGACCTTATGAGCTTTATATCCTATTTAATAAATGGAATCAGTCTGGGAAGTGTATACGCCATCATAGCTCTTGGCTATACCATGGTATACGGCATTGCCAAAATGCTGAATTTTGCCCATGGCGACGTGATTATGGTAGGCGGGTTTACCATATTTTTTGCAGTAAGTATGCAGGGGCTGCCGCCCGCAGCAGGCATTCTTCTGGCGGTAGTTTTGTGTACGTTGCTTGGTATTACAATTGAATATATTGCCTACAGGCCGCTGCGCCAGGCAGCATCCTCCCTTGCGGTGCTGATTACGGCAATCGGCGTCAGCTATTTTTTGCAGAATACTGCATTGCTCCTTTTCGGCGCAAATACCAAATCCTTTACCTCAGTGGTCACAGTACCTGCCATCAAACTGGCAGAGGGACAGATTTCGATTTCCGGTGAAACTATTGTTACTATTATATCCTGTATTATCATTATGGCCGGGCTTACTTTTTTTGTTAATAAGACAAAGGTTGGACAGGCTATGCTGGCAGTTTCCGAGGACAAAGGCGCAGCGCAGCTTATGGGGATCAATGTAAACGGAACCATTTCCCTTACCTTTGCTATCGGTTCAGCCCTGGCAGCCATTGCAGGGATGCTCCTTTGCTCCGCCTATCCGTCCCTGACCCCATATACCGGCTCCATGCCCGGGATCAAGGCATTCGTGGCCGCAGTTTTCGGGGGGATCGGTTCCATCCCCGGGGCGCTGATTGGCGGGATTGTGCTGGGAATCATTGAGATTTTAGGAAAAGCCTATATTTCCTCCCAGATGGCGGACGCCATTGTGTTTATGGTGCTGATTGTAGTCCTTCTTGTAAAGCCCACGGGTATTCTGGGCAAGCAGATACAAGAAAAGGTATAGGGGAGGATGCAAATATGAAAAAACTTAAATTAAGCAAATATTCCAAAGAAAATATCATAACCTATGGCCTGGTAATTGCCGTCTGGGCCGTAATGCAGATCCTGATTAACGGCGGGAAGGTTTCCAGCCTGATGCAGGGGCTTCTGGTACCTCTTTGTGTTTATGTTATCCTTGCGGTATCTTTAAACCTGACAGTGGGGATCCTGGGAGAGCTGAGCCTTGGCCACGCAGGATTTATGTGTGTTGGGGCTTTTATAGGGGCTTTCTTTTCCAGGTATATGCAAAACACCATTGGGCAGGGGTTCCTCCGGTTTATTTTGGCGATCCTGATTGGTGCCCTGTGTGCAGGGGCAATCGGTTTCCTGATCGGTATGCCGGTTTTGAGGCTGCGGGGGGATTATCTTGCCATTGTAACCCTTGCCTTTGGGGAAATCATCCAGAATATCATTAATGTATTATATATAGGAAGGGACAGCAACGGCCTCCACTTTTCCATGAAGGATTCCCTTTCCCTGGGGCTTGCGGAAGACGGGGATGTGATCATTAATGGAGCCCAGGGGATTACCGGGACGCCAAAGGATTCTAACTTTACCATTGGTATCATCCTGATTATCATTACCTTAATCGTAGTCCTGAACCTGATTCATTCCAGGGACGGGCGCGCTATAATGTCAATCCGGGATAATCTCATTGCCGCCGAGTCTGTGGGAATTAACATTACCAAATATAAACTGATGGCATTTTCCATTTCCGCCGCTTTGGCAGGCATGGCGGGAGTGCTTTACTCCCACAATTTAAACAACCTAATGGCAACGCCAAAAAACTTCGGCTATAATATGTCCATCATGATTCTTGTTTTTGTGGTGTTAGGCGGTATCGGCAACATTAAAGGCTCCATTATCTCCGCAATTATACTTACGCTGCTCCCGGAGCTTTTAAGGGGGTTAAGCAATTACCGTATGTTGATTTACTCCATCGTGCTAATTATCATGATGCTGTTTAACTGGAGCCCGAAGCTGATCGAGCTCCGAAAAAGATACTCCTTAAAAAGGCTGTTGAAAAAGGAGGTGCGGTAATATGGCTGCATTATTGGAAGTTAAAAATCTGAGTATTTCCTTCGGCGGCTTAAGGGCGGTGGACGACTTTGGGATCAGTATCAAAAAAGGGCAGCTTTATGGCCTGATCGGCCCAAACGGCGCCGGGAAAACCACGGTATTTAATCTGCTTACAGGAGTATATAAGCCCAACGAAGGGGTAATTTCCTTAGACGGCAGGAATATCACCGGACTAAAGACGATTGAGATCAATAAAGCCGGTATTGCAAGAACTTTTCAGAATATCAGGCTTTTTAAGGAACTGAGCGTTATTGACAATGTAAAGGCAGGCCTTCACAACCATTATAAGTATACCACCATTGAAGGTATTCTGAGAATGCCCAACTACTTTAAAATGGAAAAAGCCATGACAGAAAAAGCCATGGAGCTTTTACATGTTTTTGACTTGGATGGGGAAGCGGAGTATCTGGCGGCAAACCTTCCTTATGGAAAACAGCGTAAGCTGGAAATTGCAAGGGCACTTGCAACCAATCCCAAATTACTGCTTTTAGATGAGCCTGCAGCAGGCATGAACCCTAATGAAACCATGGAGCTTATGGACACCATCCGCTTTGTACGGGATAACTTCGATATGACCGTTCTTTTGATTGAACATGATATGAAGCTGGTATCGGGGATCTGCGAGGAGCTTACCGTCCTGAATTTCGGAAGGATTCTGGCAAAAGGCGCAACAGGCGCGGTACTGAACGATCCTCAGGTAATCACCGCATATCTTGGGGAATAGGAGGGTAAGCTATGGCATTGCTTGAAGTAAAAGATTTGGAAGTATATTATGGAATGATACAGGCCATTAAGGGCGTATCCTTTAAAGTAAATGAAGGGGAGGTAGTGGCTTTAATCGGGGCAAACGGTGCAGGAAAAACTACCATACTCCATACAGTGACCAGGCTTCTTGAAGCCAAAAGGGGCTCTGTTGTTTTTGACGGCAAGGATATTACCAAAACCCCTGCCCACAAGATCGTATCCATGGGAATGGCGCATGTGCCTGAGGGAAGGCGCGTATTCGCTAACCTTTCAGTACTCCAGAACCTGAAAATGGGAGCCTATACCCGGAAGGATAAAAATGAAATAGAAGAAACACTGAAAAACATTTACAAACGCTTCCCCAGGCTGGAAGAACGCCAGAACCAGCTGGCAGGAACCCTGAGCGGGGGAGAGCAGCAGATGCTTGCCATGGGAAGGGCGCTGATGTCCCATCCCAGGATTATCCTGATGGATGAACCCTCCATGGGCCTTTCTCCCATTTTTGTTAATGAGATATTTGATATTATAAAAAGTGTCAGTGCAGGGGGAACTACGGTCCTTTTGGTGGAACAGAATGCGAAAAAGGCGCTTTCTATCTCGGAGAGGGCTTATGTCCTTGAAACGGGTAAAATCGTGCTTGAGGGAGACGCAGACGACCTGCTGAATAACGACTCTATTAAAAAGGCTTATCTGGGCGAATAAATCAGGGGGGATGATTTCATGAAGGAAAATATTGTAATCACTATTGCAAGGCAGTACGGAAGCGGCGGGCGTACTGTAGGCGAGATGCTTTCGGAAAAGCTTGGCATTCATTACTATGACAAGGAGCTGATGAAACTGGCTTCTGAGGAAAGCGGCATCAATGAAGCGCTCTTTGTCAATGCAGATGAAAAAGTGAAAAATACCAGGCTGTTTAAAATTGCCCACAGCGTATATCATGGGGAACTGATCCCGCCGGAAAGCGACGACTTTGTTTCAACCCAGAATTTATTCAATTATCAGGCAAAAATCATCAAACAGCTTGCCAAGGGCGATCCCTGCGTAATTGTTGGCAGATGTGCTGACTTCATCTTAAAGGATTATGATAATGTGTTAAGCGTATTTATCCATGCACCCCATGAATATTGTATGGAGCAGGCTGCCAAAAAGCACAGCATGACTCCCAGGGAACTTGAAAAATTCATCCTGAAAACAGATAAACACAGGGCGGATTACTATAAATATTACACTGGCAGGGAATGGACAGACGCAAGGAACTATGACCTGTGCCTGGACAGCTCCAAACTGGGGTATGACAGATGTGTGGAAGAGATTATTTCTTATATTAATGTCCGTTTTAAATAGCTTAATGGAAAATGTCCCTCATTCGCTGCTGAATGAGGGATTATTTTAATATAGCCATATTATTACCATAAGCCGGCCCGCGGAGCGTGACGGCGTATTTATTAGTGGAAAATCCGCAAAACACCAAAAACCTTTCCCAGTATCTGGCAGTCTTCCACAATGATTGGATCCATGGTATCATTCTCAGGCTGCAGGCGGATATGCCCTTCTTCTTTATAAAAAGTTTTCACTGTGGCGGAATCATCAATTAGGGCCACCACCATATCTCCGTTTTCCGCGGAATTACACGAATGGACGAAAATCTGGTCCCCATTTAAAATTCCGGCATTAACCATAGAATCTCCTTTTACGTTTAAAATATAGGATTCCCCTGCAGGGACCAATTCCGCTGGGATAGGAAAGTAGTTTTCAACATTTTCCTCTGCAAGAATAGGTATCCCTGCAGCTACCTGGCCGATTACCGGAAGGCTTACCATCTCTGTACGCACCATCTGGAAATTATCGTCACAGATTTCTATAGCCCGTGGTTTGGTAGGGTCCCTGCGGATATATCCGTTCTTCTCAAGGGTTTCCAGGTGCGAGTGGACAGAGGAAGTAGACTTTAAATGAACAGCCTCACAGATTTCCCTCACTGCAGGCGGATAACCCTTCTTTAAAATCTCTTCTTTGATATAATCCAGAATTTCCTGTTGTTTACTACTGATTTTACCGTATCCCATGAATATCCTCCCTTAATTATCGTTTCATTTATTATACCATACTTATCTGAAAATAGCAAACGTGCATTCCAAATATTTGTTCGATAATTTTCCCAAATCTATTGACATAAGAATGTTTGTTCTGTATAATTCCATAAAAGAACAAAAGTTCGCAACACATGTTCGTTCGATGTAAGCTTCCAGGCTGCTTATTGGTGCAGTACTGCAAACCGAGCTTGCAATATATGGGGGGATAAGGATGAAATTTGGATTAAGTAAAACAATCAGAAATAACCGCCTTGGTAGGCAAACAGGACTTAAAAAACATATGGCCATGTGGCTGCTTGGTTTTCTCTTGGCCATAGGTCTTTCTTTCCTTTCTTTTGGCTTATCAACCAGTGCCCAGGCCAGCGATGAGATAATCATGTATAAATATTATAAGAGCATTGTGATACAGAAGGGAGATACTCTCTGGGGATATGCCAGAGAGTATGGGAATAAACAATATTATGGCAGCAACGCAGATTATATCAAAGAAGTTATGGAGATTAATGCATTAACTGACCACAGAATTATCAGCGGCCGCTATCTGATCCTCCCTTATTACAGCACGGAATTTTATGGTGAAGAGGATTTCCCGTAATACCGCCTATTTTTCCCGGAGATGGACAGCTTTCGCTGCCATTCTGCGGCGGCTGTCCTCCAGGGCGGCATAATGCTTGCGGGTGGTATTTACATCCTTATGCCCTAAAACATCTGCAACCAGATAAATATCACCAGTTTCCTGGTACAGGGCTGTTCCATAAGTGCTCCGCAGCTTGTGGGGCGTAATCTTTTTCAGTCCGGTTACATTGGAAGCATATTTTTTCACCAGGTTTTCTACAGCGCGCACAGTAATCCGCCGGTTCTGCATTGACAGGAATAAGGCATTTTCATGTCCCTCCAGAGGGATTACATGGTATCTCTTTTCCAGATAGTCATAAAGTGCGTCCGCAACTTCTCCGCCAAAGTAGATAACCGTTTCATACCCTCCTTTTCTCCTGATTTTAATGCCGTTGTTTTTGAAATCCACATCGGCAATATCAAGCCCCACACATTCAGAAACCCGGATGCCAGTGCCAAGGAGCAGGGTCAGGAGCGCAATGTCACGGAGTTTTGTTTTGTTATGGTATTTAAGCTGGCTTTTGGTTAGCTTTTCGCCTTCCTCCACCTGGTCCAGAAGGATTGCCACCTCGTCGGCATCCAGCCTGATAATTTCCTTTTCATGCTGTTTGGGGAGCGGGACAAGGGCAGCGGGATTGGTAGAAATAAGCTCTGCACAGAAAAAGTAATTATAAAAGCTTTTCAGGGCAGACAGCTTTCTTTTCTTCCCCCTCTCATTGTTGGAATATTCCTTACCATCTTTTATATAATATGTAATAAAATCAAGATATTCCTCAATATCCTCACGGGTAATCTGGTCAAGGATAGAAATGGGAAATTCTTTTATCTCCATTTTGGAACAGGCACTGTTATTGGTGTGCATAAATTCAAAAAAGACCCGGATGTCATAGGCATAAGCCAGCCTGGTACGTGAAGAAGTATACTCCTGTATTCCCCGGAAAAATTGTTTACAAAAGGAGGGGAGAGTAGCTGCCACTTCCCGCATCCTTAAGGTGTTAAGATTATTTTGTTCGTCGTGGTAATTTTTACTGTTTTCCATTGATCCTTTACGCCTTCCTTTTCAACTGCAAATTCAGGAACCAGGGCGGCTTTCCCAGCCTTTGATACCGCCTCCTTGTATAGCGGTAAACATCCGTTCCTTCACCCCCGGATTTTCCCGGTTTAACTGCTGCAAAAGCCCCTTAATATATTCCCGCTTGGTATGCCCGTCCGCAGGGCACGGGCTTTTTACAACAGGCATTTGAAATTTATTCACAAAGCCTACAACATCTGCCTCATTCATATACATCAGGGGCCTGATAACCTTTAAATCCATACGGTCCAGATAAGTTACCGGGCTAAACGTATGGAACCTTCCTTCAAAGACCAAAGACATCAGCATGGTTTCCACCACATCATCCTTGTGATGGGCATAGGCTACCTTATTACAGCCGCATTTTTTAATGGCCTCATTCAAAGCTCCCTTGCGCATCTTCGCGCACAGGGAACAGGGATTTGTCTCTTTTCGCTCCTTGAAAATAATATGGGCGATATCAGTTTTTACTATGGTATAAGGTATTTCAAGCTGGCTGCACAGCTCCGTGATCCTGTCCAAATTCAAATTGTCAAATCCCAAATCTACCGTAACGGCATGGATGGTAAAGGGCTTGGGATAAAAGCGCATAAGGCCGTGAAGGGCATAAAGTAGGGTAAGGCTGTCTTTTCCCCCGGAAATGCCAACAGCGATACTGTCCCCGTTTTCTATCATTTGATAGTCGTCCACCGCCCGGCGGACAAGGCTTAATACTTTTTGTAATGTCATAGCAACTCTCCATTTTCATATACATACCTGTTAATTTTACCATATTTCATGATTAAGCCATAGTATCTTTTCCAAAAAAATGTTATACTGATTATTATAGGAACTAAATTGTTATAACATAAAGAAGGTAAGCATAATGAAACTCCACATGAATAAGAGATATCTGCATATTGGCATCACAGCGTTTCTTGTGATTGCCGCATCTATTTGTTTCTATTATCTTGTTTTCCACGGAGACCGTTTCTCCGCGCAGCTTAAAAATTTTTTTACTATCATCAGCCCGGTATTATATGGGATTATTTTTGCCTATCTGATGACCCCCATGGTAAATGGAATAGAGCGGCGGCTGTTGATACCCATTTTTGAAAAAAACGGGAAGCCCATTTCCAAAAAGCACAAAAAAATTTTCAGGATTGTTTCCGTTTTCCTTACACTGTTTATTGTGTGCCAGTTGATTTACGGTTTTTTTTCCATACTGATCCCCAATATTGTTAAAAGTATAAAAAGTATTTCCTACCAGTTCCCTTATTATGTGCAGAACCTTACAATCTGGTCTGCCAAGTTTCTGGAGGATAATCCGGATATTGAAAAAATGGTGGTAAATTTTCTTGATACCTATTCCGAGGAATTCAGTAATTACCTTAACGACAGTATCGTTCCCCAGATGGAGACCCTGGTAAAGCAGGTTTCCCTCAGCCTGATCAGCGTTCTGAAGCTTTTATGGAATTTTATTATTGGAATTGTCATTTCTGTATATGTGCTTTTCAGCAAAGAAACCTTTGCAGGGCAGGCGAAGAAAATTGTCTTTGCCCTTATGAGCAAAAAAACGGCAAACCATTTTATCAGGGATGTACGCTTTACCAGTGATACCTTTATCGGGTTTATCAGCGGAAAGATCATTGACTCCATTATTATCGGGTTTATATGCTTTGCAGGGACCAGCATTCTGAAAATGCCTTATGCCCTGTTAATCAGCGTAATTGTAGGGGTAACAAATATCATTCCCTTTTTCGGGCCTTATCTTGGCGCTGTACCAAGCACCATATTGATTTTGATGGTCAACCCTATCCAGAGCTTTTATTTTATTCTTTTCATCCTGGTACTCCAACAGGTGGACGGCAATGTGATTGGCCCAAAGATTTTAGGGCAGTCTACAGGCCTATCCGGGTTTTGGGTGATTTTTTCCATCACGGTTTTTGGCGGCATTATGGGAATCCCTGGCATGATTATCGGCGTCCCCTTCTTTGCTGTCCTTTATGCAATGACCCGCCGGATTACTAATAAAATGCTGTCCAAAAAAGGGCTTCCTTTAGAAACTTACATGTACCTGGATGTGGATTATATTGAAGAAAACGATAATTTCATTCCCAGGGAAGAGAAGATCAATAGTTTTTTTAGGCTGAAATGGAAGAAAAATGAACCAGAAAAGGACAACGAAAAAGGAGAGTAGCAGTTATGAAATTTTTGATACAGAGAGTGGAGAGGGCGAGTGTATCCGCCCTGGGTGCAACAGTAGGGGAAATCGGAAAGGGCTTTTTGGTACTTGTGGGAATCTGTGACACGGATACCCGGGAAATTGCAGACAAAATGATTACCAAGTTACTGCATCTAAGAATCTTTGAGGATGAAAACGGGAAAACCAACCTGGACTTAAGCAGTGTCAACGGCGAACTGTTGATCATCTCCCAATTTACCTTATACGCAGACTGTAAGAGGGGAAACCGCCCTTCCTTTGTAAAAGCCGGAAAGCCGGACTTTGCCAATGAAATGTACGAATATATTCTGAAAAAATGCTCAGAAATAGTTCCCCATGTAGCCCATGGCTTATTTGGTGAGGAAATGAATGTTTCGCTTATCAACAGCGGCCCCTTTACAATCCTTCTGGACTCAGATGAAATATACAAGAGGTAAATTTTTATGATGGTATTTGCAGGCATTTTAATCATTTTAATTCTGTTTTATGTCTACACCTTTATCAAACAGAAGAAGAGAAGCAGGAAACAGTCCAATGCAGTGGAAGAATTTAAAAGAACCTACCGAAAACACAATTTGCAGAAGAAATCAGAGGAATTTGATGGATATACGAAATTTATCACCAAATATAACAGCTCAGTGGATTTCGTGGAAAAAGAAGATTTTATAAAAGAAGCAACAGAGACAGATGAACAGGAAAAGCCAAAGAAAAAACAGTTACAGTTTTAGGCAACAAGTTAACATAATATTTTTATGTAAACCTATAAGGGGAACCTGATATGAAGACGGCAAAATTACCTGTGGGCATTGAAGATTTTAGAAGAATACGCACAGATGAATTTTACTATGTTGATAAGACGGGGCTTATTAAAGATTTGCTGGAGCATATGGCATATGTAAACTTGTTTACACGTCCAAGACGCTTTGGGAAAACGCTGAATATGAGCATGTTAAAATGCTTTTTTGAAGTTGGATGCGACCATAGACTTTTTGAGGGGCTTGGCATTTCACAGGAAAAAGAACTTTGTGATAAATATATGGGAAAATTTCCTGTTATCTCTATCAGTTTAAAGGGCATTAACGGTAAAAATTTTGAGTCAGCCAAAGCAAGAATGTGTTCCATCATCGGGAACGAAGCACTTAGATTTCAATTTCTTGCCCACAGTAAGAAGCTGTCAGAAACTGAACAGCAACAATATAAGAAGATGATTTTTCTGAATGAAAACGGTACCTTTGCCATGCCGGACAGCCTTCTGGAAGACAGCCTGTTTTTGCTGTCACAATTTTTGCAAAAACATTATTGCCAGAACGTAATTATTTTAATTGACGAATATGACGTACCACTGGACAAAGCATATCAGGCAGGATATTACGATGAAATGGCAGAGCTTGCCAGAAATATATTTGGACAGGCGCTTAAAACGAACCACAGCCTGTATTTTGCCGTACTGACAGGATGCCTTCGCATATCAAAGGAAAGTATTTTCACGGGACTGAACAATTTTAAAGTGTACACAGTCAAGGATGTCCGTTATAATGAATACTTTGGCTTTACAGACAGAGAAGTCAGGGATATGCTTGTCTCTTATGGCCTTATGGACCAGTATGATACAGTGAAAGAATGGTATGACGGCTATCAGTTTGGCAATCTGGGAATTTACTGTCCCTGGGATGTGATTAACTATTGTGATGATTTGTGTGACGGAAATGCTGTGGAACCACAAAATTACTGGGTAAATACAAGCAGTAATGATATTATCAGAAAGTTTATAGGAAAGGCTACACCAATTACCAGAAATGAAATTGAGTTGCTGTTAAATGGAAGTGTAGTAAAAAAGAAAATCCGGCAGGAATTAACCTACAGGGACATTGATTCCAAAATCGACAATCTCTGGAGCGTCCTTTTTACAACCGGCTACTTAACGCAATCCGGGGAAAACTGTGGCAGCCTGACAGGGCTTGTTATTCCTAATAAAGAAATAAGCCAGATCTTTACAGAACAGATTAAAGAATGGTTTGAAGAAGAAAATACAAAAGATATTACCAGGCTGGAAAGCTTCTGTAAAGCCTTCCAGGAAAATAATGTGCCTGTTATTGAAAAAGGTTTTACTTCCTATCTGAAAAAAACCATCAGTATCCGTGATACAAATATAAAGAAACATATGAAAGAAAATTTTTATCATGGTATATTGCTTGGGCTCCTGGGAAATATGAGTGGCTGGAAAGTCAGGTCCAACGCTGAATCAGGCGAAGGCTATAGTGACATAATCGCAGAAATTGATGAGGAAGAAATCGGCTTTGTAATAGAATTAAAATATGCTGAAAACGCCTCGTTTGATGCCGGATGCCAAAAGGCTTTGCAACAGATTAAAGATAAGGGCTATGAGGAAATCCTGATAAATGATGGCATGAAAACAATATACAGATATGGTATTGCCTGTTATCAGAAACGCTGCAAAGTAATCTCTGGTTAACCCATGGGAAACCACAGGTTTAACGAAATTAGTTGGATAGCTGCCACGCAAAGCGTAGAGGTTTAATCGCCATACAACTATTCGTTAAACTTGTGTTTTGCGAATAGTTGTCGAAAGGCTTTTTCCACTGTTCCAAGCTGCCTACTGGCTATAGCCAGCAAACCAGGCAAGAGCCTGCCTGTCCCTTATTCACATAAACAAACACAGAGCCTGTTAGAAAAATCATCCCTACAAATAGAATGTATTTTTCAAACAAGCCCTGATAAAAATTACTGATTATTCTTTGCCTCAAAATCCTCTATATATTGGATCAGAAGCTTCACCGTTCCTTCAACTCCCAGAACACTGCTGTTAATGCACAAATCATAGCTGTCAGCGCGTCCCCATTTTTTTGAGGAATAATAGTTATAATAGCTCTGGCGCTGTTTATCTTTCTTATTGCACATATCTCTTGCCTTGGAAGAATCAAGGTCATATTTTTTCATGATACGCTTAATCTTGGTATCTTCACTGCCATAGATAAAAATATGCACGCTGTTCTTGAAGTCGCTGAGGGCATAATCTGCACAGCGCCCAACAATCACGCAAGGCCCCTCTTTTGCGATTTTCTTAATGGTGTCAAACTGTGCTAAAAATACCTTATGGCTGATAGGCATATCTACAAAATGTGATGCATTGTAGCCAAAAGAATAGGTGTCCATCACCAGGTTATATAAAAAGGAACTGGTAGGCCTTTCATCATGGTTCTCTAACATCTCCTCACAGAACCCGCTCTCCTTTGCCGCCCGGCTAAGAAGTTCATTATCATAACATGAAATGCCAAAGTGTTCCGCGACTTTTTCCCCTATTTCCCGGCCTCCTGAACCAAACTGACGTCCAATGGTAATTACTGTGTTCATACAAATGCCTCCTGTCTTTTGATGATATCTATATTATACAAAAAAAAGGTGAAATTTTCAATTAACTTCATAAAATATGCAAAAGTCTTTCAAAGTATTCTGGTAAAGGCGCATCTGTCTCTATATATTTACCGTCTGCCGGATGGTGGAAACCAAGAATTTTTGCATGAAGGGTCTGCCCCTCCAGATGAAAAGGACAATTCTTAGGGCCATAGACCCCATCCCCAAGAATAGGATGCCCCAAATGTGCCATATGGACACGGATCTGGTGGGTACGCCCGGTTTCAAGGGCACATTCTATATAAGTATAATTTTTTAGATGTGCCAGTACCCTGTAGTGGGTGATGGCTTCCTTTCCGCCCCTTGCCAGCACTGTCATTTTCTTCCGGTCTGTGGGATGCCTGCCAATCTGGGTATGCAGCTCGCCCTTTTCCTCCCGGATCCTTCCGCATACAATGGCATGGTATCTCCGCACAATGGTATGTTCCTTTAACTGCCGGGCAATGCTGGCATGCGCCAGGTCATTTTTGCAGGCAATCAATGAACCGGTAGTATCCCTGTCTATCCGGTGGACAATGCCTGGACGAAGGATCCCGTTAATACCGCTTAAATTGCCTCTGCAATGGAACAAAAGGGCGTTTACCAATGTACCGCTGTAATGGCCAGGTGCCGGATGGACCACCATGCCCTTGGGTTTATTGACAACAATCACATCCCCATCTTCATATAGCACAGAAAGGGAAATATTTTCCGGCAGGATGTCCGGCATTATGGCAGGGGGGAGATTAATTTTTAACTGATCCTCCACATTGACCCGGTAACTGGCTTTTACCTGCCTGCCATTTACCGTGACCCTTCCTTCCCCAAGGAGTTTTTGGATATAGGAACGGGACTGGGATTCCATTAATCCGTTCAGGCATTTGTCCACCCTCTCCCCTTCTATTTCTTCAGTTACCACAAAACAAAACTCCCTGTCCTTTTCTGGCATTATTCCTACGCTCCGTCAAGTACTGCTTCCCAGGCTGTTCCCCAATTTATCAACTTTGTTTTTTAGAAAACAAAAAGGCTAAATCCTCATCCTCAAACACAAATAAAATCTGAACAGCTATCAGGGCTGCCGAGAAAGTCACATACATATCTGCTACATTAAAAATGGGAAAGTTGATCAGTTCAATATATACAAAATCCACCACATAACCCAGGCGCACCCGGTCAAGCAAATTCCCGGCAGCGCCAGCCGCCACTGCCACAAGGAGCAGGTGGGAATGATGATATTTGGGGCTATTGGGCATTTTAATGATGACAAATAAAATCAGGCACAAAAACAGTGAAGCTGAAATTATAAAAAATGTTTTCTGGTTTTGCAATAGGCCAAAGGCTGCCCCATAGTTTTCCAGGTACTGCAGTGTCAATACGTTGTCAATAATTGGCACGTCGGGCTGGCCTTTCAGCTTTAATACTGCCAGATATTTGGTAAACTGGTCAACTGCCACAAAGAGAAACAGCAGAAGAAGATCTGCAATATATAATTTTGCTTTTCCCTTGTTCATATTCTTATTCGTAATCCTCTACAAAATGTATTTCAGAGATAGCATTCAGAATGTCTTCATCTGTCACTGACCTGTCAATCACCGCTTTTCCGGCTTTTTTCAGCAGAATAAATTTTATCTGTTCCCCTTCTACCTTTTTGTCAGATTTCGTAAGCCTTAAAACTTCCTGCGGGTCAATATCTTCTATGCTGATCGGCAGGTTAAAGGGTACGAACATATCTCTGATTTCATAGTATTCCTCCATGGACAGCCATTCATGCTTCCAGGAAATAAATGCGGCAGCAATAATGCCCAAAGCCACACATTCCCCATGGGTGAGCGAAAAATTTTTATATTTTTCAATGGCATGGCCAATGGTATGGCCAAAGTTAAGCAGCGCCCGGTCGCCTTTTTCGGTAGGGTCCTTCTCTACCACCAGCTTTTTGACCATACAGCTTCTCTCTACCATCTCCAACAGCGTATCCACTTCCCTGTCACAGATTTCATACATATTTTCCAACAGCCATTCATAAAAGGCCCCGTCTTTAATAAGCCCATGCTTCATTACCTCTGCAAAGCCACTGAAGAACTGGCGGTCGTCTAAGGTTTTCAGGGTGTTGATATTCATGTATACCAGCTTTGGCATATAAAATGCCCCCACCATATTTTTAAACCCGTCAAAGTCAACCCCGGTCTTGCCCCCAATGCTGGAATCTGCCTGTGCAAGCAGGGTCGTTGGGATTTGGATAAAATCAATTCCACGCAGATAGGTGGCTGCCACAAAGCCTGTAATATCCCCTGTTACGCCGCCTCCTAATGCCACCATAAGATCTTTTCTGTCAAATTTTTCCTGGATCAAAAAGGTATATATCTCTTTTACCGTATTCAGTGTTTTATTTTCCTCTCCTGCATGAAAGGAATACAAAACATTTTTTTTGCAGCAATCCTTTATACATGCCATCACTTCGTCCCCATAGAGGGATGCTACATGGGAATCTGTTATCACACATACTTTACGGTTTTCAGTGCCCAGCTTTATAAGCTCATTGGGCAGCTCATGGAAATCTGTGGACAATACAATATCGTAACAAGGTTTTTTTTCAAATAAAATATTTATACGGCTCATTCTCATACCTCTCATACGCTGCCACCGCGGGCCGGTTTATTGTAACAAACGCCGTCACGCTCTGCGATCCGGCTTATTGTAACAAACGCCGTCACGCTCTGCGATCCGGCTTATTGTAATAAAAAACTTCCTGTTCTGGCAGGAAGTTTTAAGATTGGAGCTAAATGCCGTTGTTGATTGGCGGCACATCAAAAGAACCTGATAGAATTTCCTGGAAATCGCCGGAGATGTCTACAATTGCCGGCGTAATTATAAATATGTAATGTGAAATCTTCTGTAAGTTACCGCTGATGGCAAAACAGGATCCTGATGTAAAATCTATAATACGCTGCGCCACCTCAACATCAAGGCCTTCCAGGTTAAGGACTACCGTCCTGTTTGAAAGCAAAGTCTCTGTAATCTCCCTGGCATCTTCAATCGTGGTGGGCTTAATCACACACACTTCCATGCCGGCATTGGTCTTTTTTACCGGACGCATAGGCGTTACTTTGGGTGTCGTCTTTTTGGGTGTTCTGTCGTCATCCGTCGCAGGGTCTTCTTTTGCCATCGGCAGCTTCTTGGGTTTTTCCTCTACAGGGCCATCTTCATAATAGTCATCATCATAAAAATCGTCATCATCTTCATTTAGCTTCATGTAATTGAGAAACTTATCCATTACTCCCATATTAAAGCGCTCCTTATTTAACTGGATATTGCCGTTCTCCAAAGATGCCTGTGCCAACACGTACATAGGTGGCGCCTTCTTCTATGGCAACCAAATAATCGCCTGTCATTCCCATGGACAGAACATTCATATTAACATTATCAATGTTTTTGCAATTTATGTCAACAGATAATTGTTTCAGGCTTGCAAAATACTTCCTGTTATCTTCCGGATTTTCCACATAGGGGGCTATTGCCATAAGCCCTTTGACCCGGATACCCGGCAGGGTGGAAACCGCGCGTACCAGCCCTTCTGTTTCCCTGGGACTTACGCCAAATTTGGTGTCTTCACCGGCAATATTTACTTCTATTAAAATAGAAACCTCCACCTGCTTTTTTACCGCTTCTTTGCTGATTTCTTCTGCAAGCTTTAAAGAATCCACGCTATGGATCAGCGCAGCCTTATCCACAATATATTTTACCTTGTTGCGCTGCAGGTGGCCAATCATATGCCATTTGATATCCTTTGGCATTGCCTCATATTTTTCCACCAGCTCCTGTACCTTATTCTCGCCAAACTCCCGGCAGCCCTCCTCATAGGCCTCCATAAGCAATGGTACTGGCTTGGTCTTGCTAACAGCTATCAATGTCACAGATTCCCTGTTTCTCTGGGATCTTTGGCAGGCACCCTCTATCTTTTCATTAACCTCTTTTAAATTATCCTCTATCATCCAAAACCTCCCCTTGTCATTTGGCCTATTTTGCTGTTTCAGCGCCCCAAAGCCATGGCTTTTTTGGAACCAGCACCCGCGTTACTCGTAAATAAATTCGTCGTCATTTACCGTTGTGGCATCCAGCACAATATAGTCATAAACATTCAGCCCATATTGGGTATTGGATTTTACAATTGAATATTCCTCGTTCTGGTATAGAATATTGATCTGCTTAAAGTCCGCATAGCCTTTATTGATATTGTAAACACCTGTAAGGCTCCCTCTTTTGCTGATGGCATACTTCTCCGTTGACTCCGGCTTAATAATATCGCTTCCTATTCTTAAAACCATATCATCCAGATAGTATTCCGTTTCCGTCTCACCGTAGATGGTGGTTTCAACAAAATCTGTGACAGCAGTCCCCTCTTCCGTATAAGTCTCCAGCATAACCCCATACTTGTCACTGTTACCGCCTAAAGTAACATATTCCTTAGGGACAATAAAAAATTCCTTTTCCACAATAGACGAGTTGGGAATTTTCAGCCCTTTTTCTTCCTCAAGAATCAGTTCAATATCAATAAAGCGGTCAGTACAGAAATTCACCATGGAATTGGTAAATGTCAGTTTTACAAAAATATCGCCCTCTACATTGGTAAAGGTAGACACTTCCCCCCAGGAGGTATCCTGGTTTTTTAAAAATTTTACAAGCACAAATTCTGCTTCTGTTAGCTTGGCTGCCTTTTCATGATCTGTCTGAATGACAATAGACCAGTCTTCGTTGGTGGAAATTTTATATACCGGCTGTCCCGCTTCCACCAGTTCATTACTGATCAACTGGGTTTTTTCATAAGTTTTCTGGTCAAACAGTTGGCTGGTAAACTGTTCCAGCGTTAATTCCTCATAACCGTCAACCGAATAAATCAATATTCCCGTTGCAGGTGCCTGGCAAAAGGAAACCAGCTCTGAAAGCCCTGCGCTGTTAATCCTGTCAACGTTTTCCAAAATGCCTGCGTTTGCCAGCTTTAATACTGTCCCTTTTACATTATACTTAAAGTCATAAACGGTGGAAAAATAATGGGGGTCAAAATTGTTGGCAAAACCAAGGATTTCCGACTTCAGCTCCGAAAGGTCACTGCTGGATAAAGCAGCACCGGCATTTTCAGATGCCATATAGTCCGCCAGCCTGCCGGATTGGTCCAGGGTATATACCAGGTTCCCTACCCCCACCCTCTCCCCCTCACGGGCATAATAATTTACATAGCCTGCCTGGGTAGCCGTAACGATCTGTTCATCCCGTAGGGCAATCCCCCTGTAAATATTATTGGAGGAAAGGGAACCCATTTTTACCTGGTGTCCCTCTATATGCTTCTGGGTGAAATACATAAAAACACAAATAATCGTATATATCAGAATAACCGCAAAAATAACCATTCCGATATTGATGTTTAGCGGTTTTCTGTATTTTACTACCTTGTTATTCCTGTTTCCTTCCACTTTTTAACTCCCATTGGCTGCCCAGCACATTACCATCCTTGCATGTCCCTATGCATCATAAAAACGCCCCGGATTACTACTCCGGGGACGCCTATGTAATTTGCTTTCGTTTTCCAATATACTGCCGCCTGTATCAAATACCAGACAGGGCTGTATTCCATGCCGCTTATACGGCAGCTTTCTTACAAAGAAATAATTACTTTATCCCTGACAGAAGCGGGCAGTTCACCCTCATCCATCGAAATGCTGATAACAAAGGTAATTTTAAAAGCTTCGCTGATCTTTTCCAGCTTTAAAAGGACAGGCTCAATGTGTCCCTCTTCCACACAGGCAATCTTCAAAAAGCTGTCAAAATACATTTGCTCCAAATCGTGGTCCTGTGAAATGATCCCGCTGATAAATCCCACAAACTCATCTGCGTTTGTAACCAAATATGAAGAAACATCAATAAGTCTTATTTTATTATTCAGCTCATACATATGCTTTGTGTTCTTGTCCAGATATACAATATTGCCGGACGCACTCTGTACCTCAGTATTCACCTTATCTAATAAATGTTTAGTTTTGCCTTTTCCCTTTTTTCCAACCACTAATTGAACCATTGGTAATCCCTCCTGAAGTATATTGGTTTTCTGTAAAACTTATGCCTAATTTTATTATAAGTGATAACAGATTAAAAAACAACTGCTATTTATTTATTTCTTCCAACAAATCCGTCATCTGTGAATAAAGGAAATCACTGCTGTCTGCCCGCATGATCACGGAAATATAGGGATTGCCGGAGGAATCCCTGGAAATTAATACCAGGCAGCTTCCGGCGGCGCTGGTAGTGCCTGTCTTTCCCCCCAGCACTGTTATACCGCTGGGAGGCTGGAAATCCCCCTGGATATAACGGTTTGTATTCTTTACGGTGATGTCCTTGGAATTCCCGTTCCTGTCCGTGTAAACAGTGTTATAGGAATCCATATGGATGATTTCATTGAACAGTGCATATTTCACCGCCTCATTCATAATCAGGTACATATCATAAACAGTGGTATAGTGCTCTTCATCCGAAAGCCCGTGGGGATTGGCAAAATGGGTATTGGTGGCCCCAAGGGAAAGGGCTTTCTGGTTCATCATATCCGTAAACCCATCCACTGAACCGGCAATGCCCTCTGCAATCATTACCGCCACATCATTGGCGGAATTGATCAGCAAAAGATGAAGCGCCTGGTCCAGGGTCATCTGGTCCCCCTCTTTGATGCCAGCAAGCTGTGCGCCGGATTCTGTGATCTTTACATTGGCGGAGGCGGTAAGGCGCATGTCGTTGGTGCCGTTTTCCATGGCGACCAACGCAGTCATCACTTTTGTAAGGCTGGCAGGATAAAGCCTCTCGTGGACGTTTTTGGCATAGAGGGTTTTCTGCCTGTTTACGTCAAACAGCCCTGCTCCCACTGCGTTTGACATATCCACGTCCTCAGAGGCAATATCTGAACCCACCACGCATAAGCCTGCCGCAAAAGCCTCTGCCGTCCGTTGTTCCGCCCCCAGGCTGACAATCCGGAAGCTGCTTACCTCCGAATCCGCCGTATAGCGCATGTCATACTGGGGCTGCCCACAGCCTGTTAAAAGAAACGCCAGGGCAGTTACCACCGCCAATAATGTTCTTTTCTTAAGCGCCCCCCTGGGCTGTTTATCTGTACATCTCACGCCACTCTAAATCTCCTCTGTCCAGGGACTTTATCAACAGCTCCGCCGTGGCGATATTGGTCGCCAGCGGAATATTGTACATATCACAAAGCCTTACCACATTGTTTACATCCGGTTCATGGGTTTTGGAAGTGGACGGGTCCCGGAGAAAAATCACCAGGTCCATCTGGTTATGCTCAATCTGGGCACTGATCTGCTGTTCCCCCCCAAGATGCCCTGCCAGGAACTTATGGATATTCAGGTTGGTCACCTCTTCCACCAGCCTGCCTGTGGTGCCTGTTGCATATAACTCGTTTTTGCTCAAAATCCCCCGATAAGCAATACAAAAATTCTGCATCAATTTCTTTTTCGCATCATGTGCGATCAATGCAATATTCATTTTTCACCCTCCTGACAAATACATTATGATACCCTTACATTATGCTGGAATTATTATACATCATTTTGTACGGCATTGTAACCCCACATTTAAAACAAATCCAATCCCAATAAAAGAGCTTACAAGGGAAGTCAGCCCATAGCTCACAAAGGGAAGGGGAAGGCCTGTATTAGGGAGCAGGTAAGTCACCACGCCGATATTGATAAACGCCTGGAAACCAATCATTGCCCCCGTGCCAGCGGCGATAATGGTCCCTGCAATGTCCCTGGCACGCCTGGCAATAAACATACATTCAATACTGATCAAAGACACCAGGACGATCACCGCACAGGCCCCAACAAAACCGAACTCCTCCCCGATTACTGCAAAAATAAAGTCTGTCTCCTGCTCAGCGATAAAATTGGCGTTTTTTACAGAACTGATCTGGTTGTTTTTGTATCCCTTCCCGGTAAGCTGGCCGGAACCGATGGCCATAACGGAATATTCCTGCTGGTAACCCAGGGAATTGGAATATTCCTCCCTGTTAAAAAAGGAAATTACCCTGTTTAACTGATATATATGCTCATCGTTGATAATCTTCTGGTCCGGCTGCATCACCAGATACATAAAGATCAAAAACGCCGGGACAGCCACCGCCAGTACGCCCCCTATCACCTTAAGGCTCAGCCCCCCTGTAAACATGATAACACAGAAAATCAAACAAATCACAATGGTTGTGGACAAATCCGGCTGTTTAAATACCAGCCCCGCCGGAATGGCGAATAAAAGGACGCACAGGGAAATATATTTAAAGGTATTTAGTTCCTCCCTGTGTTTACAGATAAATTGGGCAAAAAACAAAATGATAATGATTTTGGCCACCTCTGAGGGCTGGAACTGAATGCCCGCTATGCGCAGCCATCTCTGGGCGCCGCTGGTCTCCTTGCCCATAAAAATAACCATCACCAGCAATACAATATTGAAAGCATAGGCAAGCCAGTACAAATTCAGGAGCACAGAATAATCAAACAGGGAAATTACCAGCATAAGGAATACGCCGAAAGCAAAGCCCGCAATCTGCCTGTTCTGCAAAGACGGCGCGGCACTGCCAACGGCGATGATTCCTATAACTGCCAGGGTAATCACCATAAGTACCAGTTTAAAATCGTAATAACGTATTTTATAGTGTTTTAGCATATATTTTTTACCTTCCCTGAAGAAAAGCGGTTCTTGGCCGCGGCTTCATCAGTTAACGTTCTTATGTAGATCCAGAATTGGAATGTTGGCATATAAGGTAGGCGTTTTATCCCGTCCTTTGCTGTCTGTTTTACAGATTTGGATTTCCATGCTCTCTGCGTCTATCTTCATGTACTTTGAAATGACCTTGGCGATATCCGTTTTAATCATTTCCATCATTTCCGGCGAACAGTTGACCCGGTCAGAAATAAGCAGTATTTTCAGACGGTCTTTCGCGATTTCCCGTGACTTTCTCCTGTTAAAAAAATTCCTGATTCCCATACGCCCACCTCCTAATTCTTATGGAAAATGCCTGACACCCTGGTCCAGAAAGAAACGCCCTTTTCTAACTCAAGAAAGGGTATCTCCTTTCCGGTCACCCGATAACATATATTCTGATATGCCTTTCCTGCCAGCGTATTGTTCCCTACAAGAGGTTCACCCTGATTGGTGGCAATGACCACATTTTCATCATCCGGCACAATGCCGATGAGGCCAATGGCCAGAATATCCACTACATCTGCGGCGCTCATCATATCTCCCCGCTTTACCATATCATACCGCAGACGGTTGATGATCAGGTCAATTTTGCTGAAATCGCTGGCCTCTAAAAGCCCGATAATACGGTCTGCGTCCCTGATGGCGGATACTTCCGGTGTGGTCACCACAAGGGCCCTGTCAGCCCCGGCAATGGCATTTTTAAAGCCCTGCTCAATACCCGCGGGGCAATCTAAGATAATGTACTCAAACTGCTCCCTTAACTGGTTGATCATCCTTACCATCTGCTCCGGGCTGACAGCCGTTTTATCCTTTGTCTGGGCGGAAGGCATCAGATACAGGCTGGGATGGCGCTTGTCCTTGATCAGCGCCTGTTTGATCCTGCACTTTCCTTCCACAACATCCACAAGATTGTATACGATCCTGTTTTCCAGGCCCATGACAACGTCCAGATTCCGAAGCCCGATATCTGTATCAATCAGCACCACCCGTTTACCCATTGCGGCCAGACCTGTTCCTACGTTTGCGGATGTGGTGGTCTTACCCACACCGCCTTTCCCTGATGTGACGACAATTACTTCACTCATACATACCTCCGTTTCGCCGCACAGGCGGCTATTCCTTAATGAATTAATTTTCGTCCCCTGAGAATTCCTTTTAAATGGGCAAATCACTCAGTAAATCTTTTGTGAGAGGCTCAATTACTATCTTCTCATCCCTTACGTATGCCATTTTCGGCTGTATCTTCGGCTTTATGGGCCATTTTGATTTATCCTTGGGTTTATATTTGAAATCACCAACCTTTATTCTTTCAGGTGACATTTCAAGCGCCGCTACATAATGTCCTTTTCCTCCGTTCCCCCCTGCGTATGCCTCTCCGTATAAGCCACCCAGGATTACAATATCCCTGGCAGAAATAATGGCAGAGCCGGGATAGACATCCCCCAGGATCACAATGCTGGACTCTGTCTCAAGTACCTGCCCGTTTTTCAGTGTCCCCCGGTAAAAATGCCCTTCGTTGTTTAAAGCGTGTTCGCTGGATAAATCCGTCTGCTGTAATGCTTTTACAAAGCCCTGGTTGGTCTCCCCCTCTTCCCCTACCAGGCAGATAATCCGCAGCCTGGAATTGGTGGTGATGGTGTTTAAAACCTGTGCTTCCTCCTGGTCCGTAAGGTCCCTGCCCTTAATGGAAAGGGCCATTTTGGCATCCTTAAAAAACCCGCTGGACTCCCGGAACTTGTCCCCAATGTCCATAAGCAGCTCTTCAAAAGGAATTTCCTTATCCAGATGCAGCACAATGCCGCTTGGAAAGCTTTTAATGATCACTGAATTACTCACAACTCACAACTCCTTTATCCTGGTTAATCCGCAATGGCTGTGCTGCCGGCCATCTGCTCTGCAATGCCGTTTAACAGGTCC
This sequence comes from uncultured Lachnospiraceae bacterium, assembly GCA_910579495.1. Classification (GTDB taxonomy): domain Bacteria; phylum Bacillota; class Clostridia; order Lachnospirales; family Lachnospiraceae; genus Suilimivivens. Next base: position 24,808 of record CAJTVD010000002.1, read on the forward strand.
TCTTCATCCACCAGGCCAAAATAGTACTGTATGATTTCCTTTGTGGTGCGTGCAGCGTAGCTGGAGGAATAACCAAAGGCGATTCTTGTGGCAATGGCAATTTCCGGCTGGTCATAAGGGGCGTAGCATACAAAAAGAGCATGGTTGGCACGATTTTTGTTTTCTTCCGCCGTACCCGTTTTTCCCGCCACACCAATGGGCAGGTCTTTTAAATAGGTATTGTTTTCCACCATCTGGCGCATCCCCAGATGGATGGCGTCCCAGTTTGCGGAATCCATTTCAATGATATTCCTCACTTTCGCCTGATTATCCTGAAGCAACTGGCCTCTGTGGTCTGTTATTTTATCCACCAAAGTCAGGTCATAGCAAGTGCCGCTGTTGGCTACTGTGGTCACATACCTGGCAAGCCCCACCGTTGAAAAACTGTTATTATCCTGCCCGATGGACGCACGCACCGCATCTCCCGTGGCTGTCTGGGGCATGGATTCTTCAATCTCAACGCCGGAGGTATCCGTAAGGCCATAAAGGCCTGCATAGGTATCCAGGACCTTAAGGCCTGCTATCGGTGAATAAGTATCTCCCACCATCCCCATCCGGTATCCCATTTCATAGAAAAATACATTGCAGGAATGCCTGATGGCGCTGGATACATTTAAAGAGCCATGCCTGCCCCTGGGATAAATCCAGCAGGTAGGCGGCGGTTCAATTTTATCAAAAGGCCCTGCACAGTTATATGTTGTATAAAGATTGATATATCCCTCCATCAGCCCTGCAGTGGCGGACACCATTTTGTAAGTGGACCCGGGTGCGGTAAGCTGGGCAGTGGCATAATTGTTCAGGGGCCTTGACAGGTCATTTAACAGCCGGGCATAATACTGGGCATTTACCCCGTTGGCCATCTTATTGTTATCATAGCCCGGATAAGTCACCAGTGCCAGCACATCGCCGGTATTCACATCGGTGATCACGGCGGAGGCGGAATGGGGGTCAAGGGCAAGCTGGGCCGGGGTAATATCCAGGTTTTTGATCCGCTCCATCATAAATGCATAGGCCGATATGCCCCCTCTCTCCAATACCGCCTGTTCCTCCGCAGAAATCTCCACCAAATCCTGCTCCAGAAGAATACGGCAAATCTGCATGCCGGAAATAATATCCTTCTTTATCATAAACCGATAGATGCTTTTGGTAAAATCCAGGTCTTCTTCCAACTGGCCAAAAATATAATCCACTATCTGGCTGTAAATTTCACTGGAATCAGAATACTGGCTTGCCAGGTTTAACCTTGTAACGTCAATCCAGTTCATGGCAATACAATAATTCAGGTACTCATTTAAGCTGATAACCTCCTGGGTTGTCCAGGCAATATAGGTTTCATCGGCAGTATCCACCCTGCTTCTGTCAATAATGCCATTGCCATATAACATTTCCGCTATATGGCTTTCGTACACCTGGTATTCCATATCCAGTTTTTCATAAGGGGTCAGAAGTTCCTCCAATTCCCGCCGCAGGGTTTCACAGACATAAGCTTTCCTGTCCACAAAGGCTGTATACACCGCCTTTTCATTTTCCCCGGCATCCCCCTCTTTAAAATGCTCTGTATCAATTACATTATTGTTGATCAGCGCATAATATACATCATATATAGGAATTTTAATATTACTGCTGCTTACATCTGCTGTGTTAAACTCCCTGGCATTAATAATATTTGTGTAAAGGATGCTGGCAAGCTTTTCCTCCAGGATCCTGTAGACCGCTATCTGCAGATCCCTGTCAATGGTGAGATAAACGTTGTTCCCCGCCACTGGTTCCACATAGTCTGTGGTATCCGTCACCTTTCCCACATGGTTTACAAAAATGGTTTCGCTGCCTTTGGTTCCCTGAAGCTGGGATTCCATGGACTTTTCAATGCCCAGCTTCCCTACCGTATCGTTGGAGTCATAAGACTCCTCCCCATTTTCTTCCACCAGGGCTGTGAGCTCCTCCTGGGAAATTTTTCCGGTGTATCCCAGTATATGGGAAAAATATACGCTGTCAACATATTTCCGTACAGTATCCTCCACAATGGATACCCCTTCCAGCTCCTGGCTGTTTTCCATTACCACTGCAACCGTGGCCTCACTGACATCAGTGGCCACGGTGGTGGCAATATATTTCTGGAAACTGTTATTGTTCATGTCATAGCGTATGGTAAGGATTTTCAGTACTTCCCCCTTGGTGTATCCGTTTCCGGGTATAAAGGTGGTCTTATCATCCTCCTCTGTGTATTCGCCAATCCGGAAGCGGTTCCACCCACAGAGGTAATCCACCACCTCCGCCGCCGTGGCGGTACGTTCCCTTTCCTCCAGTTCGTCTATGGTAAGATGCCCGTAAACATCCGCCAGGAAACGGTAAAGCTGTGTTCCCTCCACGGTAAAGGAATAACGGTTGTTTTTATCCAGGATAATCTTAAAATCGCTTACAATGTTATCCCCATTGCCCTCAATCATCTGTATCAGCTTGTAAATGGTGGTATTTAAATTTAAATTCTTAAATCTTCCGCTTTCGTATACATCCTCAATGGTGACGGAATGGGCAAGCTCATTGTAAGCCAGCAGATTGCCGTTCCTGTCATAAATGCATCCCCGGCTTCCCTTGATCGTGCGTTCTTTCATGATTTTCATCCGGAAATTATCCAGATATTCCTCTCCGTGCACAATCTGAAGGTCAAAAATCCGGTTTACCATCACACCGCCAATGGCTGCCAGTACCAGAATCAGGACAAATACCCTGGAGGTTATCATATTGATAAAATTTTCTTTCAGTTCCTCAAACAAACTTCCTGGCGCTCCTTCTTTCAGATTCCTCCAGTGCCTTGTTTACCCGCAAAACCAGAGGATATAAAAACAAAGTAATCAGTATGGTATAAACAGTTTCCGGAAAGATAATGTGAATAAAATAATAACCGATGTGGAAACGTCCTCTCATCAAAAACAGGGTGATATAATACAAAAAGCCATATGCCAGATCACTCACAAGAATAAGCCCAATGGGAAGTTTAATATCCTCTGGATAAAAAATCCGGTTGAATTTCCCGTTTGCGTATCCTATGTACATATAGATCATGGCGTTTAGCCCCAGCACATTCCCGAAAAAAATATCTATAATAAGGCCACAGAAAAAGCCAATAGCAAGCCCTGTTTTGTCCCCCCTCATAAAACCGAAGGAAGCTGTCAGTATGATCATTAAGTTTGGTACGATTCCGCCAAAGTCAAGTCCCTGAAATACTGTGGTCTGGAACAAAAAGCACACTATGATCAGTAACAGGGTCATAATAAATCGCTTCACAAGAATATCCCTTTCATGGCTCTCCCGCAGGTTTACGGGCCAACAGACTGTTTTAGCTGCATTACCACCAGGACTTCCTCTAAATGCTCAAAATCAACGGCTGGCGTAATCAGCCCGGATTTTGTCAGGTTGTTGGAGTCCACGTCGATACTGGAAATATAGCCGATCAAAATACCCGGCAGGTATTTGTCACTTACATTGGAGGTTACGATCTTATCTCCTTCCACCACCCGGTCCGCACTGTCAATCAGCTTCTCAAACCGTATCACGCCGTCAGCATAGAGTTCCAGGTCGCCGCTTACAATCAGGCGGTCGGAGGTGGAAAGCACCATTCCGCTGGTATTGGAATTGTCGTCAATGATCGCCATTACCTTTGACCAGTTAGGCCCTACATCCACAATACGCCCCACCAGGCCGCTGCCCGCCATCACATTCATATCAATCATAAGGCCGTCTTCATAGCCTTTATTGATAACGAAAGAATGGAACCAGTTGCCGGAATCCATGGCAATGATCCTTGCCCCGATTTTATCATACTCATCGTACTGGGCATCCAGCCCATACAGTTCCCGCAGATTGGTAAGCTCATACCGGTCCTGCTGGAGGCTGATATTTTCCATGGTAAGCCGGTCTATCTCATCCTGGAGCCGGGCGTTTTCCTGCAGCAGGGAACGGATCTGCACCAGTTCCTCAGAGCGGGAAGAAAGCCAGCTTCCCGCCTTGCTCACCCCGTTTTGCAAAGGAATGATCAGGGAGCCGCCCACAGCGCTTACCGGGGCGCTCAAAAAGTTTGTATTGAACGTAACAACGATTAGTCCTGTACAGATAAGTGTTAAAATAAAAAGGAGATATTTACCGGGCAGCGTAAACTTCTCTCCTTTTTTCTTCACAACCGGACTCATCTGCCCATTCCTTCAATTGCATAAGCGACCGATTTGTAATTTTCGTCCTTAATGATCTTTGAAAGCCCTATGGCCACACTGGTCACCGGATTTTCAGACACATTTACATTAAGGCCCGTTTCCCTTTGTATCAGCTCCGTCAGGTGGTTCACCTGGGATGCGCCCCCTGTAAGGTAGATGCCGTGGCGGTAAATATCCGCCGCAAGCTCTGGCGGCGTGCGTTCAAGGATCACCTTGATATTGTCAATAATGGTGTGGAACAGCTCTATCAGGGAATCGTCAATCAGCTTGGTGGGAAGCTCCCTCTCCACCGGAAGCCCGGTAACAATATCCCTCCCGTAAACCACTGCACCCTTCCCTGCCTTTTCCAGGTCTTTCAGGGACATCTTTACATTTTCCGCTGTCTTGCCGCCAATGATCAGGCTGAATTCCCGTCTCACCGCCCCCCGGATGGCATCGTCAAATTTCTGCCCGCCTACCTTGATCAGGCGGCTTAACACAATGCCTCCCAGGGAAAGGATGGAAATTTCCGTGGTATCAAACCCCACGTTGACAATCAGGACTCCCTGGGCGTTTTTTACATCAATATCCAGCCCCAGCCCGTCCGCCACCGCCTTTTCCACTACCATGACCCTTCTCGCCTTTACCCCGGCATCTTTAATCAGGTCGTAAAAAGCCCGCTTTTCCACTTCCGTTACGTCCGTGGGAACTGCTACAAAGTAATCCCCGGGCTTTATGTTGCTTTTACTCATATCGCTGATAAAATATTTGATGAGCTGTTCCATATTTTTAATATCCGCAATCACGCCATTAGACAAAGGATAGGAAATATGAATATTCCCAGGTGCTTTCTCATACATTTCAAAAGCGGAATCACCATAAGCAAATAAGGTGTTCTTATTTTCGATGGCAATCATATTTTTTTCAACCAGGATGGCGTCCTCTGAACGGTTATAAATTTTTATGTTGCTGGTTCCAAGGTCGATACCAAATGCATTGTTAGACAAGATCAATACTCCTTTCTATAATAAAGCTTTTTCTTTGAAACTGATGTATCGCCCGTCCCCTATCACAATGTGGTCCATCAGGGGAATATCCATCAGTTCTCCCGCTTCTTTTATCTTTTGGGTGATAAGAATATCCTGTTTGCTTGGTGCTGGGTCACCGCTGGGATGGTTATGCAGAAGCATCAGGAAACTTGCCCTGCACTTAAGCGCCTCTATAAAAACTTCCCGGGAGGATAGCAGGGAAGCCCTCACTGTCCCAACAGATATCATATATTCTTCGATTAAGTTCAATTTATTATCCAATAATAACAGCAATATCATTTCTTTTTCCTGATGACGGAGATTTTCCATGTAATACTCCGCCACAGTGGCAGGGTTATTAAAACACAGCCTCGCCGCTGCCCGCTCCCTTGCCATACGCATTGCCAGTTCCCCAAGGCATTTGACCTTCACCGCCTTTACTTCCCCGATCCCTGGAAGCCCCATTAATTCCTCCAGGGATAAGTGGTGAATGCTGTTAAGCCCCTGCCCCTTGCCCCCTGCAAGGGATAAGACCTTCTGGGCCAGGGTAAGCGCCGGGCAGTTTTTAGCCCCTGTCCTTAAAATAATGGCAAGCAGCTCCGCCTCCGTAAGTGCGCCGGGCCCAAGCCGCAAAAATTTTTCGTAAGGCAGTTCAGAATTTTGTGTGGTTTCTTTAGTCATTTTTTCCTTTCCAATCCCTTCTCTCATTTGGAATGTGAAAAAGAAAGCAGCGGGCGACGCCCTTTATGGGCCGTCCTTATGTTAAATAAAACGGTATATGATCAGGGCAATGGCAATGCCGATAATGCTGGCAACGGTAATTTTGATCGTAAGCCCAAAGGTAATGCACATAATGCCGATGTCAAAAACAATGGGTGCGGAAAGCCCGAAAGTCTGTCCATAATTCAGCCATGTGCTGGGAAAAAGATTCCCAATAAAGCCGCCAATAACGATGCCGGCTAAAATAAGCAGGAAACAGGCCCAGTTGTTTTTACGCATTTCGTACCTCCGGTAATTCTTTTGCTATCCGGACGGCGCAGACCTGCCCGCCCACAAACCATAACCAACATAATATTAACACAGTTGGAAATTTATGTATACTAATTTCATGTAATTTTTATAAGTTTCGTCTGCCAAAATCTTTCAGGATAATTTCTTTTTCCACTAATTTCTGTAAGGTTTTCATAATTCCCAGTTTCCCGTGCTGCCAGGTAAGCCCTCCCTGGAAATACACCACATAAGGCGGCTTTATTGGGCCGTCCGCGGATAATTCAATGGATGAGCCGGACACAAAAGCCCCTGCCGCCATGATCACCGGGGCATCATACCCGGGCATATCCCAGGGCTCCGGCGTCACATAGCCGTCCACCGGTGCCGCCTGCTGGATGCCCTCGCAGAAAGCAACCACCCCCTCAGGCTTCCCAAAGGTCACCGCCTGGATAATGTCATGCCTGGGCTCCTTCCCGTCAGGAATCACAGGAAAACCCAGCCCCTCGTAAAGGTTTGCCGCAAAGATGGCTGCTTTCAGGGCATTTGCCGTAACCGAAGGGGCCAGGAACAGCCCCTGGTAAAAAGCCCCGAGAGCCTGCAAGGTGGCCCCCACTTCCCTGCCAAGGCCAGGGGAGGTCAGCCGGAAAGCGGCGTTTTCAATACATTCCCTTTTTCCCGCCAGATACCCTCCAATAGGCGCCAGGCCGCCTCCCGGATTCTTGATCAGCGAGCCTGCCACCAGGTCCGCCCCCACATCGGACGGCTCCCGCCTTTCCGTAAATTCCCCATAACAGTTGTCCACCATACAGATGACATCCGGTTTAAGGCTTTTGATAAATGAAATCAGTTGGCCGATTTCATTGACTGAGAGAGTCGGTCGCGTTTGGTAGCCCTTGGAACGCTGAATCGTTGCCAGTTTGGTCTTCTCATTGACAGCCCTCCGGATCCCTTCATAGTCAAAGCCTCCCCCGGGCAGAAGATCCACCTGCCGGTAGCTGATGCCGTACTCCCTAAGGGAGCCCACGGAAGGACGGATGCCAATCACCTCTTCCAAGGTATCATAAGGTTTCCCCACTGGGGAGAGCAGTTCGTCCCCAGGGCGCAGGTTACTCATCAGCGCCAGCGCCAGGGCATGGGTGCCGCAGGTAATCTGGGGACGCACCAGGGCATCTTCCGTATGAAAAATATCCGCATATACCTTTTCCAGGGTTTCCCTGCCCAGGTCATTGTAGCCATACCCGGTAGTGCCGTGCAGGCAGGCTTCGCTTACCCTGTTCTTTTGCATGGCGTTGATAACTTTCATTTGGTTATATTCGGAGAGTGCATCGATTTCCTCAAAACGTTCTTTCAGGGAATTCCATACCCTCTCACCATATGCAAAAACCTCCGGGCTGATGCCCATAGAGGCATACATGGCCTCTATTGAAGGATTTTCTGTATTTGTACTCATGTTACCCTTTCCTTTCAACCTTGAAATAAATGACCTTAGATGGCGCCTCCCACCATCCCTTTATCTTCAAATCATCCCCATCATAAATTCCAGCATTTTCTCCCCATCATACCCGAACTCCCCCTTATTGATCCAGGCCACGTTCCTCTCCCTCCGGAACCAGGTAAGCTGTCTTTTGGCAAAATGCCGGGTGTCCCTCTTAATCAGGTACACCGCCTCCTCTAAGGTACACTCTCCTTCCAGATAGGAAAGCATTTCCTTATACCCCAGGCCCTGCATGGAAGCCATGGTTTTATCAAAGCCCATTTCCCGCAGCCGGGCCACTTCCCCCACCAGCCCTGCCGCCAGCATCTCATCTACCCGCCTGTCAATACGCTGGTAGAGTTTCTGCCTTTCATCATTTAATACAAAGTACCTGCTGTCATAAAAGGGCTCTTTTTCCCGTTCCCTCCTGTTATGCTCTGAAATAGGCCCGCCGTTAAGCTGGTAAAATTCCAGCGCACGGACCAGGCGTTTGGTATTATTGGGATGTATCAGCTCCGCAGAAACCGGGTCCACTTCCCTTAAACAGTTATGCAGGTAAAGATTGCCCTTCTCCCTGGCCTGTCCCTCCAGCTCCCTGCGCACAGCCGTCTGGTTTTTCTCCTCCGAAAAATCAATATCATATAAAACAGCCTGAATATAAAACCCTGTCCCTCCTGCCAAAATGGGTATATGCCCTCTTCCATAAATCCCCTCTATGGCTTCCTTGGCCATCTCCTGGAAGCGGAACACATGAAATTCTTCCGAAGGCTCTAACACATCAATCAGATGGTGGGGAACCCCTTCCATTTCTTCTTTGGTGATTTTGGCAGAGCCAATATCCATATATTTATATACCTGCATGGAATCGGCAGAAACAATCTCCCCGCCAATTCTTTTGGCAAGCTGAATGGATAACGCCGTTTTCCCCACAGCAGTGGGGCCTGTCAATATGATCAATTTCTGTTTCTGCGCCATATCCCTCTCCTTTTGCCAGGCCTTTATACTATCCGCTTAAACTTCTTTTCAATCTCGTACTTGCTCATAGATATGATGGTTGGCCGCCCGTGGGGACAGTGGTAAGGATTTTCCAGGGTTAAAAGCTCATCTATCAGCGCTTCCATTTCCGGATATTCCATTTTGTGGTTCCCTTTAACGGCTGCCTTACAGGCCATAGAGGCCAGTTTCTGCAATACCACTTCCGGCATTCCCTTTACAGGCACCTGGGCAAGATCATCCAGTATATTCATAAAAAGCTCTTTTTCATTGCATCCATACAAGTCTGTGGGCATACTGCGGAAGGCAATGGACCCGCCCCCAAAGTCCTCCGTTTCAAAGCCCATTTCCCGGAAGAAGCTTTCATATTCCCGGAAAACTTCCTCCTCCCGCCCGGTAAGGGTAATGATTGTGGGGGGATTAAGCATCTGGGATGTGACAGCCTTCTGTGCAAGGGCTTTTACGAAACGCTCATACTTAACCTTTTCATGGGCGGCGTGCTGGTCCACAATAAAAAGCTTGTCCTGGAAAGCAATCAGCCAGTAAGTATCAAAAATCTGCCCCATGATCCGGTACTCTTCCTTTGCCTCCCTGGTGAGGAATTTATCTTCAAATAATTGGAGCTGGGAAGGCCTTTCCACCAAAATATGCTCATTGGATTTAATGATATTTCCATGAATTCCTTCATTATCTTTATCGCTGTCACCGGTTTGTGTGCCAAGGATCCGGTTTCCTGCTATTTTCTGAATGAAATCAGAGACCTTTGGTTCCCTGGGAAGCTCCTTAAAGGCCGCTGCTGTTTTATATTCCGGGCTTTCCTCCTGTACCATTGCTGCCCGCCGGTATTCAAAAGGCTCTGGCGCTTTTGTAATCACAGGGGCTTTTTCCCTCTCTTCTTCCACAAGGCTTACCTGGGGAATCAGTTCAATTTCGTGAAGCCTGTCCTTTACCGCCTGGGACACCTGGCCGTAAAGTTCCTTTCCTTTCATCAGCCTGATTTCCATTTTGGCCGGGTGTACGTTCACATCCAGCATTCCAGGCTCCATGGTAAAATGTAGCACAAAAAAAGGAAATTTATGCTGCATCAGATAAGCGCGGTAGCCTTCCTCCATGGCTTTGGTGAGAATTTCGTTTTTCACATAACGCCCGTTTACAAAGCAGGTTTCAAAATTCCGGTTGGCACGGTTGATTTCCGGTTTCCCAAGAAAGCCCTTCACCCAAAACCCATCCCCCTGCATTTCAAATTCCGCCAGAGCTTCCGTAATATCCTTTCCATAAATACGGTAGATGACTTCTTTCAGATTACCGTTTCCGGAAGTATGGAATTTTATCTGTCCGTTTTGAATAAATTTAATGGAAATATCCGGGCGGGACATTGCCAGATGCTCCATCATATCTGCCACATAGCCGCCCTCAGTCTGGGGCTGCTTTAAAAATTTTTTCCGTACAGGGGTATTGAAAAAAAGATTGCGTACCAGAAAGGTCGTCCCACCAGGCGCGCCGATTTCTTCCGGCTCTTCTTCCTGCCCGCCTGCAATGCAGTAGCGGATACCGGTAAGCTCTTTTTCTGTCTTGGTTATCACCTCCACCTGGGCCACGGCGGCGATGCTGGAAAGGGCTTCCCCACGGAAGCCTAGGCTCTTGATATCATCCAGATCCTCTATGGAGGAAATCTTGCTGGTAGCATGCCGCAGGAAAGCCCTCTTTACCTGCTCCTTTTCGATGCCGCATCCATTGTCGGTTACCCGGATCAGGGATATGCCGCCCTCCTTAATCTCCACCGTGACAGCGCCTGCCCCGGCGTCAATGGCATTTTCTGTCAGTTCCTTTACCACGCTAAGGGGGCGTTCCACCACCTCCCCCGCCGCAATCTGGTCTATGGTACTTTGGCTGAGTAAATTGATTACTGGCATACTACCTTCCTTTCTGCCCTAAGGGAGCCTGCTGTGGGAGCTTCATGCCGTTTTGGTAAACATTTTTTCACACGCCCGGCCAGCCCTGCGCCGCCCCGCCTTCTTGGTGCCATCTGTTTTTCAGTTTATTCTGCAGTTGGTACAGAGTGTTCAGGGCATCCAGGGGTGTCAGGTTCTGGACATCAATCTCCCTTAGCTCCCTGATGATATCCTCATCCCGTACAGTGTCAAAGAGGGACATCTGGCTTAAATCCACTTCGTCATACTTCACAGGCTTATGCCTGCCCTCCTTTTGCTCCACCGCAATGCTCTGCACTTTTTCCAGAATATCATTGTCGCAAAGCTGGGCCACAATTTCCTTTGCCCGGTCGATTACCATGTCCGGCACGCCAGCCAGTTTGGCAACCTGTATGCCATAGCTTTTATCTGCGCCGCCCTTAATAATCTTCCGCAGGAATACAATATCATCCCCTTTTTCCTTCACAGCGATACAATAATTGTTCACATTGCCCATTTTCCCTTCCAGCTCTGTGAGTTCATGGTAATGGGTGGCAAAAAGAGTCTTGGCTCCCAAAAGCTTTTTGTTACTGATATGCTCAATCACCGCCCAGGCAATGCTCAGCCCGTCAAAGGTGGATGTCCCCCTGCCGATCTCATCCAGGACCAGCAAACTCTTCGGGGTGGCATTGCGCAGGATATTGGCCACCTCGTTCATTTCCACCATAAAAGTGCTCTGCCCGCTTGCCAGGTCGTCGGAAGCCCCCACCCTGGTAAAAATCCGGTCCACCATACCGATATTTGCTTTGTCTGCAGGCACAAAAGAGCCAATCTGGGCCAGCAGCACAATCAGCGCCACCTGGCGCATATAGGTAGATTTTCCCGCCATATTGGGGCCTGTGATCACAGAAATACAATGTTTATTGTTATCCAGATAAGTGTCATTGGAAATAAACATATCACCGCTTATCATCTGCTCCACCACCGGATGCCTGCCGCCCTTGATGTTAATGATTCCCTTTTCATTAATGGCAGGGCGGACGAAATTGTTCCGTTCCGCCACCAGGGACAGGGAACACAAAACATCCAGTTTCGCCACAGCCTTTGCAGTTTTCTGGATACGCTCCATTTCCCCTGCAATGGCATCCCTGATCTGGCAGAACATTTCATACTCTAAATTAAACAGCTTATCCTCCGCGTTTAAAATGGTATCCTCCAGCTCCTTCAGACGGGCATTGGTATACCGCTCCGCGTTGGCAAGGGTCTGTTTACGCACATAATCCTCCGGCACAAGGTTCTTGTAGGAATTGGTCACTTCATAATAATAGCCGAAAACCTTGTTGTAACGGATCTTCAGGTTCTTAATCCCTGTGCGCTCCCTGTCTTCTTCTTCCAGCTTTGCCAGCCAGTCCTTTCCCTCTGTTTTGGCATGGCGCAGGTTGTCTATGGTTTCATCGAACCCTTCCCTGATAATGCCCCCTTCCCGGATGGCAATGGGCGGCTCATCCCCAATGGCATTGGCAATCAGCGTACAAATATCCGTTAGGTCGTCCATTTCTTCAAAGATTCCCACCAGCAAAGGCTCTTGGAAATCCTTTAAGATGGTTTTGATATGGGGCATCATCTGAAGGGAATTTCTAAACGCAATCAGATCCCTTGGATTGGCAGTCTTATAGCTGACCTTCCCCAGAAGCCGTTCCAGGTCGTACACCGGATTTAAGTATTCCCGGATTTCATCCCTGGCCATTGCCTGCCCGGACAAAGCCTGGATACTGTCAAGGCGTGCTTCAATCTGTTCCCTGTCAATCAGGGGCTGCTCAATAAACTGCCGCAGGGTCCTGGCTCCCATAGCTGTCCTGGTCTTATCCAGCACCCACAGAAGGGAGCCCCTTTTTTGCTTCTCCCGCAAAGTCTCCGTAAGCTCCAGGTTCCGCCTGGTGGAACTGTCAAGGAGCATATATCTGTTGGTAATATAGGGATATAGATGGGTCAAATGGGCAAGAGAAGTTTTCTGGGTCTCTGTCAGGTACAGCATCAGGCTCCCAGCAGCAATCAGCCCAGCAGGAAAATCTTCTATCCCCATGCCTTTCAGGGAAGCCACACGGAAATGCTTCAGCAGCCCCTTCCGGCAGCTTTCCTCATCAAAATAATGGGGCTCCTGGGGATATATGGCAATGTGCAGCCGTCCTTTTAAATCTTCTATGTCAATGCCGCTTACCAAAAAGGCATCATTACAGATGATTTCTCTGGGGCTGTACTTATTGATTTCGTCCAGGAGCTTTTTGTTTTCGTCCACCTCTGTGAGATAATAATCGCCGGTAGTCACATCTGCAATAGAAACGCCGGATTTTCCCTGAAAATAAGCCACGCTCATAATAAAATTGTTGCGCCCCTCATCCATTCCCTGGACATTTAAGTTAGTGCCCGGGGTAACAATCCTTGTGATGTCCCGCTTAACCAGCCCCTTGGCCTGTTTGGGGTCTTCCACCTGCTCACAGATTGCCACCTTATAGCCCTTGGAAACCAGCTTGTTTAAATATCCGTCCAAAGCATGATAAGGAACGCCGCACATAGGCGCCCGTTCCTCTAAGCCACAGTTTTTTCCTGTAAGGGTGATTTCCAGTTCCCTGGATGCTGTCAGGGCATCCTCAAAAAACATTTCATAAAAGTCTCCCAGCCTGTAAAACAAAATACAGTCAGGATGCTCCTTTTTTGTCTCCAGGTACTGCCGCATCATTGGTGTTAATTCCGCCATTTTTTCACCGTCCGTTTTCCTCTGCCAGAAAGCGCCAAAGGAAGCTGCGAAAGCTTCCCAATTGCGCCCTCCCTGGCAGGATCATTTGTTAAGATGTTTTGCCCGTACCAGGGCATCGTCAATATGTGCGCAGAAATTGTCCCCGCCCACTGCCTTATAAAAGCCGGCTTTCTGCATCACCTTCATAGGCTGTTCGTTCACATGGGATAAAATCAGGCGCACGTTTTTCCTTTCACAAGTATGTAAAAGCTGCTCCAGGTTATGCATTGCCGTAGCGTCAATTGCGCTGACGCTTCTCATGCGGATAATCAGGCAGTTGGTGTTTTCCATAAACTTGATCCGCAGCAGTTTATCCGCAGCAGCAAAAAACATGGGGCCGCTGATTTCATAGACCAATGTATTTTCAGGAACCTCTTTCAGCTCAATGGAATCCGGGTCATCCTCTTTGTACCGCCAGCCCTCTACCTGGGTCACATCACTCATGCGCTTCATAAACAAAATTGCTGCCAGCACAATCCCCACTTCAATAGCCACCACCAGGTCAAAAACCACCGTCAGGCCAAAGGTAACCGCCAGCACAGCAATATCGCTTTTGGGGGAAGTTTTCACCAGATAAACAAACTCCCGCCAGCCGCACATATTATAAGCCACCATAAACAAAATTGCCGCAATGGCAGGCATGGGGATCAGCGCCGCATAAGGCATAAAAATCACCAGCACCAACAGCAGCACCAGGGCATGTACCATACCGGATATGGGAGTCCTGCCGCCATTTTTCACATTCGCCGCCGTTCTGGCAATGGCTCCCGTTGCGGGAATACCGCCAAAAAGGGCGGAACAGATATTCCCCGCTCCCTGGGCCACAAGCTCCATATTAGAATTGTGGCGGGAGTTGATCATACTGTCCGAAACCACACAGGATAAAAGGGATTCCACTGCCGCCAGTATGGCGATGGTCAGGGCATTCCCAAACTGGGACCGGATCAGGGCAAAATTCACATGGGGAAGGGAAAACATGGGTGGCTTATTGGAAATTTCATACAAAGTCCCTATCGTATTTACCTCCATTTTAAGGCCCTTCACCATGAAAATCCCCACAATTACCGCCAGCAGGGAAGCGGGGACAGCCCCCAGAAACTTCCCCGCCCCTCCGGGAATCCGGTTGGCAAGCAAAGGCCACAGGACCAGCACTCCAAGGCAGGCACAGCCCACCGCCACTGCCTTTCCGTTGGCCGTCCCTATGTGGGCAAGAATGGCTTCTGCCTTTTCCATGGTTTCCACCGGGCTTACCCCTACCGGATAGGTCAGCCCCAGAAAATCTTTCACCTGGCCAATGGCAATGGTCACCGCAATGCCTGCGGTAAACCCTGTGGTGATGGTATAGGGAATAAAACGTATCAGGCTACCAAGCCTGAAAAGCCCCATAAGCATCAGCAAAATTCCCGCCATAATGGTAGCCACTGCCAGCCCTTCTAAGCCGCTGGCGG
>CAJTVD010000002.1:39699-54353 GCA_910579495.1 uncultured Lachnospiraceae bacterium
CTGCCGTAGGGCCGGAAATCTGTACCCGGCTTCCTCCCAGGAACGCAATCACAAACCCTGCCACAATAGCGGTATAGAGCCCTCTTTCCGGGCTTACACCAGATGCAAGGGCCAGGGCAATGGAAAGAGGCAGGGCAATAATCGCCACAATCACCCCTGCAACCACATCTTTTACAAGCTGCTCCCCTGTATAGTTTTTCATCACGGAAAACAGCTTTGGCTTTAACTTACTTTTCATTTTTTCTTCCTCATAAGATTTTTATTGCTTCTTTATTCCCTGGCAATTTCCCCAAGATAATAAAAACCATGGCATTCCTTTAAACAGACAGGCACAATCTGTCCGATAAGGCTTTGGTCCCCTTGAAAATGTACAATGGTATTGTTGGAGAGCCGTCCCGTTAGCAAAGAACCGTCCTGCTGGTTTACTTCTTCCACCAGCGCCTCCAGCGTCTGCCCCTCCAGGCGGCTTATCTGTTCCCTGGCTGTTTCCTGGACTACCTTTAAAAGCCGTCCGAATCCCTCCTTTACCGTTTCCTCCGGCGTCTGGTTTTCCATAGCGGCTGCTGGCGTGCCTGTACGTTTGGAATAAATAAAAGTGAACGCATTGTCATATTTTGCTTTTCGCACTACGTCAATAGTCTCATCCACATCCTCCGGCTGCTCCCCGGGAAATCCCACAATAATATCAGTTGTGATAGCAATATCCGGGATCTCCCTTCTGATCTTTTCCACCAAGGCCAGATACTGCTCCTTGGTATAGCGCCTGTTCATGGCACTTAAGATCCGGGTAGAGCCGGACTGCAGGGGCAGATGGAGATGCCTGCAAATTTTTTTGGACTCTTTCATCACCTGTATCAGCCCGTCGGATAAATCCTTGGGATGGGAAGTCATAAAACGGATTCTCTGGAGCCCCTCTATTTTCTCAATTTCCCCAAGGAGCTGGGCAAAAGAAATGGGGTTTTCCAGATTTTTCCCGTAAGAATTTACATTCTGCCCCAGGAGCATGACCTCTATGACACCTTCCGCCACAAGTGCCTTAATTTCGGAAAGGATATCCTCCGGCTTCCGGCTTCTCTCCCGCCCCCTCACATAGGGGACAATACAATAGCTGCAAAAATTGTTGCAGCCAAACATAATGTTAATGCCGGATTTAAAGGGATACTTGCGCTCTACGGGTAAATTCTCCACAATCTGGTCTGTATCCTGCCAGATGTCTACCACCATCCCCTCCGCTTCCAGCATACCATATAAGAGCTCGCCAAACTTATAAATATTATGGGTTCCGAAAATCAAATCCACGAAGGAATAGCTTTTCCTTATTTTCTCAAGGGCAGAAGGCTCCTGCATCATACAGCCGCACAGCGCCACCTTCAGGGATGGATTCCTTTTTTTCAGGCTGTTTAAATGGCCAAGCCGCCCATAAACCTTTTGGTTGGCGTTATCCCTGACAGTACAGGTGTTGTAAATGACAAAATCGGCCTCTTCCTCCCCTTCTGTCAAAATATAACCCGCGCTCTCTAAAATTCCTGCCAGCTTTTCTGAATCTCGGGCGTTCATCTGGCAGCCCATGTTGACCACACAGGCTCTGGGCCGGCGGCAGTTTTTTTCTTCAAAACCCTCTGCCCATTTTTGGCACCTGGCAATAAAGTAATACTGCCTTTCCGGTTCCTGTACCGGCAGTTCTGTACTTAAATTAATGTTTTCCGGGTTGATTTTGTTATACATATTTTTTCCTGGCTTTTCCTCATCTACACATACTTTTTTCCAAGTCATACCCAGCCATTATACTTCAAATATGTGTTTTTATCAACAAATACTGATTATTTCTTTTTCCATTCCTTCTGTTCCTGCCTGATATAGCCCTTCCACTCTTTCCAGGCGCCACATTGCCAAACTGCCATAATTACCTCTTTGCCGGTTTTGTGCCTATCACTGTATTGTATGGCTCTCTCTTGGGCTTCCTTCCCAGTAATGCTGCTGTCAAGAAAATTTCCAGAAGGTTGAATATTAAGCGTTGATTTTGCTGCCGATAAGCACCCGTTTTCCACAAAAAGCAAAACCATATTTCCGTATACGTTCCTGGGGGATTCCTTTTGCTGTAAGGTTTGACTGATAACACTTCTCATCTATCTGCTGCAACGCTTTCTGGACAGTATCAAAGAGCCCTGCTTCTTCTTTTTCCTGCACTTTAAACTCTATAATGATTGCATCGTCTGTAAATGGTTTCCTGGGCTCTAGCATAATGTCATATCTTCCAAATCCACTTTCACGGTTTGAGGTAATTACATATCTATCGGCAAGCTCTACTATCAGCCCCAACACAAAACCATGGTAGAACCGTTCCGCCCCATCCCTGGATGGCTTTTTTCTTCCAGAACTGTTTCCGGTGTCAAAATAACTGAACACTTCTGATGTCACCCTGTTCATATAATTGTTCATAGCCTTTAAATCGCCAAGCAGCAAAGCGTTGACCAAATCACTATAACCCATGCCAGAACCAGAAAACCATTTCCGTACCATATTGCGGAACATAATCGTCACTTCAAAGTTAGTCATCTCTAATTCATACTCCTGCTTCCACTGCAAAAATTCGGTGATATGGGATTTAAAACCTTTCACTTTTAAGTAGCCGCTGGCAAGCAGGAAACTCCATACAGCCTGTTCCTCACCATTTAATTGGTCATAGACAATCTGTTCGTCCAGTTCCATTTGAATGCTTTCCCCCTGCAGCAGCAACTCAAAAGTCTTCTTAATATTGGGATTCCCTTCCCTTATCAGCTTCCCTGCAAGGCTATTGGAGCTGGTATTAGCCCAATAGCTTCCCACTTCTTTTTTGTCCAAAAAATTAATTATGGACCAAGGATTGTAAATCTCCCGGTTTCCCCCAAAAGAAAAGCCATCATACCATTCTTTAATTTGCAGTCTGTATTGGGAAAGGTGATATTCATCCAAAGCTGCCATCACTTCCTTTTCTGTAAAACCAAAACAGTCTGTATATTTTTTAGAAGTTGTTGTGATTACTTCGAGGTTATTCAGATCAGAAAATATGGATTCTTTACTAATCCTGGTAATTCCTGTCATAAGGGCACGTTCTATATAAGGATTGGCCTTAAATGTTGCGTTAAACAAATTTCTGGTAAAAGCAGCCATTTCTTCCCAATATCCATTTATATAGGCCTCCTGCATGGGTGTATCATACTCATCCAGAAGAATAATTACCCTTTTCCCATAATATTTCATCAGAAAATTTGACAGGGCATTCAAAGAATCTGCCGCAATATAATCCTCCATATCCCATGAAACCTTCCGGAAGTATTCTTTTTCCTTTTCATTTAATTTCCACTATTCAGTAAAAAATCAAATTTATTGTATAAATCAGTGATAATCTGGCAAATTCTTTTTTTGGCATTGAGGAAGCCTGTTTCCTTTATCTTTGCAAAGCTAAAGGCAATCACAGGCCATGTTCCCTGAAGCTTTTGGTATTTATTATCTGGAATGGTTTCCCCATCAGAAGATTTTGCCTGCCATATGGAAAGCCCCTCAAATAGTTCCCCCCTGCCTGCATACGCCAGGGAAAAAAATTTCTCCAGCATACTCATATTTAACGTTTTTCCGAACCTTCTTGGCCTTGTAATCAAAGTCACGTCATCATCCGTTTCCCACCACTGCCTGATGAAATCCGTTTTATCCACATAAAAATTATTGTTTAGACGAACTTTTTCAAAATCCTGTTTGCCAATTCCGACTTTTCTTGCCATGGATTCTCTCCCCTTGTGCATGGTAGATGGATGATTTTTGTTTTCTCGTTTATAGTATAGCCGTTTTGGGGGGTAAAATCAATGGGAGAGCTAGTCCTATCCAGGGATTTTATCATAAAGGCGGTTAGCTATTCATAATGCATATATGTATATAAAAATTTTTAATGTTACCTGTTTCATACCAAGTTTCCAGGAGTGTATGATAGCTGTTTCTTTTTTACCTTGCCAAACGTCCATACTCCTTATTCCTTTTTAATTTTTCAATGAACCTAATTTTCTCAGATATGTCACAAACATTATTTTTTAATAAAAAATCAATTTCATAAATATCAATACTATTATGACATTTGTAGATATAGTTCTCTAAATTACAATTTTTATATTGCTCAGTTTTTTTCTCATCAAATAAATTGGGACAATCTGATTTCCAAAAAATATTTCTCTTTATTTCATTTGCGGGAATTCCACCATAAATTGTATTCGACGCTATTTCTTTACCTGTCACAAGAGAATTACTCCCAACAACACTTCCTGAACCGATTATTGTCCCCTTTAAAATTGTGGCAAATTGTCCAATCCATACATGATCCCCGATAAAAACACTTTTGCTATCATTCAATCTATCCCCTGATTGAATATCATAAATCAAATGACCATCAGCAGTCATAATATTAATACCATATGAAAAAGCACCACCTTTTCCAATAACAATATTTTGATGTTCTTGTACAAGGACATTTAATAAACCATTCATATAATTATTCTCATCTATAAAGAAAACCGAATTATTATATATCCTTACATTAAGACAATAATCATAACAGTTACTGCATAGATAAACTAAATTTCCCTGTCCTACAAAAGTTATTTTACAATTCAGTAACCTAACACCCTTTTCGCAATAAATCATATTATTTTCAGCCTGTATATCAATATATGAATTATGAAATTGAGGAATACCCCCCCACACACATTGTGCACCTTTCATAGTCCTCTGCACTCGTTATTCTCATTTTCCTTTCCCCTTAATAAATCCTCTAACACAAACTTATTCAATTTGTCTAATATCTCTTTATAATAAAATTTTTGATAGTGGCTTGGACTTGCACCTCCAGGAATTGGACTTTCTATATCACTTACATAGTTTGTATTTCTCATATCAATTACCCTAATATCCGGTGCTATCTGAAGTAAGATGTTATCTATTTCATCCCATCTTATATTATTTCTTTTTATATATGGTATGCCGTCCCATTGATTTCTTTCTCCTGTTTTTTCATTTATTTTCCAATAGCTAAAACGTCCTTGTAATAGAAAAATATTTCTTTCCGGTATGTATTTTTTTATTTTGTTGATAAATTTTTCTGCATAGATTCTATACAATTTTTTATAATTCTTTGTTCCTGGCTCTAACATATTGCTTAAAGCCAAGACTGGCATTAATTTGGATCTTATAAGGTACTTATTATATGTTATATAACTGCCATCTTCTATTTCAGCTATAGGCCTGGTCGCATCTACATAATTATCTATTATCAAATATTCTGCTCCACTATCTGCAAATTTTTCAAAAAAATCTTTATTAAATTCTGTTGGTAAATATAATCTGGCCTCTTTCCCAAAATCATTTTCATTATAATACTCTTTTTTGCACGGTTTCGATGCAATACTTATCAACGAACTATGGAACTGCGTGTAGACACATTCATAAAATCTCTTATAATCAGGGTTAAAGTATGAATCTGATTTAAATACACTTCTTGAAAAACATGTCCCCAAGACAGCTATTTTTACTTTTATACGATCCTTAAATACTCCTTCATGTGTATAAATTGATAATTTATAATCTGAGTTAAAAAAGAAACATATTTTCACCTGGTCTGATATAGCAAAATATCCCGTTTCTTTCCTTTTACTACAATAAATCGGAAGCAATTCTCCATTTATCAATAAATACACATCCCAAAATTCGCCATGCCCTTTTATCAATTTTCCAATTGTGGAATCATCCCTTATATCAATTTTAATTGTATTAAATTGTAGATTTACTTTATCTCTACAATTTAAGCTATATTCATATTGCCGTCCATATGCTCTTTTTTTAAATACCACTTCAGCCATCATATCTTTTGTAACAATGTTATTTACAAGCGTAATTAATACACACCCTTCATGTAATTGAATCCCTTGTACCTCTATCTTCTTTTCTTCCTCAATTTCTATCTGTAAACTGAGATTTTTTCCATTTGATTGATAAAGACTACTTAAATATCCAGTGTTGTCAATAAAATATCTATCTGCACTATATATCTCACCTAATGTACATTGAAACGCTGGATATAAAAAATATTCAGCTTTCATCCTTCCTTCAGAAACTATTATTTTGAAATCAAAAAATTTAGGTTGTATATATTCTGATATCAATTTCCCATAGGGCAAAAGAGCCTCCATATTACATTCATTAGATATATCACCTATAAGATATTTGTCTTTCTCATATTGCCAAAGTTCTTTTGTGATGCGTTCAGCAATAACCAGTTGAATTTTCCTGTTTTTCTTTTTTAATATATTGGGAACTATTATTGCTGTCCTTAACATATTATTGTTGATATTCATGAACTGTGCCTGAAATAAAAAATAATTCTTTCTTATATAAATACCAATTCCTTTTAAATCAATTTTCATCTCAAGTGAATATATTCCAAAATCATATTTTTTTGCTTCAATATTGCTGCATTCCAGAATAACATTTTTACTGTTAAAGTCATCACTACAAATATATAATACTAAATCTGATTCAATAACCAATTCTCCAAATATAGCTATAGGAACCAACCACCACCGATAATTTTTACCAGTGACGTAGCTAGTCAATTCAATTACAATTGGCATACCTTTATACTCACCTGCCAAATAACACCATTCAATTTGTAACTGAGTAAATATATGCCAACCAAATTCTTCCATTACTATATTCTCTATTACCATGCCACATCATCCTTACAGTATCGTATTTATATACGATTTTAACTTTGTCAATCATATTTTTCAGATATTATTTTTTCATAAAAAGAATTATTCCATAAAATACATAAACTAACTTTTTGTGGTGAATTTATACAAAATGAAACCTCAAATAGTTTTCCTTCATAATCAGCTTTACTGTTTACAGGTACTTCGGAATAATCATGCATGTCAGATGTATACAGTTTTATATAAATTCTTTCCTGGCCATATGCAATTTGAGGAACAAAACCATCCAACTTTATTTGGCAATTATAAGTTGTTTTTTTATCTGCCACATTTACATTGTAAGAAATAACATTTATCTCACATACATTTAGCCGTAGATTACCCGGATACCTTCTAACCATTTCATTTAACATCCCCACCCAGTTCTCCCTATAGTTTCCCGTTTGATAGGCAGTTACTGAAACCCGTGCATTATCAGACATTTGTTTTCGGGAAAAATCGTCCATCTGTAAATATTTTATGATAGCATCTGCCAAAGCCTCTATATTATTTTTTTCACATATAAATCCATTTTTTCCATCTATAATAACATCCCTTGGACCATATTTAAAGTCATAAGTAACTACAGGGCAGCCATTAGCCAAAGATTCGAGCAAGGATAATGAAAAACCCTCAAAATCTGAGCATACAATAGATAAACTTGCTTTTTGATATTCATCACTAACAGAATTGCTAAAAGGCTTAACAACCACCGCCATTAATTTGTCTTCCTTTATCTGTACTTTAATCTGCTGCTCTAATTCCCCTCTTCCATATAAATACAGATATACACCCGGCATAGCCCTTTCAACTATTTTCCATGCTTTTAATAAATGGCTAATTTGTTTTTGCTTTGAGAATCTCCCAATAAAAACTACTCTGTTCTTATCCCGTTTTTCAAATGACGATACCCTCTCTGGTATGCAAACCATATTAGGTATTTGATATATGATATTTCTTCTTCCTAATCTTTTAGTAAAATCATTGACAGCTTCACATGTAAGACAAATAAATGCTTCAATATCTGGCGAAACTTTCTGTTCAATCATATCTCTGATTCTGGGATTTAGTTTGCTGTACCATTGCCTTTCATCACCAAATCCGCAGCCATGATTAATGCCAATTCTGTAAATATGTCTTTGGGGATCAAACATTCTTGCAAATCCGGGATCAAAATCTAAGAAAGGATCATGAAAGACAAATATATCATTACCATAAACAGTATTTACATAACTTGAAAAGAAAAACTGGCTTAATTCATTTAATGTTTTGAATTCCTTTATATTTCCTTCCCTTTCATTGAAAAGAATAATTCTTTCAACATTATATCCATTTTCTGCTTTAAACTCTATAATCCTCAAAAAACAAAATCCTGTTTTTGAAAAAAACCTGGTTATCTTGGACTTAGTATGATCTCTGTATTCTATAATTCTTGATAACCTATTATCCCAATATACCAAATCCATCAGTTTTTCTTCTTCTCTATTTAAAACTGTAATTAACCGTTTTCTTATAATATCTGTTTTATATTCTTTTAAAAATGGTATACCATCTTTAAAATATATTATATTCCCATCTTCCTCTATATGTAAACTTTCCTCAAGAAATACATCAAATTCACATTGATGTGTTTTTAATGGATCCGAACATATTTCTCCAAAATAAGTCTCCATAGCTATAAAGTTATTTTCCCTGATTAACGGAAACCCATTTTCATTATAATGCTCCACACCATCTAATTGTTCCATGCCTCTTGCGCATAGTAAAATCCGTATATCAATGTCCTCAGAAATCATTAACTCTGCCCGTTTCAGCATAGCTCTTGTCATTCCACCAGCATTTTTTACGATTCCTCCCCATAAAAAAATATATGTCCCATTAGGAAATCCCATTGCTCCATCCATAGTATATATTCCTTTATCCTTTCATTAAATATTTATATACTTCTCCCCTGTTATTTCCCATTGGAAGATAAAAATTTTCCATCCGTTCTTTATATAACTTATGAGGCTTAAAATTTTGTTTTGCAATGATTTCAATTTGTTCAATAGCTGAATCTGCATTTTTTACTAATGGGCCAAATGCCTCATCAAATGGTAAATCTAATTCCCTGTATTGGTTCATGCCTGAAATAAATTGCTTCCAATCAGGAATAAAATACATAATTGCCCGATTTAAATATCCAAAATTGAATACATAAGAGGAAAAATCCGTTATATACATTATATATTCATCATCTGTAACCGTTCCATCTGCAAATTTTACATGATTATTTATATGTTCGAAATATTTTAAGTAAGGCATAAATATAGGATGTAGTTTAAAATCCATATAAATATCATTCTGGGCTAAAATTCGTTCAAGTCTTGTATCATTTATAAACGCATTAAAAACTTTAAAATAGTCAGATTTTATAAATTTTTCATCTGTATATGTCCATTCATTCCCAATTTTAGAACCTATCAAATAATTTCTCCATGAGGGGGCAAAAAGAATTCTCTTTACAGGCTGCTTGTCCCTATCTATAAAGTCAAACCGTTCCATTCCTATAGGAATCAAATCCTGCTCTCTGAATTTATATGTTCGGACAAAATTTTTTCGTTCGAACTCTGATGAAATTAAAACTTTGTCTGCCTCTACCCTCCCCGGAGAATATTTCCATGGAAGGTGTGCATGTAAAACACCATGCTGCAAATAGACAACCTGTGCATGGGAAATATCTGATATATATGCCCGTTCTTCCTTTTTAAATGGCACAAAATTTTCTGTCTCTATATATGCTGTTATAATTTTTTCTGCAATAATATATAAGACTTTGTGTTTTAAACTGCCAAACTCTACAATCTGTCCTTCATATTTACTATCAAATACAGCATTTTTATTTGCATTAATAAAATACCTTGATATACCATCATCCATATCAAAGTCATATTGGAACTGATACCATCCATTGTCTTCCTTAACACCTATACAATCATAATAAAGCCATACCTTTTGATCAAATTTATCATCTGATGCATATCTAATTGCATAAATCTCTTTTAGGTTTTTATATTTCTGTGTTATTTCCTCTCTGCAATACTTAATCTCCTCTTCCGATTTAGGAAATACCCAAAATTGGCTCTCTACAAAATCAATAACGAATTTTTTGTATATTGCCCGATATTTTTTATACTTTTCTGAAAAAGGTGAAGTCTGTGCAAACCAATAATATGTCTTATATGTAAAGCCGTTTATTTCGACCTCTATTCTAAAAGAAGAAACATGATATATTGGGTATTCAAATACAAACTGCCAAAAATGATTAGTTAATTCTTTCGTTCTATAATAGCTCTCGCTGGATAATTCTAATTCTAACCGCACTCTCTTTATTGTATTTTCAGATGTTTCTATTACAGCATATACCTCTGGCTTATCCAAATAATTAAAAAGTGCTGACTTCACAAATCCCAACATATAAATGCTCTCACCTATAACCTGAAGTTTACATAAACATATTTCAAATTTGTTTTGTCTTATTAACTGTTTGTTTTTCTTAAATATTGATATTGAATCTGCTTCTGCAATTACACAACATTTATTTATATCCGATTTCCAATTCAAAAAGAAATGACGGTGAAAATTATCCGTAGAAGGGCAGGTCATGATAATTTCATCGTCTATATAATTAACCAGCGCCTTCAGCCTTGCAACAGCTTTACTATAAATCTCACCTTCCAAGTGATAAGGCATTAAAATATTCTCCCTTAATTTCCAACTTAAGTCATTCATAAGCATTGCCTGATAGTATGCAGGTATTTCTTCATATTTACTAAATAATTCTTCATAATAATTTATCGTTGCTTCAAAAATATAAATAGGGAAAAATTTTTCATGCATAACTGATGTCTCATTTGAACGGTTATACATATACTCCCCTTTATCACAATATCCGATTTTCATCTTTTGTGATAAGATTGTATTACAATATTGTAAATCCTCATGCCCATTTTTGTTATCTTCTGGAAACAATATGTTTTCATCCAGCTTATTTTTTACTGCAATGCTAATTCTTGTCTGAGTTATATAGGGAAATCTATTTAAATCATAAACGCCATTATTTTTTAGATAGTTATACCGAAAATGCAAAGGTAATTTTTCTTTATTACGATATCCTTGATCTTTATAGGTTACCATATCAACCTGTTCATAAACAGTATCAAAAAAATCTATAACAGATTTTACCGTATCCGGTTTGAGTCTGTCATCAGAGTCTAAGAACATTAAATATTTACCCTGAGCATGTTTTATTCCATAATTCCGAGTCATGGAGAATCCTTCATTTTCTTTCGAAAAAAGTTTAAATACCGGAAATATATCAGCATATGACTTTGCAATATTATAGCTATTGTCTGTAGACCCATCATTAATAAGCAAAACCTCCATCTCGGTCCATTCTATAGTCTGATTAAGCAATGATTCCAGACAATCCTTTAAATATTTTTCAACATTATAAATAGGAACAATCACCGATACTCTATACTTAAATTTATGCATAATTACTTTACCCCTCTTTTACCTATCTTGTATTTTATCCATCCAATTAATGATGCCAGTATTGTTTTTAATCCAAGAAAACCATTTCGATACAAAGCGACTGTATTCTGTGCGATATCATAACCGCTTACCTGCAATACATTTTCCTGAATTTCCGTATTCTGCTGCAATATAGCGAACCTATTCCTGTAAAACATAAATTCATCAAATGTACATTTCTGTATACATTGATACTGGCTTTTAGTAATATGCATTGTATCTAAAGCAATAGATAATAAATTCTCATTTCCACTAATTTTATTTAAATACTGGCAAATAATCTGATAACAATCTTCTTTATTTTGGCTTACAGCCCTTTCCCACAAAACAGAAAGGTAGTTTTCAGAAAACCAGGCATTTACATCCAAAAGATAACTATATTTGAATGCTAATTTACAGGCTATATCAAGTACTTCATTTTCAGACATAACAAATTTTATCTCCTGTAAATCGTAAATATAAGAATCAGTTTTTCTGATGTTTGTCTCAAAACAATCCATATATTGCAGAGTTAATAACAGATTTAGTTCACTGTCCTTTTTATCCCACAGATCAAAAAGATTCTTAGCACTGAATAATTTTCCATATGGCAACACCTTTATACATCCATCGCTCTCCTCTGCAAAAACATTCCTTTCATTTTTGGCCATATAGCCGGATGATGGTACACATTTCCCTTCATCTACGTTATTGATAAGAGTTTCTAATAAATCTGGTGCCAATACAGAACTTGATTTACAAAAAAGAACCCAATCTGCGTCCATATTATTTATATATTCTCCAATTACCTCCATAGAAATAATTGGAACGTCATTATTTACAGACTGATTTATAATCCTATCTTCATCTAATATTGCACATACCCAATTTGTATATGTTTGCTTTTGAATGCTGTTAAAGCATCTATCCAAGCATTCAAATCCCACGGCATCCACTCGTATAATAATACAAACTTGATTCTTCATTTCCCCTACCCATCTCCTTGCTATAAGTAGATATTTCCCTAAAAGCAAATACCGCGTTATATCCACTTATATACTACATATGTATTACCACAAATAATTAATCTTCCATCAATCGGCTATAAATCAAATCCTTACTTAATTTATTATTTTCATCGAAAAAAAATTTAACTTGATAATTTATTCCCTTGCCTGTTTCAAGAAAACTTCTGATTTTAGAAACAGCATCTTCCGGCTTTTTAGCAATTTCATTCTCATTCACCTTGTTTAAAAAATCAATATCTCTGTATCCATTCATTCCACACTTCAATTCATCAAAATCTGGAATAAAAGAAATAATTGGAACCTTCATATAAATAAAGTCAAACATATATGAAGAGAAATCTGTAATAAAAAGGCTATATTCATCTTCTACTATTTCATTTTTAAAAGATATATGATTACTGCTAATCTTAATCAAATCACTACACTCTGCAAAGATTGGGTGCAATTTTATATCCAATTGATATCCATATTCCTCTAACAGTAAATCTAATTTAGAGGAACAAATAAACTCTTGCATTCCAATAAAGAAATTTGAAGTAATATATTTTTTTATAGGAATCTTCCATTTATTGTCTATATTATCTCCCACAAGATAAGAGCGCCAGGATGGCGCATATACAATCTTTTTTAAATTTCTAGCTTTGAGCGGAAGAACATCAAACCTAGGCATCATTATTTTCCATAAATTTTCTTCTTTAAAACCATTTTTTTTGAATAATTCCACTTCATGCAAAGCTGATATAATAACCTTATCTGCTATTATTCTTTCAGGAGAATACTTCCATGGCATATCAATGTGGAGTAAACCATGTTGTAAATAAATTGTTTCAAAATAAAACTTATTAGCATACTTCTCATACTCAGATGGTTCAAATGGAAATATATTGTTATTTTCTATATAAGCAGTTACTATCTTTTCTGCCCTCGTCACTAATTCCCTATGTAAAGTACTTCCAAATTGTACTCTATTTCCATAGACGGGTATATATTTTTCCTGTCTCTTATCGGACACGACATAATACCGTACGACCCCATCCATTTTATTGCAGTCATGTAAATACTGTTGTAATCCATTATCAATAGCTACGCCTTTGCAATCATAATAAAGCCATATTCTCTTTGTCTGCTCAATATTATTGTGATAAAGAAATTCCCACGAATTATCAATATTTTTTTTAACCTCTATATTATGCTTTTTATAAACGTTATAATTATACTTTGAGCTAAATGGGGTTAATGGCATAAAATAATAACATACTGGAAGTTTAGCAGCACCAAGTACTACATGAAATGCCACCTTATTTACTTTTTGTACATTGCAAACGTATTCCATTCTCCAAAACCGCTGTGTAGGCTCATGAGATAAATAATAGTTGTGTGTACTCGGAACAAGTGATAGTTCTCTCTTTTCCTGTTCATTCTCTGTTGCATATAATTTGGGTTTATCATTATAAAATTGAAAAAAAGCACTTTTTAAAAAACCATGAAAACTTACACTATTATCTCTTATACTAACTTTTGTAATTACAATCTCAAGTCTTTTTTCCTGCAATACCAAGTAACCTTCACTATAAAGTGCGATTTCATCTTTTTTAATAACATTAGTAATATACTCTCTTCCCTTTAACCTCATTAAATAGAATTTTTCATAAAAATCAATAGCTGGATGATCTAAAATTACTGAATTATAACACTTTTGTAATAACCTTTTTACACGCTGCATACTTTTATCAAAGTTTACGTTATCATAATGATAAGGAAAGAATATATTATTCTGAATTTTCCAGTAAATATCATTAACAAATAAGCCCTGAAATGCCATCGGTACATATTCATACTTATCAAACATTTCCTCAAAAAAGGAAAGTGACTGTTCGAAAATATAACAAGCGCCTGCTAACTTTCCAGAACTACTTTCAAGTGATCTGTTATAAATATAACATGCTGTGCTGCAAAATCCCATTTTTAATTTATCTTCCAATACCTCACAACAATATCTTTGATCTTCCGCAAAAGTTTGATTTTCATCAAATAATATATTTTTTAAATATTTATTTTTAACAACAATATTCATAGTAGTCTGTCCAATAAATGCATTTGAACATAAATCAAATACACCAGATTCTCTTAAAAATTGATATCTGAAGTGAGGATTTAATTTTTTACCTTGATAAATTGTTTCGATAGGATAAGTTATTAAATCAACCTCATTTTGGACAGATTCAAAAAAGCAAACACAATCTTCTATAGTATTTGAAGTAATTATATCATCTACATCTAAAAAAAATATATATTTTCCTGA
>CAJTVD010000002.1:54363-112311 GCA_910579495.1 uncultured Lachnospiraceae bacterium
CATGTTTTAAACCTAAATTCCTCGCAGCAGAAACTCCTTTTTTTCTCTGTTGCAAAAATATAATATTATCAAAACTTTTTTTGTAATATTTGCATAGGGAAGCGGAACTATCTGTTGAACCATCATCTATCAAAATAACCTCCATCAAATTGAAAGCATAGCTTTGCATTATTAATGATTTCAAACAGTTTTTTATACATTCTTCGTGGTTATATATAGGAATTATGATGGAAATATTTATTTTTCGGCTATTTCTTTTAAATTTTAATCTCAATTTTGCCTACTTAAATCCTCCAATTTAAAATTATTTTATAATCTGCAATTTTTGACTGGTTAAATGCTTTATGTATGTCGTTTACTTCATTTATTTCTACCTCCCCAGAAATCAAATTACTTATTCGTCTTCTAATATTCTCATTAGTGTCTAAAATATCTATAGTCTTTATAAAATCACTTCTCTCTGACCTGCTTCTTCCTAACAAAGTGATCCCCTTTTCCAAAACCATTCTTGTATTAACCGGAACCGCCTCCTCACTTACACCTAACAACAACAATAACCCTTCCGGTAAGATGTGGTCAATTATTTGATTAATCGCATTGCCTGACTGTGCACCTCCTACACATTCAAAACAATCATCGAATTCAGCATCATCTGGAAGTTCACTTAAAGAACAAGTATGGTTCACAAAAGAAAACATATCCAGCTTTGCCTTACTTCCCCCTATTACAGTAATCTCAGCAGAAGGAATAAAATATTTCAATACGCAACTAACTGCATATCCCATCGCGCCACTTCCCCAAACTCCTATTTTTCTTTTTATTCCATTCCTCTTTCCAGCACTTCTATCTAAATAAGAACTTACTGCATGAATTGCTACACTAATAAATTCTGTAAATGCTGCAATATTTTGATCCATTTTTTCAAACTTTATCACTTGTGATTGGGGTATGCTCACAAGTTCCTGCATAAATCCATCTGCCCCACTAGAACGAAACAAAGAATCTCGTCTATAATTTTCATGGTATTGCATATTTATTCCAGGAATATTAGGCAACATAACTACTTGATCCCCTGCTTTAAATTTACCAGTTATGTCATATACAACACTTCCACATGCTTCATGAATCAGTGCCAAAGGCAATTTTTCCTTTAAAACTTTAGCATTTCTCATTCCAAAATAATATCTGATATCAGCTTTACAAATAGATAATTTTTCTGGCCTTACTATTATATTATCTGAATGACAATCTATATTTTCATAAAATGACTCTACTATAAGTGGTGCTGTAAGCTTGTACAATGTATTAATCATCAACTAAATCCCCTACCATCAACTGAGCCATTTTTAAATCAAAAGGATATGTAATCTTAAAATTTGCCACATCCCCTTTTACCAGCTTTACTTTATAATTTCTCAAATAAAATAACTTACAGGCATCTGTGACAATATTTAATTCTTCCTCTGTCATCCCATTATACACATCCTCAAATAACTTGATATTAAAAGATTGGGGCGTTTGCCCCTGATACATTTCTCTTCTAACTGGAATATCTGTGATAAATTCCTGATCTCCCGACCTTACAATTGTATCTGTTGCTTCCGCAACCGTATCACATACACCATATTTCATAACAGCCTGCACATTTTCATGAATAATTCTCAAACTTAAAAATGGACGGACAGCATCATGCGTTACCAAAATTGCATCATCCCCGGCCTTACATTTTTCACGTGCTGCTATCGCAATGTTTTTTATCGTTTCATTCCGATTTACACCTCCAGATATAATAAATATTTTATCTGTATCTATAAAATATTTGTAAGCTAAATCATACATTAGGCTTAACCAGTCTGGATGCGTTCCTACAATGATGTAATCAATATCAGGACTAACCATAAATTTTTCAATAGTATGTATAATTATAGGCTTTCCCATTAAATCAATAAACTGTTTCGGCCTAATATTTTGCCCCATGCGCATTCCTACGCCACCAGCTACAATTCCTGCTATTACCATGGCTCCTCACCTCTGAATGTTCTTTAAATATAACTCATAATTTTCTTTTGACATTTTATAAAATCTTATTTTTCCGTAAAAAGTCTTGATACCTAATATATTTTTCTTTGTAATTTAAATTAAATGCAGTATAATCTGCCAGTTCATAATAATATTTTATAGTCTTATTGTCATCAAAATCCTGAATTTTTATAAATGGCAAATTAAAATAACGGACAAGTTCCTCTATTCGGCTATCTATTATATCAGCAGCATTTTCAGGAGAAAACTTATATTCTGTCTGTTCAATAAAATCATATCCCCTATTTGCACTGTATGTAAGAAAATGCTTCTCATCTATTGAAAGTAATCCATAAAAAGTTCGAAAGTTTACGCTCACTTTATTAATTGGATTGGTTGTTTTACTGATTTTAAAATCAGGGTTTCCATTATAATATAATGAAGGACAGCCTATAATTTCAATAATTTTAATACCATTCTTTCCATATTGTATGTGTAGAAAAGTCTAAACTGCAATCTTTTATAAAAAACTCAAAAATCTCTTTTTCTTTTATCTCATCATGCGTACATACAGAATAGTTACTATTATAAATTTATTTACAGCGATTGTCTTGATTTTTTAGTGTTTAAAAGGCAAATATGCATATATTTGGCCAATAACACTTCTTATGCAATTCTCTGCAAGTATCTGCTCTACATTATAGACCAGAATAATAACTGCCACTTTAGGCAGTCTATTTAAATCTTTTCTGCCCCCCTAATTCTTTAAAACAAATATTACTATTTTCTTTCATTTCCTTATTCAATCTTGTATCCTCTCCAATTATGTTTTTAATTTTTTAACAGTCAAACTATATCCCCACTTCCAACCCCCCAGCCTCTCCATTCCTTCCCTGCAGCAATATCTTCATCACCGCATACGCATCACTTCCCGAAACCCTCTTTGCCAATCCCTCCCCCATCCCCATCATTTCCACGAAATCCAAAATCCCCCTTTGAATTTCCGCTACCACATTCCCATCCACATCCGGTTCTTTCAACTGTACCCAGCAGATTTCCCTCCCATCCTTATCCCTCTTTAAATAAAATCCCTTAAGGCTCCCCTGGGCTGAGCTGCACAAAAGCTCCACCCCCAGGTTATGCCCTTTTGCCGCGTCATGCCACTTCCAGATTTCCCTGTTCATATCCTGTGAAAAAAGATAGCTAACCAGCCAGCCTTCTGCCAGTTGGGGTTCACTCATATTCGGTTCCCCATTATGGACTGAGTTTGTCCCGGCTAAAAGCCCTACTACTTCGCAGTCCAGGCACCATATCTTATTTACAATATAATTAAGCGCCACAGCGCCGCTCCCTGCCCATCCTATATCCACTGCCGCCACACGCCTGCAGCCTTTTAAAACCTTTTCATAATAGAGCTTTCCTGCCGCAAGCTGCCCTTTATAGTGTGAAAGCACTTCCTCCCAATGGATGGACAGATATTCCCTTACTGATTCCACATTTTTATCCGTCAGTTCCGTTTGGGGTGATATCCTCTCCCCCCCGATGCCTTTCCCCGGGAAAGCCTGCCCGCTTTGGGCGGCAGGGGTATAATCCTGCATTCTTCCTGCCACATCTGGCAATTCCTGGCACATTCCATCCAGCATGTCTTCAATTTCCATGCTCTGGAATATCTGTGCCAGGGACAGCTTCTGGTTCACCTTATGGTCCAAAAATCTTCTGAAATAGTCATATTTAAAATATTCCGCCGCCATCTTTGTTGCTGCCAGCCTGGACCAGTACACATATTCTGTTTTCCCATCCCCTGCTTCTTCCGGATAAAGCAGGGCATAAGCCCTGCTTAAGATTTCCCCGTCCCTGGACAGGAACAGTAGCTTGTCAATATCATGGTTCTTTACATATTCATGGATAAACTGGCAATACCCTGTTACAAACAGCCCGCCATAAATAAATCCCAGTTCATATTCCCGGCTATATGTTTTCAGCCCATTATGGATATGGGCGTTTACAATGCCTCTGTACAGGGAACCAGTTACCGCCGACATATCTTCCGCCCGGTAAGGCATACCTGCCAGATTGACATTCTGGTAAAATTCCGCATCAAAGCCGCATTTCCTTGCCATTTTTACATCCGCTTCCGGGTGGTCACCTACGTGGACATATTTTTTTTCATGGCCGTAGGTTTCTTTTACTTTTTCAAAAAGCTTCCCATCCCCTTTGGACATCCCCAGTTCACAGGATACAAAGCAGCGGTCAATTCCCTGGTAGCCACATTTTATAAGAAGCTTCTCAATCACTTCGCCGGGAAGGTACATATCGGACACACAGATAATTTTTTTATCCAGTTTTCTCCCTTTCAAATTTTTATGCAGGCAGCGGAAGGTTTCCAGCATATAGGGATTACCGAAGCAAAGCGCCATTTCCGTTTCTATTTCTGTACCCATTCCCTTTTTTACAGGAACTCCCGCACGGATTTCCATCTCTTCATAGATTTCTTTCAGTGTTACTTCATAGCTGCCACACTGCATTTTTGCTTTCTGCCTGGTGCGCCATTCTACTTCCCGGCGGATGCGTTCAAAGTCCAGGTAGCCAAGCTTTTCCCCGACCCTGAAAAACAAATCTGCCGGGCTGGAAAAAGGCCGGAATATTAGTGTGTCAAAGATATCAAACGATATTATGTCATATTGTAAAAGACGCCCTGCAAATTTTTCCGGTCCCTCCCGCATGGAAAGCGCCGACTCACTGCCCTTCTTTGGCATCCCTTTTTTCCCATCCGGGTAAAAAATTTCCCTGTCCCATTTTTTATGCAAAATCCCACAGGAAAGGTTCATGCCAAGAAGTGCGGCCCAGGCGTAGATTCTTCCTGGGACTCCGTTTTTCCTCTGGCGCAGCGCGTGATATCTTCTCCTGATGGCAGGTACACGGTTTACAAGCAGTTGGTATAATTCCATTCTCATTCCTGTCCCCATCCTTCCTGGCCGCTCCATCAGCCTTCCGGCTGCATTCCCTGGTAGGCGCGGCAGACTTCTTTGGGATCGCCTGTCATCCGCAGCCTGCCCTTCTCAATCCATACACACCTGGTACAGTGTTCAAGAATTGTCCCCATACCGTGGGACACTAATAGCACTGTGCTTCCCCCATGAATCATTTCCTTAATTCTTTTCAGGCTTTTTTTTCTGAAAAACTCATCCCCCACAGACAAAACCTCATCCAGAATCAGAATTTCCGCTGCTGCTCCCGCTGTGGCAATAGCGAAACCAAGCCGGGAAACCATACCGCTGGAAAAGTTTTTCACCTTCTCTTCCATAAAATCCTGCAGTTCTGCAAATTTCACAATATCTTCGTAGTGTTCATCCAGAAATTTTTTTGAATAGCCTATGATTGAGCCATTCAGATAAACATTTTCCCTTGCCGTAAGTTCTCCGTCAAACCCGGTTCCCAGGGTAAGAAGCTGGACTTTCCTTCTGTTGACCTCTACCTTTCCTTCTGTGGGCTTGATTGCACCGGACACAATTTTTAAAAGTGTGCTTTTTCCAGAACCATTTGTTCCGATAATCCCCACCACTTCCCCTCTGTACACATTGAAGCTCACATGGTAGAGGGCATAAAGCTTCCGGTAAGTAATCTGCCGCTTGGCCATTTGTATAAAATAGTCCTTCAATCCAGAAGGATTACTGGAAGATAAATGGAATTCCATCGTCACATCATTTACCCTGATAACAGGGCTCCCTAATTCTCTTTCCAGCTTTTCCTCCTGCAGAAGGGAATCCGGCTCATTCTCCAGGTCATAGATTAACAGTTCCCCATCTTCGTTTTCTCCGGAAGGGGATACGGGCAGCGCTTTATCCCCATCCAGTGCCTTCTCTTCTGTATTGTCCTTCGCCAAAAACTTCCGCAGACCGAAAAGCAGCAGCTCTACTACTACCACCAAAGCCAACGCTGCCAGCGCAAGGATCAGATAAGTATTGTAATATACAGGCTTCTTTTGTACGTTTCCTGCCTGGGTGTTTTCTTCCCCCTCCTGTAAGGGATTTTTTTCCTGCTGTCCTGCTTCTTCCTTTGGAGCCAGGTTTTCATCGCCCCAGCCTGCCTCCACATCCCCGGGCACCAGCGGTTCCTGGCTTCTTGCCTCCACTTCTCCTTCCTGCATGGGTGCTTCATTCTCAGGTATGGCTTCCCCGTCTTCCCTGCCATCCTCCACACCTGCATTGAAAGGCTCCTGGGCATCTGCTTCCCCATCGCCCGGCCCTGCCAAATCCTGCCCCTGCTGGCCTTCCCCTTCGTTTTCCTCCGGTAATTGGTTTTCCTCTTCCTGCCCGTCTTCTTCCTGGGAGGATATCCCTATGTAAACAGGGGCAGTGCCCAGCACTGTCAAAGTACATTCCTCTCCCTCTTTGGTACGGACATCTGCTGATGTGATTGCCAGGGAACCTTCCCCCTCCACGATGGGCCGAAATTGAAGCCAGTATTTGATGCCTTCATCTCTTGGGCTTCCTGTAAGGGTCAGTATCCCATTTTCCTCATCCACTCCGTCCGCCCCAGACACATATTCCAAACACTGCCTGTCATATTTCATTGTTACATGATATTCACCAATTTCAGTATCCCCGCTGATATACACGCCTACGGGAAAAGCCACGCCCTCTTCCCCGTTATACCAGTTAGAGCCAAAGGTAACGGATGCCTCTGCTGCCAGTGCATGCAGAGGATTTAAGGCCATCATGCAGGCCATGGCAGCTGCCAGGATTTTCCGTTTCCTGTATCCATTCATTTTTCTCATTCAGACCATCTGCTCTCTTTTCATCCCAACCTATATTTTCTGCATTACCTGGTTTTCCTTTAATTTGAATACGATTATCCCCACCCCAAGGCTTCCAAGGCTCCAGGCGCACAGCTCCAGCCAAAGTGCCGGTTCAGGGAACTGCCCATACATGACGCATTCCCTGGCAAAGGTAATCATCGCATACACTGGATTACATTCTATTACCCCTCTCATGCCTTCCGACAGCCCGCTTACCGGGTAAAAAATTGCCGAAAGGTACATCCACAGGGTCAGTAAAACCGAATACAGATATTTAATATCTGCAAAAAATACATATGCCACAGCCAGTAAATATCCGATTCCCATAGAAAATGCCAACCCAAACAAGATATCCAGGGGAAGCAGCGCCATGGTCCAGCTTGGTTTTATGCGGAACACTGCCAGCATCATTACATATGCAATGCATGTATATCCAAAGTTCACCAGGGAGGTATAGATTCTTGACAGAATAAAGGTCTGCTTGGGCAGCTTCGCCCGTACCAGCAAACCCTTGTTGTCTACCAGCGCAGTCATGGCAGAATTGGTGGCACCGGAAAACAGCGACCAAAATATTTGTCCTGTCAGAAAATAAATAGGGAAATTTTCTATAGATCTTTTAAACATGGTGGAAAAAATCAGCGACATTACCACCATATTCAGCAAGGGGTTCAGTACGCTCCATATGATCCCCAGGGAACTTCTGGCATATTTGCGCTTTATTTCCCTGGCTGTCAGTTCATTTATTACAAATAAATATTGCTTAACCTCTTCTTTTCGTTTCAGGAAGCTTTTCGGCCTCCTGCGTTTACGCTTATGTCCCACTTTTGCATAAAGCCTTTCTGGCATACATGAAATATTTGTACATCCGTTCCTGCCGGAGGTTCCCTCTTACGTCCCCTCCGGCTTTGGCAATGCTCCCCTCCGGCCATCCGCTTTCGTTGAGCTTTTCCTTTTTTCTGTTAAGCTTTATCAGTATCTTACTGACAAACCTCTGATTTTTGATTTCCACAATATCCCAGTCCGCCGCCACCTTCTGCATCTGCAATTCCAGTACATCATCACAAAACTGCAGGCTCCCTAAAAGCTCCGCTTCGGCCTTGGAAGGAGTTCCCATACACAGCTTCAGAAGTTTTGCCACAAGGGCAGCCCCTTCTTGTGGATTCAGGCAAAAGTAGCTCCCAAAGCTCCTGCCACCGCTAAAACTATCAGCATAGGCTTGCAGATATTGCCCCAACAGTTCCCTGTTGCGTTCCATAATCTTCCTGTTTGGGTTTTCCCCATCAGCTTCCCTTGGCAGGTACCGGGTTCCCTGTTTTTCATACCCAAGAGCCATACCGCCGGGAGAGGAACAGACTGTCTCAAATAGACATACAGAAAATTTTACTTTTCTGTGGATCCCTCTTCCTGGTGTAAAATAGTATCCATGATACCTGCCAGGATCCGCCCCCGGGGGCAGCCCATATAACCCAAAATAAAAGCCCTCCATTTTCCGCTCCTGTCCCAGCGCTGCTGACACAAGCTGCTGTAGGCTCATCTGGGTAGTGCCAATCCAGCCGCTGTCCACCAAAGCGTAAGGAATTTCCTCCAGCATTCCCTCCTGGGCCAGATACCCCAGGGTATTGCCAAAGCAATCTTCGGAATGCTTCCTTACATATTCCAAAAAAGGAACTGTTTTTGCCAGAACCTTCTTCAGTCCTTGTATCTGGGTATAATTAAGCGGCGTCAGATATTGTTGGCTGTATCCGGCAAGCTCCGCTACATGGCGTGCCTCCTCTTCTGTCAGCGCCGCCCTTTTCATTATTTTCTGGAAGGAGATATCAATCCCCCCTATGCAGATCAAATCTACGCATTTTTCCCCCATCAGCCTGTATTGGGCCATGCGGAGGGAATAGCGGGATACCTTTAGGTATCTCATTTCAATGTGGTATCCCGCCGTCTTTGCAAGTTTCTCCGCGGCATATTGGAGGAGCCAGCCATCCCTTGCAAGGAAATACAGGCGCTTAATCCCAAGGGAATGCGCCTTACCCAGCACCCATTTTGCAAAGGATGTTACTGACGGTGCAAATATATGTAAAAAGATGTTGTCATAATCAGACAGCCCTTCCTGCTGGGCCATGGATTTTTCCAATGCTTCCAAATGGGGCGGGTTCTGTCCCAGTATGGCTTTGTACTTCCAGAGCCGCTGTTGGATATTCTCCTCCTGCTTTCGCCTGTCCATCCCATATGCCCCTCTTTCTGAATTTTCCTTCTGTCCGTTTTATCCATTCCAGGATCTGTGGCGGTATCATGCACGCCGCCACAGGGCGCAGGGAGTAAATCCATCCTGCCGGGAATAAAATCCCTAGTTCTTTATAACTGCGGTATCTGGTTTTCGCCTCATTGATACGGAAATGTATTTTCCGTTTTCTGTAGGATTCCCTGGTTTCCCTGTACCTGAAAAGCGTTTCCTGGAGGTTATACCCTCTCTGCCCCCGCCCCACAAGGCGCATGAAAATTTCATAATCTTCACAGCGCAGGGTTTCCTGGGTATCAAGGTAGCCCCGTTCCTGGTCAAAAAGCTCCCCGCGGAACATCACGGAAGGATGGACATAGGGAGAATAACGGAAATAATCTGCCATCTGGGGGATCTCTGGCATAGGGCGTAATCCCCAAACACCATTTTCATCAAACAGCTCCGCATTGGTCCCACACCAACCATATTCCGGGTGGTTCTCCAAAAAAATTACCTGCCGTTCCAATCGGCCAGGCAGGGAAAAGTCGTCTGCATCCATTCGGGCAATGTATTTGCCTCTGGCCAGCCGTATGCACTCGTTTAAAGAAAATGCCAGCCCCCTGTTTTCCTCCCGCCCTGCAATGATAATCCGTTGATCCATCCCTCCCAGAGCCTGTACATTGCCCGCCGCTTCCGGGCAGGAGCCGTCATCCCAGATAATAAATTCAAAGTCCCTGAAGGATTGGTTTAATATGGAATTGACCGCATCCCTCAGAATTTTTTCGTCCCACTGGTTGTATACTCCCATGATGACGGAAACCATTGGCTGTTCCATTGGGAAACCCTCTTTTCCGCACATAAATCCCCCTATAGGGAATCCAGTGCCTTTTTATATACTTCTTTCATTGTCTTTCCTGTCTCATTTATTGTAAATTTCCCTGCAGATGCCCTGCACGCATCAGCCATCCGGCCCCTTGCGCCGGCATCCTGATAGAGAAAATAAATCGCTTCCTGAAAATCTTCCACACTGTCCGGCCTGCAGACAACGCTGTTAATATTGTTTATGGCATATTCCCTGGTTCCCCGGTTATCTGCTGCAATCAGCGGCACACCGCACAAAAGTGCTTCTATGGCTGCCACCCCCAGGCCTTCCCGCCGGGATGGGAATGCAAAACAATCCGCGCTTCTTAGCACTTCCTCCATATCCGTCCGGTATCCCCAAAAACGCACCTGCTGTTCCAAATGCCTTTCTGACACTAACCGCCTTAATTCTTTTTCATTATTGCCTTTCCCACAGATGCTGTAATAAATATCTTTCTTTCCCAGCCTGGCAATTGCTTCTATTACCACCTTCTGGTTTTTGTTGGGATTTAGCTCTGCTGCTGTAACAATATGAAAGGCATCCCTGGGAATCCCCAGGCTTTTGCGCATACTTCCTGCCGCCCTGCCATCAGGGCAAAACCTTTCCGGGTTTACGCCAACCCCATGGATCTGGACAATATTCCCTCCCGGGCGCAGCCGGAACCCCTTGGCCCTTATATAGTCCTCTTTGTTTATAGTCACAAGCTGATTGGTAAACCTGGCCAGAAATCTCTCCACTGGATAAAACAACAGCCAGTTAAAAAGCGGCGCTCCCTTATAAAAATGAAAGCCGTGGGCAGTATATATCACATAGGCCCTGCGCTTTCCGGTTCCTGAAGCTACCCTGCCCGCTACCCCTCCCATGGGATTATGGCAATGGATAATATCTATGTCATTTTCTTCTATCACTGTCCTTAACTGTCTGATAGCCACAAAGTTTTCCCTGATTTTAACAGGGCTTTTGGCTATGTCGATGTGGTGCAGGATGATCCCCTGGCTTTTCAGCTCCTTCTCATCAAAGGTATAAACAGGGTTCCTGAAATTGGAAGCATAATGTATCTCACATCCCATTTCCCTTAACAGCTTCACATCATTCTTTTCAAACTGCGGCAAAAAACCGCTGATTGTCGTTACAAAAAGGACTTTTCTCATTCGCGTCTGTTCCACTTATTTCCGGCAAACAGTTCCCCCGGCAGGGCTTTATCCCTGCCAGGTTCCTGTGTTCCTATATCAACCACATGATGTTCGGAATATAAATAAGATCTTATTTTAAATGAATTTTAATTAACCAAAATATTTCTTTCCGCAGAAGATTGCACCTGCCATGCCAAAGATCATGACAACTGCTGCCGCTGCTGCAGTTTCTCCGGTTTTTGGAGCTGTTACAAGGCTTTCTACTTCAAGCTTTACAATACTGATAGGTGAAAGGCTTGCGGTTTCAAATGTTACAGAACCGTTTGCCACGTTTGTAGGGATAATGGTTTCCCATGCGCTGCCTGTGTAATGCAGGATTGCAATGGCATCATTACGTGTGATGCTGGATACATTCATGGTTACTACATAGTTTCCGTTTGCTGCTTTTGTAGCTGACTGTGCGTTTACTTCTACTACGGAAACTACAGAAGCGGTAACTCTCTTTGTGGGGTCGGCCGCTGCTGACGCAATGCTGCTGTAACTGCTGGTTGATAACTGTGTATTTGCGCTTGCTGCTTCCATAAATGAAGCGCCAACGGAAGCCAGGTTATTTAATAACTGGTTCTGTACAGTTACTGCAACAGACTGTACAATAGTCTGGGACACTGTGGTAACAGTAAAGCCCTCTGAAACAGTAGTCACAGAAGTATATTCTGTTGCTGTTTTCATTTCAGTTACAACAGTTGTGGCTACCTGCCCAGGTGCCGGTGCCTCAGTGGTAGGCACTGTAGGGCTGGCTGCAAATGCAGTCATAGATGCCGACACCATAACTGTCAATGCGGACAGTAATGCTAAAACTTTTCTTTTCATGTTAATGGTTCCTCCTTTCCTACATCTCATGTGGTCTATATCAAATCCGGATTGTGGTATCCGGATCCAATACTTAAAGTAAATCCCCTGTAGAATTACTGCGGGGGATCCGGTTCTGTAACCGGCTCGTAAAATAACGAAACGATCAATTCTTCCAAAGCAGCCTCATCTATGTAGAACTCTTCAAATAAATTCCCCTGCACGGTTTCCCCTTTCAGGGAATACAGGCTGTCAATATTAAAATCATAATCCAGTGCTTCTGTTGCCAGATAGGTAAAGCTGCCCAGGTCAATATCTGTTACCATATACTTCTGCACTGTCTGGTACAGCCTTACGGCCACCCGGATATCAGCCATGGACTGGTTTTTTGCCTCCGCCGCAAAGGTCGTCAGGTATTGTTTCTGTCTTTGCAGGCGCAGTTCATTGGAATTAAATACATTTTCATTCCGGAGCCGCACATACCAATAAGCCTTCTCCCCGTTCAGAGTGACCATATCCCCCTGGTGGAGATCCATGTCATACTCCGGGTAGATGATATCATCCAGCACTTCCACTGTTATGCCGCCTACCGCGTCATTCAGCGCCGGGATGGCATCCATGCTGATTGCAGCATAAGCATGGATGGGAATGTTGTGGAACATACGGGAAACTGTTTTCACCTGCCTGATGCAGCTTTCTTCCCTGCCGTCCCCATAGCCATGCTGCAGTGCTACCTGTTTTTTGAACCTGCCCACATAGTTCCCTTCCTGGTCAAATACATCCACATCCACCATGGAATTGCGGTTAATGGCAATTACATATACATTTTTGTCGTGAGGGTTTAAAACTGCCAGGAACAATGCATCCGCCTGCCCCCCTGCATATTCTTCCGCCTCTTCCGCACTCCAGCTCTGGCCGCCTACTGTCTCCACCGTCTCCTTATCAATTCCCATAACCAGGATTGTGATCAAATCTGTATTCAGCGTATAAGGCTTTCCTTCGTATAGAATCTGGTTTTCATCCAGTTGGTGGCTCTTTTCGCCGATTTCCGGCCCCGCCGCTTCTGTGTCCTCTGTGCCAGCCACCACAGTTGCCAGATTATTTTTTCCGATCATCCTCATTACAAGAATAATCCCGAAAAACACGAAAACAATTGTCAGGATGGTGGCTATGGTCATAGCGCCTATTCCAATTTTCTTCCTTTCAACTGTTTCCTCTTTGTCCAGCATGGCAGCCTCCTCCCTTCTACGAATTCCGAAGCACACCCACTACCAGGAAACGCAGGCTTGCGTCATGGTCGGTAGTACAGGTTGACAGGGTAATGATCTTATCCTTTTCTGTCACTTCTACATCATGGCGTATATTTGCCACCCTCGCCTGTGTATTGTCCATGTTCAGAACATCTTTAATATACTGGGCATAGACATATTCATTGGACAGGTCATAATTCGCCAAAAGATGTATGGCGGGAAATTCGTATGCCGCGAATATTTCATAAGTAAATACCCCTGATTCTGTATAGATATAAATGTAATGGGGTTCCTGTAGCAGTTTGTTCTTTTCAAAATTATGGAGAGTGGAAAACATGGTCTTATCTTTTAGATTGTGTCCGTACAGCACTGTATGTAAATCGGAAAAATCCTTGCTGTTATAATTCTCTGTATAGATACACCCCGGATATCCCTTTGAACCATCCATATTCCTGTTTAAATA
The DNA here is from genome assembly GCA_910579495.1 of uncultured Lachnospiraceae bacterium. GTDB lineage: Bacteria > Bacillota > Clostridia > Lachnospirales > Lachnospiraceae > Suilimivivens. The sequence continues at coordinate 67,950 of CAJTVD010000002.1, forward strand.
ATAGGCATTACTGGTAGGATGCTGGAGCACCGGATAATCCACTGTAGTGCCCGGAACTGAAATCCAGGCATAGATATCCGCGTTTTCCTTATGCAGGGCATCCCAGTCAAGATTTTTACCGGTCACGGTAACATCCGGTTTTGAGGATGCTGGGCCCGTCTTCCCGTCAGGGCGCTTTGCCCCTGCATTCAGTTCAACAGATTCCGTAAACCCTTCCTCCTGGCCTGCCGGACGCGCATTTGCCATTGCCGCAGAGCCATTTCCCCAATCGGTTCCTGATCCATCCCCCTGGAGTGTATTTTCTTGTGCCCCAGCCTCCTGGGAAGCCCCATCTGTTAGCATTTGTGCACTTCCGCCCTCACTGCCCTGGCTTTCTTCTGAAGGCGCACTGTTTACAATCGCCTGCAGTTCTTCATAGGTTTTATTGGCTTTCTGCCTGTTCAGATATCCTGTTGCCGAAAAAATTCCCCCAACTGTAGCCGTTACTGCAAAAACGCCAAACAATAACAGCCATATATTCTTTTTCTTCATTCCATCATTCCCCATCTGAAAATTCGCATAATTTTACCCAAAATGGGCATGCTATTTTAATAAAGGTATTTTCGCAGATTAACACAATCTGCGAAATGTCAAAAGATTAAAATCACCATAAAATCCCTGTGATCTATGTACTAACCTACGTGAAATTATACTTGTTAAATGAAGATTTGTCAACAAGATATAAATTTTTGGTTAATATTGGATAATACAGTCTCAGTTTTATGTCGCGTACTGTAAAAAAAACTGTATTATTTCAAGAATTGGCTCTATTAGGGGTCAGAAAAATGGTCAGGAGGTTATAAAAAATGGCAAGACGCGGAGAAAACATCAGGAAGAGGAAAGACGGCAGATGGGAGGGGCGGTATACTTTGCCGGACGGAGAATCCGGCAGGAATGTAAGCCATTCTGTTTATGCCCGCACTTACCGGGAGGCAAAGGATAAGCTTTCAGAGGCAAGGAAAGAGGTAGAAAGCATCAGGGCAAAAAGGGCAGCGCCGGGGGAGGTTCTATGGGGTACAGCGGCAGAAGAATGGCTTGCTTCCGTGGAAGGCAGAAAAAAATATGCTACTTATATGAAGTACCGTTCTGTATATGAGAAGCATATAAAAAAAACACTGGGCAATATTCCCCTGTCTTTGGTAGACGAGAATACCCTTGCCAGGGTTTTCGGGGAAAAAGGCAAAAATCCAATGTCCGACAGCATAGGCAGAAGCATCTCCTGTGTGCTTGGGCAGATTATTGCCTATGCTTCTGCCCATTACTATACAGAAATGCCCAGGTACTCTTTCCGTAAACCCAAAGGGGCAAACAGCCATGGACAGGCGCTGAACCAGACAGAGCAGGCAAAGCTCCTTCAATGTTTATATGAAGGGATGGATATCCACAAGCTTGGGATTCTGCTTTGTATTTCCACCGGCTTACGGCTGGGGGAAGTCTGCTCCCTGAAATGGCAGGATGTGGATCTGGAAAGGCAGGTTTTGCATGTGAACCGTACGGTACAGAGAATAGCCGTTGATGGCCAGCGCAAAAAGACTACCCTATTAGAAGGGGAGCCGAAAAGCATCTTTTCCCGCCGTGAAATCCCTTTGTCGGATGAAATTGTAAAACTGCTCACACCCTACCAGGATATAGAAGAAGGGTATGTGTTCAACGGAAGCCGGCCCATGGAACCAAGGACTTACCAGAACAAATTCCAGCGATATCTCAAGGATGCAGGAATAGACAAAAAAAATTTCCATATCCTTCGCCATACCTTTGCCACGAATTGCATTAATAACGGGGCAGATGTGAAGAGCCTGAGCGAGATACTGGGGCATTCGGATGTAAAGATTACCCTGAACCGCTATGTACACCCAACCATTGAAACCAAACGGCGCCATATGAATTCACTGTCCGCTATTTATGGTCAGTATGTGGGTCAGAAGAAGCCATAACAGGGATAAATAAAAGGGGAAAAGGAGACATTTCGCAGATTGTGTTAATCTTAGATAATTTTAGAAAATCAGATTAAAAAAGGTGCAAGACGGATCGCCCTGCACCTTTTTTTCTATTCGCTGGCCCACGGAGCGTGGCAGCGTTTGTTAAAACAAGCATTTCCTGTAAGTATAAGCCCTTCCCCTATTCTGGCACCGCTCCACCACATTAAGATAATTTAAAATATGAAGCATTTTTCCGGCGGTTTCCCTTTTCTCATTCACCGCCTCACCCAATTCCTTTGCCGTGAAAGGTTCCGGCAAATCCCCGGGGATCAGCATTTTGTAATCCTCTGCCTGCTGGATCCGCACTTCCCCCAAAAGAGACACTGGGATCCTGTCATAACGGCAGGAACCTCTTTTCTTATCCCTGCTCCAGCCGTTTAATAGCCTGTATTCCTCTATTTCCAGGAGGGGGAAACACAGGCGCAGGTTAGGGTCTTTCAAATAGGGTTTTATTTTGTACAATTCATAAAAAGCCCTGTAAACAGACCCCCGCACAGGGCTTTTCCTTGGTTTGGTACGCTCCCCTGTCTCCTCGTCTATCCAGCTTAAATATTTCACCTTTGGGATAGGATAAACAATGGTTACCAGGTAATCGGCAAGAAAGCAATCCAGCTTTCCCCGCATTTTATCAAAATTGCCTGTCTGGATCTCAATGATTTCTTCCCCGGTACAGATATCAGCAACATATCCTCCCACAGGGATTTCCTGCATTGCCTTATCCGGCGCGTAATAATCCTTCAATACGGCATGCAGGGTTTTCTCTTTCAGGGTGCCTATGCCGCAGCGTTCTCTCTGGGTACATATAATGTTATTTTTGATATCTTCAAATCGTTCCGTCCCTGTCATTTATTTTCTTTCCAGAAACAGTTTTCTTGAAATAAAGTTATATACCATCACAACACCTGTGGCAATGATTGCACTGAGCTTTACCACCATGGTTTCTTCCAAAAGCTCCATAAGGGCCGCACTATGCCTGAAAATACCGTCTATGCAGATGAACATTACGATCTCGTTGATTACAAGCCCTACTGCCGACAAAATCAAAAATACACTAAACTCCTTTTTCCTGTCCATCTCCTTTTTTCTGGTAAAGACGAATTTAATGCTTAATATATAATTGACAATCGCTGAGACTACGAAGCCAATAAACTTTGATATCAGGTAGTGGACTCCCATATTGTTGGTAAGGCCAATGGTCAGCCCATAGTCAATAAAAAAGCAGAAAAGCCCCACCAGGCCAAATTTTAAAATCTGATTGAATAAGTTTTTCATTTTTCACCCTTTTCCTCCATATTGTGTGGATGCCATAAACCTTTTCTTTATGGCATTTCCTAATATTATAACATGGCATGTCTTAAATGAAAAATAAAATTATTTTAAACCGCAAAATCCCCTTTTACCTGGTTTCACGCAAAGATGGAAGATAGTAAAAGCAAGTCTTTTCAGGAATTCTCTCATGTAAAATAATTCCCTCTTCTGTTTCCCTATCGGTGTATTCTGTGCAGGAGGCCAACACAATCCTGCCGTCAGGAAGTACACAGGCTAAAGCCCCTTCTACATGGCAGGGCGTCTCATAAGCAGGCATGGCAACAAAAGCCCTGTCCTCTCCCTTATTATAGGAAAAGATCCCGTCATACCCCCAGAAAACAAAATCAGCGTCATAGCCAGGCGCTATCAGGTCCAGGCAAAGGGTAGTATCAGGAACAATCCCCATATAGATTTCCTCCAAACATCCTTCCTTGGGATTAATAGATGCAATTCCCATACGTTTCTCCCCATCCTGTACCATGGTATAGGCTTTGCCATCTTTTCCAATGCCGATCCCTCCCAGCATGCTGGAAGTATAGTCCCCGAAAGGAACCCGTGCTACCAGGCCGCCCTGGGTATCTATCACCAGGAGGAAATCCTCGTCTGTATAGCCTGCGCCTTTCAGATACAGGTTGCCCTCCCGGTCTGCCGCAAGCTGCCTGATAAAGCCGTCGCTGCTTATCCCCCCAAAGGTTATGTTCCTTTGCCGGAAGGCAGAAAGGTCGATTTCCCTCAAAAATTCTCCCTCACCGCTTAGTACCCATAAAGCGGATTCCCAGCCATCCTCCCCATACTGCATCAGCCCCAGGTAAATATCCCCCCTGGCATCCTGGCACAGGGCGGTAATTCTGGTCTGCCTGCCAAAATTGTTAAAAAACATTACGGATTCATTGCTTCCAAATTCCATCTTGTGTATAGCGTTCCAGCCAGTAAGAAAAATACAGTTGTTTCCGGCTGCCATATACAAAAGGGACAAATCTCCCTTATAGGGAACCGTTAGTTCCTGGCCTGGGCTTAAAGCCGCACCGCTTTGCAGGAAGTCCTCCCCTGCAGGCTCCCCTGGCGTCCATTCCACCTGTGGGATTTCTGTTTCTCCCTGCGCTGCCATCTCTGTCATTTTCTGTAAGCTATAATCCCTCTTATAATAAAAGTCAATAATCTGTAAAAGCTCCTCGTCGCTCATTTCCTTTTCCGGGAAAAAGAAGGTGCTGGTATCTTTTAAAAAGGCAACCCCTTTTCCCTTATAGCTGCCAGCGCTTTCCATCATGGTAATCTCCCCTTCCGGGAACCTGGCCTCCTCCTGGTAGGCTCTTTGCAGCTCTTCCATCCGGCTGCGTTCTTCCTCTTTATAGGGACGGTTGTAATTGTCCGCCGGAACTTTTGAGGTATAAACCTGGACAAAGTATTCTTCCAGCTTTTCCCTGTTCATAGCCTCCATTCTTTGGCGTACCATCCCTGTTGCCGCTGCTGCCGTTATCGAAAACAACATCGCCAGTGCCGCTGCCAGGGGCATCCACCTCCGCAGGTGCCTTGGGGATTTCCCCCGGGGCTTTTGAAGGTTTTTCAGCTTTTCATCTATTTTTATTTCCAGGGATTTTGGCAGGCACATTCTCTCTTCTTCTGCCATCAAAAATAATTTTTCTTCAAATTTATCCGTCATTTTCTGCGCTCCTTTCCGGTTATAGCATTTCCCTAAGCTGTTTTTTCCCCCGGGACAGCCTTGATTTTACAGTACCCTCCGCAATGCGGAGAATTCGCCCAATTTCCTTTATGGGCAGGGCTTCATAAAAATACAGAATAATAACCTCCCTGTAAATCACATCCAGCATCATTACTGCGTCCCACAATTCATGATGGTCATCCACAAAGGCCGGTGCCATTTCCTCCACCTGCTCCATAACGGCTACCCTTTTCGCCTTTTGGTAGATTTTTCTTGCCTCGTTGGCAGTAATCTGCATGATCCACGGCCGAAAACGTTCCGGCTTTCTCAGCGTATGCAAATTCTCATAGGCCTTCAGGATCCCTTCGCCCACCGCATCCTCGGCGTCCGCTTTGGAATGGAGAATCCCAAATGACAGCCTGTACATATTGGGGGTATATTCTTTGACCAGCTTACAAAATGTTTCCTTGTCTATGGCAGACATCCACTTCACCTCCCTGCTTGTTTCTGCTTTTGTTATTTAATTAGATAGCCGGAAAAGGCAAATGGTTCCATGAAAATTCACAATCGTGGAAAAACAACGGGCAGCACGCTCCGCGTGCCAGCGTTTGTAAGAAAAGCCAAAGCTATGAAACGTACTGGCATTGCCCTTTGACGTTTCATAGCTTTGGCTTTTTGCTTACCTGTTTCCGGCCTGGTTAATATAATTCACCAAACCTTCCGCATCTATAATTTTTTGCATAAATTCCGGAAATGCCTGGCCTTTAAACTGCGTTCCCTTAGTCAGGTTCCGGATGATGCCGGAATCAAAATCTACTGTAACCTCATCTCCTGGCTCAATCCCTTTGGAGGCCTCCGGGCATTCAATAATGGGAAGCCCAATATTGATGGCGTTTCTGTAAAAAATCCTTGCAAAGGTTTCCGCTATCACACAGCTAACCCCGGCCGCCTTGATTGCAATCGGGGCATGTTCCCGTGATGAGCCGCATCCGAAGTTTTTATCCGCCACAATGATGTCCCCCTCCTTCACCTTTTTTATGAAGTCCTTATCAATATCCTCCATGCAATGGGATGCCAGCTCCCCGGGGTCGGATGTATTCAGGTATCTGGCAGGGATAATTACGTCGGTGTCCACATTGTCCCCATATTTAAAAACAATTCCTTTTGCCGCTTTCATATTTAACCTCTTTTCTGTTTTCCATGAATCTGTCTCCAGTTTTCCTTACCTGCACTGAAAACGCAGGCTCCCTTCAGATTTTCCCTTAACCTCAAAGCTGGCAGGGACAGGAGATTTTTCCGGTAATGGCGCTTGCTGCCGCAACTGCCGGGCTTGCAAGATAAATCTCTGACTTTACATGTCCCATACGTCCCACAAAATTGCGGTTAGTGGTGGAAACGCATCTTTCCCCCTCTGCCAGTATCCCCATATAGCCTCCCAGGCAGGGCCCGCAGGTGGGGGTACTTACCACTGCCCCGGCCTCTATAAAGATTTTTAAAAGCCCTTCCTCCATTGCCTGCATATAAATAGACTGGGTTGCAGGGATGATAATGCAACGCATTCCCTTTGCCACATGCCGCCCCTTTAAAACCTCTGCCGCAATACGCATATCCTCCATACGCCCATTGGTGCAGGAGCCAATCACCACCTGGTCGATCTGGATATCTTCCTTAATCTGGTCAATGGCCTTTGTGTTCTCCGGAAGGTGGGGAAAGGCAATGGTGGGGCGCAGGGTACTTAAATCAATGGTGTATTCTGCATCATAGACAGCGTCCTCATCGGCTTCATAAACCGTATAAGCCTTCCTGGAATGTTCTTCCATATAAGCAGTTGCCAGGCCGTCTACAGGAAAGATGCCATTCTTCCCACCCGCCTCTATGGCCATATTGGCAATGGTGAAGCGGTCGTCCATGGTCAGGTTTTGGATCCCCTCCCCTGTAAACTCCATGGATTTGTACAAAGCGCCGTCAACCCCGATCATGCCGATAATATGTAAAATCACATCCTTGCCGCTGACCCATTTACCAGGCTTTCCCACCAGGCGGAATTTTATGGCAGAGGGGACTTTAAACCACGCTTTCCCGGTAGCCATCCCGGCCGCCATATCCGTGCTTCCCACTCCTGTGGAAAAAGCCCCCAGGGCACCATAGGTACAGGTGTGGGAATCCGCGCCAATGATCACATCCCCGGCCACGGTAAGCCCTTTTTCCGGGAGAAGTGCGTGCTCAATTCCCATTTCCCCCACTTCAAAGTAATTGGTAATCTCATTGCGGCGTGCAAATTCCCTTACACACTTACAATGCTCTGCCGATTTGATATCCTTATTGGGTACAAAGTGATCTGGTACAAGGGCGATTTTGTCCTTGTCAAATACCCCTTCCACCTTCATCTTTTCCATTTCCTTAATCGCCACCGGGCTTGTAATATCATTCCCCAGCACCAAATCCAGGTCCGCTTCAATAAGCTGCCCGGCTTCCACCTTATCCAGGCCCGCATGGGCTGCCAGTATCTTCTGGGTCATTGTCATTCCCATAATGATTCCCTCCGTTTCCGTTTTGTAGCCACTCTCACAAGCGCCTACGGTTTCCAGTTCTGTCTTTTTCTCTATCTGATATTATCACAAACCCGTGCTTTTGGAAAATAATATCTGTTCATAAATTTCATAACTTATAGTTATAAAACATTATTTGGCCCTGGAAACACCCAAAACTGGCATAGGAAGATACCCGTTAAGAATAGCAGGAATTCCCGTCAATTCCAGATCCCATAACTTGTAATTATAAAATGTTAATGGTATGATTATAGGCAGTTATTATAGTATCCTTAGCCAGGAAAGCCACCTGGCAGACATGGGGCGGAAACCGGAAAGGCAGATAAATGGAACAAAATCTTAATTTATACCAGATTTTTTATGAAGTGGCAGGCTGCCGTAACTTTTCCGTGGCAGCCAAAAAGCTGTATATCAGCCAGCCAGCCGTAAGTAAATCCATCGCCAAGCTGGAGGAAGGGTTACATACTGTACTCTTTCACCGTTCCTCCAGGGGTGTTACACTGACACCGGAAGGGGAACTTCTATATCAATATGTGGAACAGGCGTTATCTTCCCTGAAATCCGGCGAAGACCAGCTCCATGCGTCTGCCTCCTTAAAAGTCAGCCATCTTTCCATTGGTGTAAGCGCCACCCTCTGTAAGTATGTGCTGCTTCCCCTTTTAAAATCCTTTATAGAGGAAAATCCTGCTATTAAACTGTCCATTTCCTGCCAGTCTACTTTTGATACCATTTCTGCCCTGTTAAACGGCACCATAGATCTTGGGCTGGTAGGGATTCCGCCCGCAGGGCCGGGGGCGGGAACATCCGGCAATGTCCAGGGGATCACCTTTCTTCCCCTGAAAACCATTGAAGACATTTTTGTAGCCACTGATGCCTATCTTGCCCCCTTCCAAAGTAAATATAAAGGGGAACTGTACAAAAATCAAAGCTTTTTCCAGGAGGCATCCTTTATCATGTTGGACAGGGAAAACATTTCCCGCAAACATGTTGATACTTTTCTGTCCTCACAGGATTTTATCCTTCATCATGTGATAGAAGTCAATAACATGGACCTTTCCATTGAATTTGCCAAAGCCGGGCTAGGTATCGCCTGCGTGATTGGGGGGTTTGTGGAAAAAGATATCAAAAACTGCCTCCTGCGGGAAGTGAAATTAGGGCATAAAATCCCCAAACGCCAGATTGGGTTTGCCTATCTTCCAAAAACACCCATATCACAGGCAATGGATATTTTGATACAATATTATCAGGTCCATTATCTGTAAATTAGCCCATGGATAAAACATTACAATGGATGAAATGCTTATTTTATGGATGAAGCGCTTCCAATCAGGACCCTCTTCCCACAAAAGGCAAACCCATACTTCCGTATACGCTCCTTTGAAATGCCTTTTGCAATAAGGACCGCCTGATATTTCTTTTCCTCTATCTGCCGGAGTGCCTCCCTTACTGTATCGGACAATTCTTTTTCCCCCTCATCCTGTACTTTAAATTCCAGCAAAATTGCATCATCTTCTATATTCCTTGGCTCCAACATGACATCATACCGCCCTAAACCACTCTCTTTGTTTGAAGTTACTACATATTTATCAATAAGCTCTACCATCAGCCCCAGTACAAAACCATGGTAAAACCGCTCCGGCTGTCTTTCAGAAGGCTTATTTCCCACATCAAAACTGCTGAATATTTCCAAAGACACTTTGTTCATATACCAATTCATTGTCTTGATATCATCAGCCATCAACGCCCTGATAAAATCGTTATATTCGGATGATACGCTGTCAAACCATCCCTTTACCATATTAAAAAACATAATCCTGGTTTCCAGATTTGTCAGGGCAAGTTCATATTCCTCCTTCCAGATACCATATTCAGTCATAAATGCCTGATAGTCTTTCACCTTTAAATAACCTCCAGCAAGCAAAAGGCTCCATATGGCATTCTTTTTCACGGAAAGCTGTCCGTAATTAACCTGTTCGTCAATTTCTATCCGGATACTTTCCCCCTGGATCAAATGTTCAAATGTTTTCTTAACCTCCGTGTTACCCTCCTGTATTAATTTTCCCACAAGGCCATTAGTGCTTGTATTGACCCAATAAGTCCCCACCTTTTTTTCATCCAGAAAGTTAATAACAGACCATGGGTTATAAATGTCCGTCTGGTTTCCAAAAGTAAATCCATCATACCAATCTTTTACCTGCTGTTCCTGGCCAGACAGACCATACTCTTTCAGCCCTGCAAACACTTCCTCTTCAGTAAAGCCAAAACAGTCTTTATATTTATCCGAAGTTGTTGTTACTACTTTCAGGTTATTTAAATCAGAAAAAACCGATTCCTTGCTTACCCTGGTAATGCCTGTCATAATGGCGCGTTCCAGATAAGGGTTCGTCTTAAAGGTGGAATGGAACAGGCTTCTGGTAAACCCAACCATCTCCTGCCAATAACCATTTACATAGGCTTCCTGCATGGGGGTATCATACTCGTCCAAAAGTATGATAGCTTTTTTTCCGTAATATTTCATTAAATAGCCCGATAAGGCGTTCAGGGAATCTGTTGCAACATAATTTTCCATATCCGCCGATACTTTCTGGTAAAATGCTTTTTCTTTTTCATTCAGTTTGCCGCTGTCTGCCAAAAAATCAAATTGATTATAGAGTTTCGTAATATTTTGGCAAATTACTTTTCTTGCGTCCATATAAGATGTCTCCTTAACGTTTGCAAAACTTAAGAAGATCACCGGATAGGTGCCCTGTAACTGCCGGTAACGCTCTTCCTGCCATATAGAAAGACCTTCAAACAATTCCCCGCGGCCTGCATAATTTATTGAAAAGAATTTTTCCAGCATACTCATGTTCAGAGTCTTTCCAAAGCGGCGCGGGCGGGTAACCAATGTCACCTCATCCCCGGATTCCCACCACTGACGTATAAATTCCGTCTTGTCTATATAGAAATATCCCTGCTTTTGGATTGTCTCAAAATCCTGATTCCCAATACCAATTTTCCTCGCCATACCCTCTTCCCTTCTTAGAATTACGCTGTCTTCCCGCCTTACGATAACATGGTTAAACCCATCCACATTTTATGCAAAGAATCCTCTATATAAAAACTACCGGAAAGATATTCTCCTTCCGATAGCTTCTGGTTCTCTATAAAGTAACATTTAATTGTTTATCAGCTTGTCATCTTCATTATTCCAGCTATAAAGCTTGCGGATTTCCTTGCCCACCTGCTCTGCGGGATGTTCAGCGGCAAGCTTCCTCATAGCCTTGAAATGCGCCTGCCCGCCTGCCGGTGACATATCCAGAAGGAAATCCTTTGCAAAACTGCCGTCCTGAATATCTTTTAAGATTTTCTTCATGGTCTTTTTGGTCTCTTCTGTGATAATCTTAGGGCCTGTAATATAATCGCCATACTCTGCGGTATTGGAAATGGAATATCTCATTCCTTCAAAACCGGACTGGTAAATAAGGTCTACGATCAGCTTCATCTCATGGATACATTCAAAATAAGCGTTCCTGGGATCATAGCCTGCTTCTGTCAAAGTTTCATAGCCTGCCTGCATCAATGCGCATACGCCCCCGCAAAGGACTGCCTGTTCGCCGAAAAGATCTGTTTCTGTCTCTGTGCGGAAAGTAGTCTCCAGGACCCCAGCCCTTGCACCGCCGATTGCCAGCGCATATGCCAGCGCTTTGTCAAGAGCCTTTCCTGTCGCATCCTGATGTACAGCTACCAGACAGGGAACGCCTTTGCCCGCCTGGTATTCGCTTCTTACCGTATGTCCAGGCCCCTTGGGCGCAATCATAGTAACATCCACATTCTTGGGAGGAACGATCTGCCCGAAATGAATGTTAAAGCCATGGGCGAACATTAACATATTGCCTTCTTCCAGGTTTGGCTCAATGTCTTTCTTATACATAGCTGCCTGCAATTCGTCATTGATCAGGATCATAATGATATCTGCCTTTTTTGCAGCTTCCGCTGCTGTAAACACTTCAAAGCCCTGGGCCTGTGCCTTTGCCCAGGATTTTGAACCCTCATAAAGGCCAATAATTACATGGCAACCGGATTCCTTCGCATTCAGCGCATGTGCATGTCCCTGGCTACCGTAACCGATAACCGCAATTGTTTTTCCTTCCAGCAAGGATAAATTACAATCCTGCTGATAATAAATATTTGCCATTTCGACTCCTTTCCATAGAGGCACCGCCTAAAAGGCGGTACCTTTTCCTGTGTTTTTATTTATACCTACTGTGTTTTACAGATAAGTAACGTTCTCCGTCCCTCTTCCCAGGCCGGCAATTCCCGTCCTTGCCAGTTCCAATATCTCATAACCGCCTTCCAGAAGGCTGATAAAAGCGTCAATTTTGGCCTGGTCCCCGGTAAGCTCCACAATCAGGCTGTCAGAAGCCACATCAATGATCTTGGCCCGGAAAATATCCACAATGGAAATAACCCCCTGGCGCTGCTCGCTGTCTGTCCTTACCTTAATTAAGGCAAGCTCACGGTAAACGCTGGCCTCCGGTGCCAGCTCCTTAATATCCCTTACATCCACCAGCTTCCCTACCTGCTTTTCAATCTGGTCAAGGATTTCATCATCCCCTGATGCCACAATGGTAATCCGGGTAAACCTGGGGTCTGCAGTAAGCCCTGCCGTGATACTTTCAATATTATAGCCCCTTCTTGAAAAAAGGCCTGAAATCCGGCTCAAAACACCGGAAGTATTATCCACCAAAAGCTGAAAAACTTTCTTGCGCAATTTTTCGTCCTCCATTTTAGTACCGCCCAACAATTAAAAAACATTTTAGCAATATAAAGCGAAAAAGTCAAGGGTGCCTTAATCCGTCTCATTGCACTTCTGAAGGGCAAGGGTCCCTGTACGTGCCACCTCCACCACGCTGATGGAATTGAACATGCTGATCAGAAGCTGAATCCTCTCAGGGGTATCGCACATCTGTATAAGCATCATATTTTTGGACATATCCACAATCTGAGCCTTCATGATCCCGCAGATTTCCATGATATCCCTGCGGTTACTCTTATTATATTTTACTTTCATTAAAAGCAGTTCCCTGCTGATGCTGCCCATCTCGTCAAAAGTCTTAACCTTAATCACATCAAGCTTTTTGTTAAGCTGCTTTTCAATCTGTTCAATGGTCCGGGCATCCCCGCTGCTGACAATGGTCATGCAAGATACCGCCGGGTCGTCAGTCTCCCCCACTGCAAGGGAGTCAATATTAAAGCACCGCCTGGAAAACAACCCCGCCACCTTGCACAGTACGCCGGAACGGTTTTCCACCTGTACTGAATAAATTCTTTTCATAGCCCCTCCTGTCTTTTAATATTTCACATCTGTTTACCTTACCAAGTCCATCGGATCAATGATACACTCTAAAAGCACCCTTTCATCCTCTTTCAGGAATTCATCCAAAACCTCTTCCAGCCTGTCCATATTTTCAAGGCGGAGGAATTTCATATCATACGCAGAAGAAAGTTTCTCCAGGTCAGGGCTTCCTGAAAGATCTACAACGGAATAATTGTCCTTGTAGTTATAATGCTGGAACTCTCTTACCATGCCCAGATAATTATTCTTAAGCACTACAATTTTAACGGGAATGCCGTGCTGGCGCATGGTGGCAAGCTCCATCATGGACATCTGGAAGGAGCCGTCCCCACAGACAGCAACCACCTGCCTGGACTTATCCGCCAGCTTTGCCCCCATTGCCGCAGGGATGGAATAGCCCATGGTCCCCATACCGCCGGATGTAAGGAACCGGCCTTCCCTCACAATATGGTACCCGCAGGACCAGATCTGGTTCTGCCCCACATCCGCCACGTAAACCCCGTCTGCCTCCATCTTTTCGGAAAGCCTGGTGATAAAACCGGCCGGATCCACATATGCCGGATTGGGATTTCTCTTTTCCACCATGGTGCGTCTGTACTCATTCAGCGTTTCAAGCCATTGCCTGTGCTGGCACTGGAACTCCTGGGCAAGCAGATCCTCAAAAATGTGCCTGGCATCTCCCACCAGGGGAATTTCAGGCCCCACATTTTTGCCAATCTCCGCCGGGTCCACATCAATATGTATCAGTACCTTATTGTTGGTAATCAAATCCGGCTGGCTTACGGCCCGGTCCGCCACTCTTGCCCCCACCATGATCAGAAGGTCCGATTCATTCATGGCACGGTTCGCATAAAATTTCCCGTTATTCCCCACCATGCCGAAATAAAGGGGATGCTTTGTGGGCATTGCGCCAATTCCCATCATAGTGGAAACCACCGGTATTTCATGTTTTTCTGCAAACGCTAAAAGGCCTTTTTCCCCGCCGGAGAGCAGGACGCCGCCCCCTGCACAGATAATAGGGCGCTTTGCCCCTGCAAGCTCCGCCGCAACCTTTTTGATCTGCACCATATTCCCTTTCACTGTGGGCTTATAGGTACGCATGGAAACGCTTTCCGGGTAAGCAAATTTTTTCAGCTCCTTATTTTGGATATCAATCGGAACATCAATAAGCACCGGGCCTTTCCTCCCTGTGTTTGCAATGTGGAAGGCTTCCTTAAAGATCCGGGGAATATCCTCCACATCCTTAACCAGGTAGCTGTATTTCACAAAGGACTCCACCGCCCCGGTAATATCCGCCTCCTGGAACACATCGCTTCCGATAAGCTCAGAGTTGACCTGCCCTGTAATGCAGACCAGGGGAATACTGTCTGCAAAGGCAGTGGCAATCCCGGTGATCACATTGGTTGCCCCGGGGCCTGAGGTAACGGCGCACACACCCGGCTTTCCCGAAACCCTGGTAAGCCCGCTGGCCGCATGGGCGGCATTTTGTTCCGTCCTGATCAGTATGGTCTGAATGGGGGAATTTAAAATACTGTTATAAAAAGGGCAAATGGCAACGCCCGGATACCCGAATACATATTCCACTCCCTCTTCTTCCAAACATCTTACAATTGCATCTGCTCCTATCATCTTTTATCCTCTCATCTTTCTAAAACAGGTTAAAAAACTTTGCCAGGGGAGCCACCACATCTCCCAGATTCTTGATGGCATTGTTTAATCCCTGGAAATCCACCGCCTCTATCTTCTCCATTACTTCTGCAACTGTCTGGGCATTTTCCGTTATGAAGCTGTTCATGTTATCTCCCATCTGGGCAATAGAACTGCACATGGCAGTGATATTTTCTATGGCGGCATCTGCATGGGAAACCATCTGAAGCACCTGGGGTACCGTCATGTAAAGGGATCCCCCGATAAAGGCCACGCCAGCAGCCATCAGGAAGGTTCTCACCCGTGCATAAAAAAGCTGTTTCCGGGAATTTTCCACTAACTGGGCTAATAACTCTCTTTCACTCATACCCTACACCTCCATGCCAAGAAGTTTTTTGGCTACCCGGACTGCCTCCGCCGCATCCCTTGAATAGGCATCTGCACCAATCTCTGCAGCATATTCCGGTGTAATCACTGCGCCTCCAATCATTATTTTGGCTTTCACCTGCTTTTCCCTGGCATATTCCACTACCCGCTTCATCTCCTGCATGGTAGTCGTCATAAGGGCGGACAGGGCAATGACCTGTGCCTGGCTTTTTACAGCTTCTTCCACAATGGTTTCCCTGGGAACGTCCTTTCCCAGGTCAATTACCCTGAAACCGTAATTTTTCAGCATCAGAGCCACAAGATTTTTGCCAATATCATGGATATCCCCGGCTACCGTGGCAATCACAACCACTGGCATATCTTCTTTTTCTGCGCCAGTGGAAAGAAAAGGTTCCAGATACTCAATGGAAAGCTTCATGGCCTCCGCACTGGCAATCAGCTGGGGGAGAAAATACCTTCCCTTATCAAACAATTCCCCTACCTCATTAATCGCCGGAAGAAGCAGCCCGTTTAGGATATCCGCCGCCTTCTGTCCTTTTTCCAAGGCCTCCTTTGTATGGGTCCCTATCTGCTTGCGCCTGCCCTTCATCACATCCTGGTATATCACATGCCCTGCCGTCCCCGTGCTTTCGGAGCTGTCTTTGGGGTGCAAAGGGGCGGCAGGGGAGGTTCCGGCATTGTGCCCGGCAGAAACCGGCCCCGGCTCTTTTTCCGCCACGGGCATCCTTTCCTTATATAAGGCTATCTGCTCAATATACCGCACATCCCCGGCTTCCTTGCCCATCAAAAGGTCGCTGGCAAAGGCAGTATTGACCAGCAGGTCCTGGGAGGGGTTGGCAATTGCCATGGTCAGCCCTTGCTGAATCGCCATTGTAAGGAAAGCAGCGTTTACAAAGCTTCTCTCCGGCAGCCCGAAGGAAATATTGGATAGCCCGCAGATGGTGGCAAAGCCATTCTCCCTGCAATAGCCTATGGTTTCCAGCACTTCCCTGGCCGCCCTGGGGTCCGCCCCCACCGTAGTCACCAGGCCGTCCACTATGATATCTTCCTTTTTCATGCCTAGGCCATAGGCCCTTTGGGTGATGTTGCCAATAATTTCAACCTTTTCCTCAAGGCTTTGAGGAAGCCCTTTATCTGACAGGGGAAGAAGGATGAACATTGCCCCATATTTTTGGGCAATGGGAAGGAGCTTATCCATCTTCTCCTGTTCACCGGAAATAGAATTGATAAGAGCCCTTCCGGGATACCTGCGCAGTGCCGCTTCAATCACCTCTACATGGCTGGAATCAATTACCAGCGGCAGGTTAGATGCCATAGTTACTTCCTCCAAGGCCTTAAGCATCATTTCCTTTTCATTAATACCGCTCATTCCCATGTTCACATCCAACAGGACGGCTCCTTGTTCCTCCTGCTCCTTTGCAAAGGAAAGTACCATTTCCAGCCCCCCGGAACGCAGTTCCTCCTGAAGCTTCTTCTTTCCTGTTGGATTGATACGCTCTCCCACAATCATAAAGGGGGAATGGAGCCCGAAAGCCACCGTCTTTCTCTCACTGGTAAGATACCGGAGCCCGGATGCCGTTTTCTTTGGCGGTTCCATATCCCCCGTGGCTTCCGCCAGCTTCCTGATATATTCCGGCCCTGTACCGCAGCAGCCGCCTAAAATTCCCGCTCCTGCCCTGACCAATTCTTTCATTTCCCGGGCAAAGGCTTCCGCGTCCATATCATATACCGTTTCCCCCTGGCTGTTAAGGCTGGGCATACCGGCGTTGGGCTTGGCAATTACAGGAATCGTTACCACACTGGAAATGGCTGCAATCAGCCCCGCCATCTGGTCCGGCCCAGTGGAACAGTTAGCGCCAACAGCACATGCCCCCAGTTTTTCCAGTGTTATTGCTGCCGTGGCAGGGTCTGTGCCGAACAGTGTTCTCCCTTCCGGCTCAAAGGTAAGGGTGGCCATTACAGGAAGATTGCAGGTTTCCTTTGCGGCAATCAGCGCCGCCCTGGTCTCCTGCAGGCTCATCATAGTCTCCACCACCAGGATATCCACGCCTTCATCTGAAAGCAGCTTCACCTGCTCCTTATAAACATCCACCAGCTCTTCAAAATCCATATTGCCTACAGGGGAAAGCTGCCGCCCTGTCATGGTAATATCCCCTGCCACAAGGGCATTCCCTCCTGCGGCTTCCCTGGACAGGCGCACCAAGGCACGGTTGATTTCCTTGATTTGCCCTTCCAGCCCATATTCTTTCAGCTTTATGCGGTTTGCCGTAAACGTAGGGGCGTAAAGGATATTGCTGCCAGCCTCCACATAAGCCCTCTGCAATTCTATAAAAATATCTGGATGCGCTAAAATCCACTGCTCCGGGCACACGCCGGGCTTCATCCCCCGCTTCATCAGATTGGAACCGGTAGCGCCGTCCAGATAAACCAGCCTGTTATCTGTTAATTTTTTAAACTCAGAAATATTCATCGTGATTCCCTCCGCGTACTATCTTTTCAATGTTAACATAAATTTATAAAAACGGCAATCAACAAATTATTTCGCTGTTTCCTACTATACTTCTTGATTTCACTCTATATCTATGTTACTTTAATTGTGTAGAAAATAGATACTCCGGAGGAATCATTTTGAAAACTTTGACTGTCCCAAGGAAATATATTATCGCCCTGCGGCTTCTTCCTTTTTTATCCATCCTTTTTCTCCTGTCCGGCTGTGGGAAAAATCCTGAACTTGATACCTATAAAGCGAATATGGAACAATTTTTTGAAAATATGAAAGTTTATGACTCGGCAATCAACAGCATAGACCCAAATTCTGAAACCGCCGTATCAGAACTGCTCTCACTCCTTGATTCCATGGACGCTTCCTTTGCCCAGATGGCCTCCCTGGAAGTCCCGGATGGCTTCCCCGGCGTAAGCGAGCTTGCCGATGATGCCAGTATGTATATGACAGAAGCAGTGTCCTGTTTCCACCAGGCTTACGGCGGAGAAAGCTTTGATGCCTATATGGAAGATATTGCCCGCCAGAATTACCGGTTCGCAAATGTCAGGCTGCAATATATCCTCTCCATTCTCCACGGGAACATCCCTGAAGGGCTTTTCACTTATGAGGATGAAGGCACCGGCAGCGGGGATGCCCCAGAGGACGGGCCTGCATCTTAATGTATTTAACAGCTTATCCTGCCCCTCAGCCTTTATGCCCGTTCCACCAAAAGAACCAGGATGTTGGCCAGTTTCACCAGCCACTGGGACAATAACACAAAAATAGCGGCATAGGCATAATATTCTACATGAATTCCCTGAAAGTGCCCTTTGCCTTCCTGCCTGGCGCTTCTGCGGCTCCTCCAGCAATACAGCAGCATAAAGTGCACATAAGCGCTTATCCCAAAAAGGACAATGGGATTCTGGCGGAAGCTTTCGGAAATGTTTCCTTGGAACAGGTAATAAAAGGCTCTTGTCCCGCCACATCCGGGGCAGGGAAAGCCACACATCCGCCGGATGGCACAGCTCATATCCCCCCCGTATTTCCCATATCCTCCCCGGGCAAACCAAAATCCCACAACACAAAAGGGCAGCCAGAAAATCTTTCCTACCTGATAAAAGATTTCCTCTGCCCGGTATCTATGGCTATTCTTCCTGTTAGTACAACTCGTAAAGTATTTCATCCATCATTTCTCTGTAAAAAGAGGTGCTCCTTAATATTATCGCCAAAATTACGATAGCAAGGGAAACTCCGCCTGTGGCAATGCCAGCAATCGCCATAGCTTTCCCGTCATATTTATTGGAAATGGTAATGACTCCCAGCACAATCGCCGCAATACCAAGCAAGGCACTGAACAAAGTAAGGCAGCAGCACAGCAGGGAAATGATCCCGCATACCAAAGAAGCAATGGCAAATCCTATATTCCCTCCACCCTTTTCAGCTTCTGGGTCCGCAGAATAATAGGATGCCTGCTGTGTATCATAATAGGCGTTGCTATAGGAACCACCGCTGTAGCCGCGGTCGTCGGAGCTGTAATTGATCTTAATCTCCTCCTGGTAGGGGTTGATAGCAGGTTTAACCTCCTCCGCATCTGTTATCTTCTCATATCCGGAAAAAACGCCCTCCGTGTTTTCCTCTGGCTGCCTGGACTCCAGCTTCGCGCCGCAGCTGCTGCAGAATTTAGAAGAGGCATCATTGCCGCTTCCGCACTGGGTACAGTAAATTCTTTTCTTTTCTTCGCTCATTTCTTCCTCCGTCTTAAAGCATTATCCGGAAAATCTGTTCATCTTTTTCCAACTTCCGCATTTATTCTATTTTAAAATAATAATTACCAAATGTCTATACATTTCTATCATATATATGCCCGGAATGCCTTGTCCCTAAAGCTGTAAAGCATTATTCCCCTGGCTTTGCCGGTTCCATTATGGTAATCTTCTCTTTTATTTCCACAAAATAGCATGTTCCATTATAAGCGCCATTTTCGTAGAGCCTGCATATGATCTCCCTTATACGCCCACCCATCCTATGGTACACAATTCTCTTTTCCCAGGGCAGCCCTGCCAGATATTCCCGCATCCACCCCTCCAACAGATCCCACCTGGTATCTTCCTTCTCCCAAAGCCCAAAATCCCAGGAAATGTAAGCATTTTCTTCCCCGTTCTCCAGGCATTTCCCTGCCAGATAATCAGAAAGCTTCCCATGGCTACTGTCACAAAAGGCCAACTCCCTCCAGAAAATTGGCCCGTTGTTTTCGCTGGTAATATTTATCCGCCGGAAGGTAGCCCTGCCATATTTATCATATTCCCTGACAAACTCCGTCCTTTGGGATGTGGCCAGGCTTCCTGGCTCCTGGCGCAAAACCATTCCCTTGTCAAGCATATGTTTCCATACACATTCCTGTACCCTTTGGGAAGAAGCCGGGAACGCAAGCCGTTCCCTGATCTGCTGCACAGTATAACCTAAATCCCAAAGATGCCGGATCGCGCCACCGTTAGCAGCCTCAAAGGTAAAGTCTGATAATGCATTTTTAAAATAATCCTGCCCTGCCACTGGCTTATCACTCCCCTGCTTCTTTTCCTGCCGGCTCCAAAGGCTGCTTTTAATTGCCCCTTTTCTTCAGATTATATCCTAGCATATGGAGAGGGAATTTTCAATGGTACTAAATTTTAAACTTAACAAAATACCACAATCCTTGATGGGGTTGTCTGGGGCGGAATACTCCTTGTGGTGATTGTATAATATACCAGCAGGATATTATCGGCAGGATTACAGTTAAAGTTCTGCCCGTTTGCAGTGCTGATATTGGTACTTCCTCCAATATTGAGCTGTAAAGAGCCATCCTCCGCCAGCAGGTTCCGGTCAAAATATCCCAAATTCACCTGGTCGTTCCTGCCAAGTGCGGCAATCACCTGCGCATGGTATTGGGGTGGGAAAATTAAAGGCACCGGCAGGGTACTGTCATAAAAGGCAGCTATGCGCATCCCTACCCGGAGCTGCCTGCTGTCAATTACCTGCGTCTGTCCATTTACCAGAAAGTTGGTGATGCCATTGTCTGTACGCAGGGATAACATCTGGCTGCAACAGTCGCCTCCCCTTGATATATTTATAATTGTACCTATTATGGGAACAAGATTTCTATATGACATAAAATTACCTTTTTTCTTTAAAATATGTTTTTAAAACAGGAATGTTCCAGACTCATCTTTATTCTGTATTAAGGCACCTTGATACATCTGGTGCCTTAATACAGGCCTTGTCCACAATGTTATCCGCCCGGGCTTATATGTATTTGCTGTCATGTGTTCATTCAACGCCTGACAAACCGTATATGCTAAATATCAAAAAATACTGTGGCTTTTGATATTGTTATTATAGCACACTTATCTCTGTTACATCCACATTTAATCATAATTCTTCGCAGTTCTCCTCTTAGCATATCTCTTTATACAAACTTGCCTGTGCATTCCAAAGTTCTCTGTATACTACTCCTGGACAACTTAATAAATCTTCATGTGTTCCTTTTTGTAAACTGGTGGAAATCATTAAAAATAGCCGCCTCTGAAATCGGATCAAGCGCAGCAGTTAGTTCGTCAAGTATAATAAATGTGCGATTTTATGCCTTGTGTGACTCGGTATTCCTATCGTAAAGCCGCATTTTTCAAGATAGCATTGCACTGACTGCCTTATCCAGTATTCCGCATAGTCCATAAACCGCACATTTACAGACGTTTCATAATGCTGTACCGCTTCCCACAATCCAAAATAGGATTCTTGCAATAAGTCCTCCATAGGCTCATAGGCGGCGTATGGCTTTATGAATTTCTTAATCAATGGCAGATTACTTTCATACAGTAATTGCATATAATCCGTTACAGAATAACCGTTCCTAATTTCAGAAACAATTTGCTCATTCGTCATTGCAATGCACCTACCCCTTTGCTATAATTTGAGTAGATGCAGAATATAAAGAGAAGCCAGCCCACAAAAGCTTTTTTGCCACATTCAGTAACTGCTTGATATATGGTGTGCTTACTGTCTGATTGTCAATGTAAACCGGCATATATCTTTAAAGACAATCATATCTCCTGGCTGTACTATGCTCTCTAATTTTTGCCATTGCTTACGCTCTGTAAAATTCTTTCCGCTCTTATCTTCCCTAAACTCTAGCAGATATTCAATATCATTTTCTTTTGTATATCTTTGTAATGCACTTTCCTGACGGGTAAACTTCTGTAAATCTCTTTCCTCTGATGTGCTTATCCTCATATATCTATATACATTACACATAATAATACCGCCTTTCTGTTGTCAAATAAACTATAGATATTTTGGCGGTTTACACATCACAAAAGAATGATTAAAAAAGCTGACTTGAAAAAGTAAATTCCACTGTATGAAAGGGGAGTGGAATTTAAAATTTCATTTCAGGAATGATTAAAAAATTTAATAGGGAATTGTCACAAAAGAAAGAATATGATAAAATATCGGAGAGGAACAATCGTGTTGCAAGGTGGTAGCCTCCCAAAACTTCATGCCCGGTTTGCCGGAGTACATAAGAGGGGAGGTGGCGCAAATGACAGCTTTTGAAATCATTTCGATTTTCATAGGTATATTGGCTCTGCTAATTGCCTTTGGTAGTTTTGTTATAGCGTTGCTTGCCTTTCTCGATAAGAGGAACAAGCGAAAATAAATAAGCCTACCTTGTTACTTGGCGGTACAGGTAGGCTTATTTAGTCATCTGGAGGCCAACCACTTTGTGGGCAGTTGTTTCCTCTTTTGTCTATAATATAGCATACTCCCCGGATTAATTCAAGAAAAATTTCTCTTATGATACTACTGCCATTCTTGAATATGTTCTGAATATTATTTTAGAGCATTTAAAAGATTATTCCTTGCTGTCTGGCACAATATTCTAAATATAAGGAATAACCGTTACATAGAACGGTATTAAAGGGTGCCCCCATAAATGAAGAAAACCGCTACACTCCTGCTTTGGATAATGGCATTTTTCAGCTGAATATTGTCTATTACCTTGCAAAATTTAAGGCTACCGCTGACAACCTCAGTCAACGATAGCCCTTGTTTTTACTGGATTTCTTAGAACTTACCTTCCTTAGCGGCTTCCTCAACGGAAACAGCGAATGCCGGATTTAAGCCATTTTAAAGACATATATGTCTTGCACGGGTCTTGCCCATAAAACCCTAAAGCAAACCAAAACATATCATTAAAAAGGCAATCAAAACATGCCAGCCACAATATAATATCTGCCCTTTTATATATGCATCTTAACTCTGAGACACAGAAAAAGCAAGTCTTACGCCGACTTGCTTTCCTGCCCATTCTGTCTGAATCATTTATAAATTTCTTCACATATTTTTCACCGCATCTTCAAGCTCCTGCTCTGTCTCTACAAAACGGTAAGGCTCATATTCCCCATATGCAGAAGGACGGCTTATTGTCACAAGCTGTATAGTATCATACCCCACAGCCCGCATCAGCTTTTCTTTAAAATCCGCTAAATGCTGGCCGTGCGTCATCTGAAGCGCAAGACACCCTACATCATTAAACTTCTTAGCAACCAGATAGCACATTCTCCAACACCTCCTTAAACTCATTTTCATTTCTGATTCTGGCATCTTCATATGCCCGGCGCAACATGCTTCCTATGTGGTTTTCATATTTTCTTTTATAGACATACTTATGAAGCCAGTTATTCAACTGTCTGTCATAAAAAGTATTATACTGGATTTCTATCGGGTAGTGGAAACTGCTCATTTGAAAATAGACATGCACTCCCCTATAGCCATCATCTTTTGCCTTGCCGCCAGTCATATCTGCCACACGTATTTTATCTAATGCAGCCATATCCAAAATTTCTCCATAGCTGTCACAAAGTGTGCGGAACCCCAGCATATCATTGAACACTTTTGCTGTCTGGTGGCCTGGATAATACCTGTCATATTTCATCATTGCCGACTGAATACTTTTTATACGGTAGTCTATCACTACCCCATGGAGCAGCTCGCAGGTATCATACCATTTGTTTACCAACACTAATTCTTCAAATAACGCATTTTTGTCAAAATAGTGAAGATTTTTCTTTAACCTTACACCCAACGCTGACTGGTAGGATAAGTCTCTTAGTAATTCCAACGATAATCCATCTTTTTTCAAAATATCTTCCAAGCAATCACCTCAAGCATATATTATCATATTGCGTCAGTATCTGCCAGTCTGAAAACTGAAAATATACCTTACATCTGTTCCATTTTCCTGAAATTCCTGACTTATCCCACCAACATGCTTTTTCTCAACATCATATAGGCTTACGCTTCATTATAAACATATCCAGTATACTCATAAAATAACTTGGGGCTGATATAGTAATCATACTGTTTACTGTCTTCCTTCCTAAACACAAGTCCAATTGGCAGAATTCCTTTAATCATAGCCTGCCTTATAAACTGCTGGTCTTTTTTCATAATTCTCGCTGCCTCTGTAATTGGTATACCTTCACCTGTAAATCTAATCTCCGCGCCCATTCTCAAACTCCTCCTTGTAATTTCTTTGTTGCAACTTTCTTACCTGCAAATTTTCTGTTCAAAGACAAAACCCTCCCTAAATTTTGATAAGGTAAATACACAAACTGAGTTGTTCCCTCACATAAATGCCATCTGGCACAATAAAAAGGCATCTAAGCCAAAATATTCATTTATAAGAATACTCAGCCTAAATGCCTCACCATATGCTTCAAAAAAACACACTTTCCAACTCACAGAAGCCAGAGAAACACCGCCAAACGCACCCAGAACCATGACCTCTGCGCCCTTTTGCCGCCGCTATATCAAGAACCCTGCTCATACACTTTTTATGCAACTCCAGTAAGTCTGCGGGCTGAATGGCAACTGCTTTGCTGCCAGAATCTGGGTTCATTGCATTGCCCGGTATATTGCTCAGGTTTGGGGCTGCACAGGATATCACGTCTGTCTCATGCCAAGAGGCTTCCTCCAGTACCTTCTCCGTATGATTTGCTGGCAACTCAGGCTGTGTATACAACATGAGGCAAAAGTGTGTCTTGTATATGTCTTGTACAGGTCTTGCCCACAAAAAAAGAGGGCTAACCAAACCATTTTCTGGCTTGATTAACCCCCAAAAATACGGGCTTTTCTTAGAACTTACCTTCCTTAGCGGCTTCCTCAACGGAAACAGCCACAGCCACAGTAGCCCCAACCATCGGGTTATTCCCCATACCGATCAGCCCCATCATCTCAACATGGGCGGGAACAGATGAGGAACCTGCAAACTGTGCATCAGAGTGCATACGTCCCAGGGTATCTGTAAAGCCATAGGAAGCAGGGCCTGCAGCCATGTTATCAGGATGGAGGGTACGTCCGGTACCGCCGCCTGATGCAACTGAGAAGTATTTCTTGCCTGCTTCTGTCCTTTCCTTCTTATATGTACCTGCTACAGGATGCTGGAACCTGGTAGGATTCGTAGAATTTCCTGTGATGGAAACGTCTACATTTTCTTTCCACATGATAGCCACTCCTTCCGGAACGGAGTTCGCACCATAGCAGTTGACCTTAGCACGGAGCCCTTCGGAATAAGACTTGCGTTCCACCTCGTTAACGGTGTTGGTATAAGGATCATATTCTGTTTCCACAAAGGTAAACCCATTGATCCTGGAGATAATCTTAGCAGCGTCCTTTCCAAGGCCATTCAAGATAACGCGCAGCGGTTTCTGGCGGACTTTATTTGCCTTTTCAGCGATACCGATCGCGCCTTCCGCTGCAGCGAAGGATTCATGTCCTGCCAGGAATGCAAAGCACTCTGTCTCTTCCTCTAAGAGCATCTTGCCAAGGTTGCCGTGTCCAAGGCCAACCTTACGGGTATCTGCAACAGAGCCGGGAATGCAGAAAGCCTGGAGCCCCTCGCCAATAGCTGCAGCAGCGTCAGCGGCTTTTTTGCAGCCTTTCTTGATCGCGATAGCTGCACCAACAGTATAAGCCCAGCAGGCGTTCTCAAAGCAGATAGGCTGGATCTTCTTAACCTGCTCATATACGTCAAGCCCGGCGTCCTTTGTGATTTTTTCAGCTTCTTCAATAGAAGAAATGCCGTAAGAATTTAAAACGGAATTGATCGTATCAATTCTTCTTTCATATGATTCAAATAATGCCATTTTTTCATTCCTCCTATTATTATTCTTTTCTGGGGTCAATGATCTTAACAGCATCATCTACGCGACCATACTGTCCGCATGATTTGTTGTATGCAGTAGCCGGATCGTCACCTTTTTTGATGAAGTCTGTCATTTTACCAAAGTTTACGAATTTATAGCCAATGATTTCGTTATCGGCATCCAGTGCGATACCGGTAACATAGCCTTCTGCCATTTCAAGGTAACGGGGACCTTTTGCCAGGGTTCCGTACATGGTACCAACCTGGCTCCTTAAGCCCTTACCCAGATCCTCAAGGCCTGCACCGATAGGAAGTCCGTCTTCTGAGAAAGCGCTCTGGGAACGTCCGTAAACAATCTGTAAAAACAGTTCCCTCATAGCTGTGTTGATCGCATCGCATACAAGGTCTGTGTTCAACGCTTCCATTACGGTAAGCCCGGGAAGAATTTCTGACGCCATTGCGGCAGAATGTGTCATGCCTGAGCAACCGATCGTTTCAACCAGCGCTTCCTGGATAATGCCTTCCTTCACATTCAAGGTCAACTTACATGCTCCCTGCTGAGGCGCACACCAGCCTACGCCGTGGGTTAAACCTGAAATGTCTTCTACTTTTTTAGCCTGTACCCATTTTGCTTCTTCAGGGATAGGCGCACAGCCATGATGAACACCCTGTGCTACTGTACACATTTCTTCAACTTCCTTTGAATAAATCATGTGAAAACTCCTTTCAATATGTAGATATCCTGTGAATATTTTGTCATAATCACATTTTCTATTTTCGCATATCTTATACAAAAAATCCAGTCCTTTTGAGAATTTTTAAAACTTTTCGGCAATTTCTCCCTGTTTTTTGTAGATACTTCCGGCAGGGATACACCCCCGTACCATGCTGGTGGGGTATATGTTGGAATTTCTCCCGATCACTGTGCCTGGATTAAGCACACTGTTACATCCTACCTCCACATGGTCCCCCAGCATGGCACCGAATTTCTTCAGCCCGGTCTCTATTTTTTCCTCCCCGTTTTTTACCACTACCAAGGTCTTATCACTTTTTACATTAGAGGTAATGGAGCCTGCCCCCATATGGGACTGAAAGCCCAGGATACTGTCCCCTACATAGTTGTAATGGGGAACCTGTACTTTGTTGAATAAAACCACATTTTTCAGCTCTGTGGAATTCCCCACTACTGCCCCCTTCCCAACAATGGCATTTCCCCGGATAAAGGCACAATGGCGCACCTCCGCTTCCTCATCAATGATGGCCGGGCCGTTAAGGGAAGCTGTCGGGGCGATCTTTGCGGATCTTGCCACCCATACATTTTTTTTCACTTCCGTAAACCGCTCCTTGGAAAGGCTATTCCCAAGGGCTACAATAAAGGCGCTGATCTTGGGCAGCAGCTCCCAGGGATATACCGCCCCTTCAAAAAGGGGTGCTGCTATGGTCTCCTCTAAATTGTACAAATTTCCAACCGTAAACTCTTCCATGATTCCTCCATTCCCGTCCCGCCCCTGTGGGAAAACCGGCAGCCCACATCAGGTGGACTCCGGTTTTTCCGCAGGGGGCTTTTTGTAATTCCCAGCCGCTTTGTTGAACTGCTGGTTCAAAACAGATTGATTATAAAGCCGCTTTACGATATTTGTCCTTCTGGATACAAAATCGTCCAGCTTTTTCATATATTCCCCTTCCGTGATGGTGCCCTCCGCCACCATAGTCAGCCCTTTCTCCCAGCTTGCCGTAAGGGCTGGGTCTAACAGGGGGCGGATGGCGTTGTCCACTACTTCATAGATCATTTCCCCCATCAGGGTAGGGGTCACTATCTGGGTCTTTTTATTTAATGCCAGATAATTAATGTTTATGAGCTTTTTGAGGATTTCAGCACGGGTGGCTGAAGTTCCGATACCGCTTCCTTTGATCTGCGCCCGCAATTCTTCGTCCTCGATCAGCTGCCCTGCGTTTTCCATGGCCAGGATGATGGTGCCGGAATTATAACGTTTGGGCGGGGAGGTTTCCCCCTCTTTGATCTGCATCTCTTTTACCGGAAGCACCGTCCCCTTCTTCAGGCTGTTAAGGGCTCCCATAAATTCCTGGTCGGCTGTCTCTTCCGGCTCTCCAGGGGGATCCTGGCCTTTTTCATCCTCTTTCCCCGCCTGCCTCTTTTCCGCCAGGTTTTCCCCCTCCTTTGGCCCGGCTTTTTTCCGGGAAAAGGAAAAAGCCGCCGCTTCCAGGTAGCCCTCTTCTTCCAGCACCTTAAAGCTGGCAAAGAATTGTTCTCCTTTTACTGACACATTCAGGGAAATCCTCCTGTACATCGCAGGCGGGAAAAAGATGCTCAAAAATCTCCGCACAATGATCTCATAGACCTTCGCCGCGGTGGGACTTATACTGTTTAAATTGTTCAGCCCCTGGCCGGTGGGAATGATGGCATAGTGATCCGTAATCTGTTTATCGTTTACATATCTGGTCTTGGCGATCCCCTTATAGCTGCCGCTGTCTAAAACTTTATCCGCCAGCCCCCGTACCATCCCAAAGCCTGTGAGCCCTTTGATATTTTTATGGATTTCCTTGGAAACTGCCGTGGACAGCACCCGGGCATCGGTACGGGGATAGGTGGCCATCTTTTTCTCATACAACTCCTGGACGATCCGTAGGGTTTCGTCAGGGCTGATCTTAAAATATTTGGCACAGTCGTTCTGCAATTCCGCAAGATTATACAAAAGGGGTGGGTTTTTTGACTCTTTCTTTTTCTCAATGGATTCCACTGTTGCGGTTACAGGTTCCGGCTCCATCAAAAACTTTATCAGTTCTTCCGCATCCTTTTTTTCCTTAAAACCGTTTTCCTTGTACAAAAGGGGAGACTGGAAGTATCTGGTATTTTCCACCGCTTTCCACTCACATTCACAGTTCCTTCCGCTTACCGTTACGCCTGCGGCCACACGATAAAAAGGAGTTTTTACAAACTCCCTGATCTCACGCTCCCTGTTTACGATCATACCAAGCACGCAGGTCATTACCCTTCCCACGCTGATCACCGCTTTGTCTGCGTTTAAGTATGTTTTCACGCTATAGCCGTATTTTAAGGTCAATACCCGGGAAAAATTGATCCCCATCAGGTAATCTTCCTTGGCGCGCAGGTATGCCGCCGCCCCCAGGTTGTCATATTCCGACAGATCCTTGGCCTCCCGGATGCCCCGGAGGATCTCCTCCTCTGTCTGGGAGTCGATCCAGACCCGTTTTCTTGTTTTTCCGGTAACATTGGCCTGCTGCTCCACCAGGCGGTAAATGTATTCCCCTTCCCGCCCGGAGTCGGTGCAAACATAAATCGTTTCCACATCACTGCGGTTTAACAGGCCGCTTACGATCTGAAACTGCTTTTTTACGCTCTCAATGACTTCATATTTGAATTCTGCAGGAATAAACGGTATGGTATCCAAAGACCATCTTTTATACTTTTCATCATAGACCTCCGGGTAGCTCATGGTTACCAGATGCCCTACGCACCAGGTAACCACAGCATCCGCAGATTCCATATATCCGTCCCGGTTGCTGGCATTGATCTGCAACGCCTTTGCAAATTCTCTCGCCACGCTGGGCTTTTCCGCTATATACAGATTTTTTCCCATTATGTTCCTTCCGGCCTTACTTTTTGGTAATATATCCCTGCGCTTTCAGCAGTTCCGCACACAGGACTGCGCCTCCTGCCGCACCGCGGACGGTATTATGGGACAGCCCTACAAACTTCCAGTCATATACGCTGTCCTCCCGGAGCCGTCCTACACTGATGCCCATGCCCTTCTCGAAATCCACATCCAAAGCCACCTGGGGCCTGTTGTCCTCTTCCATATAACGGATAAACTGTTTGGGCGCACTGGGAAGGGCAAGCTCCTGGGGAAGTCCCTTAAAGGAGACAAGTTTCTCTATTAACTGCTCTTTGGATGCTTTCTTCCTGAACTTCACAAAGACAGCCGCCGTATGTCCGTTTAACACCGGAACTCTGATACACTGGCAGGTGATCACCGGGGATACTGCCGGGACGATCACTCCGTCCCTGACCTCACCCCAGATCCGTAGTGGCTCTTTTTCGCTCTTTTCTTCCTCACCGCCAATATAGGGAATGATGTTTTCAGTCATTTCCGGCCAGTCCTTAAAGGTCTTGCCAGCGCCGGATATCGCCTGGTAGGTGGTCGCTACTACCTCATAAGGCTCAAATTCCTTCCACGCAGTAAGCACCGGGGCATAGCTCTGGATGGAGCAGTTGGGCTTTACCGCTACAAACCCCCTTTGGGTCCCAAGCCTTTTTCTCTGGGATCCAATCACCTGCATATGCTCCGGATTGATCTCCGGCACCATCATAGGCACATCCGGTGTCCACCGGTGGGCAGAATTGTTGGACACCACCGGGGTTTCCGTTTTGGCATATTCCTCTTCGATCTTTTTGATCTCTTCCTTGGTCATATCCACAGCACTGAATACGAAATCCACCTGGGAAGCCACTTTTTCCACTTCGTTAACGTTCATTACCACCAGGCCTTTGGCCCCTTCCGGCATAGGGGTTGCCATTTTCCACCGCTCCCCTACCGCCTCCTGATAGGTTTTCCCTGCGGAACGCTGGCTTGCCGCTATCAGCGTTACTTCAAACCAAGGGTGGTCTTCCAGAAGAGAAATAAATCTCTGCCCCACCATGCCTGTTCCGCCTAAAATACCAACTTTTAATTTTTCACTCATTTTCCCTCTCCTCTTGTCCCTCTGCCTTTGGCCATTTCAAGGTCATCGCAACCTTTTATCCAAATATTGGCAAGGAATTCCCTGTTTATTTTTATTGCTTCTTTCATAGCTTCCGATCCAGGGGCTCCTGTGGTCAGCCTTTTTTCCACACAGGCCTTTAAGCCTACGGCTTCGAAAATATCCTCTTCAAATACAGGGCTGATGGCCTTTAATTCTTCCAGGGTAAGGGCATCAATGCCGCATTTCTTATCCAGGCAGTAAAGCACGAGCCTGCCTATCATTCCATGGGCGTCCCGGAAAGGCACGCCTTTATTGACAAGATAATCCGCCGCGTCCGTGGCATTGGTAAAGCCCTTCATGGCGCTTTCTTCCATTGCCCTGGCGTTAAATCTCATAGTCCTTAACATTCCTTCAAACAAGGCCAGGCAGTTGCCCACTGTTTCCACTGCGTCGAATGTGACCTCCTTGTCTTCCTGCATATCCTTGTTATAGGCCAGGGGAAGTCCCTTCATCGTGGTAAGCACAGATACCAGCGCCCCGTAGACACGCCCGGTCTTCCCTCTTACCAGCTCCGCGATATCCGGGTTCTTTTTCTGGGGCATAATGCTGCTTCCTGTGGAAAACCCGTCGTCGATCTCCACAAACTGGTATTCATTGGAATTCCAGATAATGATCTCCTCTGAAAATCTGCTCAAATGCATCATCACCGTGGAAAGCGCTGACAGAAATTCGATCACGTAGTCCCGGTCTGCCACAGAGTCCATGCTGTTTAATGTAGGGCCTTCAAAGCCCATCAGGGAAGCGGTGTAGGATCTGTCCAGTGGATAGGTAGTCCCTGCGAAAGCGCCGCTGCCCAGAGGGCAATAATTCATCCGTTTATAAATATCCCAAAGCCGCAGCACATCCCTTTTAAACATTTCAAAATATGCCCCCATATGGTGGGCAAGGGTGGTGGGCTGGGCTTTCTGTAAATGAGTGAACCCCGGCATATAAGTGGCCAGGTGATCCTCCATAATCGAAAGGATGGTTTTTAACAGCGCTTCCAGATGTTCCCCTGTCTCCACTACCTTATGGCGTATGTACAGCTTCATATCAAGGGCCACCTGGTCGTTCCTGCTTCTTCCTGTGTGAAGCTTCTTGCCTGCCTCCCCGATCCGTTCCGTCAAGACCGCTTCTACAAAGCTGTGGATATCCTCATATTGGTCTGTAATGGCAAGGCGTCCCTCCTGCACATCCTTCCGGATCCCCACAAGCCCCTTTACAATGGCATCCTTTTCTTCACAAGAAAGGATCCCCTGCTTTTCCAGCATCACCACATGGGCAATACTTCCTTCTATATCCTGTTCAAAGAGCTTTTTGTCAAAGGTGATAGACGCGTTGAACCGGTACACCAGTTCATCCGTATCCCCTACAAAACGCCCTCCCCATAGCTGTGCCATAGAACTCCTCCACTCTGATTGATTATGAAGGGCAACTATCTGGGATCTTCCATCAGCTCTGCCCTTCACCATAACTCGCTTTTGATACTATCACATTTTACTGGGGTTTTCAATCTTTTTTGCGGCCTGTCTGTCTGCACATAAATGTCGAATGTTCATAGATTATATATATAAGAACCAACTGCCAGTATCGCTGGCTTACTTGGAAAGGCAAAACAGGGAGGAACTATGAATCAGCCTATTCTGGAATGCAAAAACATCTGTTTCTCTTATCATAATTTAAACGGCGAGACCAGGGCGCTGACCGATATATCCTTTCAGGTGGACAGGGGAGAATTTGTTGCAATCGTAGGCCCCAGCGGGTGCGGGAAATCCACCCTGCTGTCCATTATCGCAGGGCTTCTGGAACCGGAATCCGGGGAAATTATTTTAAGTGAACAGGAAAAAAACCGTATCGGCTATATGCTGCAGCAGGACCACCTGTTAGAATGGCGCACCATTTGGAAAAACATTCTGCTGGGACCCGAAATCAGTAAAACCATGACGAAAGAAAAAGAGCAGCTCGCCATAAAGCTGTTGTCTGATTATGGCCTTCTTAAATTTAAAGATAAAAAACCCAGCGAATTATCCGGCGGTATGAAGCAGCGGGCCGCCCTGATCAGGACCATGGTCATGGAACCCGGCCTCCTTCTTCTGGATGAGCCCTTCAGTGCGCTGGATTATCAGTCCCGCCTTATGGTTTCCGCAGATATTGGCAATATCATAAGGAATTCCGGGATCACTGCCATATTGATCACCCATGACCTGTCAGAAGCAATTTCCCTGGCAGACAGGATCCTGGTGTTAAAAAGGCGTCCCGCCACCATCAAAAGAGACATCCCAGTCCACTTGACCCTGCCGGAAGCCTCCCCTCTGGGTGCAAGGAATGCCCCGGAATTTCAAGAGTTATTCAGTTTATTGTGGAAGGAGATTTCTGATGAATATCAAGGAGAACAGTGAAAAAACTTCCAGATCCAGTGCTGCAAATGACAAAATGACTACTGCACAACAATTATATATCCAAAAACACCACAGGCACCATCACCTGGTAACCCTCCTGCGCCTGCTGGTCCTGGTTTTATTTCTCTCCCTCTGGGAATTTTCCGGCAGGACCGGGCTGATCGATACCTTTTTTTTCAGCAGCCCAAGCATGGTGGTCTCCTTTTTTATTGAAATGGTCACAGACGGTTCCTTTTTCAGCCACACAGGGATCACCCTGCTGGAGACTTTGGTAAGCTTCCTGCTGATCACTATAATCTCCATCCTCCTTGCTACCCTGCTATGGTACTCCAAAACATTGTCGGAAATCATGGAGCCTTATCTGGTGGTCTTAAATTCCCTTCCCAAATCCGCCCTGGCACCGCTTTTCATCGTATGGCTGGGCACCGGGGTCAATACTATTATTGTGGCAGGTATATCCGTGGCGGTCTTTGGCTCCATCATCAGCCTTTATGCCAACTTCAGGCATGTGGACAGGGAAAAACTAAAGCTCATATACACCCTGGGCGGTAACCGCTTCGACGCTTTCCATAAAGTGGTATTGCCTTCCTCCGTCCCTGCTATTTTAAGCAATATGAAAGTCAATATCGGCCTGGCACTGGTAGGCGTGATCATTGGGGAGTTCCTTGCCGCCAGGCGGGGACTGGGGTATCTGATCATCTATGGCTCCCAGGTGTTCCAACTGAATATGGTGATTACCTCTATCATTATCCTTTGTGTTATTGCCATGGGGCTGTACCAGTTGATCCAATGGACCGAACACCTTTACAAAAAGAAAACCTGATGTTCCCAATCACCGCCAGGCAGCCTGCAGATGGAAAAACGGCATAGCCTGCAAGGCTATGCCGTTTTATTACAATAAGCCGACCCGCAGAGCGTGACGGCGTTTGTTACAATAAGCCAGCCCACAGAGCGTGACGGCGTTTGTTTTTTCGGAATACTGGCTGTATATTCCCACTACTTCAAATCAATATCCGTTCCCAGCCACCATCTGAGCACATCCTGTATTTTCGCATCCCAGTACTGCCACTGATGGTCCCCAGCAGATTCCTCACAATAAAGGTCATATCCCAGTTTTTTTACATGCTCCCATGCTGTAAGGTTTCCCTGATACAGGAAGTCCTCCTTTCCGCACCAGGCATATAGCCTGGGCAGTTCCTTTTTCTCTGCCGCCAGTTTTCCAGCCAGCGCCATCAGGTCGTTCTCTGACCCTTTCAATTGCTCCAGGCTCCCGAATATCCCTGCAAAAATCGGCGCCCTTTTCTCTTGGCTGTTTCTCTTCATATCCTCCACAATATCCAGCGCACCAGATAGGGAAGCGGCAGCGCCAAAGGTGTCGCTTTGCCTAAGCCCCAGCTTCCATGCACCATATCCGCCCATGGACAGCCCTGCCGCAAGGGTATCTTCCCTCTTATCCGACATCTGAGGGAAAAATTCCCGGCAGATTTTGGGAAGCTCTTTGGATATAAATGTCCAATAGTCCATCCCATATGTGGTATCCGTATAAAATCCCAAATGGGTAGTGGGCATCACCACTGCGATTCCCAGCTTGCTCACATACCTTTCAATGGAAGTCCTTCTCTGCCAGATGGTCTGGTCGTCACTCATACCATGGAGAAGATATACCGTCTTATACCGTCCATCAGCTCCCTTTCCTTCCATGCCAATCTGCCACGTGGTCTGTTGGGGCAGAATCACATCCATATTCATGCTCATTCCCAAAACATCCGAAAAAAAATCTACATGCAATAATGCCATTTCTTGTTCCTCCTTCTTTTCCCTACTGCATTTGCATTTTTTGTGAAAAAGCAACGGATGTCACGCTTTGCGGGCAATCCTCACATTAAACAGGGAATGTCACGCTTTGCAGGCAATCCTTCTGCTAAGCAAAAAACCCCGGACTAATCCGGGGTTTCACTGCCAAGCTACTGAGGGGACTCGAACCCCTGGCCTGCTGATTACGAATCAGCTGCTCTACCAACTGAGCCACAGTAGCATCGACTATCATTATAACAGCCGTTCCCCAATTTTGCAAGGATATTTTACATAATTATCATAAATTTTAGTCCGGACAGTAACCATCTATCTATCCAGATGCACATCCATCTGGGGATAAGGAATCCTTATCCCCGCTTCATCCAGGGCATATTTCACCTGTTCCGTAAGCCGCCACTTGACAGGCCAGAAATCATCCTGCCCCGCCCAGCACCGGACGTTAAGGTTCACGCCGCTCTCACCCAGGGAATCCACAAACACAAGGATCTCCCGTTCCCTGATAACCCCTTCCTCTTCCCTGAGCATTTCTTCAATTACCCTGCGGGCCTTCCTGATATCCTCCTCATAGGCGATCCCCACAGGAATATCAATCCTCCGTTCCTTACACCTGGTAAAATTCGTGATGGTCCCATTGGCAAGGGTTCCATTGGGCAACGCCACTACCTTATGGTCAGGCGTGACCAGATTGGTGTAAAAAACATCAACGCTTTCCACCGTCCCTTCATTTCCTGTGCCGTCTTTAATATAATCGCCCACCATAAAAGGCTTCAGTACCAGTAGCAGCACACCCCCTGCAAAATTGCTCAGGCTCCCCTGGATGGCAAGCCCCACAGCCACACTGGCAGAACCCAGTATGGCAATAATGCTGGCGGCGTCCACTCCCATGCCGGAGGCAATCATAACAATCAGCAGAAAATACATGCCAAATTTCACAAAAGAATCTATGAAATGCACTGCCCCGTCTTCCACATGGCTTTTATGCAGAGCCTTTACCAGGATATGCCTGGCCAGGCGGATTAGCTGCATACCAGCCAAAAACCCAAGCCCCGCCAGCACTACCCTTAAACCCAGGCGGAATGCCCGCTCTGGGAGCTGTTCCAAAAACTGTTCAAAAAACCCCATGCCGCCATCCGGCCCTTTAATCTCCAACAAAGCATCTCCCTACTTTTTCTTTTTATTACAATAAGCCGGCTTGCGGAGCGTGACGGCGTTTGTTGGAAACAGGTTTCTTGGCTTCCGCCTCTTCTTTTTTCATGGCTTCCGCTCTTTTCAGTTCCTTCTGTGCCTGTTTCATCTCTTCTTCCGCCCTCTTTTGGGCTTCCTTTTCTCTTTCTAGGGCTTCCTCCACAAGGCGTTTCGCTTCCTCTGCCTCTTCCCTGGCCTTGGCAGCCTCTTCCCTGGCATCTTCCGCCCGCTGCTGCGCCGCCTTTGCGTCCGCTTCCGCTTTCAGTATGGCTTTCTTTCTGGCTATCTGCTGCTTTTCCTGCTCTGTGTAGGGTACATACGCAAAGATGCTTGCAGATAAAGGTGCGCTTTTCATTGTAAAGGAATATGGCCTGCCGTCTGCTTCCTCTTCCATAACAGATATGGCTTCACCGTTTACCCGCCCAAGGCCGCCATAACGCTCATCATCCGTATTGAGAATTTCCTGGTATTTCCCTTCATAAGGGGCTCCCAGTGTAAATTCCTGCTCCACATTGGCAAAATTTACAACTACCACCAGCGTATCCTCTGGCTTATCCGCCTTTCTCATAAAGGCTACCATACATTTCTCATGGGAAATACAGTTAATCCACTGAAATCCCTCAGGGTCGGTATCCTTTGCATAAAGGGCAGGTTTTTCCTGGTATAGACGGTTCAAATCCTTCATCAGGGTATTGACCCCCTTATGGGTATCATGGGAAAGCAGCCCCCATTCTGTCTCCCTGGTCTCGTCAAACTCCTTAAATTCCGCAATATCCTGCCCCATAAACAAAAGCTTCTTGCCGGGATGGGCCATGGTATAGGCAAAGGCAACACGCAGGTTGGCAAACTTGTCCTCTAAAACCCCAGGCATCTTCCCAATCATGGTGGCCTTGCCATGAACCACCTCATCATGGGAAAATACCAGCATAAAGTTTTCACTGTAAGCGTAGACCATGCTGAAAGTCAGCTCATTATGATGATGGGCCCTGAAATAAGGGTCGTACCCAACATAGGTAAGGAAGTCGTTCATAAAGCCCATATTCCATTTCAGGTCGAAGCCAAGGCCGTCCTCCTCCACGCTCCCGGTAATCTTCGGCCATGCGGTGGATTCCTCTGCAATCATCAGTACACCCGGGTTTCTCTTTTTCATCACAGAGTTCAAATGTTTAAGCATTTCAATGGCTTCCAGGTTTTCATGCCCGCCATAGATATTGGCAACCCATTCCCCGTCATGCTTACCATAATCCAGATACAGCATAGATGCCACGGCATCTATACGGATGCCGTCCGCATGGTACTTCTCCACCCAGTAAAGGGCGTTTGCAATCAGATAATTGGATACCTGGGGACGCCCATAGTTATAAATAAGGGTTCCCCAGTGTGGGTGTGCCCCCTGCCTTGGGTCTGCATGTTCATACAGGCAGGTCCCGTCGAAGTTGGAAAGCCCGTAAGTATCCCTTGGGAAATGGGCAGGCACCCAGTCAAGGATCACGCCGATACCTGCCTGATGGAGGGCATCCACAAAGTACATAAAATCTTCTGCGGATCCATATCTTGCGGTAGGGGCATAATACCCGATTACCTGATATCCCCAGGAAGCGTCCAGGGGATGCTCCATTACGGGCATCAGCTCCACATGGGTATAACCCATTTCTTTGATATATTTTACAACTTCAGGCGCCAGCTCCCTGTAATTTAAAAATTCGTCCGTATCCTTGTTTTTTTTGAAAGAGCCAAGATACATCTCATAGACACTGACAGGGGAATTCTTCTGCTGGCGCGCCTGCCTCTCCTTCATCCACTGCCCGTCTTCCCAGGCATATCCGATATCCCTGACAACAGAAGCCGTCTCCGGCCGGAGCTGCTGTCCAAAAGCATAAGGGTCCGCCTTTAGGAAAGTAAGCCCGCCCTTTACCTTGATTTCATATTTATAGCACTCTCCCGCTTTCACATCAGGGATGAAAATCTCAAAAATACCTCCCCTGGCATTTCTTCTCATCTGGTGTACACGCCCGTCCCAGTGATTAAAGTCCCCGACTACGCTGACCCGTTCGGCGTTAGGTGCCCACACCGCAAAAAACACGCCGCTGTCCCCATCAACTGTCATGATATGGGCACCCAGTTTCTTATATATGGTATAGTGGATGCCTGCGTTAAACTTATCCACATCCTCTTCCGAGAGCCCCACATCATACCGGTAGGCATCCTTTACGCAATTGGTAATCCCCTCATCGTAGTTTACCTCATACTCATATGCGTCAGGGATTTTTCCCGGTAGCAGGTATGCAAAATAACCTGCTTCGTCCACCTTTTCCATCTGGTGTTTCTTCTTATCCCCAGTAATAAGAAACACCTTGCCCGCCCCCGGCTGAAAGGTCTGAAACAGTACGTTTTTGCCCGTCACATGAGGTCCTAAAATCTCATGGGGGTTGTCCTCCTCCGAATAAATAATTCCTTCAATTCTGGGCCAGTTCATCAGTTTATATAGCTTATTGTCCATTTTTCCCTCCATCTGCCGGATCCCGGCTTTCTCCATTATGTATATTTTAACAAAGATATCTATACAACACAAGCGTCAAGTGATACAATCATAACAAAGTTCATTAATAAAAAGGATGTGAAATCATGTTTCAGGCAAAAAATAATTCCGGCCCTTCCGCTTCCTTAAGCCCGGAAGACCGGGAGATGCTAACCCGTATTAACGCTTATGCAGAAGATGTCCTGGGGGAAATTGATCCCCAGAAAACCCGCATTTCCTTCCAGCTGGACAAGCTAAAACCCGTCATGCAGGAAATCGCTGATGAAAAAGGCGTCCCCTTAGAGGATATTTTCATCAAGTATATGGACCTTGCCAGCATTGTGTCCGCAAAGCAAAACGCTATGCTGAAGGAAGATTTTGATGAAAATGGGCTTGCGGACCTGACAAAATTTGTATAACCGCGAAAAGTGTGCGCCCTGACGCACACTCCCACCGAAAACAGGGCTGATGCGCCAGCAATCAATCGCTGGTAACGCTGCAGCCCTGCTTTCTTCCATAATAAATATATGCATCACCCAGAGGGAAATTATTTCATGGGAAATCCTGTCATTTCACTACCCTTACACGGAACACGCCGCTAATGCCCTCAAGCTTTTTGATAATCCGGTCCTCAGCGGGCTGTTCAATATCTAACATGGTATAGGCAACTTCTCCCTTTGATTTGTTGGTCATATCCGTTATATTAATTCCCTCGTCACCAAAGCATGCGGTAAACTTGGTAATCATATTGGCTATATTCTTATGGAAGATTGCCACACGTCCCGCCTGGCCGCACACGCCCATATCACAGTTGGGATAATTCACACTGTTTATGATATTACCGTTTTTCAGGTAGTTCATCATCTCTTTAACCGCCATTTTTGCGCAGTTGTC
Organism: uncultured Lachnospiraceae bacterium; assembly: GCA_910579495.1. Taxonomy (GTDB): domain Bacteria; phylum Bacillota; class Clostridia; order Lachnospirales; family Lachnospiraceae; genus Suilimivivens. Next base: position 107,090 of record CAJTVD010000002.1, read on the forward strand.
CTCTGACTCCTCTGTGGAAGCGCCAAGATGGGGAATCACAATACAGCCCTCCTGCCCCGCCGTTACCGGATTTGGGAAGTCGGTTACATATTTACGGATTTTCCCGGCTTTAATGCCCTCTAGCACATCAGCTTCTTTTACCAATACATCCCTTGCAAAGTTCAGGAGGATAACTCCCTCTTTCATTTTCTCAATGGCTTCTTTGTCAATCATTCCTTTCGTGGAATCAAGAAGAGGTACATGAACAGTAATGATGTCACAGTTTTCATAAATTTCTTCCACATGGAGCACATGTTTTACATCCCGGTTTAAATTCCAGGCAGCATCCACTGATACATAAGGGTCGTAGCCATACACTTCCATGCCCATATACTTCGCCACATTGGCAACCTTAACGCCAATAGCCCCTAAACCGATAATCCCAAGCTTTTTGTCCTGGATTTCCGTTCCTGCAAAACGCTTCTTCTCTTTTTCAGTGGCCTTGGCTATATCCCCGTCCTCTTTGGCGGATACTACCCAATTAATGCCCCCAATAATATCCCTGGAAGCAAGGAGCATCCCCGCAATCACCAGTTCCTTTACGCCATTTGCGTTCGCTCCGGGCGTGTTGAATACCACAATGCCTTTTTCCGCGCATTTCTCCAGGGGGATATTGTTAACCCCAGCCCCCGCCCTTGCAACCGCCAACAGACGGTCCGACAGCTCCATATCGTGCATGGAGGCGCTGCGCACCAGAATCCCCTGGGCATTAGCTGCTTCCTGCGTCCTTTGAAATTCTTCTGTAAAGTTATCCAGCCCCACCTGTGCAATGGGGTTTAAGCAATAATATTGAAACATTCCATCCATCTCCTTTGGCCTGCCATCAGCCGTTATTTTTTTCAAACTCCCTCATAATAGCAACCAGCTTTTCCACCCCTTCTACAGGCATGGCGTTATAAATGCTGGCACGCATACCGCCCACTGTTCTGTGGCCTTTCAAATTTTCCAGCCCCGCTTCCTTTGCTTCTTTTACAAATTTAGCGTCCAGTTCCTGGCTGCCGGTTATAAAGGGTACATTCATAAGGGAACGGTCTTCCTTTCTTACCGTGCCTTTAAACAGCTTGCTTTCATCCAGGAAATCATACAGGATCCGGGCTTTCTTTTCATTGTGCTCCTTCATGGCAGGCAGCCCGCCCATTTTCCTTATCCACTGGAAAACCTTGCCACAGATATAAATGCCATAAGCGGGAGGAGTATTATATAAGGACTGGGCATCCGCATGGATTTTATATTTTAACATGGTGGGCGTTCCCGGCAGGGTATCCTCGGTGATCAGGTCTTCCCTGATAATCACGATTACCACCCCGGCAGGGCCGATATTTTTCTGCACGCCGCCATAAATAACGCCATATTCCGTTACATCCACCGGCTCAGAAAGAAAGCAGGAAGAAACGTCCGCTACCAGGGTATGGCCCTTGGCATTAGGCAGTTCCTTAAATTTGGTGCCGTATATAGTGTTATTTTCACAGATATAAACATAGTCTGCATCCTCCGGGATAGGAAGATTGGAACAATCCGGGATATAAGAAAAAGTTTTATCCGCCGAGGAAGCTACTTCAATGGCTTCACCATAAATCTTAGCCTCCTGATACGCCTTTTTCGCCCACTGTCCTGTAACAATATAAGCCGCCTTACGGTTTTTCATCAGGTTCATGGGGATCATGGCGAACTGCTGGCTGGCGCCCCCCTGCAGGAACAGCACTTTATAATTATCAGGAATGCCCATCAGCTCCCTTAAGTCTGCTTCCGCTTCCTTGATAATTCCGTCGTACACCTTGGAACGATGGCTCATCTCCATTACGGACATTCCTGAACCTTTATAATCCAGCATCTCTTCCGCCGCTTCCCTCAATACTTCCTCAGGCAAAACGGCAGGGCCTGCGGAAAAATTATATACTCTGGACACTTTTTCTTCCTCCTATTCCAGTTGCTGTTAACATTTTAATCGGATTGCCAATAATATTTTTGTCTTCAAAATATTTTAAACTTATTTAGCGCTTTAGTCAACTAATTTAATAAAACATTACACAGGGCGTCCCCACCTCCACCAGATCAAAGAGCTTTGAGACTTCTTCTAAAGGCGTATTGATACAGCCATGGGAACCGTTGGTTTTATAGATTTCACCTCCGTACTTGCTCCGCCAGGAAGCGTCGTGAATACCCACGCCCCCTTTTACCGGCAGCCAGTATTTCACCGGTGAGGCATAGTCAGGCCCCCGCAGCACCCGGTTTCTTTCCTTGCTGTAAACATAGTTAGTCCCCTGGGGCGTCCCCCGCCGCAGCCCGGTGTTTCCTGTCACCACAGGCGTTTCTATTTTCAGTTCCCCTTTCTGGTAAAAATACATCATCTGGTTTGTCATATCCACTTCAATGTAAGTATCACCGATATCGTCCTTCCCCTGTTTGGCCGCCATCTGGGTATAGGCAGGTTCATGTTCTTCCCTCCTTTTATCCAAAAAAGCCTCCAGCAGGTATTCCTTTTCTGCCTCCCGGTCAATCTGGTTGCCGTAAATGCCGCCCTCCACAGTGATAATCTCTCCCCGTGTGGCATGGAACTGCCTTGCCGTTCCTACAGTATCATATTCACCTGCCAGCCGGTCAACAAATGCATACACCTTTTCTTCATCCGTACAGAGATTTCCGTTTTCGTCAAAAACGAAATTCCCCTCTTCATCCAGCAAAAGGAAATCGCATACCACAGAGGCGTCCACAGGATACAGCTCCTCACCAAACCGGTATATGATCCCACAGTCCTGGTAATCCGCCAGCTTTTCCCACAGGGCAATGTCCCCCTCCATCTTTTCTGTCAGGGGAAAATCCTCATAACAGCCCGCTTCCTCCAGGTCAAGCTCTGGGGTAAGGCTCTCAAAGGCCTCCTGGATCAAAGCCCGTGCTTTCTCTTCATTTAAAACATGGGTTCTCTCATTGACCAGGAAATACCCCTCATCTCCCTTTCTGATTTCAACCCTCCGCTGCTCCTTTGGTTTCTGCTCCGGGAAAAGGGAAAAGGAATCCACCAGCCGCTCAAATTCCTCCTGGTCATACCTGACTGTAGGCATGAGCGTTTTCTCTTTTGCCCCTCCTGTAAGATTCTCTATCCACAGATATGGGTTCTGCCGCTCCAGATAGTCCCACAGCTCCTGGTCAAAATCATAAGAAAGCGCTACATCCCCGGGTAAAATAGCATAAGACTTACCATCTCCGTCTGTAATGGTAAGCCCGCTGTAGGCACACTGTCCCAGAAGTTCTTCATTAACCTCATTTACATTTTTCCCCGTACAGTATATGCCGTTAATCCATGTGCCATAGCTGAAGCCGCCCATATTCATATAGTAATGGGCCAGCCCCAGATACATGGCAACTAAGGACAACAGTATCAGAAAAAAGCCAATACCCAGTCCCTTTAGAACATTTCTTCTCATTATTTCTCTTCCAAATCCGTTGCATCAAAAACTTCGCTTATGGCCGCCCCCGCAGGCACCATGGGAAATACCTTGTCGTCTTCCGGGATAACGCACTCAATGAGCACAGGCTTTTTCATCTCTATCGCCCGGGCAATGGCATCCCCCACTTCCTCCTTGTGGGTAATGCGTATAGCCTCACAGCCCAGCCCCTTGGCCACCATACAGAAGTCAACACCGTCGTTTAACACCGTCTGGGAGTACCGTTTTTCATAAAACAGCGTCTGCCACTGCCTTACCATCCCCAGCACATGGTTGTTGATCACTACTTCTATGATGGGGATCTGATATCTGGAAGCAGTGGCCAGCTCATTCATATTCATCCGGAAACACCCGTCCCCGGCAATGTTGATGCAGACCTTATCCGGCCTTCCCATCTTGGCGCCAATACACGCACCCAGCCCATATCCCATGGTTCCCAGGCCGCCGGAAGATAAAAAGGTCCTGGGTTCAGAATACTGATAATACTGGGCTGCCCACATCTGGTGCTGGCCTACGTCTGTGGTAATCAGGGCGCGCCCTTTTGTTACCCTGTCAATTTCTTCCATTATGTAAGGACAGGACAGGCCGCTTTCATCATAGTTTAACGGATACTTTTCTTTTAATTCCTTTATATGCCCATTCCACTCCTTATGTTCCATTTGGGGCAGCTCTTTGTTGATCCTGGACAGGACTTCCTTCAAATCCCCCACAATGGATGCATCTGTGCGGATATTCTTATTAATTTCAGCAGCATCAATGTCAATATGGAGCACCTTCGCCCCTGCTGCAAACATTGATGCATTCCCCACCACCCGGTCGGAAAATCTCGCCCCCAGGGCCACCAGCAGGTCGCACTTGCTAACGCCCAGGTTGGAAGCCTTGGTCCCATGCATCCCAATCATGCCTGTGTACCTGCAGTCGTGGCCATCCATAACACCTTTGGCCATCAGGGTATCGCACACCGGCGCATCCAAAAGCTCCGCCAGTTCCCGTACCTCCTGGCAGGCCCCTGAAATCACTGCGCCGCCGCCAACATAGATAAAAGGCCTTTTAGAACTTTTCATAAGAGAAAGGGCTTTTTCAATATCCTCCCCTGTATATTTACCGGAAGGTACAGGTGCGGCAGGCTCCTTCCTTTCATATTCCCAGCAGTTGGCAGTAACATCCTTCGTAATGTCCACCAGCACTGGCCCGGGCCTTCCCTCATGGGCAATGGCAAAAGCCTTCCTGATCGTATCCGCCAGCTTGGATACATCCTTTACAATATAGCTGTGCTTGGTAATGGGCATCGCAACCCCAGCTATATCCACCTCCTGGAAGGAATCCTTCCCCAAAAGGGGCAGGTTCACGTTACAGGTAATTGCCACCACTGGAACCGAGTCCATATAAGCGGTGGCAATGCCTGTAACCAGGTTGGTAGCACCAGGGCCGCTGGTGGCAAGGCATACCCCTACCCTGCCGGTGGCCCTGGCATACCCGTCCGCCGCATGGGCCGCCCCCTGCTCATGGGAAGTTAAAATATGGCGGATTTCCTTCTGATGCTGATAAAGGGCATCATATACATTTAAAATAGTGCCTCCGGGATAGCCAAAGACAGTATCAACGCCCTGCTCCTTTAAACACTCCACAACAATTTCCGCACCTGTAAGCTGCATATCGCTCTCCTCCTATTCCAGTTCCGTAATCGCCTTTTCCGTACCTTTAACCCACAGAGGAAATCCTGTCTGCATAGCCGCCAGC
>CAJTVD010000002.1:112359-139173 GCA_910579495.1 uncultured Lachnospiraceae bacterium
ACCGCCTTTTCCGTACCTTTAACCCACAGAGGAAATCCTGTCTGCATAGCCGCCAGCATTTCCTCTGGGTACTGCTCAGGCGATTACTGGTTTTCCAGTTCCGTAACCGCCTTTTCCGTACCTTTGACCCACAGAGGAAATCCTGTCTGCATAGCCGCCAGCATTTCCTCTGGGTACTGCTCAGGCGATTACTGGTTTTCCAGTTCCGTAACCGCCTTTTCCGTACCTTTAACCCACAGAGGAAATCCTGTCTGCATAGCCGCCAGCATTTCCTCTGGGTACTGCTCAGGCGATTACTGGTTTTCCAGTTCCGTAACCGCCTTTTCCACACCAGGGATTTCCAGTATTGCCCCTCTGTTCCCGCTGGTAACCATTTCCCGGTATCTTGCAAGATAGCCGGTGGTAACTTTGGGTTCCCTGGGCTGCCATTTTTCTTTTCTTGCGGCCATCTCTTCCTCTGATACTTTCACATCCAGTTTCATTTCCGGAATGTTCACGCTGATGATATCTCCCTCTTCTACCAGGGCAATGGGGCCTCCCACTGCTGCTTCCGGTGAAACATGGCCAATGGATGCCCCCCGGGATGCCCCTGAAAAGCGTCCGTCGGTGATCAGCGCTACCGATGAGCCAAGCCCCATGCCTGCAATGGCAGAGGTGGGATTCAGCATTTCCCTCATACCAGGGCCGCCCTTGGGGCCTTCATAGCGGATGACCACCACATCCCCTGCGGCAATCCTGCCGCCCTTGATCGCCGCAATGGCATCCTCCTCACACTCAAACACCCTGGCAGGTCCTTCATGCACCATCATCTCCGGGACCACCGCCGAACGTTTAACCACGCTGCCGTCCGGGGCAAGGTTTCCCTTCAGCACCGCCAGCCCGCCGGTAGCAGAATAGGGGTTATCCAAAGGCCTGATAACCTGGGGGTTTTTGTTTACTGCCCCGGAAATATTTTCCCCTATGGTCTTTCCGGTAACAGTCATGCATTCCGTATGTAAAAGCCCCGCGTCAGCCAGCTCCTTCATTACCGCATAAACACCCCCAGCCTCATTTAAGTCTTCCATATAAGTAGGCCCTGCCGGGGCCAGGTGGCACAGGTTCGGGGTCTTTTCGCTGATTTCATTGGCAAAGGCAATGTCAAAATCAAAACCAATCTCATGGGCAATGGCTGGCAGATGGAGCATGGAATTGGTGGAGCATCCAAGAGCCATATCCACCGTCAGGGCATTTAAAACGGCCTCATTTGTGATAATGTCCCGGGGGCAGATATTCTGGCGGTACATTTCCATCACCGCCATGCCCGCATGTTTCGCCAGCTTGATCCTCTCGGAATACACTGCGGGAACCGTCCCGTTCCCCTTAAGCCCCATGCCAAGGGCTTCCGTTAAACAATTCATGGAATTGGCCGTATACATACCGGAGCAGGAACCGCAGGTAGGGCAGGTTTTTTCCTCAAACTCCCTTACATCCTCTTCTGTCATTGTTCCCGCCGCATGGGCGCCAACCGCTTCGAACATGGAAGACAGGCTTCTCTTCTGCCCCTTCACATGCCCTGCAAGCATAGGGCCTCCTGACACAAAAACAGTGGGCACATTAATCCTTGCTGCTGCCATCAGAAGCCCTGGCACATTTTTATCACAGTTGGGAACCATCACAAGGGCGTCAAACTGATGGGCAAGAGCCATGCATTCCGTGGAATCCGCAATCAAATCCCTGGTCACAAGGGAATATTTCATGCCGATATGCCCCATAGCAATGCCGTCGCATACCGCAATAGCAGGAAAGACCACAGGCACGCCCCCTGCCTGGGCTACCCCAAGCTTTACCGCCTCCACAATTTTATCCAGATTCATATGCCCTGGCACAATCTCATTATAGGAACTGACAATGCCCACCATAGGCTTTTTCATCTCCTCTTCCGTAAACCCCAGGGCGTTAAACAGGCTCCTGTGGGGTGCCTGCTGCATACCGCTTTTTACATTATCGCTTCTCATATCCGAACTCTCTCCTTATTTTCTTTGTTTTTACTTACCCTTTAAGCGTTTTTAGTTTTCCGCCGTCTTTTTTGTAAACAGCACATAATCATCATTTTCATATACGCTGTCCATTTCCCGCCCAACATAATCCCAAGGGATGGTATCATAATAATGATAAAACTCCCACACCATTTCATCAAAATCCGGATCCATCATGCGCTTGTCTAAAAGAGCCATATCTGCTCCCTGGATTTCCCGGTTTTCACAGCGTATGCCATAATAAAAATAAAGCAAATATTCCTGGTTACAGTCCGTAACACAAATATTCTGTCTCGTTTCAACATCGGCTTCTTTAAAGGCGGCGGCGATTTCATGCTCCCGCAGCCCATACTGTACATTATAACCGGAAAACCCAATGCATTTAATGCCAAAGGCAACGGCCAAAAGGACAATGGCTAAAACCACCCACTTTTGAGCCCTTCCCTGTGGTATGCCCTTGCAAATCCCTTTCAACAGTCCCTCAAGCAATACCCCCAGGGTAAGAGCCAGCAAAACGCCCCCATAAGTGAAAACTCTGTAATAAGGCCGTTTACACTGGATCAGTAATATTACCGGAACCAAAACCGTCCCCAGAACCAGAAACAGGTACAAAAGGGTGTTTCCCAGTTCTTCTTTTTGCAGGTTCCTGATAATCTTAACAATAAGAATTACAACCCCAAAAGCCCACAGAAGCAAAACCACCGCCTGAAGGGAACCATAATAATATCCTGCCAGGGAAGAAAGCCATTCCCCCAGCCTGCCCACAAAGCCTGCCCGCTCTTCACTTTGAATATAAGGGGTATCCAACATATACGCCATGCCCCTGCCCAAGGCGGCAAAGGGGGATGTCAGGATCATTTTCACATGTCCCATGCCATAATAGATACTGGCCGCTTCTTTCACTAAAAGATTGGAGCCAATGGCGGCCCAGATTGTGGCATATAACAGGACTGTTATAAAGGCGGCGGACAGGGAAGCCCCTATCAGCTTTACCAGCCTTCCCCCCCATCCTGTTTTCAGGAAAAACCTTTGGCTTCCCCTGCCCTCCCGGATCGCCCCTGCCAGCAAATAAATCCCTCCTGACAGGCACAGGGGTACCACCCAGTATACATTGCTGCTGACCACATACAGGCCAAGGGCCAGGGCCAGCACATAAATTATATAAACCTTTTTGCCTGCCTTTTCCTCCTCACAGATAGAAACCAAACAGAGAAATGCTGTAAGCAGGCAGGTAATCCCCATGGTGTATCCACGCCCCTGTACCGCAAGCTGGTTCACCAGATTCATTGACAGGTAAAAAACCACGATGCAGAAAGGAAGCCAGCCTGTGAAATACCTCCCTGCCCCTTTGTGAAGAAGGAATAAATTTGCCAGCGCACAAAGATAGGATACTCCCCTAAGGCCGATATAAGGATTTCCCAGCAAATCCAGGCATGCGGAAAGCACTGAATATCCCACATGGTTGTTGGGAAGGGGCCAGTGGATTGCCGCATAGACTGGCCCTTTGCTGATAAAGCAATAATAAGTATATAATTCGTCATACCATGGGGTGAGGGCAAACAGACGCCAGCCATAATAAGCCGCCATGATTCCAAACAACGCCCAAAACGCCCTCATCTCCCACTGATCCGTCCTCTGTCTGTCAGAGAGGTTGTTTAGCAATTTATCTGATTTCATCTGCCAACAAATCACCCATCTCTTTACAGCCAGCCTGCACACAGCCTTCTGACATAATATCAACGGTACGGTATCCCTTTTTCAGGACAGCTTTCACCGCCCCTTCAATTGCCCCCGCTTCCGCATCCAGGTCAAAGGAATAACGGAGCATCATTGCCGCAGAGAGGATTGTGGCTATGGGATTTGCAATTCCCTTCCCGGCAATGTCCGGGGCAGAGCCGTGGCTTGGTTCGTAAAGCCCGAATTTGGTATCGTTTAAGGAAGCGGATGCCAGCATACCAATAGATCCTGTAACCATGCTGGCTTCATCGGACAGAATATCCCCAAACATGTTTTCTGTGAGGATCACGTCAAACTGTGCCGGGTCTTTTACAAGCTGCATAGCGCAGTTATCCACCAGCATATGCTCCAGGGCAACCTCTGGATAATCCGCCGCAACCTCCTCTACCACCTGGCGCCACAGCCGGGAGGAATCCAGCACATTGGCTTTGTCCACACTGGTAACCTTCTTCCGCCGTTTCATTGCAATATCAAAACCCTTAATGGCAATCCTGCGGATTTCCTTCTCATCATAGGCAAGCGTATCTACTGCCCGCCGCAGCCCACCTTCCTGGGTGGTGTAACGCTCCCCAAAGTACAGCCCCCCTGTAAGTTCCCGCATGATCATCATGTCAAAACCTGCAGCGCTGATTTCCTTCTTCAAGGGACAGGCATCTGCCAGCTCATCATACAGAACCGCCGGCCTTAGGTTGGCAAACAGATTCAGGGCTTTGCGCAGCCCCAGCAATCCTGCTTCCGGCCTTAAATTGGGCGCAAGCCGGTACCAGGGAGAAGTCACGGTATTCCCTCCGATTGACCCCATCAGCACCGCATCCGAACCCCTGGCCGCTGCAATGGCTTCCTCTGTTAGAGGAACGCCGTGTACATCAATAGACGCACCCCCCATTAAAATATCTGTGTATGCGATTTCATGCCCATATACCTGGGCAACCTTGTTAAGAACTTTCTTTGCTTCCGCAACGATCTCTGGCCCGATTCCATCGCCCGGTATACATCCAATACTTAACTTCATTCCTGACCTCTCTTGTATTTTCTTTATTTCAGTTCCGTTACCACCCTTCCGGTACCTTTCTATGGCAAAACAATTTCTGCCCCTATGTATTCCGGCAGGGAAATTTTTCCTTACTTATTTAAAATAAGACGCAAAAATTGCGCCTTACTTCCAAATCCATAAAACTGACAGATTCCGTCTATTCTGCATCTGCTTTTTCAATCTGCGCTATGGCAGACTTTTGCATTGGAATACGGCAATTCTTGTTATTACCAAACTCTACAATTACTGTATCATCTGTAATATCTATGACGATTCCATAAAAACCACTGCTGGTAAGTACGCAGTCACCCACTTCAAGGGTTGACAGCATGGCTGCCATTTTCTTCTGCTCCTTCTTCTGGGGGCGGATCATGATAAAGTAAGATACCCCAAAAATAAGAACAAGGTAAAGCACAATCACAAAACCTCCGCCGGCCATAGAGCCAGCGCCAGCCTCCGGCGCCGCCAACAAAATACCCATATTTTCGTTTCCTCCTGTATTTGGCTTGACTTTCAGTAAGTCTAACCTCTATCATACACAATTAAAGCGTTAAAAACAAGCCCTTTTTCCCTGGGGAATCATTTTTCCCGGCGTTCCGGCTTTCCACCATACAGTTAGAGGCACCAGCCCGCCTAAATTCCCTGGGCCATACGCGCCAGCTTTTCTTTTTTATAGGAAGCGAACTCTCCTTTATCCAGGGCATCCCGTATTTCTTCCATCATGGTATTATAAAAATACAGGTTATGCAGCACGCAAAGACGCATCCCCAGCATCTCCTTTGCCTTTAGGAGATGCCGGATGTAAGCCCTTGAATATCTTTGGCAGGCAGGGCAGCCGCAGCCCTCCTCAATGGGCCGCCCATCCAGCTCGTACTGGGCGTTGAAGAGATTGATTTTACCAAAATTGGTATACAAATGCCCATGCCTTCCGTTCCTGCTGGGGTATACACAGTCAAAGAAATCAATCCCCCTCTCTACGCCCTCCAGAATATTGGCAGGCGTACCCACTCCCATCAGGTAGATAGGCTTGTCCTTTGGCAGATGGGGAACCGTTTCTTCTATTATATAGTACATTTCCTCATGGCTTTCCCCCACTGCCAGCCCCCCTATGGCATAGCCGTCAAGGGAAAGCCCCGCGATCTGTTTGGCATGTTCAATCCGGATATCCGCAAACACAGCTCCCTGGTTAATGCCAAAAAGAAGCTGGTCCTTATTGATGGTATCCTCCAGGGAATTTAAACGCCCCATTTCCTTTTTGCACCGTTCCAGCCATCTGGTGGTACGCGCTACTGATGCCGCAACATATGCCCGGTCTGCCCGGCTGGATGGGCATTCATCAAAAGCCATGGCAATGGTGGAAGCAAGATTAGACTGAATCTGCATACTTTCCTCCGGCCCCATAAAAATCTTACGCCCATCAATATGGGAATTGAAATAAACCCCTTCCTCCCTGATCTTACGGAGCCCTGCCAGGGAAAAAACCTGGAAGCCGCCGGAATCCGTCAGAATAGGCCTTTTCCATGACATAAATTTGTGAAGCCCGCCAAGCTGCCTGATAACCCTGTCGCCTGGCCTTACATGTAAATGATAGGTATTGGATAATTCCACCTGGGTGCGGATCTGCTCCAAATCCTCTGTGGACACAGCGCCCTTGATTGCCGCCACTGTCCCCACATTCATAAAAACCGGTGTCTGAATCACTCCATGGACAGTTGCGAATTCTCCGCGCTTTGCCCTTCCTTCCTGTTTTAACAAGCGGTACATACTTTTCCTCATTTCTTTTAATTAGTCTGCATTCCATTTTACACAAAACCTCCGGAAACTACAATAGGTGCCGGAAATTATTCACAGGGAATTGAAAAACCATTATCCTTCGGCTACAATAGATAAACGGCAGTGTTTCTGCCATATTATACACTTTACACTGTCCCATAAGAAAGGAGCATTATATGGCTGGTTCAACATTTGGAACTCTATTCAAAGTGACTACCTGGGGGGAATCCCATGGGAAAGCGCTGGGAGCCGTGATTGACGGATGCCCTGCCGGGCTTTATCTGAACGAGGATGATATTCAGCCCTTCCTTGACCGCAGGAAGCCCGGCCAGACTTCCATTGCAACTCCCCGGAAAGAGACTGACCAGGTGGAAATCCTCTCCGGCGTTTTCGAAGGCAAAACCACCGGAACACCCATTTCCCTGATGGTGCGCAATACTTCCCAGAAGTCCTCCGACTATAGTGAAATTGCCTCTTATTACAGGCCTGGGCACGCAGATTACACCTTCGACGCGAAATACGGATTCCGGGATTATACCGGGGGAGGGCGTTCTTCCGGCAGAGAGACCACGGGCCGTGTTGCCGCCGGGGCTGTGGCCCTTAAAATCCTGAAAGAAATGGGAATTTCCCTTATGGCTTATACCAGATCTATCGGCCCTGTCTCCATAGAAATGCAAAGCTTTGACAGGGAAGCCATTTATTCCACTGCCACCTGTATGCCAGACAAAGAAGCGGACCGGCGGGCATTGGCTTATTTAAAGGGCTGTATGGAAAACAAGGATTCCAGCGGCGGTGTCATTGAATGTATTGTGGACGGCCTGCCAGCAGGCATTGGCGACCCGGTTTTTGAAAAACTGGACGCAAACCTTTCCAAAGCGCTGATGTCCATAGGCTCTGTAAAAGCTGTGGAAATCGGGGACGGCATTTTGGTTTCCCAAGCCCTGGGTTCACAGAACAACGACCCCTTTGTATGGAAAGACAAAAAGATTGCCAAAAAGACCAACCATGCCGGAGGGATTTTGGGTGGGATCAGTGACGGCTCCCAGATCGTCCTAAGAGCCCATATAAAGCCAACCCCCTCCATCTTCTCTCCACAGGAAACTGTTAACAAAAAGGGGGAAAATATAGAGATTGCCATTAAGGGGAGGCATGACCCGGTTATCGTGCCACGGGCGGTGGTGGTAGTGGAAGCTATGGCGGCACTCACCCTTTTAGATGCCTGTATGCTGAATATGGCGGCAAGAGTTGATTATCTGAAAAAGTTTTATAAAAGAACCTGAGATCCCTTTGGGAAGATATCCCAGTGTGGGCAGATGCAAAGCATACTGGCCACACTGGCACTTTTGGGCACAGCCACGCCCCGTTAATGCTTCTACTGGGGCAACTGGTAAAATATGATACAGTTAGGCTGATTGACCTTCATTTCCTTTCCGTTCATAACAAGGGTCCCCGCTTCCATATCCACATTAAAGAATGTCATGGAATCTGTTTCATGGTTTAGGGACACCAAATGCCTGTTATCCGGGAACAACGCCGCATCCTTGGGATAGTCCCCGCTGATGGGCAGGCATAACAGCTTGGTAAGCATCCCTGTTTCATGGTCTATAGAAAAAATCACAACACTGTTGTCCCCTGCATTGGAGCTGCAGATATACTTAAAGTCCTCCGAAAAATTCAGTGCGCTTGCCGCTGATCCCCCTGCATGGTAATTGTTCAGCGTGGAAATATTCTGTATCTTCTCAAATACAGGCATCTGGTGGCTGTCCACTGAATAAGTGTAAACGTCAATATAATTTTTCAGTTCATGGACCACATAGAGGAACTTCCCATCCTGGGAAAATTTCAGGTGGCGGGGAGCCGACTCCTGTTCACTTCTGATAATGTCCACCTGGCGCAGCCTGCCGTTTTTGTGGTTAACCTCATAAACGACCACATGGTCCATCCCAAGATCCGCCGCGCACAAAAACCTGTTATCCCTGGTCATCTTCACACAGTTAATGTGGGGCCTGAAATTCCTCTCCGCAATGCTTCCCAAACCTTTATGGAAAATTTCGTCCGTAATCTCGCCGATAACACCGTTCTCATCCACACGCAGGACCGTCACCTTTGCGTCATGGTAGCCTGCCACAAAAAGTAACTTATCCTCATAGTCTGTGGAAAGATAGCACCCCCTCATTCCATTGATGGAAGCATGGCTGATCTCCTCAAGTTCCCCGTCCGGCAGGATACGGTATGATTCCACGCCAAAATCCGTAATTGAAAACAGATATTTTCGGTTATGCGAAATACTAACATAGGAGGAATTGGTTATCTCCACCTGGTCCTTTTCCGTAAACCTGCCACTTTCCACATCCACGTCATAAATACGGATACCATAATTGCTTTTATTTCCCGATGTGTAGGTGGATACATAAGCTACATATTTTTCTTTTCCCATGACGACCCTCTCTTATTTTCTTATATTTTATCACCAACGCCAGTTCCATCCGGCGCCTACCATAAGCAATACATAACCCTGCCCAAATAAACAAAATAATTATAGCACAGTTTGCTGTAAATGCAAAGTCCTGTATGGCCGGTAACCTGGATTTACTTCCGGCAAAATAGATGCTTTTTTTACAGGCTTGGCAGTAAATGGCCAAATACCCTATTGACATTCTCCCATATCCATGTATAATAAGCCATAACGTTTGTTTAGTTTTACTAAACTTTATGTTTATTTTTACATTCCCGCCTCCGGGGCGGGTCAAAGGCCCCGCTGCGCCAAAAGGGGGCAGCAGGCAACAGGGAGGATTTTTATGAATAACAACATTGCCATAGGAAATAAAATAAAAGACCTCCGCTGCCGTAAAGGGCTGACCCAGGAGGAGCTTGCGGACCGCTGCGAGCTTTCCAAGGGGTTTATCTCCCAGTTGGAGAGGGATTTAACCTCCCCTTCTATCGCCACCTTGATGGATATCCTCCAGTGCCTGGGAACAGACCTTAAGGCGTTTTTTAACGATTGGGAGGATACCCAGATTGCCTTTAAGGAATCCGATTATTTTGAAAAAAAAGATGAAGAGCTTTTAAACAAAATCCAATGGATCATTCCCAACGCCCAGAAAAATATGATGGAACCCATACGCTTAACCCTCTCCCCTGGCGGGAGCACTTACCCGGATAATCCCCATGAGGGGGAAGAATTCGGCTATGTCCTGCAAGGCAGCGTAACCCTTGTGCTTGGGAGGAAAAACATTAAAATCAAAAAAGGCGAGTCCTTTTATTATACGGCAAAAGAAACCCATTATTTAAAAGCTGACAACAAAACCGGCGCTGTGCTGATCTGGGTAAGCAGCCCTCCCAGCTTTTAAACGCTTCCAGGAGGTTTTCCAATGAAAAAAATTCTGATAGACTTAAAAAACATCAGCAAGTCCTATGACGGGCAAATGGTCCTGGACGATTTGAACCTATATATCCGCGAAAATGAATTCCTTACCCTGCTAGGCCCTAGTGGCTGCGGCAAAACCACCACCCTGCGCATTATGGGTGGCTTTGAAGTCCCTGATAGAGGAAGGGTTTTGTTTGACGGCAGGGAAATTACCAGCCTGCCCCCCAACAAACGGCAGCTAAATACAGTCTTTCAGAAATATGCCCTTTTCCCACATATGACCATCGCGGAAAATATTGCCTTCGGGCTAAAGATTAAGAAAAAAACCAAAGCATACATTGAGGACAAAATCCAATATGCCTTAAAGCTGGTAAATCTGGAAGGCTATGGGGGACGGATGCCGGACTCTTTAAGCGGAGGGCAGCAACAGCGGATCGCCATTGCCCGGGCCATTGTAAACGAACCCAAGGTACTGCTTTTGGACGAACCCTTAGGGGCGCTGGACCTAAAGCTCCGGCAGGACATGCAGTACGAGCTTATCCGCCTGAAAAATGAACTGGGCATCACCTTTATCTATGTGACCCACGACCAGGAGGAAGCCCTCACTATGTCCGATACCATTGTAGTCATGAACCAGGGATACATACAGCAGATCGGCTCCCCGGAAAAAATCTATAATGAGCCCGAAAATGCTTTTGTGGCTGATTTTATCGGCGACAGCAATATTATCAGCTCCCTGATGGTTGAAGACAAACTGGTGGAAATTCTAGGCACCCGTTTTCCCTGCGTGGATACGGGCTTTGGCAGGAAACAGCCGGTAGACGCGGTGATCCGCCCGGAGGATGTGCGGCTCCTCCCAGAAGGGGAAGGGCGGATAAACGGCCAGGTAACCCATCTGATTTTCAAGGGCGTCCACTATGAAATGGAGGTTACGGCAGGGGGCTTTGAATGGCTGGTCCACTCCACCAGCATGTTCCCTGTAGGCACGAAGGTCGCTATTGACGTAGACCCCTTCAATATCCAGATCATGAACAAGCCCGCTTCTTTGGACGAGGAGGCCGTTGGTGTAAATGAATAAGAAAAAAATGCTGGGCATCCCCTACTTTATCTGGGCTGCCATGTTTATCCTAATCCCCCTTTTTATGGTGTTTTACTATGGGCTCACAGACAAAAACGGCGCTTTTACTTTGGAAAATATTGCGGCAATGGCACTCCGGGGACATGCAAGGTCCCTCTGGCGCGCCCTGTACCTGTCTTTTGCCGCCACCCTCCTGTGCCTGGCCCTTGCCTATCCCCTGGCAATGATCTTAAACAGCATGAATATCAAAAAACATAGCTTTATTGTGCTGATTTTTATCCTCCCCATGTGGATGAATTTTTTGCTGCGCACCCTTGCCTGGCAGACACTGCTTGAAAAAACCGGGGTAATCAACAGTCTCCTTGGCCTCCTGCATCTGCCGCCCCTGCGGATTATCAACACCCCCTATGCCATCATGCTTGGCATGGTCTATAACTTCCTGCCCTTTATGGTGCTGCCGGTTTACAACTCTCTGGAAAAAATTGATCGGAACATTATAAATGCAGCCAAAGACCTGGGGGCAAACGGCTGGCAGGTTTTTGTTAAGGTCACCCTGCCCCTTTCCCTTCCGGGCATTATCAGCGGCGTTACCATGGTGTTCATCCCCGCCCTTACTACCTTTGTGATCAGCAAGCTTCTGGGCGGGAGCAAAATTCTCCTCATTGGCAATGTGGTGGAGGAAGAATTTACCCAGACCAGCAATTGGCATTTAGGCAGCGGCCTGTCCATGGTGCTGATGGTATTTATTCTGGTCAATATGGTACTGTCTGCCATATTTGACAAAAAAGGGGAGGGTTCTGCCTTATGATAAAAGATACAGCCAAAAAAATTTATATTATCTTGATTATTATTTTTATGTATGCCCCCATTGCCACCTTGGTTGCCCTCTCCTTTAACGCCAGCAAAACCCGCTCTAAATGGGGCGGCTTTACCTTCAAATGGTACAGGGAGCTGATGGCAAATGAGGAAATCCTGCAAGCGCTGATGAATACCCTGCTGATTGCCTTTGCTGCCTCCATTATTGCCACCATAATCGGCACTGCGGCCTGTATTTCCATTATGGGCCTGAACCGAAAATCCCGTGCCATTATCCTGGGGATCACCAATATCCCTATGCTGAATGCAGACATCGTAACCGGGATTTCGCTGATGCTGCTTTTTATCAGCCTGGGGATCAAGTTTGGGACAGGGACCATCCTGCTCTCCCATATTACTTTCTGTATCCCCTATGTGATTTTAAGCGTTATGCCCAGAATGCAGCGGCTGAATCCCTATATTTACGAGGCGGCGCTGGATTTGGGCGCCGGCCCGGTATATGGGTTTTCCAAAGTGGTTTTTCCGGAAATCCTGCCCGGCATCCTTTCCGGCTTTCTGATGGCGTTTACCATGTCCCTGGATGATTTCATAATCACCCACTTTACCAAGGGCGCAGGAGTGGATACCCTTTCCACCAAAATATACACAGAAGTCAAAAAAGGCATTAAGCCGGAAATGTACGCGCTTTCCACATTGATTTTTATCACAGTATTGGTACTTTTGTTTCTGGTAAATAAAGCCCCCCTGGATAAAAAAGAACAGGCAAAATAAAAGGAAATAAGGCTTATGAAAAGAAAATTCTGTTTTTTATTAATCCTTTCCATTGCTTTCCCCTATCTCACCGGATGCGGCAATTCCCAAACAGGAAAAAACGGCCAGGTGGTTGTTTATAACTGGGGAGAATATATTGACCCTGATGTACTGGACCTGTTTCAGGAAGAGACCGGCATCCAGGTGGTTTATGATGAATTTGAAACCAATGAGGCCATGTATGCCAAAGTGGAGGCCGGGGCGGTGGCCTATGATGTAATCTGCCCCTCTGATTATATGGTACAGAAAATGATCGAAAACAATCTACTGGCGGAAATCAACTTTGGCCATATTCCCAACATTGAAAATATCGGCCAGGAGTACCTGGCCCAGTGCCGTCAATTTGATTCTGAAAATAAATATGCCGTCCCCTACTGCTTTGGGACTGTGGGCATCCTCTATAACACAACCATGGTGGAAGAACCTGTTGATAGCTGGGCTCTTTTGTGGGATGAAAAATACAATGACAATATCTTGATGCAGGACTCTGTAAGGGACGCCTTTATGGTGGCGCTGAAATTAAAGGGCTGCTCAATGAATACTTTGAACCGGGAGGAGCTGGAAACTGCAAAAGAAGACCTGATAGCGCAAAAGCCCCTTGTGCAGGCCTATGTGGTAGACCAGGTGCGTGACAAAATGATTGGCGGGGAAGCAGCCATGGGCGTCATTTACTCCGGGGAGGTACTTTATACCCAACGGGAAAACGAAAATCTGGCATATGTAATCCCAAAAGAGGGAACTAATGTCTGGATTGATGCCTGGGTCATTCCAAAAAACGCGCCCAACAGGGAGAACGCGGAAACCTTTATCAATTACATGTGCCGGGAAGATATTGCCCTTCTGAATTTTGAATATATCACTTACGCCACCCCCAACACTGCCGCCAGGGCGCTGATCGAAGAAGAGGAAATCCGCAACTCCCCCATCCTGTTTCCTGACCTTGGCCAGTATGGAAATCTGGAAACCTTCCAATACCTGGGAGCTGAAGGGGATGCCCTTTACAATAACCTCTGGAAAGAAGTGAAATCAGAATAACCTGCAGCAAAAGCAACAACGGCAATCAAAAGGACTATCTTCACAGGGTGGGTAAGGGGGATTTTCCCTTACCCACGCACCTGCCCGTTGCCTGTAATCGCATATTTGTAAGAGGTAAGCTCTTTCAGCCCCATAGGCCCTCTGGCATGGAGCTTTTGCGTGCTGATACCGATTTCCGCCCCGAACCCAAACTCAAAGCCATCCGTAAACCTGGTAGATGCGTTCACATACACACACGCCGCATCCACTTCCCTTAAAAACCTCTCCCCATTCTCCTGGTTTTCTGTAATAATCGCTTCCGAATGCCTGGTATTGTATCTGTTAATATGGGCAATTGCTTCCTCCAGGGACGTTACCGTTTTCATGGAAATAATGTAATCTAAGTATTCCCGCCCATAATCTTCCTCCACAGCCAAAGTACAGTCTATTACCTGCCGGACGCC
Organism: uncultured Lachnospiraceae bacterium; assembly: GCA_910579495.1. GTDB lineage: Bacteria > Bacillota > Clostridia > Lachnospirales > Lachnospiraceae > Suilimivivens. The sequence continues at coordinate 126,467 of CAJTVD010000002.1, forward strand.
CTCATCCCCCCGTATCTCCACCTGGTATTCTTTCAATGCCCGGGCAAGGGCCGGGAGCAGCTTCTCCTTTATGGCCTCATGGATCACCAGGGATTCACAGGCATTGCAGACACCGATCCTCTGGGTCTTGGCATTCACAATAATTGCCACTGCTTTCTCCAGGTCGGCATATTCATCCACATAAATATGGCAATTCCCGGTTCCTGTCTCTATCACCGGAATGGTACTCCCCTCCACCACGCTTTTAATCAGCCCTGCGCCGCCTCTGGGAATAAGCAAATCCACATATTCCTTCATGCGCATAAATTCCTGCACCACAGCCCTGTCTGTGGACTCAATCAGCAGGATTGCATCTTCCGTTATGCCTTCCGCTTTCAGCGCCTGCCGGATAACCTTGGTAATTGCCATATTGGAACAAATAGCATCGCTTCCCCCTTTCAGGATCACTGCGTTGCTACTTTTAAAACAAAGGCCGAAAGCGTCCGCCGTAACATTAGGCCGGGATTCATAAATCATTCCGATCACACCTATGGGAACCCTGCGCTTTTCAATTTTCAGGCCATTGGGGCGGGTTATGGTTTCCATCACCTGGCCAATTGGGTCTGCCAGCCCTGCTACCTGTAAAAGCCCCTGGGCCATTGCCTCTATTCTCCCATCTGTAAGGCGCAGCCTGTCAAGAAGGCCGGCGTGCATTCCTTTTTCCTCCCCTTTCGCCATATCCTTTGTATTTTGTTCTATTATATAGCTGCTTTCCTTTACCAACTGCCCCGCCACTGCGGATAATACCCTGTTTTTGTCACTCTCTGTGAGCTTCTGTAATTCATACTTAGCCCTGGAGGCTTTTTTCCCTAATTGAATTAACCCTTCATTCGTCATAACCAATCACTCCTGTTTCCGTAATAATCATATCAGGCCTTTTGTCGTGGGCTTCCACCGGGATCTTCTTTGCTATCTGGCAGTCAAAAGCAAGCGCCACACTGGATATCCCAGGGAAAGCGGCAAGAAAACGGTCATAAAATCCCTTCCCATATCCCATCCGTCCCCGTTCCCTGTCAAATACCGCCCCTGGCGTAAGCACCAGGCATTTGGCCTCCCCTTCCTCCTTCTGAGAAAAAAGCTTTTGGGAATCTTCCCTGGGTTCCCTGATGCCCTGATACCCTACAATCAAATCCTCCATACTGCCAATTTCATAAAACCGGATATCCATCCCGCAGACCCTGGGGGCAAATACTTTTTTCTCCCCTGCGGCAAGAAGCTCCTCCACCAACCCGGTGGTCATCACTTCGCTGCGGTAATCCATATAAACCAGAACTGCCTGGGCGCTTTGGAAAACCTCCTGCTGCTTTAACAGCTCCCAGATTCTCTCGCTTTTCTTTTTCCGCTCTCCCGCCGAAAGACTGTTCCTGTAGCCAAGATATCTGTTTCTCAATGCCTGTTTGCCAATGAAATCTCTTTTCTCCATAAGCGTCCTCCTATTCCAGTACTTTAACTGCCTGTAGGATGCCCTTTCCTTTTCCGCAAGGCAGCTACTATCTCCCAGTTCCGTAATTTTTTGCCACCATCTCTGCCACGAAAATGCCGTCCATGGCTGCAGAGGTGATCCCTCCTGCATAGCCTGCCCCTTCGCCACAGGGATACAGTCCCTGTACGGAGGATTGGCAGTTTTCATCCCTTACAATCCTTACCGGGGAGGAGGTCCTGCTCTCCAGGCCCTCCACCAGGGTATTGGGGTGGCTGAAGCCCTTTATAATGCCGCCAAACTGCTCCATCCCGTCTATAAACGCCTCCATCAGGCTCTCCGGCAGTAATCCATGCACCGGGGCAAATTTCCAGCTTCCCTTTATACAGGGCATAAAATTCTCCGGTATTCCCACCAGGGTGCCTTTCACCTTTGGGGCATTATCCCTTACAGCCTTTTTCAAATCCCCATATCTCTCCACAGGAACCTGCCCCCCTGCTGCCTGAAAGGCTTTTTCTTCCATCTTTCGCTGAAATTCTATTCCCGCAAGGGGATGCCCGCTGCCAAAATCCTCCGGTGTAACAGTAACGATAATGGCACTGTTGGCGTTTGCCCCGTCCCTGCCGCTGTAACTCATACCGTTGACCGCCAGTTTTCCCGGCTCCGAGGAAGCGTTTACCACATAGCCGCCAGGACACATGCAAAAAGAATATACCCCCCTTCCATTTGATGATTTCGCCGTCAGCTTATAGGAAGCACTGCCCAGTGCCTTTTCCTCCTTTACCCCGTATTGGGAAAGATTCACCAGTTCCTGGGGGTGCTCCACACGCAGCCCCACTGCAAAAGGCTTTGGCTCCATATGGACGCCCTTTCCATAAAGCATGGAAAAGGTATCCCGGGCACTGTGTCCCGGCGCAAGAACCACCTGCCGGGCAGCAATCCGTTCTTTTCCATTTACCACCACCCCTGTAATATGCCCCTGGCCAATTTCAATATCAGTCACTTTAGCGCCAAAACGCACTTCCCCCCCAAGGGCACAAATCTCCCGGCGCATATTTACCACCACATCCCCAAGGATATCAGTCCCTATGTGGGGACTGTGGTCATAAAGGATTTCCTCCGGTGCGCCAAAACCTGCCAGCACTGAAAGCACTTTCCGGTTCCTGCCATATTTGTCCTTTACAAGGGTATTAAGCTTTCCATCGGAAAAGGTCCCCGCGCCCCCTTCCCCAAACTGCACATTGGATTCCGGGTCCAGCTTTCCGGTTTCCCAAAAGGTATGTACATCTTCCCTTCTTACTTCCACAGGATTCCCCCGTTCCAGCAAAATGGGGCGAAATCCCGCCTCAGCCAGCATATAGCCACAGAAAAGCCCTGCCGGCCCGGTCCCGATGATTATTGGGCGCTCCCCCAGGTCCTTGGCCAGGGTACAATTCAGCGCCGGAAACCGGTAAGGGGATTCCTCATAAATTTGGACCTGCTTCCTGTCACACCTGCGGTAAACCCTGGCCTGATTTTGTACCTGTACGTTTAAGATATAATTATAGTATAAAACAGGTTTCTTCCTGGCGTCAACTGAACGTCTGATTATGGTAATTTGGGGTGTGTCTTCATATTTTAAGAGCTTTTTTACCCGCTCTGTAAGCTCTTCCCTGGTATGCCCAACCGGAAGCTTTAACTGATTAATTCTCAACATCTCTTACTTTCCTCACACAACGCTTTCCGCCGCGGCCCTTCCTGCAATAAATCCGCTGGTCCATGCCCACTGGAGATTGTAACCGCCGCATTTTCCGTCCACGTCCAAAACTTCTCCCACAAAATACAGCCCTTTTACCAGCTTTGATTCCAGCCTTTCATCTACCTGCCCAAAATCCACCCCTCCGGCACATATCTGGGCCTTTTCCATGGGATTGGCAGCGCTTATATGTATGGGAAATGTCCGGCACAGCTCCAAAAGGTGCCGTACGCCCTCCCAGCCAGCTTCCTTTACTTTCATTCCCGGCCTGAAACCGGCTTTTTTTATTACCACCATATTGATTTTTTTGTTCAGGGTTCCTGTAAGGTACTCTTCCAGGGACTGCTCCTTTTTTGCCTCAAAACGGATCCTGTTCTTTTCCAGAAAACTGTCTTTGTCCTGGTCCGGAAAAAAATCCACTATAACCATGACTTCCTTTTTTTCCTTTATGCAATGGGCGGCAATACGGCTTAACTGGAAAACAGGAATACCGGAAATTCCATAATCCGTAAACTGCAGTTCTCCCTGTTCACTGGCTAAGCCCCTGCCTGCGGCTGTCAAGCGTATGCTCCCCTGGCATCTGACCCCGGACAGTGCCTTGATAAAACCATCGTCACTTTTAAGCTGTACAAGCCCCGGCAGCAGGTCTGTCACCTGATGGCCAAACTCCCTGGCCAAATAATAGCCGCCCATGCCCTCCCCCCGTTTTAGGGACGCAGGGCTGCCGCAGGCAATAATCAGCTTCTGGAAATTTCCCTCTTCCCCCCATGGGCCTCTCACTTCAAAGCTTCCTCTGGCCTGTTGGTATGAGGCCCCGGTAATTTCCCTCCCGGCTGCTACCTGAATCTGTTTTTGTGCCAGCCCCATGCGGAGCACATCCAATACCCCGCTGGCCTGTTCCGAATAAGGATACAGGTATCCGTTCTTGCTTCTCACCATCAGTCCCATGGATTCAAAAAAAGATATGGTATCCTCCGCCGAAAATACCTGGAACAGCTTACGCAGCTTTTCTTTGTCTTTGCAATAATACTGCTCCTGCGAAAGGGCCAGATTGCCCAGGTTACACTTTCCGTTCCCCGTGGCAAGGATCTTTTTCCCAACCCTGTCATTTTTCTCAAACAAAGTCACCTGCGCCCCGTACTTTTTCGCTGCAAGTGCCGCTGCCATCCCTGAAGCGCCGCCGCCGATCACCGCCACTTTTCTGTTACTTTCCACCTTAACCTCCATGCCGCGCTTTTGGCGGCAATACATAGAATCCCCTAACTGGAATATGACTCCAGGAAATTATACAAATCTCCCTCGTTTTCTATAAATTTCATCCTTAAAATTTCTTCCTGTAATTTAACAGGCAGGTTTTCCACCAGAATGTCGGTAGTCATATATATATGGGATAAGCTGTAATCATAGACTACTACATAATGGTTCTCATTTAAAAGGAAAAAGCCCCTGTCCTTGTCCAGAGGTTCATAGCTTTTCCTGACCACCACCCTTTTAGGTGAAAAGGATACAAGCTCCATGAAAACAAATCCTTCCTCCAAATCTGAAAGAGAAGGATTCTGGTTATACTCACTGACTTCCTGGGCAAGGTCTTCACGTTTTAACCCGATATACATATCCGGGGCGGCACCTGTCTCCTCCAACAATTGCCCGTTCATGGCGTTATACTCCTGAATTACATACCGGGTATCCGCCGAAATCACCGGCTCTTCGCTCATAGATACTTCCAGCGGCTCCATCATATCGCCAACATCTTCTTCCCGGGCAGAAAGCGCTTCTTCCGACGGCGCTGCCTGCACACTCTCTCCCGGATAAAAAAATTCCATGATCGCCATGTTAGAGGCAAATCCCAGGGAAAACATACTTAATGGGTAGATAAAAAACAGACTGATACGTTTTACAAATTTCATAGCGCATACACCTTTACTATATTTTTATAAACAGTATCAGCCAAAATTTTCAAATCTATACTATGGAAGTACCCAAATCCCCCATCCGCCTGTCAGTTAAAATGGAGCAGCTCCGCAAGCAGGGAAAAAACACTCCCTCCTGCCATTTCTTCCAGTTCCCGGCTTTTAAAAGCCCGCAGCACTACCAGAAATACCATATACAGTACAATCCCCACAGCCAGGCAAAGAAGCAGGGAAAAACCTGCGCCTATGAGGGAAAACAATACCTTGTTGAGCACCAGCGCAATAAAGCCGGAAACCGCAGCGGCTACGGCTGTAAATGCAAAGCACCGGATCCATTCCTGGGTATATTGGAAAATACGGCCAATCAGCAGAAATCCCATAATTGCCGCCGCCCCAAAAAAAACAGCCTCTGCAACCACAATCCCCACCATCCCAAGCTTTGCCCCCTGGACCAGGGCCAGGGCGCAGCCAATATGTAAAACCAGGGAAACCGCCCCAATGCCAATGACAAATTTTAACTTCCGGTTCCGTATCAATATTTCCATAAATACATTGGCAAAAACGGAAAACACCGCCCCCAGGCTTCCCAACTGCAGCAAAGGGACTGCCTGCGCACCGCTTTCCCCTGGGAGCAGAGCCAAAATATTCTCCGCCAGCACTGCTATGAATACAGCCGCAGGAATGATAAACACCGCGCACTGATGTACCAATGTCCCCAGCCGCTCCTTTGCCAGCGCCCCTTCTCCCCTCTCCAGGCTGGCCATTATACGCCTGATAGGGAAAATGCCGCTGATCACCACCCCGCCGCTGGCCACTCCTGTTACTGCCAGGCACTTACCATAATAAGCGCCCCAGAGACTGTAAAGCCCACCTGTTTCCTTTGCAAAAGTAAAAATCAGGTATTGGTCCAAAAGAGGAAGGGCATGGTAACAAAACCAGTACAGGGAATGTAATAGGCCTGCCCCCAGCAGCATAGAAAAGATCCTAAAGCCTGATTCCTGGTTCATCTGTACTTCCCTATCTGCCAGGTGTTTCTGGGAATGCCTGAAAATAATATACAACACCAATACATGGAGGAAGCAAAGCACTGACCCGGTTAACAGCCCTATGCAGGCTCCCATGGCCCCATAGGCTCCCGTACAGTCAGGATTCTGCAAAAACGCCGAAACCTTTTCCCCGTATCCTCGCCAAAGCCCTGCGCCAATCAGCCCTCCTGTAAATAAAAATATCACATACAATATCTGGGAATGCATGGCTGGCATGGAAGAACCGTTTCCCTGAAAATATCCCCTGAAAACCCCGGTGAGAATAAAAAAGAAAAGAGAAGGAGCCATCAGGCTCACCGCCATCCCCGCTAGGGGAATATGGAAGGCCTTCTCCGCCAGCAGGCCGCCGCCAAACACACAGACTGCACAAAGGGCCAGCCCCAGGCCGCCGCCAAAAAGCAATGCCCCCCGGAGCGCTTTCCCTGCGCCCTGATACTGCTGTCTTTTTATCCGGTATCTGACCTGGGCAGCCACCGCCTCCATCAGGCCATAGGAAACCGTCCCCGCCGTCACAAGAAAAATTTCATTTGCTGTGCCAAAACAGGCAAGTCCCTTCTCCCCTATCATAAATCCCAATGGAATACGGAAAATCAATGCCCCCATCATGGCGGCCAGATTTACAATTGTATAAAAATCCTTTCTTGACAAGGGTGTTTTTTTCTTTCCTGTTCTTCTCATAAGTTCTCCTGCCGGCTGTGGCATTACCCCTCCCGGGTAATGCCAAGCGCTGAAAGTATTTTTTCCTGCTTTTCTTCCATAACCTCTGCTTCCTCTTTGTTGATATGGTCGTATCCGCAAAGATGAAGCATACTGTGGGCAACAAGGAACGCAAATTCCCGTTTAGTGGAATGCCCGTAATTCTCCGCCTGTCCCAGTATCTTGTCCACTGACAGGATTATGTCTCCCAGAAGAAGTTCCCCGCTCTCCGGGTCAAAGCTGTCCGCCTGGGCGTCCTCCACCACAGAAAAGTCTGCCTCCCTCCCAAATGATATCATGGGAAAGGAGAGCACGTCCGTGGGTGCGTCAATCTGCCTGAACTGCCTGTTAAACCCGCAGATTCCCTGGTCATCAGTGACAAGCAGGTTTACCTGGGCTTCATAAGGGCAGTTTTCCAGCCGGAGGGCTTCTTCCATTACAGCCTGTGCCACTTTTTCTATATCAAACCCAAAACTAATCTCTGTTTCATTTTCAACGTAACAGGTCATAATAGGCTTCCTCCTCCATCAGCGCCTTTTTTATCTGCTGTAACTCTCCAATGGAAATACTACTGTCATCTATCATACCACTTTCCAGTTGTTTGATAAATACGGCATTGATGATTTTCTGGCAGTCCGGCTTCCCATCCTTCTTTTCAGAAAAAGAACGGCTGATAGTGGTTATCACATCATCACAAAAAAGAAGCGCCACCGCCTCCTTTGATATGATCATCTGCCGCTTCTCCCGGTCCGTGTATTCCCGCAGTATCAGCCTTACTTCCCGCGGGAAATGATTTTTCTTTAAAATATACTGTATATTTCCCCAGTTGTTCTCACCTTTCAGCAGGCCGATCCTGTGATAAAAACCACAGGCTTTTACTACCCTGGAATCCAGGAACAATTCCCTGACCACCCGTTCGCACAAATATGCCGTATGGATTGCATGGAAATAATCCTCCCCGGAAATCTCCTTTAACTGTGCCAGAAGCGGGCTCTCCGGGTCATTAATATCCATATACCGGTTCCAGTCCCTGCACAGGGCTGAAAATTTCAGAAGGACCATCATCAGGAAAAAACTGGCCGCCAGGTTTACCGCAGGCAATAGAAACAGTTCCATAGAAAAAGGTTCATCCGAAAACAACAGCCCCTGGACCGACAGGCACACCATATGGGCAAGCATAGTGATCATAAGAGGCAGCCTCACATGCGCCACCTGGTTGGCATAAGAAAAGACAACAATCCCTACAATCCCACTGGTAAAGTAAATAAAAAAAGCTCCCATATCCCCATGGATCATGCTGGTAATTAAAAGAAGGGTAGCTCCTGCCGATAGCCCGATTAACTGGTTGCTAAAAAGCATCAGCCCAACAAAAATAACAGGATAAGGCCATGCTCCCGGCGGAAATAACGGAAGTGCAATGCTTGCCCCCAGAAATATCAGGTATGTAATGGTAAACCTCCAGATATTCCCTTCATTGTCAAAGAGAAAACTTCCATTTTCACTGCTAAGGCTTATACAAAACATGGCACTGCAAAATCCCATTCCCGCCAGGATCGCAATTCCCGCCATATACACTGCTGTCTGGCCATAGAGAAAAGACGCCACCGCACTTATCACTATGGTCAAAAACAGCATGACTGCTTCCTGGGAAGCCGTTATCATCCGGTCCCTCTCCTTAAAGGAAATGGCCGCCTTCCCCTTTTTGGGCTGTTGGGCACTTTCCTTCTGGTTAAGGCTTACAGCTTTTTCCCGTTCTATTTTTATTTCCTGTTTTTTTTCTGTTTCCTGTACTTTTACTGTTTGCTGCCTTTTTTCTTGTACTCTTTCATTTTCCTTTTCTATTTGCTGCCCTTTTTCTGTTTCCTGCCCATCCTCTATCTGCTGCCCTTTTTCTGTTTCCTGCCTATACTCTATTTGCTGCTCTCTTTCTGTTTCCGGTATCCCTTCTGGGTACTGTCCCTCTTTAGTTCCCTCCGGCTGCTCCAGCTCCCCTGCCACAAGGGCCTCCACTTCCCCATCCGCCTGCCCTGCGGCCTTTGCTTCCTGCTCCTGCTTTGCCCTGTTTGCTTTTCTGATCTTTTCCGCTTCTTCAGCCCATTTGGTCAGCTCAATCTCTTTGGGGCTGCCTGGCTCATTATCCCATCCGCTCCCGCCCGTGATAATGGCTTGTCCTGTGCCCACGGCCTGCTCTATCTGCCCTTTGCCCTCAGGTTCCTGTTCCTGCCCATTTTCCGTACCCAAAATAGCCTCAGTAATCTCTGTCAATTCATTATTTTTTTCCATACACCGCATTCCTGTTTTTCTGTTTTGCCCTGTTTTGGTTTCGCGCTTCATAATCTTCATATGCTTTTACAATCTTTTGTACCAGCGGATGCCTTACCACGTCTTTACTGGTTAACTGGCAAAACGCAATGCCCTCAATATTACGGAGTACCCTCCGCGCCACGTCAAGCCCGGATGCCGCCTCAGGGGATAAATCCTTCTGTGTGGCGTCCCCTGTAACGATTACCTTGGAGCCAAAGCCAATTCTGGTAAGAAACATCTTCATCTGGGCAGGGGTGGTATTTTGGGCCTCATCCAATATAATATAGGCGTTATCCAGCGTGCGCCCTCTCATATAGGCAAGGGGTGCAACCTCAATCAATCCTTTTTCCATATTTTTCGTAAAATTTTCTGCACCCATAATCTGATAAAGGGCGTCATACAAAGGGCGCAGGTATGGATCCACCTTGCTCTGTAAGTCTCCCGGCAAAAAGCCCAGCTTTTCCCCCGCTTCAATTGCCGGGCGGGTAAGGATGATCCTCTCCGCTTCCTGGTTTTTAAAGGCAGTGATTGCCATGGCCATGGCAAGGTATGTCTTCCCTGTCCCTGCCGGCCCCTCCCCAAAAACGACCATATTGTTCCTGATGGCGTCCACATACCGCTTCTGCCCCAGCGTTTTGGGCTTAATTGGCTTGCCCGATGCTGTATGGCAGATACACTCTTTATCTATTTCAACCAAAACATCTTCTTTTTCTTCCATGCTCATAGCGATTGCATAATCCACATTCTGTTCCTGGATTACATTTCCTCTCATTGATAATTCTGTAAGCTCTGTAATAATTGCTTTTGCCTTTTTTACGCCGGAAGAGCTGCCGCTGATTGTCATTTCCCCGTTTCTGTCCACAATGGCAACCCCAAACTGCCGCTCCAGCTTCTTCATATGGCTGTCAAACTGCCCGAATACATTCTGCTGGTCCTTTGCCGGCACCTTTACTGCTTCAGATAATTCTTCCATCTGCTTCTCCCAATTGATATCCCCGCCCGCAGCAGCCCTGTATACGCCGCTGCCACCACAGGCAGTTTACTCTGCTTCACTTTCCGGCTTTGGCGTTTCCTCCTCTGCGGCCTGCTGCACCTGTGCCTTTTGGCTGGTCCCTGTTTTTTCTACTGCCAAAAAATCCACCTTCATCTGCCATACGCCGGAAGCTTTATTTATTTTAACATTTTTTTCTATAATTTGAACCCCTTTTTCCTGTAAACTTTCTATAAATTTTTGTATTTTATCTTCAAATATCGCCTTTACTTCTTCCTGGGCATATATTTTTTCCTCAATTGTATATTCTCTAACCATGTCGTACCCGGTATACACTGGCAGATAATAGTTTTCAAATATCTTAAGCTGTTTTTTTTCTTCTACCACATCATACTGCCCATATTCACTGCCAAATGTGGGCAGCTTTACCTTTTTGGTTCCAAACATAATAAAAGGGCACTTCCTGGTATTGCCTGTATAACGCTTTTGTTCATATTTTTCTTTCAGTTTATCCTCCATGGTATAAACACATCTGAGCATGATATCCGCATCCGCATGGCAGTATTCATACCGTTTTACCGTGCCGTCCTCATTTAAAATCGGAATACAGCCTTCCACCAGGATATCTCCTTTATTCACAATTACCCCCGCCGTTACCTTGGGGACACCGCTGCGGGTGACAATGCTGACGATTTCCCCCTCTTTCTGGGCAACCAGGTCCATCCCTTCCCCTTCCGCCGCTTCCGAATTTCTCTCTTCTATGGTAATCAGGTCATTTTCCTTGACCTGTATCAGCAGCCGCGTGCCGTCAATCTGTGCGGATGTCCAGGTAACAATGTCAAACTGGTTCCTGATAGCCTTTTCCAGATCTTCAATCTCCACCGCTTTCTTTTTCATCCCCACCCTGATTCCGTTATCTTCCAGAAAATCCTGGAAAACATCCGTGGTCACATAATAATTGCCATCAATTTCCACTGCCCATATGTATCCAGACATCCATACCCAGAAAAAAAGGCTTCCCAAAAGCCCCAGCATAAATATCCTTCTGCGCCACATCCGCGTAGAAAGAAAGGGCAGTCCATAACGCTTTGTTATGGCCACCCTGGTTCCTGTTTTTCTGGAAATCGCCCGAAGCTGGTAGAATCCTTTCAGGCTGATTTTCATGGTATAATATTCGCCGTGGTTTTCCACATCCCAGAGGAAAATTTTATGGTTGCTGCAAAGATTCATAAATCTTTCCGGTGAAAAGCCATAAACCTTAATGGCAAGATAGCCTTTGATATAACGAATGACCTGTATCATACCCCACCTCAAATGTAAAGATTTCTTTATTTATATTCTGCCAAGAGTGAGTCCGGCCCTTCCCCAGGGGCGGAGTCCTAATGGCGGGCCCATTAACAGTTTGGCCAAAGGCTGAACTGTTATGTAAGATAATGGACACACTCAATCCATCCGCTGATCCTCATGTCCTCGTTGGTATAATAATCAATGGCCAGCCGCCTGCCGCAGATCTCTATTTTACAGTTTTTCCCCTGCAATAAAATCATTTGGCTGTTGTATTCAATGATTCCCTTATAATTTTCCACAAAGGCATCCGTATTTCCGGTAATGGTCACTATGGATGCGCCAAGCATGGAATCCTTTGGGAGCTTTAGGGATTCCACCATAAGCTCTTTCCGGGATGTACGCTGCCCTTCTTCCCGCTCCTGTCTGGTCTGCTGCCAGCTGCCTTTATATTTCCGCTTCATTTTCTTTATCATATCCTATCTATATGAAAAGGGCTGGGCGGCTATGACAATTCTTTCAGCAGGAAAAAATTCTTCTTACAATTTTTTCTAACCAGGGAAAAGGGCTGGCTTTGGCAAATTTTGGCCAAAATGAATAATATGCTTCCAGATTCATATACTATTCCTTAGAATAACATCGGGCAGCACGCTCCGCGAACTACCCTTATGTTAAACAAACGCCGTCACGCTCCGCGGGCCGGCTTATTGTAACAAAGCCTGGCAGTGAAAAGTCACAGCCAAGGTTTAGAAGTGGGGCACGAGATGAAGCAATTAAAGTTCTACACAATAATCGGAGTAATTTTTGTATTGGCCACAGGTTCCCTTGCCCATTTTTTATATGGCTGGTTGGGCAATAACCATATGGTTGGGCTTTTCACACCAGTCAACGAGTCTATATGGGAACATATGAAACTATTATTTTTCCCTATGCTGCTCTACTCATTATTTATATTTTACAGATTCAAAAGTACATATCCCTGTGTAGTATCCTCCTTCTGTTTTGGGATTTTAACAGGGACATGGCTCATACCTGCCCTTTACTATGCTTACACCTATATTCTGGGTAAGAATATTTTTCTTTTGGATATTGGCACCTTCCTTTTGAGTACTATAAGTTCCTTTGGGCTTTCTTACAGGCTTTCTCTATCCTGCAGGCTTAAACCTTATACGATTATATTGGCCTTCCTCATTGGGGTTCTGTTTGCCTGCTTCGTCATTTTTTCTTACAGCCCGCCAGGCTTAAAGATTTTCCGTGCCCCGGCCTGAAAGAAATGTGGCAG
>CAJTVD010000002.1:139183-188200 GCA_910579495.1 uncultured Lachnospiraceae bacterium
CCCCTGCCTCTTCCTCCAATATCTTCAATCCATTTCTTTCGCCATAAACAAAACATGCCCGCAATCAACAAAGCCATTTTTTCTATAAAAGCCAGGGGCAGGTGCATACTTATTAGTAGCCAAAGTTATCCCTGCAAATCCATTTTCCTTTACACACTTCTCAATCTGCCCCATTAGCATTGATCCATACCCCTTACGTTGCAGCTCCGGTTTCACAAACATTTCCTCTACAAAAATTTCACTATTATTCCACCATACTTTTTCGTGTGCAAATATGCCGCCAATAATTTCTTTCCCATCCTCTAAAACATAACCCACGAATTTTTCCATATTAAAAAAATCAGTAAGGTATTTTCCTGCAACTTTATCTGTCCAGTGGCACTGCCACATTTCATTATTGTAAACACTGCACAAAATATCTGCACAAGCAGCTATGTCACTTTGTTCCATTTTCCGGATAATCATTTTATTCCTCCTAAAAATACATTCGTTTGTGCCATTTCCTGCATCACCTTTCAATTCCCTGCCTATGGCGCCCAGCTTCCTTCTTTCCAATATTCTGCTGCCACGCCTTCTGTCAAACCATACTTTCCACAGATATTTGAAGTCCTTTCTCCCTGCAGTTTTCCGTAAAATACTGTTAGATTTATGTAACAAAATTCCGGGCAAGCCACTTAGCAACGCCATCTTCCTCGTTCGATAAAATAATATCTGTAGCATATTTTTTTAAATCTTTATGTGCATTTTCAACTGCATAACTTTCATCAGCCAATTCAAACATATCTACATCATTTTTTCCATCTCCAAAAGCAACTATTTTTTCACATCCCAATAATGCCTTTAATTGCCTTACCGCATTTGCTTTTGAGGCATTCAAAGGCATAATCTCCAGCCATTGTTCGTTTGTATACATTTCAATCTGATACACACAATGAAATACGCCCTTATATTTTTCATACAATGGCTTAAGTTTGTACTGCTTATCTATACAAGTAATATAAAAAAGATTGCCTGATTTCAAATCAGTGGCTGCATTTACTGTATGAGTTCGGATATCTCCTTTCCTACTGGCAAGGAATGCCTGCATTCCCTCTGTACACAATTCAGGCACAAATGAAAATTTCTCTTTTCCGTCAATATATGCATATACTATTGGATAAACTTTATTTTTAAATAAATCATCCAAAACTTCATACACGGAAGTCCCGAAATAGTTTGCAATCAGGATATCTTCCGTCACATTATCAACCACAAATGCCCCATTATATACAATTAACGGAATTTTACAGACGATTCCATCAGTTGCTTTTTTAGCAGTTATCAAAGACCGGGCAGTTGCATAGGAAAAAATCATCCCTCGTTCCGTCAATTCATTTATCACATTATTTGTAAAATTTGAAGTTCTCCCGTTATTTCTTAATAAAGTTCCATCCAGATCGGATACATATAAAGTTTTCATATTTTCATTATGCAATTTTTTGCAGTAAACTACTTATCCTTTCAAATATTTGGTTTACCCTTCCAGCCTTACTCAAAACTTTACCCTTACTTATGGTACTGTTATCCATACCATACCCAAGTGCGGCAAATCTCGTAATAGTATAACAGGCAGAACACGGAAATGCCCTGCCTGGAATGTTTAGGTTATTTCTTTCAAGTACGTTTCTGCAGTTTCTTCTGTCAGGCCAAACTTTTCACAGATTTGTTCCAGAATAACGTCACTTGATATTTGCAGTTCTCTCAGGGTTAAAATCATAGCTGTTATTCCTTTATCAATCCCCTTTTGGATCCCTCTCTCCTCTACTCCTTTGCTCAAATTACACATAAGCGACACCTCACTTTCCAAGGCTAAAGTCATTTTTATTTGGAAATCTTCCTCCAATATCTGGCATTTATCCTGTGGATCTGTTTCTGCGGACAGAAGCACATTCAGCAATTTCAGTAAATCCGTGCCCGAATCCTCCTCTTTCCCAAGGCAAACCATAACTGCCGCCATCAAATCGTAATCCGCTTTCCGTTCCTTTACATCTCCCACCAGGTTTTCTTCCACAATGTGATAACGGGTTATGCTGTTTTCACGGTTCTTTGGCGGGTTCATACAGATCCATATGCTGTATACCTTTTTGATCTTCTCATAGTGGGAATTTATAAACTCTGTCCCATATTGGGCGGATACCATACGGCTGCAGTAATAGATCCCCCTCTTTATCAGCGGATAGCCCGGATAAAAGTCATTTTGGGCTTCTATATTGATAATTAAACGCATTAATTCCCCGGATACAGGGGCTGTTGCAAGGAACCGGATATCATAGGTAACTGTCCCCTCCGTCAGGGAAGTATCCTGGCTCCCGGCTCCCTGTATCATAGAAGCACGGTTGGATTCATCCGGGGCAACTGCCACCTCACCTACCTGTGGTATGCCTTCAATATATTTCCCTGCAATCTCGTCTACATTACAATCACGGTATTCTTCCAGGCAGCTCTTCATAATCCATGCCAAAATAACCTTTTCTGAAAGCAGCCGTTTACAGGCCGCATCATAGCTGGCTTTCTCATCAGCCACACGGATATTTTTTGCTAGGGTAGTATCTGTATTCATGTCCCCACCTCCTGCCTTTATTGGTATTTTATCATATTTCTTACTAACAGGCCACTATATTTATCAGTCTTTCAACATAACATACCCAAGTGCGTAAGCACAATTTACCAATCATATTCATCACTTTGACACATATATCCCTTTTCATACACATCATAATTCTGCCGTTCATCCAAAACAACAGTTCCATTCCGTTCCATAAGTATAGAATAATAGTATAAAACGTCTGAATTAGTAGTTATAACGTAGTTTACATATATAATTCCATTATCACATTTGAAATAACTATAATCAAAATGGCTTCCTACATTCAAATCGACGCTATTCAAACTTTGTTTACTATCTTCTTTTATGGCAGCTTCTACCTCATCTCTGGCAGTCTGTGCATTCTCATATGAGAGAAAGTCTTCTTCTGTTATTTCCTTTACATCATAATTTTGGTAACTCTGTTTATTATGATCCCAATATAAATAATACCTTTGCCATATCCTGCCCCCTGTACTATTGCTAATGAAAGACCTGACTGATGCCAATAATCCATTATCAATAAAACATGAACTGGAAGTCTCAAGAACCAATTGAGGCTTATGATCATTTACTGCCCAAATATAAGATTTGGCAGATCCCTGTAATTTGGAGCTGATATTTAACAGCAGATGATTATTCTCTCCGATAATTACTGGTTCAAACACGGATGTTTCAATCTTATCCATTAATAAAATACTATCTTGTCTATTCGCATACCATAATGCACCTTGAAACATCGTATCTCCAAACTCCTCTACCACCTCACCGGTAAATACATATGCATAAGAATCTTCTTCATTTGAGCCAATGAAGTCATAAAATGCAAAAACAGGTTGTTCTGTTTTCTCTTGAACTACCCTTTTTAACTGTTCTTCAAAATCTTCCTCATACAATATTTCGAATTGAGCCGCATTCTCATCTATAACATTCTCATTTAAAACGTTTTCATTATTATTGGATATATTGCAAGATGTTGATAAAAGAACCATTGTTATTATCAACAAAATTTTATTTATTCTCATAAAGCCTCCACGCAAAAGGAACTTTTCCCGGATTACTCATCTGGCATATAGAGTTTTCCATTACACCTGTTAAGTATAGATAACTATAAAACGCCCCATGGAAGGTACCTATTTACTCCCATGGGGGCTGCCCTGTGATGTCTAACTGTTAAATCTCATGCATTAACTACGTTTCTATAAAATTTCGCACTTACTTGTGATATGGCTCCCCTCTGTTAATCCGGTAACTTCTATAAATTTGTTCCAATAAAATTACACGCATCAATTGATGGGGAAACGTCATATTTGAAAAACTCAGCCTTTCATGGCAGGACTGAAGCACATTTCCATGAAGCCCCAGGGAACCTCCGATAATGAACTGGATATGGCTTTTTCCCTGAATGGCCAGTTGATTTAGGTAACGCGAAAAGGATACTGAATCAAGCTGGCTCCCCTGTATCTCCAATGCAAATACAAAGGCATCCTCTTTGATATGCTTCAGTATCCTGTCCCCTTCCTTCGCTTTGACCTGCTCCTCCAATGCTGGCGGGGCGTTATCAGGCGTCTTCTCGTCCGTGACCTCAATGACCTCCAGCCTGCAATACCTGCTAAGGCGCTTTTCGTATTCGGAAACCGCCTTCCTGTAAAAATCTTCTTTGATTTTGCCAACGCAAATAACCGTTATCTTCATTTTTCCGCCCAGCCGCAGTAAAGAGTAAAGCCTCAAACTGCCGCACTGGTATCATCCTCCTCAAAAATATCCGGGTAAACCTCCTCTATCAGCCTGTCCAGATAGCCCTCGTCCAGATTCACAAACTGCTTCTGGATAGCCCCTTTCATATAATCAAAGCGCTGAAAATATTTTAGTTCCTCCTGTTGCCCGGAAATGCCCAGCAGGCTGTCAATGTCCTCCTTTTTCAGGTTCTCCAGGCACCACTTTCTGATTTCCATAGTCAGGTTATTTTCTTTATGCGCTTTTTTGGTTAAAATTCTGGAGTTTTTCATGGAGACAATTCCCATAATGATAAATAGAATAAAAAGAACTCCCATAACACCTGTAACCATATATTTATTGGTTAGGGACATATCAATCCTGAGCACATCAAAGAAAAACAGCGCGATAACCACAAGCCCAACGCCTCCCACAAACAAAAGCGTGTAGGCTGATGTCCTGTTATCTTCTGCTTTCTCTTCATTATTCACATATACCGGATGGTACTGGTGGGAGGCTTTCTCCCCTTCATCATAAAAAGCCTCTCCCAGCCCCTCCGGGACCAATTCCCTTTCTATGGCATTTTGCATCGCCGCTATATCTACCGAAATTTCTTTTTCCTGGGCACCCTCTTCTATTAAAGACGCAACCAGTTCACAGCCGCAGTCTGCACAAACCTTAACGCCCTCCACATACTCACTTTTACACTTTGGACACCACGCCATTAATAATTACCTCCTTTGTCCCCCTTTTTTACATTTTACTACGGATTGACAAAGGTTTCTACTGGGAATATGACAAATATTATATAATTTTTACGATTTTGGCAACTGTTTAAGGCAAATTTTTAGAAATCAAACAGCGTACCCTGATGTTCTGGTTATCCTTCGGCTGCATCCAGAAATAATTATCAGGATTATTGGCATCCACATAAACTGTCCGGTTGCCTTTTTTATCCTTGTTTTCGCTCTGGTAGATCCAGGCACCTTTTTCTGCTTTTGCATTCCACTCTAAATACTGCCCATCGGCTGTGGTACTGGTCATATAAAAATCCCCATGAACCATCGCCCCCGAATAACTCCCTATCAGATTGGCTATATAATATTTATTTTTTTCCATAAGAGGTGTGTTAAAATCGTAATGCTCCGAGCCTTCCCCGTCAGGCAGGTCGTTGGCCCAATTCCCTGTATACTGATGATAAGTATATAATTGGTCTGAACCGGAAATAGAAGGCATATGATAGTGGATCCAGGTCCCGCTGCCGCTCCTTACGCCCCCTTTCCAATCCCCATAATAGTACTGGTTGTCCGCATATACTGCAACCCCTTTTCCATTGGGCTTCCCGCTGCTGTCACTGTCCCCATAGTAGTAGAAATCACTTGTCCCCTTAAGGCTCCACGACATGGCTATATAATGGTCAAGGAATGCCAGGTCGTCAATAGCTTTCTGGTTACTGTCCTCCCAATATGCCATCATATCTTTTAGCTGTTCTTCTTTGTGATAGGTTATTTTACTGTAATCCTTATTCACAGGTTTGGGCGATGGGGTGGGGCTTGGCGTGAAGGTCTGGGTTTCATCCCCCTGGCCGCTTTCTCCTTCTGGCTGGGGCTGCCCGTTTCCTTCCTGGCTGCCTGGTGTCTCCTGGGGCTGCTGTGTCTTTTCTGGTTCTTTTTCTTTGTCTGTTACCACAGAAGAGGAATTTACAGGTGCCTCCCCCTCCGGCGCTTTGGATTCCTTATTTTCATCTGCATAATCCATAATGCTCTGCTGCAGGTTATCAGAATCCTCCTTACCCTTTTTTCCAATATTAGAAATAAGCGTAATGGCAAGGATTATGATTACCAGTACAAAGGGAATTACTGTCACCAGTATTTTGGCCCTCTCCGCACCTTTGTTTTCATCCTCATCTTCATCATAAAGCTTTTTCATTTTTCTCTCCCTGCGTATCTCATTTTCTATCTGTAACTATATAAAAAATTTTTTAATTTCAGTTATGGGAAATTATTAATTATTTCTTAGTTTCTTTGCCCATAAACCTCTCCCCACTTATCCTCTGCCGCCCCCTGTCAGTTTCATTTAAACACAGACACTGCCACACCTGGCGGATCTGCTTATTGTAACAAACGCCGTCGCGCTTCGCGGATCTGCTTTTTGTAACAAACGCCGTCGCGTTCCGCGGGCCGGCTTATTGTAACCGAATACCCCGCCGGAACCGGCGGGGGATTATATTAACATAACAATGGCGCTGAAAGCCTATTTGTTTTTCAGGTAGCCGTCAATTCCTCTGGCTCCCGCACGCCCTGCGCCCATGGCAAGGATTACGGTTGCCGCTCCCGTAACTGCGTCTCCCCCTGCGTAGACCCCTTCCTTGGTGGTCTTTCCAAATTCCTCATCTGCAACGATGCATTTCCACTTATTTACCTCCAGCCCCTGGGTGGTAGAGGAAATCAATGGATTGGGAGAAGTTCCCAGGGACATGATCACTGTATCCGCCTCAATCACAAACTCTGACCCGGGCACTTCCACCGGGCGTCTCCTGCCGGAATCATCCGGTTCCCCAAGTTCCATGCGGATGCACTTCATGCCTTTAACCCAGCCCTTCTCATCTGCCAGGATCTCCACTGGGTTAGTAAGTAAGTCAAAAATAATCCCCTCTTCTTTGGCATGGTGTACCTCTTCCACACGGGCAGGGAGTTCCTCTTCACTCCTGCGGTACACAATATGTACCTCCGCCCCAAGGCGCAGGGCGGTTCTCGCCGCATCCATGGCAACATTGCCGCCGCCTACCACTGCCACCTTCTGCCCCCTCATGATGGGGGTATTGGCGTTTTCGTCAAAGGCTTTCATCAGGTTGCTTCTTGTAAGGTATTCGTTGGCGGAAAATACGCCGTTTGCCTGTTCCCCGGGAATCCCCATAAATTTGGGCAGTCCCGCCCCTGAACCGATAAATACGGCGTCAAAGCCTTCCTCTGAGAGCAGTTCGTCAATGGTGACTGATTTGCCCACCACCACATTTGTCTCTATGTGGACGCCAAGGGATTTTACATTTTCAATTTCCTTCGCCACCACAGCGGATTTGGGAAGACGGAATTCCGGAATCCCATACACCAGCACCCCTCCCGGTTCATGGAGGGCTTCAAATATGGTTACCTCATAACCCAGCCTGGCAAGATCCCCGGCACAGGTAAGCCCCGCAGGGCCGGAACCGATTACTGCCACCTTTTTTCCGTTCTTTTCCTTTGCCCCCTGGGGCTTTATCCCCTCTTCCATGGCCCAGTCTGCCACAAAGCGCTCCAGTTTTCCAATGGAAACCGGCTCTCCCTTAATGCCCCTGATACATTTACCCTCGCACTGGCTCTCCTGGGGGCAGACTCTGCCGCAAACTGCCGGAAGAGCGGAGGAAGCGCTGATCACCTGATAAGCCGCCGCCACATCCCCTTCTTTTACTTTTTCAATAAAACCAGGAATATCAATTGCCACAGGACAGCCCTTAATACATTGGGCATTTTTGCAGTTGATACACCTTGCCGCTTCTTCCATTGCTTCTTCTTTATTATAACCCAGGCAGACCTCTTCAAAATTCGCTGCCCGCTCTTTGGCATCCTGTTCCCTTACCGGGACCTTCTTTAATACGTCCATTATTGGTCACCTCCGCAATTTCCACATCCGCCATGATGGGTGTCACCCTCTTTTGCCCGAAGGAACGCCCTTCCCTCTGCTGTCTTATAAATCTGCTGGCGCTGCATTGCCTCGTCAAAATTTACCTGATGGCCGTCAAATTCCGGGCCGTCCACACAGGCAAACTTCACCTTCCCACCCACGGTCACACGGCAGGCACCGCACATGCCGGTCCCATCCACCATAATAGGATTTAGGCTGACAATGGTGGGCAGCCCCAGCTCTTTGGTAAGCTTGCAGACAAACTTCATCATAATCATAGGGCCAATGGCAACGCATACGTCATAGTGCTTCCCTTCCTTCACCAAATCGGAAACCGTCTGGGTCACCATGCCGCTTCTTCCATAGGAACCGTCGTCTGTGGTCACATAGAGATTGCCTGCAACCGCTTTCATTTCCTCCTCCAGGATCAAAAGCTCTTTATTTTTGGCCCCTACAACCACATCCACGTGGATACCTCTTTCGTGCAGCCATTTCACCTGGGGGTAAACAGGAGCCGTCCCCACGCCCCCGGCCACGAACAGCATTTTTTTCTCTTTCAGGGCTTCAGGGGCCTCTGATACAAATTCCGAAGGACAGCCCAAAGGCCCCGCCACATCATGGAAAGCATCCCCTTCTTTTAACGCTGCCATTATCTGTGTTCCCGCTCCCACAATCTGGAACACAATGGTTATGGTTCCCTTTTCCCTGTCATAGTCACAGATGGTAAGGGGAATACGCTCTGCCTCTTCATCCGTCCTTACAATCACAAACTGCCCGGGCTGGCACCCTTTGGCCACCCGCTTTGCTTCCACCACCATCAGGAAAATATTGGCAGCAAGCTCTTTTGCTTCTAAAATCTTGTACATCTCTTATCCCTTTCCTGTTCTTTTTTGTCTGGGCGTATTTAAATTACAACGTCCGCCTTATTTTCACTGCAGGGGAATCAGCCCCATCTTCCCGTTTTCATCATAAACCAGGCGGTTAGGTGCCCCTGTATAAACTTCTACCGCGTATAGATGCTCTGTCTTGGCCTGGTTACCCAGTTCATCCTCTACATACTCGTTTAAAATATAATAATAGCCTAAATCAGGAATTTCCACAATAGTGTCAAACTGGAAAACATATTTTCCCGCTACCCCAATGGAATGCCCCTGCAAATCCGTAAGCACTTCCCTGTTATAAAGCGCCAGGACCACATTGTCAACCGCTTTCTCTGGCGTCATATCCGTTTGCAAAGTAAAATCAAAGCTTCTGCTGACAATTTCACTGGACACCCCTTCGCTGGAAATGGTAACAAATTTAAAATTTGACCTGCCAAGGGGCATCGGAATCGGTCCTGTATACCTGGCACTGTCCGCAGTGGGATTGGAGCCGTCAGAGGTATAATAAACGATCCCCTTTTCTGGCACGGCTACCTCTATCATAGTCGGCTGATGGTAATCGCCGCTGTACAAACGCAGTTCCGGGGGATCCGGCTCTATCAGGTTGATCACATACCAGTTTCTTGCTGTCTTAGAGCGGATACCATACTCATTAACAAAAACTGCGGCAATCTGGTAAGTCCCGGACTCCAGGAACAGTGGGGCAGTGTATACCATGCTTTTTTCATCAGGTTCCTTCCCATCCAGTGTATAATAGATAGTCCCGGTGGTGTTGGCGCTTAATTTCAATGTGATTACTTCATCATAGCTCCCTGAGATATAGCCAAACTCAGGCTCCATAGCCATATATTTCTGGTATTGGTTCACAATCACATCGTCCTTGCAGGATAAAAGCAGTGCATTGATCTCCTCATATTTTTTTTCTTCATCATAAATGGTGACCATGCTGGCATAGACCTCTTCCCTGTCCTCAAATTCCAGATGCCCCCTGTCCAGGAGCTCCTGCAGCACATCCACGGCCTTTTGCTTCTCACCCAGATGATAATAATAATTGGATTCCAGGAAATCAATATCCTTTACATCCGCATTCAATGCCCTTGCCCTTTCCAGATAGGCAACTGCCATTTCATAATCCTGGGACTGGGCATATTCCCTGGCCTTTTTTATCTGATATGTAAAAGAGTATTTGTGGTACATATAAATAGACACCAGCGCCGCAGTGAGAATTACCGCAACAAAGCTGATCAGGCTTGCCAGCAGCCAGTTTTTCCCAGGTTCTTCCGGCAATATTGTTTCCTTTTTCTTTTTTGCTTTTTTCTCCTTTTGTTCCGTTTTTTTTAAGGAATCCTTGGGCTTTTTGTGCTCCTTTATTTTCTCCGCTAAGCTGCCGCCCTCAATTTCTTCCGCCACAGTGGATAAGGTTTCTATTATGCTGTTTTCGATTTCCGGCTCAAAGTCCGGTACCATCTGGATTTCGCTGCCGCACTTTTCACAGTAAAGATACCCGTCCGGTATCTCGCAGCCACAATTGGGACACTTCATATCTGCCTCCCTTCCTTCGCAGCATATAGAATCAACCCGCCGATGCAACACAATTATAAAGGAGCATGGCAATGGTCATGGGGCCAACGCCCCCAGGCACAGGGGTGATGGCGCTGCAGACCGGCTCCACATCCTCAAAGTCCACGTCGCCGCAAAGCTTATTATCCCCGTCCCTGTTAATGCCCACATCAATCACAACAGCCCCTTCTTTTACATATTCCCTGGTAACCATTTTAGGTTTTCCAACCGCCGCAATCAGAATATCCGCCCGGGATGTAACCTCCTTTAGATTCTCTGTTTTGGAATGGGCAATGGTTACCGTCCCGTTTTCCCGCAGGAGCAATATTCCCATCGGTTTCCCTACAATATTGCTTCTGCCAAGGACAACGCATTCTTTCCCTGCAATTTCAATGCCGCTGCGCTTTAAAAGCTGGATAATCCCCGCCGGGGTACAGGATACGAACCCAGGCTGCCCAATACAGAGGGCGCCGACACTCTGGGGATGAAAGCCGTCCACATCCTTTTGGGGGCTGATAGCCCTGATTACTGCGTCCTCATCCATATGGGATGGCAGGGGAAGCTGCACCAGAATGCCGTTTACGTCCTCCCTTTCATTTAATTCCCCAATCAGCGCCAGAAGCTCCTGCATAGGGATATCTTCCGGAAGCTCATAGGACAGGGAGCCGATCCCTATATATTCACAGCCCTTTTTCTTATTCCTTACATAAACACTGGAAGCGGGATCCTCCCCTACCTGGATCACTGCCAGGGTGACCTCCCGGCCCTTTTCTTTCAGTGCCTGTACCCTTTCTTTCAACTCATCCTTTATCTGGAGGGAAATTTTTTTCCCATCAATTATCCTGGCCATTCCTGCCCTGTCCTTTCTAAAATAATCCGGTAATCATGCCGCTCCCGTCCACATCTATGGAAAAGGCAGCAGGTTTTTTGGGTAGTCCCGGCATAGTCATAACTTCCCCTGTGAGTACTACCACAAAGCCCGCACCTGCAGAAACATAAGCCTCCCTTACATTAATGCTGAAATTTTCCGGCCGTCCCAGAAGCGCCGGGTCATCAGAAAGGGAATACTGGGTTTTGGCCATACAGATAGGAAGATTCCCAAAGCCCAGCCCTTCCAGCTTCTCAAGCTGCTTCTGTGCCGCAGAGGTATAGTTTACGCCGCTGGCACCGTAAATCTCACCTGCGATGGTTTCAATTTTTTCTTTCAGGCTCCTCTCATCTTCATATAACAGATGAAAATGGCTTTCCTTTTTCTCTAAGGTTTCCAGGATCTTTTCCGCCAGTTCCCTGCCGCCTTCCCCTCCCAGCTCCCATACTCTTGAAAGGGCGAATTCACATCCCCGGCTCTGGCAGAATTGTTTTACATAAGCAGTTTCTGCCTCTGTGTCCGTGACAAAGGCATTAAGCGTTACCACTACAGGAACCCCATATTTTAACAGGTTTTCCATATGTTTTTCCAGATTGGCGATCCCCCCCTCCAGGGCTTTTAGGTTTTCATTCCCAAGCTCTGCTTTGGGGACGCCGCCATTATATTTCAGCGCCCGGACGGTAGCTACCAGCACCGCAACATCCGGTTTAAGCCCCGCCGCCCTGCACTTAATGTCAAAAAATTTCTCCGCTCCCAGGTCTGCCCCAAACCCAGCTTCTGTAACCACATAATCCGCCATTCCCAAAGCTGCCTTCGTAGCGCGGACGGAATTGCAGCCATGGGCAATATTGGCAAAAGGGCCTCCATGCACAAGGGCAGGGGTATGTTCCAGGGTCTGGACCAGGTTTGGCTTCATGGCGTCCTTAAGCAGCGCCGCCATAGCGCCTACCGCCTGCAAATCCCTGGCAGTGACCGGCTCTCCCTGGTAGTTATAAGCAACCACCATCCTTCCCAGCCGCTGCTTTAAATCCTGCATATCCAAAGCAAGGCAGAGAACCGCCATAATCTCCGAAGCCACAGTGATAACAAAATGGTCTTCCCTTACCGTCCCGTCCATCTTATTCCCAAGGCCTACTACCACGTTCCGCAAAACCCTGTCATTCATATCCAGGCATCTTTTCCAGACCACCGACCTGGTATCAATCCCCAGTTCATTTCCCTGCTGGATATGGTTATCTAGAATCGCCGCCAGAAGGTTATTTGCAGAAGTAATGGCGTGGAAATCCCCTGTAAAATGAAGGTTCAGATCTTCCATAGGGACCACCTGGGCATATCCGCCCCCTGCAGCCCCGCCCTTTATCCCAAAACAAGGCCCAAGGGAAGGCTCCCGCAGGGCAATCACTGCTTTTTTCCCCATTTTGCCAAAAGCCTGCCCCAGGCCCACGCTGGTGGTGGTTTTTCCCTCCCCTGCGGGGGTGGGGTTGATTGCAGTGACCAGGATCAGCTTCCCCTCCGGGTTGTGGGAAATCCTCTCCATATACTTATCGGAAATTTTCGCTTTATATGGGCCATATAATTCCAGTTCCTCCGGGGAAATCTGAAGCTTTCCTGCAATCTCTGCCACTGGAGAAAGTACTGCTTCCTGCGCGATCTGAATATCTGTTTTCATTATTTTACCTCCCGCATATCGCAGGCCCTGCCTGCGATACTTCACCAATGTTCTGCCTGCAGGCAATACCTGCGGCTGTGATGGTTTTGTTCTCTTTGGCGGCCCATCCTCCTTATCTTATCCCGCCTCTTCCATATACTGTTCAAACTGTTCCTGGCTCATTAATATTTTCCGGGGCTTGGTTCCTTCCTCTTCCCCTACCACCCCCGCCTCACAGAGCTGGTCCATGATCCTGGCTGCCCTGTTAAAGCCGATTTTAAACATACGCTGGAGCATTCCAATAGAAGCTTTATCCTTCTCAATAATAAACTTTGCCGCTTCCACAAAATACTGGTCCCGCTCTCCGCCATCTCCCCCAGTGGTTCCGCCATTTCCCGTCCCCAGGGTGGAGATCTTTTCCTGGATATCCGTATTATAAATATTGCCCAGGGTCTGGTTTTTCAAAAACTCAACCACATCGGACACTTCCTTGTCGGAAACAAAAGCGCCCTGTACCCTGGCTGGCTTGGCATAGCCCTGGGGATAAAAAAGCATATCCCCTTTTCCAAGAAGCTTTTCCGCACCGGCCATATCCAGTATGGTACGGGAATCCACGCCGCTGGATACGCTAAAAGCCACACGGCTTGGCATATTCGCCTTGATCAGCCCGGTAATTACATCCACTGAAGGACGCTGGGTAGCAATAATCAGATGAATGCCCGCAGCCCTTGCAAGCTGTGCCAGACGGCAGATAGACTCCTCCACCTCTCCCGGGCAGACCATCATTAGATCTGCCAGCTCATCTACAATAATCACAATGCAGGGCAGCTTTTCCATCCCTTCCCCGCCGCCCTTTTCCCGCAGTTCCTCTACTTTCTTGTTATAACCTTTGATATTTCTCACATTAAGATCCGCAAACTTCTGGTATCTGTCGGTCATTTCCGCCACTCCCCACTGGAGCGCCGCAGAGGCTTTCTTGGGATCTGTCACCACAGGCACCAATAGATGGGGGATGCCGTTATATACGCTAAGCTCCACCACCTTAGGATCCACCATGATCAGTTTCACATCCTCCGGCCGTGCTTTGTACAAAATACTCATAATCAGGGTATTAATACAAACCGACTTACCGGAGCCGGTGGCCCCTGCAATCAGCATATGTGGCATTTTAGCGATATCCGTTACCACCACTTTGCCGCCAATATCCTTCCCCACAGCAAATGCAAGCTCGGAGGGGAACTCTTTGAACTCTTTGCTCTCTAACAGCTCCCGCAGGGATACCATCATATTTTCCTTATTGGGAACCTCAATGCCCACCGCCGCCTTGCCGGGAATGGGCGCTTCAATACGGATATCCGTGGCCGCAAGGTTTAGTTTGATATCATCTGACAGCCCAACAATCTTACTGACCTTTACTCCCTGTTCCGGCTGTAACTCAAATCTTGTAACCGAAGGCCCCTGGCTGATATCCGTAATTTGCACCCGGACGCCAAAGGTTTCCAGGGTCTTTTGCAATTTACGGGCTGTTTCCTTCAGTTCACGGGCAGAATCCCCTCCCGCACCTGCGGTGGGTTTGGCCAGCATACCCACAGGCGGGAATATGTATTTTCTGGGAATACGCTCTTTTGGCATGGAAACCGTGCTTTGGGAGCCAGGCTGAAGCTGGCTGCCCCCTGGGATCCCCTGGCTGGCAGCCTTCTTTTCCTCAATAGCTTTGGGTAGTGAATGGGTCCCTTGGGGCGGCTCTTCTTCCGGTTCCGGCTCCTCATACACAGGCTCTTCCCAATGCCGGGAAACTTCCCGGGAACCAGGCTCCATTGCCTCCCCGGCTGGTTCCTCATCCTCCGCCAGCATTCCCCTGGCAGGGCTTTGCGGATCCTGTGCCTCCCCGCTCCCTTCCTCTTCCCAGCCCTCGAAAGTAATCTCCGAGAGCTCGTCATTGCCTTCCTCTTCTTTCAGATATATACCATTGATTTTTACATTGTCAAAATCAAATCCGCCCATCTCCCGGGAATCTGCCGGTTCGGTTTCTTCCTCTGCCTGCTCTATCTGCTCTTCAAAATCCGTAAGGTTAATCTCATGGATATCATCCCTTTCCTTAACCTTTTCTTCCTCTTTGGCCCCCAGGGCCGTATCCATCATTACCCCTGAAACCTTTTTATCCATGCGGAGGATTTTTTCATTCTCCCTCTCTTCCTCCCGGAGCCTGCGTTCCTCCTCCCGCTGCCTTCTTTCTTCCTCTATTTCCTCCCTGCGTGCCCTTGCCCGCTCTCTTCTGTAAGCGGCGTCCTCCCGGGACCGCTCATAAACCTTCCTGCCGCCCTTTTTCACCCCGGACATAAAGGACTTTTCTGTAAGGACCACCACGGAAATGATTGCCGCTACCAGAATCAAAAGAACCGTGCCAATCATGCCCAGGAAATGATAGCACAAATATGCCAGGGAACCGCCAATGATGCCTCCTCCTCCATGGCTTTCGCTGCACCTTTCGTAAATTTCCTTTAGCTGATAGCTATCCGCCGATTCCGGCGCTCCTGTAAACAAATCCAGCAATATCCCTGTCATTAAAAACAGCATTACCCCTGCTACCAGCTTCCGCGCAGCAATAACGTTTCCGCTGTTCACCATCCCAAAAGCAATCATTACAAACATTGCCAGCGGCATGATGTAAGCAGTCAGCCCGAAAATGCCGAACATAACACCGCTGAGCGTTTTCCCCACCACACCACCCACACCAAAGTTACATAAAAATAAAAATATCGCTATTGCCAAAAGTACAAGCAGCAGGATTTCGTCCCGGATGGCCACATCCATGGGTTCCGGCCTTTTGGTATTATTACGTGAACCAGTGGATTTTCTCTGGCGGGTCCCGCTTCCTGAACTCTTCTTTGTACCTGATGTACCGCTTCTTCCTGTTGTGTTTTTCTTTGTCTGTGCCATGCTTCAAAACCCCTTTTGTACCTTAAACACATCCACATAATCTTATACAGTATAGCATTTAACTCAAACCTTGTCACTAGCAAACCGTATTTCGTAATAAAACAATTGTCATTCCGCTCTCCCGTTTATTTTTTATCCTTCTCCTTTTTTCTTTTGGATATCAGTTGATGGAGCTTTTCCATGGCCTCATGGATACCGCCGGTTTCATTGATAATCCCTTCGGATACTGCTTCCTCCCCCACCAATATAGTTCCTACATCCTTTGTCAGGACGCCGGTTTCCATCATCAGCTCTTCAAACCTGGCCTTGTTTATCCGGCAGTGGCCGCATACAAACCCGGTAATTCTGTTTTGGATCTGCCTGAAATAGTCAAAGGTCTGGGGGACGCCAATTACCATCCCGTTCATTCTCACCGGATGGATGACCATAGTCCCTGTAGGGACAATGTAGGAATAATCTGTGCTCACCGCAATTGGTACCCCGATAGAGTGGCTCCCCCCCAGCACCAAAGACACCGTAGGCTTGCTTAAGGATGCGATCATTTCCGCAATGGCCAGCCCGGCCTCCACATCCCCGCCCATGGTGTTTAATAAAATCAATACCCCGTCAATATCCTGGCTGTCCTCTATGGCCGCCAGCTCTGGAAGAATATGTTCGTATTTGGTGGTTTTGGAATTGTTACTGAGATTGTCATGCCCTTCCACCTCCCCGATTACCGAAATCAGGTGAATGGAATGGGCTTTCCCGTTTTTGTCCAGAGTTACCTGCCCTGTTTCCTCAATTTTCTCACTTCGATGCTTTTCTTCTTCAACTTTTTTTGATGCCATATAAAAAACCTCTCCTGATCAAGTAATTATTTCCAAGTAAACACTGCCAGGCCAGTTTATTGTAAAAATAAGAACTGCCCTGGCAGTCCTTATTAGTATGGTTTTTTATATGTTTTTTATACGTAAGGTTTTACAGGGCCAAAAGTGCCTTTTTATTACAAGTCAAAGTCGTCCCCCTGGCTGATCTGGAAATCAAAATCGTCCTCTTCCCCGGACAGCTCCTCCCTGAACCCGTCCTGTAAAGGCCGTTCCTCCAAAAGATCAGGTTTTTCCTCCGCTTCTTCCCGGCCAATCCCTTGCCACTGCTCTTTCCCAGCCACATCCGCAAGCTCTTCCAAATCCCCGACCTCTTCAATATCAAAGCTCATCTTTCTCTTTACATGCTTTTTCGGTCCCGGCAGGGGATTGTCCAGGAGCCTGATCCTCCTGCCATCCTGGGTCACAATATAATTGCCCTGCCCTTCCTCTTCTGCCGTATTTTTTGCATCCGCCACTTTTTCCATGCCTCCTGTAACTTCTTTCCTGCCCAGGCACCAAAATGCCCACTGGGAGAACACGCCTGCCAGAAGCCCCCCTGCCAGCCACAGTGCCAGGCAGATATCCATATCCTGGCTCCCTCCCCCTGGCTGGCGGATCTCCCGGAACCAGCGAATAAACTGCTTTGCCCCTGTGGTACCGGTCAATCCCGCATCCACTGACAGTACAGTAAAAAATCCAAGAGTTACACCCAAAAACAGCCCTGCCGCCAACGCCGCAGTTGCCAGCCCTTTTCTCCCATACGCAAAATAAGCCTTTGCCAGCAAATACCCCGCCGGAAGGCACAAGAAAAAGCCAAGCCAGTTCCAATAGCAGACAAGCCCCATGTAAAGGCCGGCCAGCAAAAGGTAAAGCGCCTCCCACTTGTCAGCGCACCATCCGGCAAATTTCATCCGCAAGGCCAGGCTGCCAAATACCACTGCCACAACGCTCCAGTGCAGCATATAAAAATTTTCCGGGCAAATCTCAAACAAAGTTTCCCCAATCCACGGGGAAAGGGCGAGGCTCCCTGCGGTTACAGCCCCTGCCGCCTTCCCGAAAATCATTCCCATGCCTACAAACAGGGCCTCCAGCCAGGCCACCTGAAAAAGGAGCTGGCAGATACCGGCAGCTTCTATGCGGTTTCCCACAAAGGGGAAAATATCTGACAGCGTTTCCGTATAGACACAGGCAAGCCCGGAAAAGTATATGGTGCCTTCCTGCTGTAACCGGATAACCGCTTCCCCATAATATCCATGGCTATCCACTACCCCCGGCCCGGCTAAGGCATAGTACCACAGTTTTCCAGCCCCAAGGGCCAGTATGCCCAGAGGATAAAACAGTTTTTCCGTCTTCTTATTCATCCCAATTGTGGTAAACGGCCTGTACATCGTCGTCATCATCCAGAAGGTCAAGGATCTTCTGCAAGCCCTTAATGGCCGTCTCGTCGGTAAGCTCCACATAATTTTGTGGGATCATGGTAACTTCTGCGGAAACAGTGGGAATCCCCGCCTCCTGCAATGCCTTGTGTACTTTATCAAAATCCTCTGGCGGCGTAATCACCTCATAGCTGTCCTCTTCCTCGGCAAAATCCTCCGCCCCTGCGTCTAAGGCAAGCATCATCAGTTCGTCACCGTCACCTTCATACTCTTCCTTGTCAATGATAATCTGTCCCTTTTTATCAAACATAAATGACACGCATCCAGGCGTACCAATGCTGCCGTTTCCTTTTGAAAAGGCGCTCCTGACATTAGCCGCAGTCCGGTTCTGGTTGTCCGTAAGGGCATCCACAATAATGGCCGTCCCCCCGGGGCCGTATCCCTCATAGGAAATATACTTGTAATTTACATTCCCTACGTCTCCTGCCGCTTTCTTGATCCCACGCTCAATAGTATCATTGGGCATATTGTTGGATTTGGCCTTGGCAATTACCTGGGCCAGCCTGAAATTATTGGCCGGGTCGGCACCCCCCTCTTTTACCGCCACCGCAATTTCTCTCCCCAATATGGTGAAAATTTTCCCCTTGGCAGCATCGTTTTTTTCCTTCTTATGTTTAATATTCGCAAATTTTGAATGTCCTGACATATCATACCTCTTTTCTTATGCTTCATTATCCGTTTCTTTTTCTTCCGTATTCCTGTTTAGCATGTTTTCCTTCTTTTCCGGAAGACGCTTTACAAGAACACTTTTAATCATCCGGTTTTCCACCTGGAGGATCTGGAATTCATAGTTGTCCACTGTAATGGAAAACTCCTCATCCTCCTCCGGTATCTTATCCATTTTGGAAATCATAAAGCCGTTAATGGTTTCAAATTCCTCTTCGCAAAAGGAAATCCCAAACCACTCCTCCAGCTCTTCTAAAGGGGTGATCCCTTCTATGATATATTCGTCCGCATTTCCTGTTTTTTCAATATGGGCTTCCTCTTCATCGTATTCGTCCATAATATTCCCTACGATTTCTTCCAGGATATCCTCCATGGCCACAAGCCCGGAAGTCTGCCCATATTCATCCACGACGATTACCATCTGGGTTTTCGTATGCTGCATGGTCTCGAACAGTGCGTCTATATTTTTCGTCTCAGGAACAAACCTTGCTTCCCGCAAAAGCCCTGGGATCTCCCCCACTGGCAATTCCATATTCCCTTCCGTCCTGTGGGCGCGCATGGCATCCCGGAAGTGGAGAATCCCGATAATGTGGTCGATGTTCTCCTCAAAAACCGGGAAACGGCTTTTGCTTTCACTGAGCATGTAGTCAATGGCTTCTTCCAAAGTAGTATTTCTGTCAATCCCCAGGACATTGACCCGGTGGGTCATAATATCATGGGCTTCCTTGTCGCCGAATTCAAAGATTTTCGTTATCATCTCAGCTTCCGACGCCATCAGCACCCCCTGCTCATGCCCTTCGTTTACCATGGAGATGATCTCCTCCTCCGTCACATCCTCCGTATTCCCGTTCGTATGGATACCAAAAACCCGCAGTATCCCTTTGGATGTAAGGGAAACCAGCCCTGTTACTGGGCTGAATATCTTTGTAATATAGTAAATAGGGTTAATGCAGGCATATGCCCATTTGGAAGCATACTTTGCCCCCAGCCTCTTAGGGATCAGCACCCCGAAGGTAAGCAATATGTAGAGCAGCACTGCGCCTGCAAGGAGAATTGCGGCTATGGCAAATAACGCAGGCGAAAACTTTGCCCACTCCAGAAGCCGTCCTGCATACCTGATAAATACTCCCAGGAAAAAACCTCCCATTACAAGATTGATCAGCGTCACCACCAGTTGGACAGTATTGATATACTGGTCAGGGTTTACTGTGATCCGGTAAAGCCTTTTAGCCTTCTTACTCCCTGTTTCTTCAAACTGCTCTGACAGCTCTTTGGAATTCAGTTCCTTCACCGCTGCGCCGAAGCCGTAAAACAGCATTTCAATCAACAGCAGCACGAAAAAAATAATATAACTGGCCGTAGGCCCGCCATCGTCCATTATCCCATCTCCTTTTTCAAACAAAATTTCAGATTAAACTATATCATTTCCTGTTCTAAGCGTCAAGGGGCGCGGCTACAGATTCCCGAAGTTTTTCTTCCACCTAAAATGCCCTGCACGATCTCTCACGCAGGGCATTTGCTCCCTCCGCCCATCTCCGGGACGGATTACCATATTTTTCATGAAGCCGAACTTTGGACAGCGGCAGGCTCTGTGTATGTATTCAGTTCCAGACTGACCATAAGCCCATGATTCACCTGTTTCATGATCTCCTCGTCCAGATGGCATACTTTATCCTTCAGACGCTTTTTATCTATAGTGCGGAGCTGCTCCAGCAAAATAACAGAATCCTTCACCATATCATATTTTCCCGCGCTCAGTTCTATGTGGGTAGGCAGTTTCGCCTTATTCATTTTCGATGTAATTGCCGCACAGATTACCGTGGGGCTGTGTCTGTTGCCCACGTCATTTTGTACGATCAGCACCGGCCTGATGCCGCCCTGCTCAGAACCTACCACCGGCCTTAAGTCTGCATAGTAAATATCCCCTCTTTTCATTTTTTCACACACCCTTCATTCCAATAGGATATTTTAATTCCATAAGCTGGCCCGCCAAGCGTGACAGCAATTGATGTTAATAGTATTATAACCGTATTGTCAGAAGGTATACAAAGCATGGCTAAGAAATATCAGGAACAAATTCCGGGCAGTCTTCCTGGCAGTAAAAAACTTTGCCGCCTTTTAAATAAACTCTCGGTACCCTTTTCCCAATACAGCAGGCAAATTCATAATTAAACCTGCCTGAAAGCTCCCCCGCCTGCTCCATGGTAATCCGTTCTTTTCCATCGGCACCGATCAGGGTAGCCCTGTCCCCTACAGCCGCGTCTTTAATCCCCGTCACATCCACCATAAACTGGTCCATACACACTCTCCCTAATATGGGAGCTTTCTTTCCTCTTATCAGCACAAACCCTTTCCCTGAAAGCCCCCTGGGATATCCGTCCCCGTAACCTGCCGGTATTGTGGCAATCCGCATTTTTCCAGGTGCTGTAAAAGTGCCGCCGTAACTGACCTGGGTTCCCGGCCCAATATCTTTCAGGTACACAATGGTGCTGTATAAGGACATCACCGGGGTAAGGGGAACAATATCTTTTCTCACCTCTTCCGAAGGCCACAGGCCATAAAGAATAATTCCGGCCCTTACCGCGTCCATATACGTTTCCGGCATTTCGATAATCCCCGCACTGTTGGCGCAGTGTTTAAGGGGTATCTCCCTTCCCGTCCGTTCCTTTATCTTTTTTAGAAAATCCTGGAACAGGGAAAGCTGCCTAAAGGCCCCACTTTTGTCCGCCTCATCCGCCCGGGCAAAATGGGTAAAAATACCTTCCACTTCCAGTTCCTGTGCAGCAAGGGCCTGCTGCGCCAGTGCAAGCCCTTCTTCATCCGGCCTTACGCCAATGCGGCTCATTCCTGTGTCTACCTTAATATGTACCTTTGGCTTTTTTAAAATTCCTCTGGCTTTTAAAAGCCCTGCTGCCTTTTGGAGCTCCTTTAGGGTATCTTCCCGAAAAAGGGCAAGCCTGATATCCTGGCGGATGGCCTCCCCATAACAGCAGGGGAAAACATAGCCCAGCACCAGAACAGGCTTTACGATTCCCGCCCGCCTTAAAGAGACCGCCTCCTCAAAGGTAGCCACCGCAAAACCGGAAACATAGGAGGCTTCCTCCAGTTCCCTGGCTACCACCTCCGCCCCATGGCCGTAAGCGTCCGCCTTCACTACAGCTATGATACTGGTATCTGGCGCAAGATTTTCCTTCATACGCCCTAAATTTTCCCTTACTGCGTCAAGGTTTATTTCCGCATAAAGCCTCCGATACCGCTCCGGTATCTGCTCCCCTGGCACCAAATACGCATCCTTCATTTTTTGCTCCTATTCCAGTCCCGCATCCGCCCTTCCAGAACCCTTTTACACAGGCCAATCCCTGCCCCTAATACTTGGGCAGCAATTGGCCTAGGCTCTGTACGGGCTTCTGCTGTTTTCAGTCCCGCATCCGCCCTTCCAGGATTCTTTATGCAGAACAATTTTCCAATGATTTCATTACAAAGGGGATGCTACAAGCAATGTCCCCTGCTGTCATTCCATAGCGCCCTTTTTCCCGGGCGGCATAGTCCCCCGCCAGGCCATGTAAATAACTGCCGAGGCTGGCCGCCTGGAAAGCACTCATTCCCTGGGCAAGGAGGCCTCCTGTTATGCCAGCCAGTACATCACCGCTGCCGGCCGATGCCATGCCGTCATTTCCTGAAACATTGATATACATCCTCTCTTCCCCCGGGGCAACCACTATGGTGGCGGCATCCTTCGCCACAACAACGCAGGAAAACCTCCCTGCCAGCTTACGGGCAGCTCCCTCCCGGTCTTTTAAAACTTCCTGGACCTGTATGTTTAACAGCCGCGCCAGCTCCCCCGGATGGGGCGTCAGGACCAGCTTCTGCGCCTGTCTCCTGGCAGCTAATTCCTGAAGGCTGCCATTGGCCGCTATCAGGTTCAGCCCGTCAGCGTCAACCACCATGGGAATGGCTGTATCCTCCAGAAGGTATTTCATCAGTAAGTATGCCTCTTCCCCCATGCCAAGCCCAGGCCCTGCTACCACTGCATCCGCCCAGGCAAGGGATTCCTTTACTTTCTCCCCTGAAGGCGTCCCGTCAAAAGCAGAAAGCACCGCTTCCGGGATCCCCTGCTGGATAACCGTCCGGTTACAGGAGGGGGAAATGATCCTTGCCATGCCTGCGCCTGTCTTTAAAAGGCTTCTGCCGCACAAAAGGCAGGCACCGCACATATCCCGGCTCCCTGCCACCACCAGCCCCTTGCCAAAGGTACCCTTATTGCCTGCTGGCGCTCTTTTGGGCAAAAGCCCTGCGGCATCCTCTATTTCATAATAAAACGCCGCTGGAAGGGTATTGCCAAAAGCCTTTCGGGGAATGCCAATATCCTTTATTTTCAATCTTCCGCAATATTCCCTGCCAGGGTAGAGCAGGTGCCCCCTTTTGGCAAAGGCAAAGGCCACGGTCAAGTCCGCCCTCACAGCGCAGCCCATAATGCGCCCTGTATCCGCGCAGATTCCTGAAGGAATATCCAGGCTTAAAATAAACGCACCCTGGCTTTTATAAAAATTCATTCTCCCGATCACCTGGCAGGCATCCCCTGCAATTTCCCGTGATAGCCCAATGCCAAAGAAAGCGTCTATTACCATATCATATTCCGCTGCTTCCAATTTGCCCTGGATGGAAAACCCTAAATTTTCCAGTATCTTTATCTGGGCCCTGGTTTCCTCCGTCAGCTTCTTTGAGTCGCCCGCCATAAAAAAAGTAACCTGCTTTCCTGCAAGGGCAAGGAGCCGCCCCACAGCCAGCCCGTCCCCGCCATTGTTTCCGCTCCCTGCTATCACCAGGACCCGTCCCTTTCCCGGTATAAGCCCTTCTGCCTCCTGGCAGGCAGCCAGCGCAGCCCGTTCCATAAGTACAAGGGACGGAATGCCAATCCGGGTGACAGTGTTTTGGTCACAGGCTTTCATTTCACTTGCTTTTAAAGCGTATTCCATAATCATCCTTCCAGGCTTACTTTTTATTGCCTGATTCCTTATTTCTCCTGTCAAAAATATTGATCACATCAGCGCCAAAAATATCATGCATATAAGAATACAGCTGATGGTTTTCATCCTCCATTTCCTGCTTGCGTATCAGTTTCTTTTTCAGCTCCACCCGGATCTGGGTAATCCAGTTAGCAGTTTCCTCAATTTCCCGGTCGTTGGCATTCATCTTATCATAGCATATCTCCAGAGTTACACGCATCAGTTCCCTGTTAACCTTATCTATCTTTTCCGGCAGTTCAAGAAGCTCATCCTTATAACCCCTGATTTTTTTGTTACAGTCATCCAAAAGACGCTTATTCTCATCCATTATCTTCTGCGCGGCAATATCATTTCCAGAGGAAGCATCCTGCGCATTTTCCATAATCTCCTGCATCAGTTTGCGTTTAAGCTTTTTGATCTCCTTGGTCTCCGTATTTGCTTTTCCCTGCTTCTTCAGCAAGTCGTTTAACTTATCCTCCAGCCGCTTTATCCTTTTATCTGGCTGTGCTGACTGATTAAAAAGCTGATGCCACTTATTATCCAGTGTAAGCACTGGTATCTTTTTATCCGCCAGCACTGACTTAAATTGGTCATCCGACTTTGACATAGTACCGCCTCCATAAAATTTAAAAATTTTCATCCCTTTTGTTAATATTATATATCAGCTTCATCAGACTGTCCGAAAGATGGACATTTTCTACCTGAACCTCCCTGGGCACATTCAAATCCATATGGGCAAAGTTCCATATTCCCCTGATCCTGGTCCCTGCAAGCTTTTCCGCCACCGCCGCAGCGCTTGCCTTGGGAATAGTCAAGACCGCAATGTCAATTTCATTTTCCCTTACAAATGTTTCCATTTCCTCCATGGGCCTTACTTCCATATTCCTGATCTTTGTCCCCAAAAGCTCCGGGTCATTATCAAAAATCCCTTTAAACAAAAACCCCCTTCTCTCAAAGTTTATGTAATTTGCCAATGCCTGCCCCAGGTTTCCCGCTCCGATGATTATCAGGTTGTGTGTCCGGTCAAGCCCTAATATCCTGCCAATCTCTTCATAGAGATACTCCACCTTATAGCCATACCCCTGCTGCCCAAATCCACCGAAATTATTAAAGTCCTGCCTGATCTGGGAAGCCGTCACCTTCATAATATCACTAAGCTCCTGGGATGAGATCCTCTCAATCCCCTCATCCTTCAGTTCGCCAAGAAATCTGAAATATCTTGGCAGGCGCGCAATCACAGCCTGTGAAATTTCTTTATTTTCCAACTTATTGCCCCCTGTTGCTGCAACAGCGGATAACACACCCCAAATCCTTTGCCCCAGGGCATGCATCCATATTGTTAATTTGTTTCTCTAAAAATAATAATATAACACTGCAAAAATATTGTCAATTCATTGACATTCCCTTTTATCATCTGTAAACTATGGTAAGCGGCTAATAAATATAAGAAGGAAGTGACGCAATGATTCTATCATGCCAAAATATATCAAAAGCTTTTAATGAACAAACCGTACTCTCACATATCTCCTTCCATCTGGAGGATTATGAAAAAGCTGCCATTGTCGGTATCAACGGCGCGGGAAAAACCACCCTGCTGCGCATTATCGTAGGGGAAATGGCTGCAGATGAAGGAATCTCTGTGCTCTCTAAAGGGAAAACCCTGGGCTACCTTGCCCAGAACCAGGATGTGGGCAGCGAAGCCAGCATCTATGACGAGCTTCTTTCTGTAAAAGCGCATATCATTGCCATGGAAGAAAAAATCAGAAAAACAGAGCTTTCCATGAAACAGGCATCAGGCAGGGAACTGGAGCTTTTGATGGAGGAATACGCCCGTCTTACCCATGCCTTTGAAATGGAGGATGGGTACGCCTGCCGCAGCGAAATCACCGGCGTGCTCAAAGGGCTGGGCTTTACCGAAGAAGAATTTTCCAAAAAAATCTCCACCCTTTCCGGCGGCCAGAAAACCCGCGTGGCATTGGGCCGTCTCCTTCTGGTGCGCCCTGACCTGGTCATCCTGGATGAGCCTACCAACCACCTGGATTTAAATTCTATCGCCTGGCTGGAAAACTATCTTCTGAATTATAAAGGCGCAGTGCTTATCGTATCCCATGACCGCTATTTTCTGGATAAAATCGCAGGGAAGGTCATTGAAATCGACCAGGCCAAAGCGACCTCCTTTACAGGAAACTATTCCGATTATGCAATCAAAAAAGAACAGCTCCGCGCCGCCGCCCTCAATGCCTACTTCAAACAGCAGCAGGAAATCAAACACCAGGAGGCGGTAATTGAGAAATTAAGGTCCTTTAACCGGGAGAAATCTATCAAAAGAGCGGAAAGCCGGGAAAAAATGCTCAGCAAAATAGAAGTACTGGATAAACCTACCCAGGCAAGGACAGATATCCATATGAAGCTGGTCCCCAAAGTAGTAAGTGGTAATGATGTGCTCCATATAGAAGGGCTTGCCAAAGCCTTTGGGAACCAGGAGCTATTTTCAGATATCAGCATGGATTTAAAGCGCGGGGAACATGTCGCCATAATCGGCGATAACGGCACTGGCAAAACTACCATATTAAAAATCATTAACGGGCTGTTGGAAACAGATGCCGGCAAGATTGTCCTGGGCGCAAAGGTCCATATTGGTTATTATGACCAGGAGCACCATGTACTCCATGGGGAGAAAACCTTATTTGAAGAAATCTCCGATGCCTATCCCTACTTAAATAATACGGAAATCCGCAATACCCTTGCAGCTTTTCTTTTTACTGGCGAAGATGTTTATAAACGGATCTGTGATTTAAGCGGCGGGGAGAGGGGGCGTATGTCCCTTGCCAAGCTTATGCTGTCTGAATCCAATTTCCTGATACTGGACGAGCCTACCAACCACCTGGACATCACCTCCAAGGAGATTCTGGAAGACGCCCTAAACGCCTATGAGGGTACTGTGCTTTACGTATCCCACGACCGCTACTTTATCAACCGCACCGCCACCCGTATTCTGGACCTATCGGAAGGGAAGCTTACCGGCTATCTGGGTAATTATGATTATTACCTTGAAAAAAAAGATGCCCTGGCAACGCCTTCCGGCACCACTTCCGTGACGAAAGCAAACGCCCCCACGGAAAACAAACTGGACTGGCAGGCGAAAAAGGAACAGCAGGCAAAAGCAAGGAAAAAAGAAAATGATTTGAAAAAATGCGAAGAAGCCATTGCCAGGCTGGAGGCACAGCTTTCCGAAATTGAAAATACCATGCTTGTGCCGGAAGTGGCAACCAACATGGCAAAGCTCCAGGA
This sequence comes from uncultured Lachnospiraceae bacterium, assembly GCA_910579495.1. Classification (GTDB taxonomy): domain Bacteria; phylum Bacillota; class Clostridia; order Lachnospirales; family Lachnospiraceae; genus Suilimivivens. The sequence continues at coordinate 166,324 of CAJTVD010000002.1, forward strand.
ACTGGCAGCCCAGCAGGAAAACTTAAACAAAGAACTCCTTACCATGTATGAGCAATGGGAAGCTCTTGCAAATTAACAATAGATAGCACGCTTTAAAGAAGCGCGCTTTAAAGAAGCCCCCGTAAGAAAGGGAAAGCCCGGAAAATACCCTGGCTTTCCCTTTTTTGTCCAATGCCCCCTGCGGCCAGCCTGGAAAGCAGCCGCCCCGGCGGAGGGGATTATAAACGGTCCAGGGTTTCCCTGATCGCCTTAATGAAATCCAGGCTGTTTAAAATAACAGGATTTTCACAGGTGGAGATCAAAGAAAGGCTCTTTGTCATTTTGCCGTCCTCCACGGTTTTAATGCAGGCACGTTCCAGCTTATCCGCAAAGGCTGCCAGTTGGGGAATCCTATCCAGCTCCCCTCTCTTGCGCAGTGCTCCCGTCCATGCAAAAATTGTGGCAATGGAGTTGGTAGAGGTTTCCTCTCCCTTTAAATGCTTATAGTAGTGGCGCTGAACAGTTCCATGGGCCGCCTCATATTCATAAACGCCGCTGGGAGACACCAGCACGGAAGTCATCATGGAAAGATCCCCGTAAGCAGTAGCCACCATATCGGACATCACATCCCCGTCATAGTTCTTGCACGCCCAGATAAAGCCACCCTCAGAACGGATCACCCGCGCCACCGCATCGTCAATCAGGGTATAAAAATACTCAATGCCAAGATTCTCAAATTTCTCTTTATATTCTTCCTCATAAATTTCCTGGAAAATATCCTTAAAGGTATGGTCGTACTTTTTGGAAATGGTATCCTTGGTGGAAAACCACAAATCCTGCTTTGTATCAATGGCATAGCCAAAGCACGCCCTTGCAAAGCTGGAAATGGAGTCCTTGGTATTATGGATGCCCTGGATAATCCCCTCCCCTCCAAAGTTATGTATCAGCTCCCTGGTCTGTGTCCCATCTTCCGCGGTAAACACCAGCTCCGCCTTTCCCCTGCCGGGGATTTTGATCTCCGCATTCTTATACACATCCCCATAGGCATGGCGGGCAATCGTAATGGGCTTGGTCCAGTTTTTCACATAAGGCACAATACCCTTGATCAAAATCGGCGCACGGAAAACCGTTCCGTCCAAAATCGCACGGATCGTCCCGTTAGGGCTTTTCCACATTTCCTTCAAATGATACTCGTCCATTCTCGCACCATTAGGCGTAATAGTGGCGCATTTAACTGCTACCCCATACTTTTTCGTGGCATTGGCGCTGTCCACCGTCACCTGGTCATTGGTTTCATCCCTGTGGGCAAGCCCTAAATCATAATACTCCGTTTTCAGGTCAATATAAGGGAGCAGCAGCTCATCCTTAATCATCTGCCAGAGTATTCTGGTCATTTCATCTCCGTCCATCTCCACCAGGGGGGTTGTCATTTTAATTTTTTCCATTTTACCTCATTTCCGCGCATTCCCGGACATCTCCTTGTATAGATGCCAACACGCCAGTTTTTCATAATTCTGCTTATCTCCTATGGACTCTATTTTAAATCATTTTTGTGATTTTTCAACTCCAAAGAGCCATCTTCCGTTTTAAAAATATCATACAGCCCGTTTTTCACCATGTTGTCATAGGCATTGACCATATGGAGGGTGGCAAGCTGCCCTGCCTCATCCGCTTTTCCCGCTTTCACCGCCTCCATGATCTTCCGGTGCTCCTCATTAGAGGCAATCCCCCTTTCCCTGGTGGACAGGGTCTTTTTCCTGATCCTGATTACATAGTGGTGGAAATCCTGTAAAAGATTCTCCAGCATTTTAGAATCACATGCCTCATAAAGAATCTGGTGAAAACGGTTGTCCAGATCCGCCATCTGCTCCATATGCCCTTTGGAGGCGTGGAAACTGGCAAGGTAAACATTTTCCTCCATCTCATCCAACTGCTCCGGCGTAATATGCTCTGTGGCCAGCCGGGCACACATACCCTCCAGGGAAGAACGGATCATATATATATCCTTCACATCCTTGGCAGTAATACCCGTCACATATGCCCCCTTGTTTGGCACGATCTGTATCAGCCCTTCCAGTTCAAGCTGGCGGAAAGCCTCCCTTACCGGCGTGCGGCTCACTCCCAGCTCCTCGCCAATAGCAACCTCACGCAGTTCCTCATGCTCCTTATATTTTCCATTCAGAATGTCCTCCCGCAGCTTATGGAACACTCTGCCCCGCAGGGAGTATTTGTCTGTTACCTCCTGCTTTACATCATACTTACTCATTACTGCTCCCCGATCCATACACCAAGCTCCCTGCAGGCAATGGCAATCTGCCCACACAGCTCCTGGTCCGTCAGAACTGTCACACGTCCGTCCTCATACTGCTTATCCACCCACTTTTTCACTTCCGCCACCACAGGGTTTGATTTATCAATCTGTTTCTCATCTTTCAGCTTAAAGTACGTGTTAATCCAATGGGCGATTCCCGCCAGCCCGGAAGTATTGGAAACCGCACACAGCACCGGACGGTTCAAAAACTTGTCCGTGTCAAAAATATTATAAATTTCCTCGTTCTTCAGCAGGCCGTCCGCATGGATGCCCGCCCGGGTAACATTAAAATTCTTTCCCGCAAAGGGCGTCCGGTCGGGAATGTGATAGCCGATTTCCCTCTCATAATACTCTGCAAGCTCTGTGATCACCGTAGTATCCATACCATTCAGCCCGCCCTTGAGCTGGGCATACTCAAATACCATAGCCTCTAAGGGCGTATTGCCTGTGCGCTCGCCAATGCCAAAGAGGGAAGTGTTCACCCCCGAACACCCATACAGCCAGGCGGTTGTAGAATTCACCACTGCTTTGTAAAAATCATTATGCCCATGCCACTCAATCAGCTCATGGGGCACCCCCGCATGGGTATGCAGCGCATAAATAATCCCCTGCACGCTTCTGGGGATTACCGCGCCAGGATAATTCACCCCATATCCCATGGTATCGCAGGCACGCACCTTGATGGGAATCTGGTACTCCTTCATCAGTTTCATTAATTCCAGGCAAAAAGGTACCACATAGCCATAAATGTCCGCCCTGGTAATATCCTCCAAATGGCACCGGACGCTGATCCCTTCCTCCAGGCATTCCCTGACAACGCTCAGATAATGCTCCATGGCCTGCCTTCTGGTCATCTTAAGCTTAAGGAAAATATGGTAATCAGAACAGCTTACCAGTATCCCTGTCTCCTTCATCCCAATCTCCCGCACCAGCTTAAAATCCTCCTTGCTGGCGCGTATCCAGCTTGTGACCTCCGGAAACTGATATCCCTTCTCCATACATTTATAAACCGCATCCCTGTCCTTTTTGCTGTATAGGAAAAATTCGCTGGCACGTATCATCCCATTGGGTCCCCCCAGCCTGTGAAGATAATCATATATCCTCACAATCTGTTCCGTACTGTAAGGTGCCCGGGATTGCTGCCCGTCCCTAAAAGTCGTATCCGTGATCCAGATTTCCTTAGGCATATTGTGGGGAACAATCCTGTCGTTAAAAGGGATCTTCGGCACCTCCGAATACGGAAACATATTCCTGAAAACATTAGGCTTCTCCACATCGTCCAGTATATACATATGTTCTTCGATTTCCAGCAGATTACTCTTCGTATTTAATGACACAGGACGATTCATAAAAAGATTATTCTCGTCAGCCAAATTTCTCTCCTCCCTCCCGATATTACTATCGCCAAATCCTTGTATAATTGTATACAATACCCCCGGTTCTGTCAATAGGTTAATTGATTTTCGGGCATCCTCTGCCTTCCCATATAGCTCCCTCCCAGGCGGCTGCAGGGCGGATATAGCCGCCGCATCAATGAAAAGGCCGCCTTGTCTGCCACATGGAGAACGGACGGCTCTACTTCGCCCACTGCAGAATCTACCAATACTATTTTAGCAATCTGTCAACCTGGACCATACCCCAACCCTGTTTGTTCCAGGGTTCATTTAAATCCCGGGAAGTGTACAATAATTTCTGCTTCGCCTGGCTGTTGGTATAGAAAGGGTACTTTTGCAATAAAAGCGCCAGCCCGCCGGAAACAATGGGAGTTGCCATGGACGTACCGCTCTTGGCAATATACGGATTTCTGTAATAGCGCCCCCGTTTCGAAATACCTGCATTACAGGAAACAATATCGGTTCCCGGCGCAACCACATCGGGCTTTTTCAGGGCGTATGGGCTTGGTCCCCGGCTGGAATAGTTTTCACAAAGGTTATCAGCATTGCCAAAGTATCCTCCTTCATGGCAGCCCACAGTAATCACCTGTTTTCTTGCCCCAAGAGGTGAGATTGTCATAGGCTTTGGCCCCATATTGCCTGCGGCGCAAACTACTACAATCCCCCTCTCCCATGCCTCGTCCACCAGATTTACCAACCTCCCCATCCGGTCTTTGTCTGTGCCCTCGTCCATGCCTATGGATATATTCAGGATACGGATATCATACTCCTTCTGCTTATCCAGCACCCATTCCATTCCCTCTACCATCCCCTCCACATGGCCGTCTCCCCTGTAATCCAGGACCTTTCCTACCACCAGCCTGCCAAAGGGAGCAATCCCTCTGTATTTACCTCCAGACACTTTGCCGCTTCCACATATACAGCCAGCCACATGGGTTCCATGCCCGCTGTCGTCATAAACCGTTCTTTTTCCATTTACAAAATCCCTGAAAGCTATAATTCTATTATCAAAATCAGGGTGGAAAGCCACCCCAGTATCAAGCATTGCTATGGTTACACCTTTATTCCCACAGGAATATACCAGCTCGTCGCTGCACCCAACCTGTCGTCTTACCCGAAGCATAAAAAACTCCCGGCTTTTTTACTATCATATGCCGGGAGTTTTTGAACAGTTCTATCTTTGTTAAATTTTCAGGTTCTATGGGATGATTAATAGATCCTGCCAAAGATTGCCATCATATGGCATTCACCATTCATTAATTCAAGACTTCTTTCTTCTTTAATTTGAGCACAGTTTCAAGGGGAAGGCCTGTTCGCTCCGCAATAACACGTTCATCCAAAAGCCCAATCAGGCTCTCTGCTATTTCTCTCCTCTCTTCTTCCCTTCCTTCTTCTCTTCCTCTGTCCACCAGTTTCTGCCCCAATCTTGTCATTCCTATTACCTCCGTTAATTCATCCATTTCTGCTGCATCCAAAAATTTGTCTGCCATCACATATAATACCGCTTCGATCTTATCAAGCTGCTCCTGGTCAGCCAGCATGGTATTCTGCGTAATCTGGTACGCCGCCTTTACTCTTTCTTTCAAAGGCATTTCCCCATCCATCAGTAAACATAGGGTCAAAAGGACCAGATCCTCTTTTTCAGGTTTTTCACCGTTCTCCTGCTTTCTTTGGATCCCTTTGATCAGAAGGTCAGCGCTATAGCTACTCATGGTGACCGGCTGAATATGGAAGGTATTGATCCCTTCTGTAAATTCCGTCCTTGGGTTCTTGATATTTCCTGAAAATAATACATAAGTGGTGACAGCTACCTTATGCTGATAGCTTGCCAGTGCCTCATATACACGGAACCGTTTCAAGTCCCCCACTCCCCCATTTCTGCTCTGAAATTCAAAATGAACCCAGGAACCGTCCTCCATGACGAAGTTAAAATCTTCATGAAATTTTTTAATATCCATCTGCACCAGCTCTGTTGCCGCCGTCCCTACCGCCTTTTTCGTAATGCCAAAATAGGGCAAAAGCTCCTCCGAGAAAAAAAGAAAAGCTGTTTTCAGCGCCAGATCTTCATGCTGTATAGCGGAATCTCCTTCTGCTTCCATAAAGTTCCTCAAATTGTCTTTGCACATACTAATCCTTTCATTTAAATTATATCAACCGCCCAATATCTGAAAACATACTTTTTTTTGTATATATTTTATTATATTTACAATATCCCTTATTGTCAATATGAACTATCAAAATCTACCTTAAATATAAAATTCCCGGCACATTTATTACCATGTGCCAGGAATTTTTGAATAGTTCTGTTTATCTGAAACGAAATTCATCAGTCCTTTGTTTCTTTGGTTTTCCTTTGTATAGGAACATTGCAACTGCCCCTGCGAACAGCCCTAGTGCCATAAACCATTTCGGATGAATAAAATCATCTCCTGTATCAGGCGTATCATCCTTATTGCCGGATAAACTGGTAACCACCGCTTTTCCGTCCACTACCACAGCCTGCCCGTTCATTCCAGAATAGCTGTAGATTCCAAAAGGTGAAAAATGGCTTGTTGTAAACTGCACATAATCACCATCTTCTAACTGTAGGACGCGATGCTCTACCGCTTCAAGCTGGCCATCCTGGTCCAGAGTGACTACATGCATATCTTCTGTCCTGATAATCCCTGAAGGGATCTTAAACTGCACATTTACATACTGTTTGCCAAGCCGAGTGATCGGAAGGGTTCCGGATGCGTCATAGAGGGAGATATCATAAGCAGATAGCCCTACTGGGCTTCTTCCCCCATAAAGCTCTCCATAAGCCGCTGAGATCAGTCCCCTTGCTTCTTCGGAGTCCACTACCTTAAGCACATAGGCACCTTCATTGCCAGGGATCTCCGCCATAGCGCCACTTCCCTCAGGAATTGCCTCACTGCTGATACGAAGGGAAATACCGCTTCCTTCTCCTGCCATCACGCCACTTTTGTTATCAGCGACCTGCCCGCCGGATTCTGTGGTTACAATGCCATGAAAACCATATGTTCCCGCTTCTAAAACAGTTCCGCTTAAATCGCCTGCCCCGTCAGGGATAATGGCATTCCTGATATTATCAAAGGCATATGTGCGGTATTCCTGGTTGGCAATGCGCCTCGCTCCCTGCCCTGAACTAAGCAGCGGCAATTCGCTTCCTTCAAACACCACCGTATCCGTCCCGTCCCCAAGGGCATAGGCACCAAGCCCCACTTCCCTCATAGTAGCCGGTATCAGCACGGTAGACAAAGGACAATTCATAAATGCCCGGTCCCCCACCTTTACCAGATGTTTCCCTCCGTTTACGGTTTTTAAGTTCCGGCAGTTCATAAACGCTTCCTCTCCGATAACCTCAACCGTATCCGGTATATTAACCGCCGTGATGCCCATGTGTTCCCTGAAAACCCCAGGCCCAATCTGCTTTACGCTTCCCGGAATATTCACTACACTGTCACTTCCGGCATAAGCAATCAAAATACCGTCCCCCACAATGGTGAAGGGATAATCTGAAGTCTGTTTTTGGATCCAAGGTGTTTTTTCAAATGCATAAGAAGCAATTTCCGTTACTGTAGAAGGTATTGTCACTTCATTTAAGCTGTCACAATGATAAAAGGCACCATACCCTATACTGGTCACTCCCTCTGGAATGGTAATTGAAGTAAGCCCAGACCTGGCGAACGCAAACTCGCCAATTTCCGTAATACCAGCCTCTATGGCATAATCTGTTAATTCCTTATTCTGGTAAAAAGCCTGGGAGGCAATCTTTGTACCGTTTACTATTGTATATTTGGGAAAATCCTTCCCTTTCTGGGCATTATCCGCCAAAAGATTCTGAAGGCTCTCCCCGGAACCGCCAACTGGAGCCTCTCCCTCTGCCCCGGCTTCCATACTGGATAGGTCAATCCCGGCAGTTGCTGGCTGGTTTCCCCCTAATACCATAGGCTGGCTGTTATCAATAAAGACCACCGCTCTCCCGGAAACAATGCTGGACTGCCCCAGAAGCGTTTTATTATTGATGCTGTCAGATAAAGATGCCGGTGCACCCTCCCTGCCGTCTATTCCCTCATGGTTATCCGGCGGTACTGTGGGAACGCCATCTTTGTTATCTCCATCCTCCGTAATGGCATCAGAACCAATAACCTGTCCGTCCTTTACATCCTCATATTCAACTTCATCCACCTCAGATTTTTTGAAAGTGGCGGCAAAATCAGCAGCATAAGTTCCCGGCGTTGCTGTAAAATCCACATTAGGGCAGCCATCAAAAGCAGTATCGCTGATTTTCGCCATAGAATCAGGCAACGTCACATGGGACAAGTTCACACAATCCTCAAAAGCCTTTGCACCGATTCCCCTTACTGTTAAGGGAATATCCACTTCCCTCAAATTGATACAGTTGGAAAAAGCATAAGCAGGGACTTCACTTAGCCCGCTCCCCAAGGTGACCTTTTCCAGATGGGGATTGCCCCAGAAAGCATAGCCCATAATCTCTGTCACAGTGCTCGGAAGCGTGTAAGCCCCCTTTTCATAGGCAGGCATTAAAGCATAGACTTTGGTTTCCTCATCATCATACAAAATACCGTTGGAAAAGTGCAGATAATGGTTCTCTTCGGAAATAGCCAAATCCTCAAGCTGGCCGCTTCCTGCAAAGACACCGCTTCCCAGCTTCTTTACCTCTGCCCCAAGGGTCACATTCTTCAATTCTTTGTTATTACTGAAAGCAGCCGTTCCAATCTCCTCAACGCCGTCTCCCACTGAGATCGTCCGGAGATTGTCACAGTTAGCAAAAGCACGGTACCCAATGGATTCTACCTCGCCTTCAATCTTTACCTTGACCACATGGTCATTTCCGGCAAAGGCTTCCTCCCCGATAGTTTTGATACCTTCGGGTATGGTTACCACCTGCTCCGTGCCTGCATATTTTAATAATTTGGTTCCATCCGTCTGAAAATCAGATGCGACAGCAACTGCCTCCACATCTGACACAGGAACCTGAGTGACTGCTATTGCTGTAAGCAACAGCAGTACACCCAGAGTTTTTGCTATTCTTCTATCCATAGAAGCTCCTATGCCGCTAAGCAACTCCGTCAGATTAATTGCGTGCTGTCTTAGCCTTTACTACTACTTTATCGCGCTTAAAGAACAGTACCAGTGCCAGGCACGCCATTCCAAGAGATAAGAACCACTTGGGATGGATCGGATCGCCTGTCTTGGGCGTGGAATCCATCGCCGTACCTTCGGTAAGGTTGGCTGTATCCACATAAATCACGTAAGGCGAGAAATGGGTTGCCGTAAAGTTGATGCAAGGCACACCGCCTACCGTGGTAAACCGGGCATTTAAATCCTCCAGAACTCCGCCGGATACCGCTGCTATCCTGTTATTGCCTGCATACTGCGCCAGTTGATCCGGCAACGGCAACGTCAGGTCAATGGTAATACCTGTTGTATCCGCAATCTTCGTCCTTCCTGTGGAATCATAGAGACTGATATCCATAGGGAAGTACAGGATTCTGCCTAAATCTCCATACCTTGCCTGCAGTGCTGCAGTTGCTGCGTCAGTAGCTGCCTGGTCTTCCGTAATCTTGATAACAAAATTGTCGGTTGCACCATTTACAGTTGCACCTGCCACACCAGTATTGGAAAAGCCTGGTTTGGTCACTTCAACGGTAGTTCCATTGTTGGTAGTTCCACTGGTGCTACCAGTTGAGCCGCTTCCGCTGCCTCCTGTCCCGCCACCAGCACTTCCACCGCCCGGCGTGTCCGCCGCTGCTCCATTGCCAGTTTTGTAAGTTGCTGTAACTGCTACGTTTGCCGCTGGCATGGTAAAGGTTGTGGATGTAGCACTTGGATTGGCAAAGCCTACCCCTGCCGTGGATGAAGTCCACCTGTCAAATACCTGGTTATCCAGATAGTATGCGTTAATTGCTACAATTGCTCCTGCCGGGTATTCACCACTTCCGCTACCGCCGGATACACTTACTGTGTATTTTCTTACGGGATCAGGGGTTGCTGTAGGGGCAGGTACACCTGTAGGTGCGGGTGAAGCTGTGGCATTTGTGCCGTCACCGTTGCCATTACCTGAACCAGAGGGATTCGGGTTCGCTGAACCATTCGGATTGGCAGGATTTAATTCATAAGATGCCAAAACCGTTAAATCACTGGTTATATTGGTGAAGTTATTCGGCACCCATGCAACAAATTTATACCCTTCCCTTTCAGGCGGCATGGGAGCTACTGCGTCTCCACCCTCATTTACATACTGTTCACTTACTACAGATGAACCGTCATACGTATAGAAAGTTACTTTATGCCTGCTTGCATCACCTGAATTATCCGTATATACTCCAATAACTATTCTGTCTTCTGTTACATTTGTATAGGAACCTTTCCATTCACTAAAGGTGTAGCCATCAAACTTCGGAATTTCTGACTTTTTGGGAGGCGTTGCATTCTTACCATCCTCAATTCCTGTCTGTTCCTTCACCAGAATCAGTGATTTATAGCCTGAATCATTGTCATCAACAACCGGTTCGGAACTAGGTGCCGGACTTGCACTGGCATCAGGTGTCGGACTAGGTGTTGCGGTAGGACTTGGACTTGGTTCTTCGTCTGGATCCAGTTCATTATCAGGATTTGGATCAAGGTTTGGTACATAGAAACGGACTGTATGCAATTCAGATATGTATTCTAAACGCATATCCCCCTCGCCCTTAGGTTTACTGTCTTTATAATAAATAGCATAATCAGCAGCTGAAGTACCTTCATAGGTTTCAATTACAGTACCCTTTTTAGGGGTAAAGGCATCAGAAACAATATGAACTTCCTTACCTGGTATCCTTACTGTAATTTGGGATTTGTAATCCTCCTCCTTCCCTGTTAAATCGCCCTTGTTATTACCAAAAGCTTCGGAATCAATCCGGTATACCGTAACTGGCAACCGAACCTCATCTAAACTTAAACAATTAAAGAAACATCTTTTAGGAATTTTTTTAAGTTTCTTTGCATCTTGCAAATCAATTTTTTGAACATAATTACAATCTTCAAACGCACCATCCTCAATTTTACTTACATTTTCCAGTTTAGGATCTGTGCCTGTTATTATAGCAGTATCCCCCACTGCGCTTCCCCGCGCTGGTAGACATTCTTTTATTGTATATGTTCCTGCAATTGCATCTTCATCTTTGTCTGTACCATCATTTACAATATAGATAATTCCATTTTCAATTTCAAAATAATCATTTCCTTCTACATCCGCCGCAACATAACAACCCCTGAAGGGTGCTTTACCCATTTGCTTTAGCGCAGGTCCCAAAGTAACTTTCTGTAATCTCTCGCAACTGTCAAAAGCATAGTCCGGCAAACGCTTCACATCATGCATAGTAATAGACAAGATCCTGTCATTTCCTCTTATTGCAGTTTCATACTTATCTTTTTCCGCACTTCCCTCTTCATAATCCGGATAATAACCACTAAATAAACCAGGTACACTGCCATCTTTTCCAGTCGTACACATGATACGGCTATTATAACCAGCATCATCTTCGCCAAAATAAGTATTTACATTTCTATTATTCTCAGTAGCATTAAAAAATGTAGGTGCATCAATGGATGTAATTCCTTCTGGAATGTTAAGATGGAGACAACTGTTAATCCATAATAATTCATCCTCCGTAACAGTTTCATAATCTGCCTTAGCACTGGTACCACGACTATAGTTTCGTAAAATACTATAAGGATACTTTTTAAAATATGACTGCGGCAATTTCATATCTTGTTTTGCCCCAAAATATTCTTTTGCTGCTAATGCAAGATAATCTTCATCAATCCATGGGCCAAAGGATGCCAGTTCATATGCACTCTCTGCACCATCTGCCTTAATCCATTCCGCCGTAAATTCCTTTCTCAGAGAATCATAAGTACCATTTTCATCATACAGAACCGCTTTACTTTCACTTGCTCTCAATTTGGGTTCTGTACCTTTTACATCCACCTCTTCCGCTTTTATACCTGTAGCTGTTGATGTTGTTACGCCATTTGCATCTTTTATCTTAATCGTAAAGGTACCTGGTAACCTTCCATACTTATCAGTGTAAAATTTTTCCATTTCGGCAAGATGTTCTTTATTGCTGCTATCAAGTTCATTAAACTTAGGGTAATCCAATAAAACAACATCTCCTGTTTTATTATCATACATAACAGTTAGCACATTTGGTTCCAGACTCTTATAACAGATTCTCTTTCCTGCCTCATCAATTTTACCACTATCTTTTCCAATAGCAGTTTCAAAAGGCGCATACCCTACTACAATATCACCATGAATAGTAAGCTCATCACCAGTGGTTTTAAATGCATCTTCACCAATAGTAAATCCTTCATGCCCTATTAAAGGTGTATGGAATATGATATCTTTCAAAGCAGGACAATTTGCAAATGTACGATTTCCTATACTATTTACAGCGTTTCCAACAGTGACCTTTTGCAACTTTGGCAAACCTTCAAAAACAGAATCATCTAATTTTGTTATTGAATTATCATGAATTGTAATAGACCTTATTCTCTCCCTTAAATTAGCATTGCTTAAAGCTCCATTAGCAATCGTTTTTATTTCATAGCTTCCAATCTTCTCAGGTATATCCAAATCTATTGGTTCATTTGATGATGAATCTACAGGTCTGCAAGATGTTAATTCGTTCTTATCATTTGCCTGCATAATATAAACACCATCACTAATCTCATAACACCAGTTTCCCTTTGTATCAACGTACCTATATGGTACATATTTTGTTGCCTTTGTATAAGCTACCCATGTTGACTTTCTTGGTGAAGCTTCTTCGCCTGTCTGGGTATTTCGTTCTGGTCCCATAACATAAAACTCTGGGTTCAGAACATCCAAAAACATATCCTCTGGGAACTCTACATTCATACATACTGCACTTCCTGCTTCTGCATGAAAACTTACATATTCAAGATTTGTACAATCCAAAAACATATTTGGCTTAAGTTTGACAGTTTTTCCTTTGATTCCTAAATCCCTTGGAAATGTAACACTTTTTAAATTATTTCTTCCTTCAAAAAGAGAGTCTCCTAATGTATGGTCTTCATCTTCTCCCGTTATTCCCTCTGGCAAAACCGCATGCTCCCAAGAACCGCTCTGTGCACTTGTAATAGCAAAAGCCCCATCGCCTATTGAAATAATTTTTGCCTTTTCCATCTGGACATCATTCAATGCATAATCATTAAAAAATGCACATTGGCCAATAACACAATCTGTACCAGGTGTAAATTCAACATTCTGCAAATTAGAACAAAAAGAAAAAGCTCCACCGCTAATATTTCCAACAGAACTTGGAAGTTTTATATTTGTAATTCCACTATTCCTAAACGCTTCAGTACCAATATTTTTGGTACTAGTTACCAATGTAACATTTTTAAGGGACGTGCAATTCATAAATGCACGGTTTCCAATTGTTTCGGCATTTTCAAAAGTTACACTACTAATAAATGAACCCTTAAAAGCCTCGTCACATATAAATCGAATTTCTTTGGGTGCACTCAGGCTAACCACATTCAATACACCCTCAAATGCTTTAGGGCCAATCCCCAAAATTTCCAAAGAACGGTCTTTTGTTAAAAAGCCATCATTATCGGTAAAATACTTTGTTGTTGTTGCCAGTTCTTTTTTCCCTTCTGCTTTCATCATATAAACCATTAACGAAGTATCAGAAGAGTTATTATTAATATTATCTCTCACTAAAGTAAGCTTAAAACCATACCCGTCTAGTATGGTACTTCCCTTGCCGTCCTCACCTTTCCATCTATTACAAAAATACTCATTCCTTGCCTCACCAACAATAATCTCGCTTGGCTTTTTATTTATTGATGATGTTGGTTTTGAAGGGTACGGGAGAGGATTATCAGGGTTTTTTTGATTCCAATCATCTACCCTCTTGTACTCTGCGTCATATGCTTTGTACTCTCTATCAAAAGAATCAAATATATCCTTTGCATATTTTGCATACCATGCCGCTGGATTGCTCTCTATAGTTGTGATACCATTTTGATAGTCTTTCCAATTATCATAATCCAATAAATTATTCTGATTTGCTTCACTAGTAGAACTATTAAAATAATCATTAAATTGTTCTTCTGTTATAATGACATATCCAGAATTCACTGAATTCCCAATCTCTAATAAATCCTGCTGATATGTATCATAATATTTAGATATTACCGCATAGTTATAACCGTTAAATTCGGTAGTATAACAATCATATAATCTATTATATGACCAGCTCCCATCTGATAATTTCCTAACTGAATAACCTGGATATGTTATAGGCACTACATTCCCATCGTTGTCTGTAGTAGTATCAACTGGCTTAAGTTTTGTACCAGTCGCTGACATATCCCCTCCTGCATCATATTCCATTCGTGTCCTGCCACTACCAGAAGTACCTGTATCACCTGGCTGAGTTTCTCCAGCCGCCGTAATACCCGGCACCGGGATCGCTGCCACCACAATAGCCGACACCATCAGAAGCGCCCCCATCGTCTTCCTAATCTGCCGTCTTAATTTCAGATTTTTCTTCTTTCCTTTTTTACCCTTTGTCATTATCAATACTCTCCTTTTGCCCTGCTGCCCTAAACAGCCCCGGCTATATAAATTATGCAATTTTCTTCGCCACTACCACAAACCGCCCGTCCGTCTGGGAGCTGTCGCAGGTAGAAAGCGTGAGCAGGCTGTCGCCGTAGCTTGCGGTAACGCCTGTGTCATATAGCGCTAGCTGAGCCATCTCTGACATATAGGCATCGAACTCAGCCGCCGAATTGGCATTGATGAACTGGTAATATTTAAACACCAGGTCATTCTCATTATACACCTGTGAGCGGAAAACGTACATCACTTCATAGGTGCCCTTTTCATATATAGTATCAAATTGTATGGTTTTATGTTTCTCATAATATGACTCCTTTGCGTAGCGCTGCAATTGCCCGAACATCTTCCCTGACTTCATATGGTGCCCATAAACGATCAAGTTCACAGATTTTGGATAAACACTGCACGCACTGTCTAAAAATATGCTTCCATTTTTATCATATTCCTGGTTAAAATTATGGTCCAGGTAATATTCATTATTGCTGGTCTGCATCACCGGGTAATCTATTATTGTATCGTCAATTTTAAGCCATCCGATTAGCTTTTTATTCTTTAAATATAATGTTTGGTATTCTTCCAGCACATCCGGCAGCTCGTCACTGGTCCTATGTATCTGCACAGTATTGCTGTACACGGGGTAAGGATTGCCGCTTTTATTGTTCTTCATCTCTGCCAGCGACTCATAGCTGATGCCCGTCCGCACTGCATAGAAGGAATATATCCCAAAATACCCAAAGCACGCCACCGCCACAACAGAAGCTGTTACCATGATAAAACGCCTTCGTTTTTCACGCTTTCGCAGTTCTATCTTAACTTGCTTCTGCATCTCCTTGTCGTTCATATCAATCTTCAGCCCCGGCGGTTTTTCCTTCTTTCCGGTAACTTTCCCGCCAGACGCCTGTTTCACCGTCCCATGGGCCTTTTTCTTCTTTTTCCCTGCTTCCTCCGCATTTTCTGCTGTAATTCCTTTTTTCTTTAACGCCTCCGCCCTTTCAAATATTTCATCATCAAAATCGGTGCCTAATGCTGTCTCAAAACGATACACCCCGCCTTGCAGTTCGCTGAGCAGCTTAAATATCTGCTTCGGACTATCTAAATTCGTTTTTGCCTTGATTTGTTTTATTTTTTTCTGATCCCGTAAAGCAGCCTCATAATCTGACCGATTTCTGAATCTTCTCCCCTCAACCGTCAGGTCACTTGCTGTCATAATGCGATTCTCCTTTAGACATATATATCTATTTTACTACATATTGAGATTAATTCAAGTGTTTTGGGCAGATATTGCATAATTTTTCTTTCGCATTCTTTAAATAGGGGCGGGCCGGCTTATTGTAACAAACGCCGCCACGCTCTGCGGGCAGGCTTATTGTAATGAAAAGGGGATTGCCCCGGTTTGGTATAGAACCGGTGCAATCCCTTTAGGGGCTATTTTTTGGTATTGCCTGCTATGGATGCAGGGCATAGTGCTTTTGCCAGTATTATACTGGTATTATTCCATGCATCCTGAAAAGCTCTGTTGCTGTTTCCATGCCATCATTAAGCATTCTCAGTTCTTTTCCTGCCATATGGGTAAATACCATATGCTCCAGTTTCAAATCCTCTAATTGCCTTGACATTTTTCCCTGCCTCACCTCCAGCCCTTCCATCCGGCCGTCTATCCTGCCCAGGTGTTTATCTATTGCGCCAAGACGGGCGTCCATACTCTCAAGGCGGGCATCCATATCCCCCAGGATGGCATCCATACCATCAAGGCGGATATCCATGCTGTCAAGGCGGGCATCCATGCCGTTAAGGCGGCAGTCTATTTTTAAAAACATCTCCTGGAACATTTCCCTTGTTTCTTCATCCATAAAATGCATCTCCCTTTTCCCAAATATTATGTTCTTTCTATTTCCAATAGTTTAACCCTCCCCAAAAACCTAAACAATAGCTGTATAGTCAAATCATCCTTATGCACGCACATCCCTTCCTATTTGGTTTTCATAAACAATTGGAAATACAGGCTGCAGTTGATTGCCCGATGGCGAAATGCCTACTTGATGCTTTACAGAATGAAGTCTGTAAGCGCAGAATTCCCAACATGCTTTCAGATAAGCATATATTATCACAAAAAATTACATAAAACAACATTTTCACGCAAAAAGGACTGGAAACCCAATCCTTTTAATACAGCCAGCCCCCGCCCTTCTTCCACCTGGCAAATTATAAGCCCCTTATCATCATTCCTTGTCCCTGTGGATATTTGCGGGATTTTCATCTGCCAGAGCTAATTTTGGTTTTAAGTATAGATAGCCATCTTTTAAGCTGCCATATGTTTTAGCAGCGTCCTCTCCCTCTGGGGCCAACATATGTCTTTGAGCCTTTTGAAATTGTCCCATCCTATCTTTTAATTTGGCTTTATAGTTTTCCCTGATTTCACAGGCTTTTGCATATATCAGATTTTTCTGATATTCCGGCGTCTCATAAGCCCTCCTGTTGACAACGCCAAGCATCCCAATGGAATTCTCAATGCGCCTGTAAAATTTTTCTGTACTGCCTTCCATATCATATTCACCAAAAGTGCATACACGTACCCTTGACTCACCATTAACCAGATATAATTCATGGCAATCTTCTGTATTTTCGTCTACACATATGACATTTGCCTGATTCTCTTTATTAAAAGCCGCGTTCCATTCTTTCAGCACACCCTCCCGTTCTTCTAAAAGCCTGTTTATTTCTGCATTCAGCCCTGCCAGCCTGTCCTCTGCTTCCTGTAAAGCCATGTCCCTTTGTCCCTCCCGTATTAAGGTTTTTCGTTGTTTTCCTTACAGTTTATCCTATCCCGGAGGCCAGGGCAATGGATGGATAGTCACACCTTCCTTATGCCAAACCATTCCTGCCCAAGACGAAGGCTGCCTGCAAAGAAGACTTTCCGGCCCAGTCCATGGGCATAAAAACAGGGCACTGTATACCCCCATATACAGCGCCCTGCCACCTTCATCTAAAAAGAACTTCTCTTATCTCTTATTTCACTAATCATCAGAACCTTCCGCCACTTTGGCAGCCCTTGCGGCAACTTCCCTCTCCTGGACATCGCCGGGTGCCTGCTCATAGCGTAAAAACTCATATGCGTATTCTCCCCGCCCCCCTGTCATGGAACGAAGGTCTGTACAGTAGCCAAACAGCCCCATCATAGGAACGTCAGCCTCCACCACCTGCTTGCCGCCAGGTGCAGGGTTCATGCCCAGCACTCTTCCCCTTCTCTTGTTGATGTCCCCCATAACATCTCCGGTATAGGCATCGGGTACTGTTACTTTCAGGGATGCAATGGGCTCAAGAAGCACCGGGTGGGCTTCCATAAAGCCTTTCTTGAATGCCTGGATGGTAGCCATCTTAAAGGCCATTTCCGAAGAATCTACCGGATGGTAGGAGCCATCGTACAGAACCGCTTTCACTCCTACTACAGGATAAGCCGCTAAAGGTCCCTTCAGCACGGATTCCTGAATTCCCTTTTCTACTGCCGGGAAATAATTCTTGGGTACCGCGCCGCCTACTACCACCTGGTCAAATTCATATGGCTCCTCCAGGTTCCCGGAAGCTTCAAACCTCATCTTTACATGGCCATACTGCCCATGGCCTCCGGACTGCTTCTTATATTTATACTCCACATCGGAATTTTTCCGGATGGTTTCGCGGAAAGCTACCTTGGGTTCTGTGAGTTCAATCTCAACCCTGTATTCATTAAGCAGTTTGCTTGCAATCACATCCAGGTGCAGGTCGCCCATACCATAAAGGAGCATCTGCCGGTTCTCGGAATCGTTCACATACTTCATGGTGATGTCTTCGTGGGAAATCTTCTGCAGTGCCTGGGAAATCTTATCCACATCCCCTTTATTTTTGGGTTTGTACCTTTTATATGTATAGGGCTTTGGCATCTCCCATTTGCCGAATTTAATGGTGGTTGCCTTGGTGGAAAGGCTGTCCCCGGTCCTTGCCCCGGTGAGCTTGGCAAGGGCGCCGATATCCCCGGCATGGAGTTCTTTTACTTCTACCGGTTTATTGCCCTGCATTACATAAAGCTTGCCGATTTTTTCTTCTATATCTTTGTCTACATTATAAATGACATCATCGGTTTTCAGCACGCCGGAATTTACCTTGATCAGGGAGTACTTGCCAATAAAAGGGTCTACGATGGTCTTCCAGATATAAGCGGATTTCCCCTTGGAAAAATCATAGTCCGCATGGTAAATTTCATTGGTCTTCATATTGATGCCCGCCACTTCCCTGTTTTCCGGGCTGGGGAAATATTTAATGATATCATCCAGCAGCGTATATACACCCTGGCAGAGCACATTAGATCCCATAGTCATAGGTACAATGCTTCCGTCACACACATTCGTCCGCAGGGCAGCCCTGATCTCAGCTTCTGAGAAAGTCTCCCCCCCAAAGTACCGCTCCATCATCTCCTCGCTGGTTTCCGCCACCGCTTCCATCAGCGTATCCCGGCAGATCTGAAGGTTTGCCTTATTATATTCAGGCACTTCGCATTCCACAACTTCCTTGCCCTGCCATCTGTTGCCTGTCTCTGTAATTACATTTACATACCCTACAAACTTCTCGTTCTCACGGATGGGAAGATGGAAAGGTGCCATCTTTTTGCCGAACATCTGGGTCATATCCTCTACCACCTGGCGGAAAGAAGCGTTGTCCACATCCATATTGCTGACATAAATCATTCTGGGGAGCTTATACTTTTCACATAAATCCCATGCTTTCTGGGTACCTACTTCCACGCCAGCCTTGCCGTTAACCACGATGACGGCAGCACCGGCAGCGCTGATTGCCTCCTCCATCTCCCCGGCGAAATCAAAAAAACCAGGGGCGTCAATAATGTTAACCTTATATCCTTCCCATTCCACAGGGATAACGGAAGTACTGATGGATATTTTTCTCTTCTGTTCCTCCTTGCCGAAATCACTGACGGTATTCCCATCGTCAACTTTTCCCAATCTTGATGTAATACCCGACAAATATGCCATAGCTTCAGCCAGGGAGGTCTTCCCGCACCCTCCATGTCCCAGCAGAGCTACGTTTCTAATCTTGTCAGTTGTGTAAATATTCATATAACTTCCTCCATTTTCAGCATTTTTGGGCATTACGCCATGCGCTCGCACACAGTACATTCCGGCATCTTAACTCCCATGTGGATATTTTACTAAATTTTCAGTATTTATACAAGTGAAATCATACATTTTAAACAGCAATTTTCATTTAATTTACACCCGTCACACCTTCCGCGTACCCGCAAGGAAAATCTTCTGTTGACTTTCACACGTTGAAGTGCTATATTATTCAGGCGGAGAATAGATTTGACAGCTATGAAAGGAGCATCCAGTAATGATTATTGTAATGAAACCCCAGGCTTCGGAGCAGAGCATCCGTGCCGTTACCGGATATATTGAAAATAATGGCCTGCAGGTCCATCTTTCCAGAGGTGAGGAGGTCACCATTATCGGCATTGTAGGTGACAAAACAAAGCTGTCCACGGAAAATCTGATTATTTTTAAGGATGTGGACCGCATTGTGCCTGTTACGGAAAGCTACAAACTTGCCAACAAAAAATTCCACCCGGATCCCACCGCTGTGAAGGTAGGCAGCACATTCATCGGCCCTGGCAGCCTTACCATTATGGCTGGGCCCTGCGCCGTGGAAACCCAAGAACAGCTTATGTGCATTGCCCAGGCGGTAAAGGCGGCGGGGGCTACTATCTTAAGGGGCGGCGCTTACAAGCCCCGCACTTCCCCCTATTCTTTCCAGGGGCTGGAAACGGAAGGCCTACAGTTCATGCAGGAAGCCGGGGCTGCCACCGGGCTTTCCACTGTCTGCGAGGTGGTAAGCCTGGACGCTATTGAAGCCGCTGTAAAATATGTGGACATGATCCAGATCGGCGCACGGAACATGCAGAACTTTATCCTGCTGAAAGAAGCCGGGCAGTCGGGGCTGCCGGTACTGTTAAAGCGGGGGCTTTGTGCAACCATTGACGAATGGCTGAACGCAGCGGAATATATCATTGCAGAGGGCAATCCCAATGTGGTTTTGTGCGAACGGGGCATCCGTACCTTTGAGACAGCTACCAGGAATACCCTGGATTTAAGCGCTGTCCCGGTGCTGCGCCAGCGTACCCACCTTCCCATTATCGTTGACCCTTCCCATTCCACCGGCTCCTACAAATATGTAGCGCCCATGGCCAGGGCCGCCATAGCCTGCGATGCCGACGGGTTAATGATCGAAGTGCACAATGATCCCGCCCATGCCCTTTCAGACGGCCCCCAGTCACTGAATTTTGATAAATTTGCCGCCCTCACGAAGGAACTGTCGCCTTTTTGCAGCTTAATGGGCAGAAGCTTCCCGGAACAGGAGATTTCCCATGAAAAATGATTTTACCTGCGGCTTTGTGGGATTGGGGCTGATTGGAGGTTCCATCGCCAGGGCCTTGCGCCAGCGCTATGCAGGCTGCCATCTGCTGGCATACGATATTAACCAGGAAGCCTTACAGGCGGCAAAAAAGGAAGGGGTGATCGACCTGCCCCTTTCTTCCCTTGACAGCCATCTTTCCCTGTGCGATTATCTGTTCCTGTGCGCCCCTATTTCAGACAACCACAGCCTGCTTGGGGAAATCCAAAAATACCTTTCTCCCACCTGCCTGCTTACGGATGTAGGCAGTGTCAAGTCAGGCATCCATGAACACATTGAAAAAGCCGGGTTATCCCGGCAGTTTATCGGCGGCCACCCTATGGCTGGCAGTGAACGGACAGGCTATGTAAATTCCAAGGCACTGCTTCTGGAAAACGCCTACTACATCCTTACCCCCTGCCGGGAGGTTTCTGAGGATGCAGTAAAAGATTTCCGGCAACTGATCGTCTCCCTGGGGGCGCTGCCCCTGGTGCTTTCCTGTAAGCGGCACGACCATATCACTGCCGCCATCAGCCATCTGCCCCATATTGTGGCGGCTTCCCTGGTGAATCTGATTGAGCGGTCAGATTCCGATGAGGGTATCATGAAAATGATCGCCGCCGGGGGCTTTAAGGATATTACCAGAATCGCTTCCTCTTCCCCTGGGATGTGGCAGCAGATATGCCTGGCCAACGGCGAAAATATTTCAGGCCTCCTGGGAGATTACATAGAAGCCCTGAAAGAGATCAAAACCCAGATTGACAGTGCCAATTCAGGGGAACTATACAGCTTCTTTGACAGTGCCAGACGCTACCGGGATTCATTTATTGATGCTTCCAGCGGCCCCATCAAAAAGTCCTTTTCCATCAGTGTTGACATTGCCGACGAGCCGGGCGCCTTGGCCTCCATTGCCACGATCCTCGCCCTGCAGCAACTGAACATTAAAAATATCGGCATTGTCCACAACAGGGAGCAGGAAAACGGTGTCCTTAAAGTGGAACTCTATCAGGAGGAAGACATTGCCCGGGCGGGGGCAATCCTCCGGGCAAGAGGATACAGCGTTTATTGATTATTTACAATTAAGGGGCCGGC
>CAJTVD010000003.1:0-22116 GCA_910579495.1 uncultured Lachnospiraceae bacterium
ATGGATCCATTCCACCAGAAAAAACCTTCCACTGGCGCCGGCATCATCTGTATACACAAAAGAGCCGCCACCCCGGCCACCACATCAGCAATATGCACATTTGCGTGAAACACATCCCTTATTGCCTTCCTGAAAAAATAAAAAACAGCAAAAAGAAAAAAGCCCAAAATCAAAAAAGACCCGAGAGGGTAGAACTGTTCCCCAAAAACCGCAGGCTGTAAGGCAAACAAAAAAACCGCCCCATAGGATCCCTGCCATTCAAAATATATTTGCCTGACTTTTTCCGCTGCTGCTTTCAGAGTTTCCAATATATTATGGGTATTTAACCAGGCATATCTTGCCATGCAGCCATAAGAATAATCATCGGCACTGCTGTGATTATAAAGCCCTATCCAAAATACAGGCAAAAGGCTGATGGCCAATAAAATTATAATCATAAACCGCCAAAATTTTACCGTTAATAGTTTTTGCATCCATTCAAGCTCCTTTCCCTGCACATTCCTATGATACCATAAAAATGCTGATACGCAAAGCGCATTTTCCGGCATTGCCAAAGCCTCCTTTCTCGTTTATACTATATCATAAACAAGGCAGGCCTCCCGTATGCGGCCTTTACTTTGACCTAATTGAAGCAGCTATTACAAGGAGCCTTTACTATGCAGGAAAACAAAACTCTTTCTGTGATTATTCCCTCTTACAACGAACAGGATAATATCCAAAGAACCTTTCAGGCAATCAGCGGAATATTAAATGCAAACCATATTCCCTTTGAAATTATATTTGTGGATGATGGCTCAAAGGATTCCACCTATACAGAAATAAAGAACCTCTCCGCCTGCCACCCGGAGATCAAAGGTATTTCCTTTTCCCGGAATTTCGGTAAAGAATCGGCTATTTTCGCAGGCCTGGAAGCCGCCCTGGGAGAATGCTGTGTTATCATGGACTGCGATTTGCAGCACCCCCCTGACATACTGCCCCAAATGTACCGGCTCTGGCAGGAGGGATATGAAGTGGTAGAAGGCGTCAAAGCATCCAGGGGCAGGGAAAATCCCGCCCATACTTTTTTCGCAGGGCTGTTTTACCGCATAATCAGTAAAGCAACCGAAATGGATATGTCCAGGGCATCTGACTTTAAGCTGCTGGACCGAAAAGCCGTAAATGCCCTGCTCCTGATGCCGGAGCGGGCACCCTTTTTCCGGGCTCTTTCCTCCTGGGTTGGCTTTAACGCAATCTCCCTTGACTTTGAAGTGCAGGAACGCGCCTTCGGGGTCTCCAAATGGTCTTTGTGGAGCCTGGTAAAATATGCCGTACAGAATATTACCTCTTTTTCTGGTGCCCCCATGCAGTTTGTCATGCTGATGGGATGGATTATGCTGGCTGCCTCCTTTGCACTGGGCGTACAGTCCCTCTATAAGTATTTCTCCGGGACAGCCCTTGAAGGTTTCACCACGGTTATTCTTCTGCAGCTGATCATCGGCAGCGTGCTCATGATCAGCCTGGGGATCATTGGACATTATATTTCAAGAATCTACAATGAAATTAAGGCAAGGCCACGCTATATCATAAGCAAAAGATGCGGCTATTAGCCAGCCGCATCTTGCTTATGGTATGTTATGGATAAAGGGTTAAAAAATACACCAGTAAGCAGTATCATCTTCAATAAAAAACTGCTGGGACAGGTCAAAGCACGCCCAATCCTTGCCGCGAAAATGCTGGTCATAAATCTCTTCTTCTATTTCCAGGTTTTCAAAACGCCGCCCGGTTACCTTCCATACGATGGAATTGGTAACCGTCCCCAAAGTCCTTTCGTTTATCTGCCCGGAAGTATATCCCACCTCAAGATAATGGTCCGGCGCATAGGCATCCTTTGCGATTGCCAGTTTGTCCACAGTAATCCCTGTTTCCTTTTCATATTTCAAAATCTCCTGATACATCATGGTCACATATACCTCATCCAATGTATTGCTGATAAAGTGATTGGTCACCACAAAGCCGGAAAACAGAAGATGGGCAGTCAAATACCCTCCGCAACAGGCCAACAGAAGCTTTTGCATCTTTTCCCTGCATACAGTACAGGCCACAATGGCTGTCATTCCCTGTACCAGATAAAAACAAAAGGACATTCTTGGGGGGAAAGAAAATTCTGTCTGCATAACCGGGATCACATAAAGAAGCAGGATACTTCCAAGCCAAACCAGAAAAATAAAGGGAAGTTTCCCGGCTTTCTTTTCTATGGCACAATGATAGATAATAAAGGCAGCCAATGCCAGAGAAAAAAGCAAGGGCAGCCATAAGTTGGGGAAAATCCCGTCGCTGTCCTTAAGAAACCGGGCCAAATGCGCCAGCGCCATCCTTGCCTTTTCCCCCACATCGCCAACACCGGCGCTTTTACCAAAGCTTTTAATTATTTCCAGCTTTTCCAGCATTTTCACGCTTAACAGGTTCAGCCCGCCTACCCCCATACAGGCACCGATCCCCACAAGCTCCTCCATTGACGCTTTCAGGGAAAACTCCCCCTGGTGGTCCAGGCACACATAAAAAGCAATGAGAATTGCCGCATAAATCATTGTATACTGGTAAGTGGAAGCCGCCAGGGCAAACAGCAAAAACATAGAAAGGTATTTCCGCCGTGTAAACCGGATGACGCCTAAAGCCGCCAGCAAATACCCTATGGCATAATATACACAATATTCACTGAACATCAAAAGCTCCGCAAACAAGACGTTCAGGAATACCAGATGGATGCCGCAGATATAGCATAATCTAAGGCAGCCACCCTCTGGCTGCCATCTTTTAAAAATCCTCTTGTTAACCTCCATCGCAACTGCAAATAGGATAAATGTCACCAACATCGTAACGCTTAAGTCCGTAGTTGTCCGCACCCCCAGCTTTAACAGCAGAAAGTCTCCCAGGGCAATCACATAACGTCCTGCTTCTATATTGCACAGCACATCGGCGTCCCCTGAGAGCATATGGTAAACTGTGTCCGCATTATAGCTTTTTCTCAACATCCCGCCCCAGAATACCAGAAGCATCAACAGATTTATTAAAATCTGCACCCCCAGCTTTTCCCATGGCGCTGTTTTTTTTCTGCCATCTTCCATGACCGCCTCCTAAAATTCTAACAAGCCCTGCCCCAGCAACTGGCAGCAAGAGCACAAAATATCCAAGAATATATCTGGATTTTGCCTCCCATATCATATGAAAAAAGAACCCGCCAAAGACATTTAAAAGTAAATATGCCCTCTCCAGCCGCCAGTCCCTGATAATAAAAATACATCCCGCAGTGGCGCTCACCAAAAACAGCAGATGATAAAAATTCATCAGCCATAACAAAATCTGCCTTCCGGCGCCATAGAGAAAGAAGTCTGCCAGGGCTGTCTTGCCCTGGGTATATCGGCTGTACCATTCATTCATCATCAACGACTGAAATGTAGGGTCATTCCACTGTGACACAAACTTCCTGTAAAAAAAATATACCATATCCCCGGGATTACGTCCAAAACGCCTCAGGGATTCCCCAATATTTTGGATACAGGCTTCCTTGGTCTTTTCATTATCAAAATTATTATCCCTGTAGATATCCATGTTGTAGCCGTTATACCATCCGCACCCATTATACGACTCATCTGCTTCCTGCAGCCCCATAGCAATCCATGCCGCCTTGGGAGTCCCTTCCCAGACCCTCTCAATTCCCGCCCGCCGGGTATAAACTGATTCCACAACAGGCATCCCCGCCTGGGAAAGCGCCACTACCCCAAGGATTCCCAGTAATAGCCGGAAACCCAATTTTCTTTCCTGTACCATCTTCAAAAGCAGGATGATTACAAAAGCTACCAAAAAAACATCATCGTTTGACTTTACCGCAATGCCGAAGAAAAACGCGGCCCCAGCTATAAATATATATCTCCACTTTCCACGTTTTAGAAAACAAATGCCACAATAAACCGCCCCTATTCCCAGGGCAAGCCCCACAATATCCCCATACACAAATGTAGCATAAAGAAATAATGGCAGCATTCCCATGGATAAAACCCCTTCCCACAGGACAATCCGCCCATCCTCAAACAGCTCCCAGGTAATTTTCTGCAAAAGAAAAATAATCCCTGCAATAGACACCACATTGATCATTTGGAAAGCCAGATAGTTTTCTGCGCCGAACAGCCGGTATACCACTTCCAGGAATGCCGTCATCCCAAGCTGGAAAGGATAGTGGTGAAGGTAAGAACCCCTGCCAAAGGCTTCATAATTTCCATCCATAAACGCCACAGCATATTCACTTAAAAAACCGCTGTCACAGACTGCCCCGCAACGGAAGAGAAGGACAAAAAACAAGCTTGCCAAAACCGCCCACCCGCAGGAAAACAGGCAGACCGCCGTCAGTTTTATACTTTTTAATGCCAAATAACTGTTTACCCAGTAAAACCCGGCACAGACAACTGCCAGCAAGACTGCCAGCGCCAGTGGGGCATCATTTTGGTAAGAGGGCAGTTCATTCTTCATATAAAGCTCAAAACAGGTAGTCCGGAACAAACTGGCAATACTGCCCAGAAAAAGAACAGACGTTATTGGCAGTAAATAAAAATATGTCAATTTTTTCGCCATGTGTTTTTACCCTGCGCCAGGTTGCCCGGCAATTTACTGATAATACCCCAAAAACCACTCCGCAAACTTCCCCAGCCCTTCCTCAATAGAGGTTGCCGGCTTAAACCCATAATCCTCCATCAGATCCTGCACATCCGCATAGGTTTCATACACATCCCCAGGCTGCATGGGAAGAAATTCCTTTTTTGCCTCCCTTCCCAGGCATTTTTCCAATACGCTAATATAATCCATTAATTTTTCCGGTTTGTTATTCCCTATATTGTAAACTTTGTAAGCCGCCCCATTCCCGTCCTGGGCAGGGGGATTACACAGAATGTTCTCCACCCCTTCCACAATATCGTCAATATAAGTGAAATCCCGCAGCATATCCCCGTGATTGTAAACCTGGATTGGCTCCCCTGCCATGATTTTTTTAGCAAACTTAAAGTAAGCCATATCCGGCCTCCCCATAGGGCCGTACACTGTAAAAAACCGAAGGCCTGTTACGGGGATCCGGTAAAGCTTGCTGTAAGAATAGGCCATCAGCTCATTGGATTTTTTGGTGGCAGCATACAGGCTCACCGGTTTGTCCACCTGGTCCTTTGTGGAAAAAGGTATCTTTGTATTGCCCCCATAAACGGAACTGGAGGAAGCAAATACCAGATGCTCCGCGGGAAAATGGCGGCAGGCTTCCAGGAGATTAAAAAACCCTACAATATTTGACTGTATATAGGCATCCGGATTATCAATACTGTACCGCACCCCTGCCTGGGCAGCAAGATTCACCACAATGTCAGGGACAAACTCCCTGAACACATCAAACATCTTCTGCTTGTCCGCCAGGTCTGCTTTGACAAAACGGTACTCTGGGTACTTCTTTAAATCAGCCAGCCTGTCTTCCTTTAAGGACACCTCATAGTAGTCATTTAAATTGTCCAGCCCCATCACCTGCGCTCCCTTCTCCAGCAATGCCCTGGAGAGGAAATAGCCAATAAACCCTGCACCTCCGGTTATTAAATAGCGTTTTTTTGTATCAATTTTATTCATGCTTCCCCTTTTCTGTTATCCTTAATGCCGCCCGATACTGTAGTATTCCACCCCAAAGGCTTTCATTTGCGCCGTATCATAAAGATTCCTGCCATCATAAACAAGTGGCGTGTGCATCTTTTCCTTAAACTCTTTTGGGGTGATGGCCTTAATATCAGCCCATTCTGTAAACACAAAACAGATATTGGCCCCCTCCAGCGCCTCTGTAATGGAAGTTACATAGTTCATGCTTCCCCCATTCTGGCCGCCTTCCGGGAAAATTGCCTTGGCCCTTTCTTCCCCCTTGGGGTCATAGGCATAAATATCCGCCCCTGCTGCCAGAAGGAGCCTTAAATTGTCAATAGAGGGGGCTTCCCGTAAATCATCCGTCCCCGCTTTGAATGCCAGCCCCAGCACCGCCACCTTTAAGCCGCTGAAAGTAATCATCCGCTCTTTGGCTTTCTCAAACAGGCGGGTTTTCTGGGTGCTGTTCACCTCCACACAGGCCTCCACTGTTTTCAGCTTATAGCCATGCTCCCTGGCCAAAAATTTCAGGGCCTTGGTATCCTTGGGGAAGCAGCTTCCCCCGAAACCAATACCTGCATTTAAAAACCGCGCACCAATACGCTCGTCAAAGCTCATGCCCCTGGCAACATCGGTAATATCAGCGCCTACCAGCTCACACAAATTGGCAATATCATTCATATAAGAAATTTTAAGGGCCAGGAAGTCATTGCAGGCATACTTGATCATCTCCGCTGAACGCCGCTTCACGGAAACAATTGGGAGCCCGAAGGGTTCATAAATCTTCTTAAGCAGCGCCTCCGCCTCCTGGCTTTCCGTCCCGATAATGATCCTGGCCGCATGGAGGGTATCATGCACCGCTGTTCCCTGGGCAAGGAATTCCGGGTTAGAGGCAACCTCCACCTTCACATCATGGACCAGGAAATCCTTGATAAACTGTTCTACCTTATCATTGGTCCCTACCGGCACCGTAGATTTCACCACCACCAGGCAGTCCTTCTCCACTACCTCCGCAATCTGCCTGGAAACCGCGGCAATATAGCTTAAATTCGCGCTGCCGTCAGGCATCTCCGGAGTACCTACCCCAATAAAAATAGCGTCCGCATCCCTGTAGGCTTCCACATAATCACAGGTAAAGTGCAAGGTTCCCCTGGCGTTATTCTTCTGCATCAGTTCCTCCAGCCCCTCCTCATAAATGGGGGAAACGCCCTGGCGCATCAACTCTATTTTCTTTTCATCAATATCAACACAAGTTACATTATAACCCTTTTCGGCAAAACATACGCCTGCCACTAATCCCACATATCCTGTTCCTGCTACTGCTATTTTCATTTTTATCCTGTACCTTTCTTTTATTTTCCTCCGCTGGCTTTATACAGCCAGTTGGACATGCACATTCCATATCCTTTCTGAAAATATCCCCTCCCATATTATTAACCAAAATTTCAGTTTTGTAAAGCCGGAGAATCACATAATTTCCCCGGCTCTTACAAAATATCATTATTTATCTGTTATTCTTAAAAATTATCCTCTGCCAGCCTCTCTCCCCCAAACACCAAGTCCAGGTATCGGAAGCCGCAGAACCCGTCATCCCCGGCAAGGCCGCCCAGATCTGCCCCTGCCGGAATTGTCACCAGATACTGTACGCCTTCGTATTTATAAAAAACCTTTACCGAAAGCCCTGGGTGCTCCATGACCGCATCCAGTACCTCCCTGTTAAAGCTTATCCAAAGGCTGGTAGCGATCACCACTTCCCCTTGGCCTGCCCTGTGTACCATATCCACCGTTTCTTCCAGAAATGCCTCATAGGCGGAATTGGGCACATCTGTATAAGAGGCCACATCCCCACAGATGCTGCATTGCCCTGCCAGCAGGGCGTCCCTCTCCCTGTCTGCAGGCTGCACAATCTCATAGACAATATGGTGGCTGCATCCCTGCCAGGGCTCCCCGGCCTCTTCCTCCCCACTTTCAAAGGGCTGGCTGGAGCCTTTTTGCCCCTGGCTGCTTTCCTCCGGCCCGGCTTCCGGGACTGTATCATGGTGCAGGGTGACCGTATAGCGTTCCCCCTCCTTTGCCACATCATAAAGAGGGGAATCCTGGAAGCTTACCGGGAAATCCCCGCCCTTTCTCTGCCAGACAGCAGTTGCCTTATAAATCCCCGGCGTTACTTTTACCCCTTCTGTGGTACCGGTTCCTGTACCGTCCTGTGTGGGATTGAGGATCCCTCCCGCCACAGGCGTAACCGTGCCGTCCTCCTCCACACGGTTTAAATACAGCTCTAAAATATACCCAGGCTCCTGGTATCCCAAAAAGCCACACCAGGCACTGACGCCATCTTCCGATTGGGTAACCCCCAGCCCATTAACCCACAGCTCTTCCGCGGCCCTGGCCTCCAGTACAAACTGTTGCCTGAAAATACCCCCCCCCAGAGAAAATTCCCAGGGCTAAACAAAGCCCCATAAAGGCCTTCAGGGCTGCCTTACCGATGTTTCTTCCTGTTAAAAACTTACTTTCCACTTTTGCTCTCCTTGTCTCAAAATAGATTTTCCGCCAGGCCCGACGCTGGCTTATTATCCATGATTCCAGGCAAAGAGTTCCTGCCATGTAATAATCATGCAGGCTGCAAGTTAAAAACAGCGGTGCCTATCCCACCCTTAACGCCTCCAGGAACTTTTTCTTGAAGGTAATCCCTATTTCAATCTGCCCATACCCGTTTTTTAATCCGATATATCTGTTTACCGTATCAATAACGTCTATAAAATCTTTATTTACAATCAGATACCTGCTGCACTGTACAAACCTGTCTGAATTCAGTTCCTCCAATATCACTTTGGTAGGCTTATACTGGAGCTTCAGCCTCCCGTCAATAAAATAAACGGTCTGCCCGGTTTTTACATTTTCAATATAAACCACCTCCGAGACATTCCGTTTGAAAATAATGCCATCCTTCCGGAAATACACAGCATGGGGGATGTCCTTTGCCTGGGGTATCTTCAATGCTTCGGAAATTACCTGGAAAGCCTTCTTGGCATCATAAGGCTTTTCCAGGTAATAATAGCAGTGCATATCGCTGTAAGCAAACAGCCTGGCATCCTCCAGCGCCGTAATAAAAATCATCGGGGTATATTTGTACCGCTCCACCCCCCGGATGTAACCTGCAAACCGCATACCGGACACATCCCCGGGAATGGTGGAGTCCAGGATAATATCTATCAGAAAAAGATCCATGGTGATCCGCATGGACAGCGCATATGCTTCATTCTGGTTCACCGCTTTATAAACCTGCAGCTCCGGGTCTATTTCGTTGACGATTTTTGCCAGCATCTCCATGCTGAGGGGGTTATCTTCAATAATTAATACGGATTTCATCCTACGTGCTCCCTTTCCCACTGCTCTTTTATCATTGGTCCCTTCTGCACAGCTCCCCCTAAAAATCTATTTTTTCCAGATATCTTCCCAGTGCATCCTGCCATGTGGGCAGGGGCTGGAAGCCGTTTTTTCCCAGCTTGTCCTTGGCCAGCCTGGAATTAAAGGGCCTTTCTGCCTTGGATATGCCGTATTCCTTTGTGGTAACCGGAATTACCGAAAGCCGTTCCGGTGCATATTCTTCATGCCCCAGCCCATATGCCTGCCGGAAGATTTCCCTGGTAAAGTCATACCAGCTAATATAGCCCCCTTCATTGGTGGCATGGTAATAACCGTATTTTTCTGTTTCAGCCATATCCACCAGCAGCCTGGCAAGGTCATAAGTATAGGTAGGGGTCCCAACCTGGTCGCTGACCACTTTAATCTGGCTGTGGGTTTTCCCCAAATTCAGCATGGTCTTTATAAAATTTTTGCCATTTACCCCAAACACCCAGGCAATGCGCACAATAAAGTACTTCTCCAGGTTGTCCGCTACTGCCATTTCCCCTTCCAGCTTGGTCTGCCCATAAACATTTAACGGGGCATAATCCTTACAGTCCGGCTCCCAGGGCTTTGTCCCCTGGCCGTCAAAAACATAATCCGTGGAAATATAAACCATCTTACAGCCTGCCTTTTTACATGCAAGGGCCACGTTTTCCGTCCCCTGGGCATTCACCTGGCGCACCTTCTCCTGGTTTCCCTCTTCCTCCGCCAAATCCACCGCCGTCCATGCGGCACAATGCATCACCACGTCCGGCGCTTCCTTTGATACAATTTCTTCCACAGAAGCCTTGTCCGTAATGTCCATCTGCACATAGGGCATTCCCGTTACCGCTGTGCCGTCAGGCGCACCGCTGTACACGGGCGCCAGGTCTGACCCTATCCCCTGATAATTCCTACCTGCCAGCTCATTCATCACATCATGGCCAAGCTGGCCTCCTACACCTGTCACTAATACCTTCATTGTTTCCTCCCGCAACATTTTTTATATTTTTTCCCGCTGCCACAGGGGCAGGGGGCATTGGGATAAACTTTTTCTTCCTTTACCACTGTCTGGCTATTGTGCGGCCCCTGCCCCCAGCCATAAGGGGCCGCATCCTCCCAGGAGCCGGGAAACGGTTCCCTGGAGCCCACCGCCATAATATCATTGGCGCCGCAGATATCCAGGATAAAAGATTCTGTCTCCCTGTCCCTGGACTCCTGGCAAAGAGACAAGGCAAAATCCCTTACCCCCTTACACTCCTGGCTGTTCCTGTCCTTTATGCCCGTATTGGCATATGCCGCCGCCTGGTTCACCAGCAAAAACAGCTTCACCTCTTCATGGAACTGGTATTGGGGAGGAATCTCCTTTTCCAGCCTTACCACTTCCCAATACTTCCCCTGCTCCGCCAGGATTACCAGATCCGCAAGCTGCTCCTGCAGGCTTATCGGAAGCTCATGCAGGGATGCTTTCCTGATTTTTTTGTCTGTCTGGGTAAATAAATCCTGATACTTGTATTTTCCGTATTTTTCGTAAAAATCATACCTGGAATAGCCTTTCAGCATATAAAGGGGGGCGCAAAGCCCTGCCAAGACTGCCAGACGCCACAAAAGGGCTCCCTCCCCGGGACTTTCCACCTCCTGCCAGTCCTTGAGAAACTCAATGATTTCCGAAACGCTTCCGCCCTCTGCTGTCAGGCACAGCCCTTCCTGGAAAAGATCCTCCAGCGTATCCTCCTCCCCGTCCCTTTCCTGGAAGGCATCACAGATTGCCCGCCATACCCCTGCTGGATGTTCATGGCTGTCCGTAATTTCTTCCTTTGACAGCACAGGGTAAGGGATGTCTCTGCAATACTGGTTTCTTTTTTCCATCATCCGGTTGATTTCCACCCAGGGAAGAGACACGAAAACCTCTTTCCCTTCTTTTAATTCCGCTGTCATAAGCCTTTTGGGAACCGTTCCCCGAAGATAGACGAAGCGCATCAGTTCCTCCGCAGTCACCTGGATTCCCCAGACGCGGCAGAACATTTCCCGGAAAGTATCCTTCTCCATAAACCCATAAGTCCGCAAAAAGTCGCCAATCTTATCTTCAAAGCTTTGAAAGTCCTGGTTCAGCCTGCGCAGGTTGATTTTCTTTTGGAGGGTTTCTTCGGACAGATAGGCAGACAGGCTGTTTTCTTCCAGAGATTCCCGCGTGATCTTCTTAAGCAGCGGCAGGATTTCTTTTTCTGCCTGGGAGGGCACTGAAAGTTCCAGCGCTGTCCCTTCCTCCTCATTGGTAAGATTCACCTCTGCCAGCCCCCACATGGCCAGCTCCGTGTAGCTGTCAACATTCTTTTCGTCTATGGCAAGCCTGCCCTTTTCCGCCGTCTCCCCAAGCTGGAACAGGCATTCCACAGCCTCCTGGCTAAGGGCAAGAAGCAACTGCCAGGGACGGTCCCTTAGCCAGGAGGCCAGGGATGCCGCCAGGTGCGCCCCATCCTCTTGGAAACCCTTTTCCTGGGAAGCGCCGGTTACCAGGTATTTGTGCAGATCCAAAAGCTGTTTGGGGCTGTGGTCCTGCAGCGCTTCCTCCCATCCCCTGGTACTGGCTCCCTTTCGGAAAAGGGTACGCCCCTGTATCTCCATCTCCATTCCCTTCTGCATCTCCTGCCGGAAAGGCGCCAGCCGCTCCTTCATTGCCGGATTTTTTCCCAACTCTGCCAGCCAGACCAGCTGCTGCATCAACAAAATTTTGTTTTCTGTTTCGGAACGCTCCCCGGCTTGGGAAAAGGATTCCAGCCGCTTAATGAAACCGCCCAGGAGACGGAGAAGGTTGGTGGTTTCTTCGTATTTGGCGATATCCTCCTGCAGCGTGTTCACTGGTAAATTGTTTTTTGTTTTGTTCTTTATCATTTCCACTTTCCCTCATGCCTATATTTATACAAACACATTATCCAAATACTCCCTGGCAATCCCTGCCAGCCTCTGCACCCTTTCCACTTCCGTAGCCTGCCTGTCCACCATATGGTATCTTGGAAAAAAACGGGTCACATGAAGCGCGGTTTTCCGTCCTACAGAAGCAATCCACTTTGCCTCTTCCCTCATTTCCATTTCCCCGTCATTTTCCCCTGGCACGATCAAAGTGGTAAGCTCCACATGGCAGTGCTCCGCTGCCCGGCGGATAAATTCCTTTACTGCCCCAAGGCTCCCTCCCAGCTTCTGGTAATACTCTTCCCGGAAGCCCTTCAGGTCAATATTCATGGCATCTATGAAAGGCAGAATTTCCTCCAGTGCCCAGGCAGAGGCCGTCCCATTGGTCACCAGCACATTTTTCATGCCAGCTTCCTTTACAAGTTTCGCGGTATCCCGCACATATTCCCAACCTACCATGGGCTCGTTGTAGGTAAATGCCACACCAATATTCCCCCTGCCCTGGTATGCCGCCGCTTTCTCCGCCAAATCCTCCGGGGAAAAATACGCCGCCTCCACGGCCTCCCCATCCCACATGGATATCTGGTAATTCTGGCAGAAGGGACAGCGCAGATTACACCCATAGCTGCCTACAGACAAAATGGCAGTTCCTGGCCAAAACATTTTCAGCGGCTTTTTCTCTATGGGGTCAAGGGCAAGGGAGGTCACCTGCCCATAATTGCTGCAGACAATCTTCCCGTTTTCATTCCTCCTGGCCCTGCAAAGGCCTGTCTGGCCGGGAGACAGGCTGCAATGGTGTATACATGTCTCACATACAGTTTTCATAACTCCCCCTCTGCCTGAAAGCAGGCTCTAATAATGCCGTACCACCTCAAACCGCTCCAGTGCCACCTCTTCCTCTTCCCTGATGCCCGCCTTGCGCCTGGCTATGGCAATCTGGTCTTCTACCCTGTCAACCCCTTCCAGGTTGGGCAAAAGCAGCCCCCGTCTGCGTCCTTTGGTAACAATTACCCCATACCGCTTCGCATCCAGTTCCCGGGGGGAGGTGATCCTTTCCGTTTCCCCCAGCACGTCCACACTGATGGAAAGCAGCTCCAGTTCCTCCGGCTCTATGGGGGAGAACCGGTTATCCCTGGAAGAAGCGCTGATGGCATTGTCAATGATTTCCCTGGCAAGGGAAGGCTGGGTTGCCATAATGGTCCCAATACAGCCCCGCAGCCTGCCCTCCTTCTTGATGGAGACAAAAACCCCTGCCTGGCGGCTGGCCATTTCCTCCGGCAGGCCTTCCGGGATCTTTATCTTTTCCCCTGTGCGCACGAAAGTTTCAATTGTCTGCCTGGCAAGGCGCACATAAGCGTCCTCCTGTTCCCTTTGCTTCAAAAGGCGTTCTCTTTCCATCTCTTCGTACTGTTCCCTGAAATTCCGCTGAGGTTCCTCACCGCACACCTGGTAAGCGCAGACGCCATAGCCCACCCCAAAAGGCCCCTCATAGGACAGGCGTTCCGCCAGAACCTGCTTTTTATCCAACGTCCCTGCCAGGATAAGGAAGGAGCGGTGCCCGCACTCTCCCGCCTTTTCACAAAACGCCTCCGGAAAATCAAATAACTCCCCGAAAGCAGCCCTCTCCATCACATCCATGAGACGCCTGTCATAGTCCAGCCCCTCCTTCTGATACCCGTAAGGCCCCCCTTCCTTCAGCCTGTGGGATAAATCACCGCTGGCAATCACCACCGTCCTCCTGCCCAGCTCCCGGGCAGCTTTACTGATATATTCCCCCAGTTCATAATGCCTGGCGAAAGATAAACCTGACAGGCCAATCCGAACCAGACGGTACTGGGTCCAATATTTGTCCACAAAATATAAGGGAACCATTGTCCCATGGTCAAGGCGCCCGTCCTTCTCCCCCTCACATCCCCCTGGAAGCTTCCGTACACCCTCCATCCGGCACAGGGCTTTTACAAACTCTGTATCATAAGAAACCTCTGTTTTCACCCCTCCTGCACGGAACTGCCCAAAATCACCTTTCGCTCCCTTTCCTGGCGAGATATGGAAATAGTCCGCATACATTACCTGATGGGGGGATATAAGCACAATCGTCTCCGGCTGAAGGCTCCCTATCCTGCGGGCAGCCCCCTGGTATGCATTGATGGTTCTTTGGATCTCCTTTTCCTGTCCCCTGCCTACCTCCGGTACGATCAGCGGCGGATGGGGAACCATAAAGCCTGCTAAAATTCCCATAACGATTCTCCTGTAGTTGGCATAATTAGGATAATAAACCATAAACAGACTTGCCGTTTACTGTCATTATAACACTAACTTACACTCTTTTTCAATTGGCGGGGGCAAATAAAGAAGCTGGTATCCTTTACAGGCCTACCTCCAATTTACGCCTGCGCACAAACTGCCATAATACCCTGCCGGTGCGAAGCCCGTCGGCAATGGCCGCCCCCCTTATCCCGTTCTCCTTCAGGGCCCTGTGGCCTTCCTTTAAAGACAGCAAATAACTCCCTGTATTGGAAGTACTGGTTCCGCCGTAATACATGCGGATAATGGTTTCCGGCAGGTAGGCCAGCCTGTTTTCTTTGTCCTTCAGGAACCGGATCATAAATTCGTAATCCGCCGCAATTTTGTAATCGGTGTTGTATAACCCATATTTTTCGTATATCTCTCTTTTTAAAAATAAGGTGGGATGTCCTGGCAGCCAGCCCAGGCGGAGGCTCCTTTGAGGCCCCATCTTCCAGTACCTGACCACCTTAGCGTCTGTGGCATAGACCAAATCTGCATGGGCCCCCACACAGCAGGGCTGTGACTCTATCAGGTTTACCATCCGGGAAATTACCCTTCCGGATAAAAATAAATCATTAAAAAATACAATAATGTCCCCGCTGCAAAGGGCATATCCCTGGTTCATGGCATCGTAAATCCCCTGATCCTTTCCAGTTGCCCAGTTTACCCTGTTGCGGCTAGTATCCTTGTATTCCTTAATGATTTTTAAAGTATCGTCTGTAGAACCGCCGTCCTTGATATTTACCTCTATTTGAGGGTAGTCCTGCCGCTCTATGCTTTGAAGGGTACGTGCCAAATTGGAAGCACTGTTATAAGCGGTGAGGATTAGGGAAACGGTTTTCATAAGAATCTCCTTTCAGGAAAGCTTTTGGGTAGAATATCTTTCAATTTGCTCCGCAGTAAACCTTCCCATATCCTCTTTTGCAAAGTAACGGTAATACCACTCCGCCGTCTCCTCTACCGCCTGTCCAATTTCCCAGGCAGGATGCCACTGAAAGGTATCTTTTATTTTTCCACAGTCCAGCTTCAGCAGCCTGGCTTCATGGGGCCCGTGGTCTCCCCTTGCGGCCCATCCCTGCTCCCTGCCGGATAATTCCTGCCATTTATCACAGAATAGGGCAGCGATCTCCCCTGCGGTGATGCAGTCCCCTTCCCCCGGCCCGATATTGTAAGCGCCTGCCAATCCCTTATCCCCATACTGTCTCATTGCAATCATCAGATACGCCATCACTGGCTCTAACACATGCTGGTAGGGCCTTATGGCGTCCTGGTTCCTGATAATAATATCCTTTCCTGCTTCCGCTGCACGGACACAGTCCGGAATGATCCTGTCCTTTGCAAAATCCCCCCCGCCTATCACATTGCCCGCCCGCAGGGTAGAGACCGCAAGCTCCCTCTCCTGGAAAAAAGAACGCCGGTAGCAGCCCGTCACCAGCTCCGAGCAGGATTTGCTGTTGGAATAAGGGTCATATCCATCCAGTTCCTCGTTTTCCCGGTATCCCCAGAGCCATTCTCTGTTCAGGTACACCTTGTCCGTTGTGACATTGATAAAGGAACGCACTGAGTCCGTCTCCCGCACCGCCTCCAGAATATTCACCGTTCCAATGATATTCGTTTCAAAGGTATAAGCCGGATCTACATAAGATTCCCTTACAATGGGCTGCGCGGCCATGTGGATGATGATCTCCGGCCTGCTTTCCCTAACCGCCTTAACAAGCCCATCCCGGTCCCTGATATCTCCCCACAGGGAATTTACCTGGCCTTCCAGCTTCAAGATCCGGAATAGCGCCGGATCCTGGGCCGGTTCCAAGCTATAGCCAGTGACCTCCGCCCCTGCCATTAACAGCGCCTGGCACATCCAGCTTCCTTTAAAACCGCTGTGGCCTGTAATGAATATTTTTTTCCCTTTGTAAAAATCCAAATCACACATTCCTTTTTCCCATCCCAATAATCTTTTTATTTTGCCAAGATCTCAATGATGCTGCCTGCCATATGATCCAGCATCGCCTCCGTCATACCCGGATAAACGCCGATCCAGAAGGAATCCCGCATGATCCTCTCTGTATTCTCCAGATCCCCCACTACCCGGTATCCCTCTCCGGTCCTGCGCATCTCATCAAAACAGGGATGCTTGATCAGGTTCCCTGCAAAGAGCATACGTGTCTGGATCCCCCTGGCCTCCAGCTGCTGCACCAG
Source organism: uncultured Lachnospiraceae bacterium (assembly GCA_910579495.1). Lineage (GTDB taxonomy): Bacteria > Bacillota > Clostridia > Lachnospirales > Lachnospiraceae > Suilimivivens. The sequence continues at coordinate 16,414 of CAJTVD010000003.1, forward strand.
AAAGTTCCGGTCTACCCCTTCCCTGCAGGTGATCAAAAAGCCAAACCAACTGGGGTCTGACCCCGGGCATGCCTGGGGCAGGATCAATTTATGGCTTACCTGCTCCAGTTTTTGATACAAATAGGCAAAGTTTTCTTTTCTTCTTTCCACAAAAGAAGGAAATTTATCCAACTGGGCACATCCCACCGCCGCCTGCAGGTCTGTTGCCTTTAAATTATATCCAAAATGGGAATACACATACTTATGGTCATAGCCTAAGGGCAGTTCCCCGTACTGCCTGTCAAACCGATGGCCGCAAAGGTTATCCCTTCCGGAAGGGCAGACACAGTCCCTCCCCCAGTCCCTGAAAGAGCGGACACACCTGTTCAGCAGAGGATCGTTGGTATATACTGCCCCTCCTTCCCCCATAGTCATATGGTGGGGGGGATAAAAGCTGGAAGTGCCTATATCCCCAAGGGTACCGGTAAACCGTTTTTCGCCATCCACTTCATAGACAGAGCCCAGGGCGTCGCAGTTGTCCTCCACCAGCCAGAGGCCGTGGGCTTCACAGAAACCTTTTACCACTTTCAGGTCAAAAGGATTCCCCAAGGTATGGGCGACCATCACCGCTTTCGTTTTTGCAGAATATGCTTCTTCCAGAAGGGAAACATCAATGTTATATTGTGGTATGGTGACATCCACAAATACCGGGACTGCGCCGAACTGTATGGCCGGGGCCACAGTAGTGGGAAAGCCTGCAGCCACAGTGATCACCTCGTCCCCTCTCCTGATAGCGCGTTCCCCCAGTAAAGGGGAGGTCAGCGCCATAAACGCCAGCAGGTTGGCGGAAGAACCGGAATTTACCAGGGAACAGTATTTTACATGCAGGTATGCACATAGCTGTTCCTCAAACCGTTCCGTATACCGTCCTGAGGTAAGCCAGAACTCCAGGGCGCTGTCTACCAGATTCTGCATTTCCTTCTGGTCATAGACCCTGGAGGCATAGGGTATCCGGTCTCCCGGCGCGAAGCCCTTTTTTTCCCTGTGGTAGGCGTTGTAATATTCCCCCACCAGTTCCAGTATTTCTTCTCTTGCCTGTGTTTCGCTGATTCCTTCAAATCTGTTACTCATTATCTCCCGATCCTTTCTATCTGTCTGTTTCCCAATGGGAAGCAAAATATACCATTTATTCGTTGTTAAGATCCGCTCTGCCCTGCCTCTTCTTCCCCCTGATAAGGATGGGGGCTACCCGGCGGCACCGGGCTTCTGGCCTCTGCCACTTGATCCTCCAGATCACGGATACGCTTTTCCATCATACTGATCTCCTGCACAAGGATCTTGATCCGGAGGGTCTGGCGGGAGGCAATGGATGTAAGTGCCATCAGGATCATAAGGATAAAAGCCAGCAATAGCACATACAGCCCGTTCATATTGCTTTCTATCCCCAGTATCCTGACAAACCGCACCAGAAGCTCAGGGAAGAAGACCATGATCCCCATCACAAGTCCCGCAACCAGCCACAGCAGCGTATATTTTAGATCCAGCATTCTTTTTTTCAGATAATACAAAATAATAATAAAATAGCAGACTACCGCAACACAAAGGGTAAACCGCAGGGTGGATGGGATCATTTCTTCTGCCTCCTGACACCAAAACTGATTCGCCGGATGACCATGGCCAGCGTCACTTTGCACATATAGTAGATGGACTTTTTAAAGGTAATGGAGCTCTCCCCCTTCTCCCGCTCCCTCATAACCACCGGATATTCCCTTATCCTGCCGCCGTATACAGAGGCGATCACAATGGCCTCCGGCTCCGGATAATCCGCCGGATAATCCTGGGCAAAGATCCGGATAAAACGCCTGTCCACCACCCGGTAGCCACTGGTAATGTCCTTTACCCTGTTCCCTGTAAGGAGCCATCCAAGATTACTTAGAAACCGGATGCCAACCCTGCGAAGCTGGGAGGACTGGAACCCCTCCTTCTGCACGAAGCGGGAACCGATCACCATATCAGCCTGCCCAGTCTCTAAGGGCTTTAGCATGTCCGCCAAAAAGGCCACATCATGCTGCCCATCCCCGTCAATCTGCACTGCCGCTTCATATCCATTATCCCGGGCATAACAATAACCGGTCTGCACCGCACCTCCAATTCCCATGTTAATAGGAAGGTTCAGGACCTGGTAGTGGTTGCGTCTGCAGATTTCCTCGGTCCCGTCGGTGGAACCGTCATTGACGATGATATAGTCATACTGTGGGTAGTTTTCAGTCAGGTTATTGATTACTTTTTCAATATTTTCAGCCTCGTTGTAGGCGGGGATGATAATCAAACATTTCATTAGCGCTTCCCTTACTTAAAAATATGGTCATATATCTTAGTAGCAAACCCGTAATTTCTATCATTGCTACTATTTCTTCCTAAACTTCCCGGCGAATATATAAATTCCCACATTTAAATTTTACTAAATCGTAATTTTCTAAAATTTCCTCCCATATTTCCCCATCTTTTACATTCTCATTCGGGGTCAGATTGGTGCCTTCCACATTATTTGCCACCTGAAATTCTCCATACTCATCTTTCAAAACTAATATATATTTCAACTTCATTATATCATGAGTCTCATAATAGAGCGTCAATAAAGGATCATCTATCGTGTGCCGCCATGGACTTGGAGCACCACTTTTCAAATTTGTACCTACATACATCCATGGTGCTAATTTGGTGACCCAAAAAGCATTTTCTGCCTTATTTTCCTCAAAAGCATTCATATAATGCAGTACCTCCATACATTCACTATATTGCTGTGCATGAAGCCTTGTTGTTATCAGTCCCCTGGCCGGCCCCTCTGCAATCATGGAATCCATCTCTTCCAGCGGCGCATCTCTATACACGCTAAAAATCCTGATGTACATGGTCATACCAAGCATCAGAAAAATTATTAGTAAATTTATCCCCTTTCTTATCCAGTCCCACCTGCTTTTCCATTCTGCGTTTATTTGAGAAATTAAAACAATTGTCATCAAGGAAAACATCACAAATCCCTCTGTCATTGGATCACTGGTGGCGGACGCCATAGAAAATGTCACAATAACCACAATAGCAGATACATAAAACCACGCTAAATTATAATCCCTCCAATAATTCCTGTCATTTCTATTATTTCTTACCAACAACATAGAAAGCACAATTCCAAACAAACCAAATATCAGATATGAACTCATGTGCGAGCTTGAATAACAATATACATTATACATAAAAACCATCCCAGAAACCAAATACAATATTTCTTTCTTGCATTGGGATATTTTTATCCTAAATAAAAGACAACAGCCATTCACAATTATGCAAAAAAGGATAATTCCCAGCAGATACTTCCCATAGCTATAAACCAACTGCCAAAAACTACTAAGATACATAAATAGAGAGCGTGTTCCATGATCCTTTTCCATAAAAAGAAACTTTACATTATCCATCAGATCATACACAGAGAGCCTTGAAAACAAAAACATAAGGTATGCCAACCCAGTCCCAGCTATCCCTCCTCCCACCAGTAAAAGGATTAAAAAATAAGACTTAAAATATTTGTACATTAATATAAGAATAACATATACTATTACAACAGGAAGAACCAAATATGGGATTGTAATCATGGCCATCCCCAATAGCGCCCCTACAATAAGACAGTATATTTTACATTTCCAGTTAAATATCCCTTCTTTTTTATAGGAAATAATATGAAACAAAAGCATATTTGCCATGATATATGCACACAAAAAAAGATTATGATAGGATAAACCGCCCACATTTGCCCTGGAATATAACATAATCATTCCTCCTGCCAAAATGCCCAGGCATCTCCCTACTTTCATCCGTCTCCGCATTATATAAAATACAATAACTGCACATCCAAATGATAAAAGCAAATATACATTTCTCGCCCAAAGATATATACCATCTGTGCTTCCATTCCATTTCACATATAAGTGATATAAGGGAAAAATTATTACCGCATAAAACTGTGCAGGATTCCAATCATCAACTAAAGGTTTGTCTCCCAAATACAGCCTATGTACCTCTGCCATATAAAAAGCTTCATCAGACCATGAAAAACTAAAACGATTTCGCAATGCCAAAATAACTCCCAACAAAGATAATATAATTATTCCCAATACCCATTCTTTCTTTTCCATACCATATCCCACCAAATGTTCTTCATAACAAATTTTTTTATCTATGGCCAAATAATCCCTTTACCTTTAGCAACCACTGATATAATGTATAAAACAGGCTGTCAACCCAGCTAAGCAGACGTACTTCATATTGAACAAGATGATAATGATGACGCCAATCTCTTTTTTGTTTTGCATGATTTTTCAAGTCATAAATATATAAATCTTCACCCTGAATGTTATATAAATAATTTAACTCATACGGATACATTTGCAATCCATATGATTCTACGACCTTATAAGGAAGCAACACTGAACTAAGGCACAAATCATAAGTATCATGGTTCCTTCTTGTCCCATAATAATCAATACATACCTTTTTCTGGTATTTTTTTTCCATAATATTCTTTAATTCTATGCTTTCCCCAAAAGTATCATACTTTACAGCATCGTCAAATTTTACAAACCGGAACTCTTTTTCTCCTAACAAAAGAGATCTCTGAAAAACCATACTATCAGATGCTATATGAACCCCAGAATTATTAAAATTAGTTGATAATGACAAATATGGAGTAACGTAATATTTTTTATGGCTTGCAATATAATACAAAAGATATTTTCCCCATGAATGTTTCCAATAATATACTGCATGCGGCACATCATAACTATACTCCAGTCTGCCATCATTATGTGCAAACCATTCTTTAAACTGTCTCCACCTATCTCCAATAAGGCACTCCCCCCATGTACATGCTACCTGGGAAAGATATACATCTCCTCCCCGATTAATAGGTTCAAATAATCTGTTTGCACATCCATTCCATCCTTGGCTGTATAATGCTATAGCAAAGATTCTATCATCTTCCCAGTAATAGCCAAGTGCCTGCTGGACATACCTATAAAAGTATGGTGCTGGCATAATATCATCCTCAAATATAATAGCCGCACCATATTCCTCTGAATAGTCACCACATTGTATCAGATGTCTTTTTAACCCCTGATTTTCATTAAATGTCCGTATTCTCTTTTCCCCATGCGTCCAGGCAGCTTCCTTCGCCAACTTTAAAACATCCGGATTTCCTCCGAAGTCTATACTGATAATTAATGTCACATCATCCTTCTCATCATAATATGCCTCTTCCAATGATTCCAGCAAACGTTTTAATGGCTCTACTCTATTATACCCAACTGCAACGACAACAGGATTTCTTTTCTCTTTCAGCTTATTTATTCCTCCATCTTAACAGCAAAGATTTATATACAAAATAGCAACTGTCAAAAATTAAGTTATAAAACTTTGACTGAAATATATTGCCTTCTATATATTTTATTTTCAATTTAAAATAGCATCTTTTAAATCGCCCCTTTAATACATTTTCCAAAATTCTTCGTTCATACTTACTGGTATTCTGAAAAAACGCATTTTGCAACGCTTCATTAATCTCCCTATCTCTCAATACACAATTAATAAAATGACTAAAGTTTTCATATGAGTTATCCGCTCTCCTAAATTCATTATTTAATGCACCTATAAAATAGCATAAAAAATTATTAT
>CAJTVD010000003.1:22135-149691 GCA_910579495.1 uncultured Lachnospiraceae bacterium
TAGAATAAAATTAAATATTTTTTGATACAACAATTTCATAGCTTTATCATAATTTTTTCTATATATATGGTTTAACGACCCATTATTGACTTGCAAATTATAGGTGTAAAATACATCCTTAGAAACATAGAAAGTCTCAGCAGCTGTTAAGGCATCCATGCAAAACATTGCATCCTCAAATATAGAAAATTCCTCACAAAATCTAATACAATTCTTGTTAATGATACTTTTTTTGTAAATTTTTGTTCCTATATTATGAATAATATTTGTAGAAAATAGTTTCCAAAAAATTTCTTTTATCTCTACCTTTGAATAACACTTTGAATCCCCTTCACAGATAACATCAAATTCATTTAAATACTTTCTTTCCAAATGACTCTTATAGCCAAATACTAAAACATCTGGATCATACTGTCTCAACACTTGAACTGCACATCCAATACTGTTTGATATTATTTCATCATCTGCATCGACAAACCATATAAATCTTCCTTTAGCGTATTCTATTCCTCTATTTCGTGTATAACTTACTCCGTGATTCTGTTGATGAATAACACGCAGCCAAAAATACTGCCTTTCTAACTTCTCACCTATCGCCAGGCTTTTATCAGAAGAACCATCATCTAACAAGATTACCTCTATAAAGTCCAGAGTATTTTGTAAAATAGAGTGAACACATTTTTGAATATACATTTCAGCCTGATACATTGGTATTATAATAGAAATCATTATTTCTCTTTTCGCCATACTTTTACCAATAACATCCACCCTCTATTATTTTATTATTTTTCACTATTTCATCACCACATGGTCTTACCCAGCTATCGTTTACCATATCCTGGTACCATGCATAATCGCCACTTTCCCAGCGTCCTCCACAAATTCCAAATAGAAGCTGTAGTCCCCCTCCCATATGAATCGCTATTTTTCCCATACGTTTTATCTCTGCAGCCAATGGAAACCCATACGCACCACATCCAATAATAGCCACATCAAAGTCAATACGTGCACATTCCTTCTTCATCCAATCCAAAGCTTCAAACCATGTGCCAAATCTGCTATCCTTGTTCCCAGCAATAGTCTGCACTGCTTTCAATGTTAATAATTCAAACTCAGGGAGTATATCCTTAGCATCTAATACTCTGCTGAAAATCTGTTCCCTATGGTAACTATACTGTTTTTTTATCGTATCTGCAAACGGATGTATCACCAAGACCTTCTTACCACCCAACGCATAACTCCATGGTTTTGTTTTTGATTTTCTGGAAACATGAAACGGCTCCAAGTTCCCCAGCCTTGTGAGCTTGACATTTTTACTTTCATACCTGCGTATCATATAATCTTCCATATATAAAGGCCATATACCATGGAGATCTAAATAGGGCAGTTCTCTTAACATTAAATCTACAAATTCCCTCCCTAACTGCATATTTTCAGGAAAAAAGCCCGCATTTGTATTTAATTGTTTTAAGGCTGCCTGCTCATATTCCTCTTGTTTTCCATATCTTACATTCATCACCTGCACAATCATATTCAATTCTGTATGACCAAATCTTCCTGCAAAAAATGGTTCTTTATTATTTATCCTGTCGGCTATCAAATCATAAGTTTCCTCTACAGCTAAAATAGGCCTTCCTGCTAACACTCTGGCTGGAGAAGTAAATTTTAAGCCAGGTTTGCCTAGTCCATCAACAGCCCAATTCCATCTATATTTTATAGTGCTTTTTATATAATCCAACGCCTGGTAACTTTTCCATGATACTCTATCTCTTATAAATAAATTTAGAGCTTTCTCATTTTCACCATACTTAATATTTAACATCTTATCCCCCTAAACTTCACTACTTCCTCTGACAGCATCATTAAAACTTTTCACCGTCTTCTGTATCCCCTCTTTAAATGAAACTGCCGGAACATAATGAATATCTTCCATCAAATCATTAACATCTACCTGAAGGCTAACCCGATTCTCCCCAATATTATCTGCAACAAATTCACATCCCCCCTCTTTCCCTGCCACTTCCCTGATCTCCAAAATAAACTCCTTTAGAGCTCTGGATTGGCCACTTGCAATTCTGTAAACCTTATTTTTGCTGATTTTCTCCCCTAACAAATAAAAAATCTTTCCCGCATCATCTTCATTCAAGTAATCCCACATTTGGGTAGCTGCAGAAAAGTATGCCGGCTGACATTCCATAAACTGCCTGACTGCATACGATACCATAGTCTCCTTACTGTCATTACACCCATAAACACTGAAAATCCTTCCCCATATATGAATGATTCCATATTTTTCACAAAGCTTCCTGCTTAATCTCCCTGCAGCATTTTTAGCTATTCCATAAGAAAGCACAGGTTCTTCTTTGGTTTCAGCAGTAATAACCTGATTCACCAAACCATATTCTGCCTGAGATCCTGCCCCAATAAATTTACTGCATCCCAGCTTTCTTGCCAATTCTACAGCGTCTAAAGTATACTGGATATTTTTTTCCTGTAATACCGGGTCATCTCTGGTCAGTTTTCCCGTATCTCCCCATGCAAAATGATAAAACACATCATAGCTGCTGCCCTCTATTTCCAATGCATGCAGTTCATCCAAATTACACTCACATAAGGTAATCAGATCTGATCCGGGCAGTCTGTGCTTTTTCTTTGACTGTCTTTGGATGACTGCCAGTACCTCTATATTATTTTTAATACATTCCTTAATCGTTGCGATGCCAATCATGCTTGTCGCCCCTGTTACCACCACTTTTTTCATGGCTGCCCTCCGTCCCTGCACTCACTTTAAGACCTTTTGGTACAAATAGATTTCCCTGCGTCCTCCATAATCCCGGGGCGTTTCCTCAAACCTTTTTACCAACACCCACTGCCAGGAAGTATCCTCCAGCCATCCATCAATCATTTTCTTCTCATTATTGCCCAGAAAATAATTTACCTGGCCAGATTGCAGCAGTTTCTTTGCTCTCTCTTCCCTGTCTTCTGGCAAAAATTTATCATATGTAGAAGAAAGTGGGATCATTTCGTTGTAAAGACAATAATGATAGGGATATCCCCCAAGTACATAATTATTTCCCACCAATTCCTGCAATTCCATCATAATTGCCTTATCTTCATACCCCGCCCAACTGAAATACTGGCAGGAAAGAAATATATCCGGCAGGATCATAGGAAGGACTGCCAACGCTGCCAATACCTTAACTTTCCGCCTCACCAATAAAAGAAACATGATAAACAGGCACAACGCCAATACATTTAATGCAACCAAAGCCCTCTTGCCAGCATCCGAAAAGTCCGTCTCCTCTATCATAGCCAATCTTTTCACTGCCACACACATCCAAACACATCCAAGAAAAATTACTCCAACACAGATTCCCCCTCTTTTCCTCCATGAAAAACTGTCAATTCTTATCCTGCCCTCTATACAATCCCTCAGCAAACAGGAAATAGCCAGCATAAGCACCGGATAAATCACAATAGATTTCCGGATCATGGTATCATTGACAAATATACTCTGAATTGCCAGGCCTACAGACAACCATGCCAGATACAGCCTGAACTTATCCTTTCCCAAATGCCCTGTGCTTAATACATAGACAACCGATATCACAGCCAAAACCATAAACAGCCCATTATAGCTGAATATATTCCCCATGCAAAACCTGTAAATATTGTTCAAAAACTCTCTTATAGTAAAAGAAAGCCGGTCCTCCCCCATTGCCTGATTAATCCGCAGGCAGGTTTCTGTAAAAGTTGACCCCTGTGCCAGGTAGATACAAGCTTCTCCCAGCACATAACCAACGCCCGTGCCAGATGCCATCTTTCCGATTTTCTTCCAGATCCCTTTATTCCTGCCTGCCAAACCATACAATAACAATATGCCCGCCGGGACAAATACAAAAACATTTGTTGCATACCCCCACACCACATTAAGCGCGGACAAAATCCCAAGTATAAAATATCCAGGTTCCCCAAACCTGTTGCAATCCCGCCAGACATAAAATAGCGTACACATAATAATTAAAATCCTGAAGATCCCAGGATCATTAAACCTGCAGGCAATCAGATATGGAAAGTTAAAAAGAACACCAATTCCAATAATAAATAAAGTCCAGTAAAATTTACCCTTTCCCAGCTTCTTATCTTCTTCATAAATGATTTTAATTAATAAAAGGAAGGATATGAGCCCCGCAATATAATCTGCCAGGCGCAGCCCATAAAAATTCCTGCCAAACAGATACAGTGTTGCTGTACATAATACCGTATTGAGAAAGCTGGCGGATGAATTCCATGTTTCATAAACACCACCATTCAGGAGCTCCGCTTCTTTCATTTCCTCATGCATCACATTTTTAATTGCCTGCATGGCGTAATGCCCTTCATCCCCTCTGGTATACTGCAATATGGCATAATTGGGCGCATCAATATCCAGGTAAAGGATACGCAGGCAAAAGAATAAAATCAGCACCCCCCTGCCATTATTTTATTTTTATCCTTCATCTATGTCTCTCTTTCTGCCTGGAACCTACAAATCTATCTTATTAACTTTTCATATACTTCCAATATTTTTTCTGCATTCTTCTTTCGCGTAAATCTTCCTGCTGCAAAAAGATAGGCATTTCTTCCCATTCTGCCAATCTCCTCCGGGTGCTCCAATAACCCTATAATTTTATCCGCTAATTCCTGTATATTTCCCTGTCGGTACAGATAACCATTAACGCCATCTTGGATCAATTCCGGCGTGCCGCCCGTATCTGAACCAATCACTGGGTTAGAACTCATCATTGCCTCAATTGTAACTCTGCCAAACCCTTCGCAGACAGAGCAGACTAACTCTACATCCATTTTCTTTCTTAAGGAAGGCATGTCCTTTACCATTCCCAACAAAGTTACATATTCTCCCAAATGTTCTCTTTCAATCAACTCTTCTAAATAATCAGCCCTGCCTGGCCCTGCAATTGTCAGATGCAAATTTCCATATCCCCTTTGGACTGCTAACTTGACTGCTTTAACAGCATCCTCCTGCCCTTTCTCCCTGCTGATTCTTCCGCCAATCAAAAACGAAAGCTTTCCCTCCCGTCTGTCCGCATGGGATTTATCATACACGTTTTCTTCCCCTACTCCATTATATACGATTTCCAGCTTCTGGGAAGATATTTTATGCTGAAATTTTTCCGAAATCGCCTGGGATATCGCAATAACACTGTCACTATGGGTATTTATAAACCCACATAGCTTATCGTACTTCCATACGGGGAAAAAACCAAAATCTTCCTGGCCAAATTCACGCAAATGCCACACATGGGGTATCCCTGCCATGGAAGCCAGTATACCTCCCGTATTTAAAACACTTGAATTGGTATGGATAATATCAATCTTCTGTTTTTTTACTACACCTAACAAACTAAGGGCACATAAATAATTGTTCAGGCACAAAACCTTATAGGCTGTTTTTTTTAGGACAGTTAACGCCAAATTACCCGCCGGTGCAAGCATCCACCAAAAAGAATGCCTGTAATAAACAGGTATTCCCCTTCTTTGTAATTCATCCACCATGTAACCTTTTTTAATAGGTACAACCACAAGTATCTTATGGTGCTCCCTCAGTTCGTCTATTAACCCAAGCAAAGACAGATTTGCTCCCCCAAGGCGGCTTTCGTTTGCAAAAAATAAAATGTTCATTTTAGCCTTCTCTTTATATCTGGTAATTCCCTCTAATTTCCTTGAAACTATTTCACTTGAAATACGTTCTCAAATGCTTCCACTGCTTTCCCTTCCCCAAATTCCTCCAGCACCAGACGCCTTTCCCTTTCAATCTTATCTGCAGGCACATTTTTTAAGTCTATACTAGCAAGCTCTTTTAAATCCCCATAACCAATCCCTGGCAACTTATTTTGGCCCAGAAGCCCTGCAGGTGCAACAGGAATGCTACCCACATAAAGGCTCTCCAGCAAAACTCCAGATGTTCTGTTCTGGTACTGTTTCATGTCATAGGGCAAAATGCTGAATTTAGCACTGCCCAATATCTCATAGTACTCCTTTTGCCCCAACAATCTGTTTTCTATCTGAATATTCTCCCCCCCGCGCTGTTTCAACTGCTCAAATCTCCTGGTATCGTCAAATCTTCCGATAATTAATAGCGGATACCCACTTTCTGAAAAGATATCTGTCAGTTCTTCCAGGCATTTATATCTGTTCATAGTTCCAAGGCAGACAGCCTTTTCCTGCTTTTCCAATCTTTGATAGCAAAGGTACTGTTCCTCACCATACAGATAGTCTGGCATCCAGCAGGCATTAATATGCTTTACCGGATGCCCCTTTTGTGTATAAAGTATACCATCTACCTTTTTCAGTGCTTTTTGATAAAACCAGCCAAGAACCTTCTCCATTCTGCCACCGGTAAAATCCTGATGATAAATCAGGCAATATACTTTTTTCTTACGTTTACGATAAAGTACTGCCAAATAAAAAAAGAAAAAGAAATCCACCTGATAAAAAAACAGGATATCAGTTTTTGACTTTTGGACACATTCCTGTAAATTCTTTAACAGCTTTAATTTATCACAGATTCTTTTCTTAAATGTAAATGGCTCATCTATGAGAATATTATATTTTAAGCTGGTTTTGGCTTCAAATTTCTTATCCCTTAAAGCCATAACAATGCATGGGGATGCCAGAAGAGAAACTGCATACCTTTTAGATAACAACCCTAAGTATTCTTTCGTCACCTTGCAGGTATGCCCCATCACATTGCCAGCGCTGTCACACATCCCGTAATAATTGCACATTGTAATTTTATTCAATTCCTTGCCTCATATTTCTCATGTAATATAAAAATGTATATAAAGGAGCGTATTTTACCATTAGTTCCCCTGTTTTTTAGGATTTAATCACCAATTTACTGATTCGCCTTAATATCTTTCTTCCAAAATAAGTTTTATACAGAAAACTTTGATAAATCATTTCTGTTATCTTATTTTCTTTAAAGTGATAATCATAGCAATTGCCAGTAGTTCCTGATATCCCTCTAAACTCCAGACTCCTGTTAAATCTGCAAAAGGGAATCCTGTTCATATATAATATGGGGTAATACAAATGCTCTAAATAAACGCCCACCATATCATTGGTTTTTTTATATATCTCCATAAAATTCTTTTGGTAATCCTCTGTCTTCATTTTGTAGAAACGTGTATCTATCTCTTCTCTTCTTACATCAAAAATAAATATATTCTCTTTCTTCTCTGATAGTACAACCTTATTTATATTATTAATTGTTAATCTCCCTGTGATTTTGTAGAAGTAACCATATTCCTTCATCAGCTTGCTATGATTATATATATACTTTAGAATTTCTCCCTCTCCATATCCCTTACCTCTTTCATTAATAGCTGCAACATCTCCCTGAAAACTGTATAGCTCCAAATTCTTGGCAGCTTCTATGCTTTTATCTATTAATTGCTTAAATTCATCATTTATACCAAAATCATAGTTGCTGTTATCGCAAAAAATGATATCGTTGAATGCAGTCTCATCAATTGCCCATCTGATTGTTTTGATATAATCTGCCAGCCTGGTCTCTTTGTCACGCAAATTTACATAAGGCATACCCTTATCAACAATGATACAACCGGTAATTATTAATAACATAGCTTATCAGAAACCCTCATACCTTTCCCCTGCATTGCCCTAATCTCATCCTACCGTTTCTACTTCTACCACAAATGCTCTCATATAGTCAAACTTAGATTCCACTTCTTCCACTTTCTTTATATTCCCACATTCATTTACAGAATCCGACAACGCCATACAAGCTTCCTCTAATAGTTCCTCTGCCCCCAACACATCATGTATATAAATTATATATCCTCTTCCAGGGCTGTCCACACTCAATTCCGACAGGCAGGAAACATCTGTATAAGTTAACACCAATACCTGCTCATACGACATTAAATCCAAGACACATTCATATCCATAAGCATCATCCAGCAAAAGCATAATACAGTTTTTATCTGATGCTGCTAAATCCTTCCCCCTCTGGTTAAGATACAAATAATTGGGGCGGATCTTTAGATTCAGAAATACAAACACCAGTAAAATTATTACATAAGTTCCCCGCTTTAACCATCTATCCCTTATCATCCGCCCTAAGGAAATGCTTCCCCATGCCACCAGAACTGCAATAAACGGGAATATACACATCAAATACCTATCTTCCGGAGCAGGTGTAATCTGTACCATAAACAAACTATAAAAAATAGAAGGCACAGCCAAAAACATCCAATTCTTTTTCTGTTTCTGCCATTCCCCTGTCCCATTCTTTTGATTTTTCATAAATATGAATACGGACAATCCACCTAATACCACAATTATTGCAGCGAAAACAATTTTGCTCCCTCCAAAATATGCGTTTGCTAAAATCTCCCCATATACTTTTAAATTTCTTAAGAAACTATTGCCTGTTAACTTTGCCATCGCCTCTGTTCCCCGGTACCCAAATAAAATGTGGTATAAAGACAATGGCCAGACCAAAACACTGACAATACCCGAAAACATAATCGTTTTCAAATATTCCTTCAGTGCGTATATTCTCTTTTCTTTTATAAAATAAATTAAATTAAGCAGAACAGTCCCCACTAAAAACAAAATAAAATAATAATGGGTATAAAAGCCAAGCACAGTAGTCAAAATCAGCAGTTGTTTATCGCCGCCCTTCATCTGGAAGCGATTTTCAATCAGGCGCAATTGTACTGCAAAGGCTGCCACAACAAAGAAGGTAAGTACTGCATACATCCTAAAATATACCGCACACGATGAAAATCCCTGGCTGAACCCAAACAATGCCACTGACAGGATAGCCATAGACTGGCTTTGGAAATACTTTTTAACAACATGATATAATAATATTAATGTCCCTGATAGAAAAATAATATTAACACTGAACAGATGCCATTTCGTACACGTCCCCGGAAACAGGGAAAAAACCGTATGGACAAGTATATAATAAAATGGAGGGTGCACATCCATTGCCTGGTTAACCAGCACCTGCCCATACTGAAAGCCTGTTTTTTTCGTCACCCCAATTTGCTCAAATAACTCGTCTCTGGACATCCATGCATAGCTGCCCTGTAAAAGCGCCCTGGCTTCATCATACCATTTAACATTTCCTTCCTGGCTGTAATTTCCGCCTCCAAGCTGCTTTACCATTGTAATCACATTTCCTACGGTCCCCGCCAGATTTTCTTTCCATACATATTTTTTTAGAAAATCAAAAAAGGTATACTCAGAATCAGTGGTTACCGCCCCATTATAATTTCCATTAGAAAGATATAGGGTCATGCCTTCATCAATATACAAACCGCTTTTTAAAGCCGCCCATCTTACTGATGACAGAAAAATCAGAACCAAAAGCACAAATAATATTAACCTTTTATTGATATCTGTTGCTTTCATACTCCTCCCTGCCAAGGAACGGATACATATCATCTATCGCTGCAGACACAATCCTGCCATCCGGCAACACCTTTGAAGAAACCTTCGGCTCAAAATTCTGCCCAGGGTCAACCACCGCCTCACAGACCACAGGGCCTTCTCCTTCCAACACCCGGCCAAGCTTCTCCCCAATTCCTGCCAGGGAATCAATACGTACATATGGTATCCCATAAGCAAAAGCGATCTTTTCCATATCCGGGAAGCTTATGCCATTCCCGTCACAAACCCCCACCAAAGGAGGGGAAAATAAATTTTCCTGGGTCTGCCTGATGGAATGGTATCCATTGTTGTTTAAATAGATAATCTTTATATTCATTTGATGATATACTACCGTCTGAAGCTCCTGCAGGTTCATCTGGAAGCTCCCATCCCCATCTATACAGATAATCTGTTGGTTATTTCGTGCGATACATGCCCCAATAGCCGCCGGGAAACCATATCCCATAGCGGCACATCCCGAATTGGTGAAAAGTCTCTGCCCAGCTTTGATTATTGCTGCCTGAAAAGTAATCACACAGGCACTTCCATTTCCGCATACCACCTCTGCCCCAGGATGAAGTCTTTCAAAAAGCTCCTTCATAAATGCATATGGGTTCAAAGGAGCCTCCTTCTGATAATATTGCGGCAGGACAGCAGGATATTTTTGATTGACACCTTGAGCCCAGGAGAGCCATCTTCTATGTGCCTTTGGCCCAGCCGTATATTCCATATCCGCCAATGATGCCATCACGGCCTTAACATCCGCCCAAATTGGCATATCAGCCTTAACCGTCGGTTTTTCCAGTTCATTCCGGTCAATATCCACAACAATCTTATAGGCATCCTTTGCAAAGTCCTGGTAATTATAGCTGACCATACGAATGTTCATCCGGCATCCCAGGACAAGTAAAAGATCGCAATTCTGCACTACAAAATTCCCGCCTCTCGTCCCTACCGTGCCTGGCCTCCCACAATTTAGCGGGTGGCCATCACAGAGAATATCGTGGGCATTCCAGGCAGTCAGTACAGGGATCTGCAATTTATCAATTAACTGCAGAAATTCTTTATGAGCACCGGCCAGGCGGATTCCTGTCCCAGCAAGAATCGCCGGCTTTCCCGCCATGGAAATTTTCTCCAGGATCTGTTTTGTCAGGCTAGTATCATAAACCGGTTCTTCTGCCCCCGCCAGTTCTTCCGGATGAAACCCCTCCAGGTTCTCCGCTTCCACCACGGCAGCCTGCACATCCAGGGGAATATCCAGCCAAACAGGGCCCCCTCTGCCATTTTGGCATAAGTACAGGGCTTTTTCCAGGTGATACCGAATTTCTTGTGGCTCTGTAAGCATATGGGCATATTTGGCCATATGCTTTACACTATCCACAATGTTAAATTCCTGGTCCCCTAATTGACGTAAGGGTACCTTGGTTGCCGAAAGGGTAGTTTCCCTTTTCACCTGGCCGGAAACCACAAACATCGGAATAGAATCCACCCAGCCGCCTAAAACACCAGTGATTGCATTGGTCCCTCCGGGGCCGCTGGTCACGCATACTGCCGCAAGCCTGCCTGACAGCCTGGTATAGCCTTCCGCCGCCATGGCACATGCCTGTTCATGATGGTTATAAACACATGTAAGGCCTTCTTTATGGCCCAATGCATCATTTAAATGCATGGCACCGCCGCCAGTTACGGTAAATACATGCCCCACTCCATGATTTACAAAAAAATCTGCAATATAATCAGCTATCTTACTCTTCATGCTAATCCCCTCAGTATTATTTCTGCTATATCCTCTGGATGCGCTGCACAGCCATCGGCATGATATCCAATCACATCTTCCTGGTCTTTAAAACCAAATCCGTATGTTACGCCTATAAACCCCATACCTAGTTCTTCCGCCCCAACAGCATCATTATCGCTGTCGCCAACCATTACCGCCTGGGAATAATCATGAATCCCCAAATCATTCAGGCATTTTTCTATAATATCTTTTTTCTTCAGCTTATTTTGGTTATCCGCGCCATAAAGGATATCTGTATACCTGTGGAATCCAAAGTGTTCCAATATCCTGCGGGCATAATCCTGTCTCTTATATGTGGCAACTGCCAGCAAAATCCCATTGCCCTTTAGCTTCTCAAAGACCTGGTAAATCCCCTCATAAGGAGCTGCTTTCAGTAAATCCTCGTCTTTATACCGCCTTCTGAATATATCTGCAAGCTGTTGCGCCTCTTCCTTTTTCATCCCATAATGCCGGACAAAGGAATTCTGTACAGGCGGCCCTATAAAGGCCTTCAATTCCTCTTCCCCAAGGGGCGGCAGCCCCCAGGTATTTATTGCATACTTTACCGCTGACATTACGCCTTCTGCAGTATCCAGCAAAGTTCCGTCCACGTCAAACACTGCTGCTTTCCATCCCATGATCATTTCTCCTGCACTTCATCCTGATAGTATGTCCTGGTTAAAAAAGAGATTGCCGGGCAATCCGTTCTTTTTAAATAGTCCTTAACATATTGATTCAGCGAATACGCTTTTCTTTTGGCAAACCAATACTCCATGTCCGCATTGGCATAATTGTCTTCCTGGGGGGAATATCCGTCCAGCCCTGCGCAGACAATGGACGCCACCTTCATTTCCGCCAATACTTTCAGCAGCATAACAAAAGAATTGTCCATAAATTCAGCCTTTTCATCCAACAATGCTTCATTATTCAAAACAAATGAAAACTGCTCCGCTGTTTTGGTCACATTAGAAGTTGCGATCACCTGAATATTCCTGTTTTTGCTCTCTTTCAATGCATTATTCAGCCGTATGTATCTTCTGGAATTGCTTAGAAATACATACCTGACTGAAATGTCATCCGGTACAAAATTGATTGCGATAGGTACCGTTTCCCCCTCTTCCTCCATAAAACGCTTTATGGCGCCCGCCTCTTCCTTTATTGATTTTCCCGGGCCTAACAAGAGTATCTTCTTCCCCTGCAAAAGCAGGCGCAGTTTTTCCTTGCTCTTGCTGTCATCGCATTCTGTTTTCTGATACCTGCAATAGAGTTCCTCCAGATATTCCTGATCATACAATAATTTCTTATCCGGTGTTATCCTGTCCAGGATCTCATTAATAGATTTAATAGACAGGGTATGCTTATTTAACAGCCTCTGCACATAATTAGGGTGGCATTTGTTTGACGCTGCCAGATAAAAAAGCAGGTTATATCCCCAAGGTGTCTGTTGGTAAATCTTCATGATATTTCCATCAATGGCTTCTATTAACTGATTAACATCATATCTTCTGCCAAAACGCTCATTCATATGCATTGCCAAAAGCTCTGTGGGCGCGTTTCCTGCACTTTTTCCCATCCCATAAAGGCTGCCATCCACCAGCATGAATCTTGTATTGGCCTTTTTTAACATCTCAATACAATTAGAGAAAGCTAACTGAAAATTGTTATGGGAATGATACCCAATCCCGATTTCAGGGAGAAGATGCTTGTCCATTAAATCAAAGTAATGCATCAGGTTATTCTGCTGCAGTAATCCATAGGTGTCTACCATTGACACCGCATAGGGCTTTAGCTCATTTACCAGCCCAATCAATTCCATCAATTCCCCATCCGAATAACTGGTAATTGAAACTGCCTGGGTAAATACCTGATATCCAAGCCGCTTTAACTCTCCGCAAAAAGCAACCGCTTCTTTCATAAGATGCTTTTTGAAAATCACTCGGATGCCGTCAAGATAACTTTCTTGGCAAGGCTGAATAAAAGGCAGCCCACAAGTCCCGTAATCAATCATACCAACGATCATGGCATCTTTGGAGTCAACCCTTCCATATATTTTCTGTACTGCGGAGGAATCCGGCATGATACTCCGGTTACAGTCAAATTCCCTGCGCTGGTCTAAAAAACCAACCTCAATAATATCTACCCCGCTGCTGACAAGCCTTTCAAATATACTGACCAAATTATCCTTTCCGAACTCCCAGTCATTCACATATCCGCCGTCGCGCAGGGTACAATCCAGTAATTTTATATGATCCATTGCCAACTCCCCCTGTAAAAAATCACTTTTCATCAGGCAGTTTTATCACCAGAACCCCATCAATCACCCTCATGCTGCCTTTATCAGGATATAATGCCATCTCCGAAAATTCTTCTGTATTGGCAAGGCCCGCAAAATCCTCAATTTCTGCCAGGCGCAAATCATAACCATGAAAATACCTGCAAAAATCAGCAATATCGTTAGCTCTTTTTACAAAAGTACGTGGATCTGTGCCTCCCATATTATTCAGATAATCAAAATATGCCATTTCAGCAGGATAATTTTCCATCATAATGGTGATATGGTCGCTTCGCTGGGGTGTCTCATTAATCAGCGCCACTTTCATATGCGGGTCATATCCTTCAAACTCCTCCATCCGGTATAACAGCCTTAATGTATAAGAATAGGTGGCTTCATAATTTAATTGCTGCCTGAAATAAATTTCATTAACTGTCAGATAGCTCTTGTAAATAACCATGCAGACCATCAGATATACTATTGCCGCTATCGTGGTATAATATCTCCGCTTCTCTCCTCCCTTATGGACCATCCCCTTTTCCATCAATGTAATACACATAAAATATGGCATTGCATAACCATACTGCATCAAAATATGGGTCCGGTTTTGGCTGGCGACTGAAATCAAATTTGCCGCAAGGGGAATACAGCAAATAAAACCAATGGTTCCAATCCAATACCATAAAGAATCTTTTTTCTCCAATCCCCTTCTTACCAAAATCCAGAGAATTACCCCTGTTAGCATAAGATTCAATATCGCTATGACAGGAGATTTTACAAAAAAGCCATTATAATAAAAGAAATAAATAAATTCATAATACGCAACCGCAAGTATTTTTAATACATGGAAAAGGCCCTGGAATTCTCCCATAGAATCCAGCCCCTGGTATGGCGTAGCCCCATAACCAGTAACATTCTGGACAATCTTGTTTATAAGCAGATATATCACCAACGAAATTGCTGCCATAATTAAACAGGCAACAATTTTTTTCAGTAATTCTTTTTCAT
Source organism: uncultured Lachnospiraceae bacterium (assembly GCA_910579495.1). GTDB lineage: Bacteria > Bacillota > Clostridia > Lachnospirales > Lachnospiraceae > Suilimivivens. The sequence continues at coordinate 36,661 of CAJTVD010000003.1, forward strand.
CCTTCTTACCCTCGTATAATTCCAGCAGAAAATAAAGGAAAAGAACAGAAATGCCAAAACACCAAAACGCCTGATAGCATCCACAGGCTAAAGTGAGCAATACAATCCCCAGCCAGTTTTGCAGCTTTCCCCTCTCCAAAATAAGCCAGACTCCCCACATTGCCAAAAACATACTGATGAAATAAACATCGGCAATATAAACATAAAGAAAAATATTTGCGGAAACAGGAAAAACACTTATTAACAGGCAGACCAATATGGTATTCAAATTTCTATGGGTTTTCAGAATGGAAACCAGCACAACACATGCAGCAGCTGTTGCCAATGTAGATATGCTCCCCATGACAAAGGGTATACCTGCCATACTTCCACTGACGCGGTCAAAAATTACTCCCGCCCATCTTCCATGCTGGATCTTCACCTCATCTGTATCCCCAACCAAAAGCCGGTTCACATCATCGTGATTTACAATTTCATTTGTAAACATATACAAATGTGTCAAAAGCATAGAAATTACTGTACAAATAAATGCCAACCTTTGCTGGCTTCCAATGCCAGGGAAAAACACCCCACTCAATTTTTCCTCACCTGTCTGTTTATTTTCCCCCGTTTTCCAAATACTCATAAATGTCTCCAATCGTGATGAAGTCAATTAATTCATTATCCTCATTAATAACTGGCAGAAGGCTGATCAGTGTCTTCTTAAAAATCGGGTACGCCTTGGCCAGATCCCTTTTATATAAGTGTAAAAAGGAGCTTCGGATGACCTGGTTTACCGGCGTGTACAAACCTATCCCCGCTGACAAAGCCCGCAAAATATCCCCCTGGCTTACTACGCCAATTACTTTATTGGATGAGCTTGTTACAATTGCCACTCTATTATTATAGCTTTCAAACTGTTCCAATACTTCTTTTATTGTATATTTTTCACTAACACAATACCGTTCTACATTCATTTTTATTCCTCCGCATCCCCACCCAAACCATGCCTGCTGCCCTGCACCAACTCATACCATATATCTTCTCTGTATTGTCTTAATAGGTAAGTTTTTTCACCAATAATTTTTGGTCTATAGGCGTGTGGATCAATAAATCCAATATTCTCTCCGAAGAATGGCCATCTCCATATGGATTTACACATTCCCTGTCCAGGTACTCCCGGAATTCCCCACTTAATGCTTTTTTTATCGCCAAAGTAACCGCATTTTCTTCAAAAGGGACATCTATCACATTAATCCCTCGATATCTCAAATTCTGCCTTCTTCCAATATTGACTGCCGGAACCTTAAAAGTCGGTGCCTCTAAAAGCCCTGAGCTGGAATTTCCTACAATACATTGTGCATTTTTCAGCAACCCCAGGTAAATCTCCCTCTTCAGGTTTGCATACATATAGTACTCACCTTTGCGGTACTCATAAATAGCCCGTTTTACGCCGTTAGAACCAGCGTCATTATTGGGTAGGATAATTACTTTCGGAAGCGGGAAGTGATTCAGGGCTTTAACAAAAATCTCCGCTTGCTTTTCTGCCTTATCTGCCTCTTCCGTAACCGGGTGCATCACTCCCAGCAAATATCCCTGTTGCAGGTGAATACACAGTTCATTTTCAATATCCGCCAATTCCGTATATTGCGCTGCTACCATTTCATCGATCTGCGGCGCACCTACATTATGCACACGAAACCTCTCCTCCCCCAGCTTAATTAGGCGGTCCGCCGCATCCTGGTTGGAGGCAAAATGAAGGTGGATCAGCTTCCCTATAGCATGCCTTGCCATATTATCAATATTGCCAGAAACTTCGCCTGCCTGAATATGCGCTACGGGTGTGTAAGTATATGCCCCTGCAATCGCCCCAATCAGCTGTTCTCCCCGGTCTCCTGCCAGCAAGATCCAATCCGGTTTTTCATTTTCTATAATATCTGGCATTGCAGACAAAAAAATCCCCAAAGACTTAGCCTGTGTCACATGGCTGTATCCATCTAATGACATATGGACCTTGTAATCAATATGAAAACCGTCATTTTCGATTTCTTTATAAGAATTACCATATGCAGGTAATAAATGCATATTGGTGACTACTAATACTGCCTTTATGCCATCTCTTTCTTTGATAAGCCTTAATATCGGCCGAATATAGCCCCATTCTCCCCGTGAACCGGTAATTATCATAATTTTCTTCATGATCTTATCTCCAACTGCCCCTTCTTTTCTGCTCTGTGCCTTACAGAATGTCCAATTGTTATTATATCCCAATGTCCCTTTTTCCGCAATAAAAAATCCTGTTGCTAAATAAGCATTTTTCTTGTACAATATTGAACGTATACAGGCTATTCATTCATACTGGCAGAATTTATCAACCAAGGGGGAAAAATTTGGACAACTTATATATCGTAATGTACCATTACACACGAGATTTATCTCACAGCCGTTATCCCAATATTAAGGGATTGGATTTGCCATTGTTCCGGGAGCAAATACAGTTTTTCAAAAAAAACTTTTCTATTGTTACCATGGAAGAAGCCATAGAAGCGTTTAAAGGGAACGCACCATTGCCTGAGAGGGCGCTTCTCTTAACTTTTGACGATGGGTATATTGATAACTATACCTGCGCTTTCCCAATCTTGGATGAAGAGAAAATACAAGGTTCTTTTTTCATTCCAGGAAAGTCTTTCACAACCCATCAATTACTGGATGTGAACAAAATACATTTTATTCTTGAAAGAGCCAGCAATGTCACTGAGTTGTTAGAAAATGTTTGCAAATTGATGAACCATTACCGTGGAAATGAGTTCTGTTTCCCTTCCAATGAAGAATTATACCAACACTATGCAAAACCAAATCGGTTTGACGGCAAGGAGATCCGTTTTATAAAGCAAATGCTCCAGACGGTACTTCCAGACAGAGTAAGAGTTCCCATATTGAACGACTTGTTCCACAAATATGTTGATATTTCTGAAGAGAAATTGGCCTGCGAGCTTTATATGACTTATGAGCAAGTCCGCACCTTACACAGGCATGGCATGTATATTGGTGTTCATGGCTATGACCATTATTGGCTTGGAAATTTGCCCAAAGAACAAATGCAGCAAGACATCTCAAAAGCATTAGATATTATGGATGAATTTATTGACCGGAAGCAATGGGTAATGAGCTACCCCTATGACAGTTTAAATACAGATGTCACTGATTACATTAAAAGCAGGGGAGCCTGCCTTGGGTTCACGGCCCAAAAGGGAATCGCTAACCTCAGCTCCCATCCCCTGAAACTCCCCCGGCTGGATTGCAATGATTTTCCTCCCGTAAGTGAAAACTATCAAAGAAAGGATGCTTAAAAATGAAAGACATTTTACCCGAATTGAACGGCAAAGATTATATCCAGGATCTTGCTGCTGACTATGACATACACTTTTGCCAAGAAGATGAAGTTGATGAATTAATTGATTTCATCCACAAACACTGGAGGGCAAACCATATTTTTGTTTTGTCGCGGGCATTACTGGATTGGCAGCACCACGATGCCCAAAATAAAAGATATAATTTCGTCATGGCCAGGCACCGGGCCAGTGGCGAAATCCATTCCATATTAGGCTTCATACCCACAAACCAATTTGACCCTTCTATTGAAGCCATCCAAATATGGCCATGCATCTGGAAATCCAGAGAGGACATTTCCGTAAAAGGATTAGGGGCTTCCCTCTACTATTACCTGAAAACACATATTAAGATAGAAACCATCGCCGCCCTCGGAAACACTGAAGTCGCTTTGGGCATATATAAACATTGGAATTTTTCCACCGGCAAAATAGAACAGTACTATCTCCCTAATACTTGCGCAACCGAAATATTATCCTCCCATATGAAAAAAATCCCCTTGGTTGATGGTTCTGACGAAGGGTGGGAAATAAAGCCATTAACCCTTGACAGGTACAAGATGGTTGACAGCCAACATAAAATTTTTAGATGTATCAGTAAATATAAGTCAAAAGCTTATTATATCAACAGGTATTTTAACCATCCCATATATAAATATCTGTTTTATGCTATAATGAAAAATCATTCCATAGAATCGATCCTTGTAATGCGGGAATGTGGGAATGGTTCCAGCAATTGCTTAAGAATTGTTGATTATCTTGGCGATTTGGACAATTTATGCCATATCAAATATGATCTACAGCAGCTTATGTTAAAACATAATTATGAGTATATTGATTTCGTCGTTATTGGAATAGTACCAGGTACTCTCGAAAAAGCAGGCTTTGTCTATAGAAAAGACACGCCCGATACCATAATCCCTAACTACTTTGAACCGTTCCAAAAAGAAAACGTTGACTTAGATTATGCATTTAAATCTGTCGACCCCAAAGCTGAAGTATTATTTTATAAGGCTGATGCCGACCAGGACAGACCTAATTTATTACCATAAATTCTATAGGCAATTGATTTAAAAGAAGAGGGTGATCCCTCTTCTTTTTCACTGATCTTTATTTATATTATCCATAACCTTGACAACTGCAAATCCATCCAGCACCATATCATTGTCCTGATTATAAACCCTTGTACCCAGCTTAAGGATTCCTTTTTCTCCGTTCAGGACTTCTGCCAGTTCCACTTCTGCCCTGACTGTATCCCCTATAAAAACAGGCCTGACAAACTTAGAGTCCTGCTCCATATAAACCGTTCCCGGCCCAGGCATTTTCATTCCAATTACATTAGATATCAGTCCACTGACCAACGCTCCATGTGCAATTCTTTTTCCTGCAAAACTCTTTTGCGCCTCTAAACAATTTATATGGATTGGGTTCAAGTCACCTGTAATGCCGGCAAATAAATAAACATCGCTTTCTGATATGGTTTTTGAGAACTGGGCTTTCTCTCCAATTTTATATTCCATGCCCAACCTCCTCCCCTGCTTCCCTTTATTCAGCCAGATCTTCCCACCGGAGCAATACGTTCTCTTCAATATCCCTGGCAGCAGTGCGTCCGATAATCTCTCCCATTTTCGCTGAAGGTATTCCCGTCCCAGGGCGTTTGGACCATATCATCTCCTGGGTGATTACTTCTCCTGCCCGAATGGGGCGCAAAGATACGATGCTCCGGAATGCCCACTCCCTGATACCTTTTTCATCCTTATGAACTGCCTTTTCTGTGCCGGAGGCAAGCTCAATCTTGCGGATGCCGTCTACCAGGCGGTACAAATCCTGGAAATCTATAGACACACTCTGGTCTGGCCCTGGTGTCTGCTTGCTTAAGATCACATGCTTTTCTATGATATGCGCCCCTAAAGCAGCCGCCGCATAACAGGTGTACAAGTCGGGCGTATGGTCAGAATGCCCAATCACCGCCTCTGGGAACGCTTCTTTCATGCGGGCAATCACGCCAAGGTTTACATCTTCGTACTTAGGCGGATATTCCGAAAGGCAGTTGGTAAAAGCAAATTCCGCCCCCGCTTCCACCAGGGCATTATATGTCCTTCCTATTTCCTCCATAGTGCTCATGCCAGTTGATACAATCATTGGCTTCCCCAGCCTGGCAATCGCCTGGAGAGTAGGGATATCTGTCATCTCCCCTGAGCCGATCTTAAAGGCAGAAACGCCGATTTCATCCAGCTCATAAGCGGCCTTAAGGCTAAAAGGCGTACATAGGTACATGATTCCAATTTCCTTACAATAAGCCATCAATTCTACATGCTGGTCCAGAGTCAGTGCATGGAGCTTTAGAAAATCATAAAGGGGGATGTCAAAATTGGATGTCATGGGAACATCCTTTAACATTTCCTCATCCGGCAGATGATGCTGGAACTTAATACAGTCAGCACCTGCAAGCTTTGCCTGGCGGCACATCTCCTTTGCCGCATCCATGTTTCCCATATGGTTATCGCATCCCTCTGCAATAATGAAAGCGGGCTGTCCTGCACCAATCATTCTGTCCAAAATGGTAATCGTCTTCATATCAATCCTCCTGCTTTTTCTCTTCCTTCAGTAATTCCTCTGCAATGAGAATATCAACAGGTTCGTTAATATCCACACCCTCACTTTCTGGAATCACAATTCCGTTTACACAATGCCCCAGTACAGAACCCGTCTCCTTTAAAGATTGGCTGTCTGTAATGTACAGGGCACTGTTTTCAATATAAATAGGCTCCCTGTCCTGCCGCCTTCTGGGTGCATCAGGATAAAGCCTCCTGTAATGTCCCGCACCTTCTTTGACCCAATAATCTGCGCGGGTTTCCGTAAGGGTGAGCAGTGCGTCGTATTTCTCCCTGTCCCGTTCATATCTGCCAAAACACATCTTCACTGTTTCCGGTTTCCTCAAAGGCGATGTTGCCTGCAATGTTACCACAGCGTCATAACGGCATCCCTTTTCCGCCTCCATAACCTCCAACGCATGTAACAAGGCGGACTCGGTGCTTGCTTTGTCCCCTGAGAGGGACTGGGGCCTGTCCACTACCTCTATACCAGGAACTGACAATGCCACTTCTTTAATCTGCCCAGAATCTGTGCTTACTATTATATCCCCGTCAAATTCTACCCTGCGGATCATCTCAAGGGAATAGAGCAGCAACGGCTTCCCATTTATGGGATATATGTTTTTAAGAGGTATCCCTTTTGAACCGCCTCTTGCCGGAATTACTACTAAAAATTTCATATTCTGTCTCCCTTCTGACCATAGGTACTTTATTGTCATTATATCCCAACGCTTCCTTTTCTGCAATAATTCTTTTGGACAAAACCGCTAAAATCTGTTATACTATTTGTGATTTTCAGATCAAGGACGAAAATGTTTTGAATTTGAGAAAGGTATGCTTAATGAATTTAAAATGCAAGATAGAGAACTTTTATAATTATGTTGTCGACATGTCAAAATATCATACGCAAAATATAATTGAAGAAACAAGCAAGTTTGATGGGCAAAAAAGTTATGTTTTAATGTTTCATCAAGTAGAGCCCAAATTATCCGAAAAAGATAACGAATATACAATAACAATATTGGGGTTTATGGATTTGATAGAAACGCTAATATCTTTAGAATTTCAGTTTTGTGATGTTAATTATTTTGTTGCTGAAGCAAATGGGAAAAAAATATTGTTAACCTTTGATGATGCATATTCCGGGGTATACACAACGGTGTTCAGCTTTTTGAAAGGAAAAAGTATTCCCTTTGTTGTCTTTCAAACTTGTGATTTATTAGATAGAGATGGTTTTTTATCAACTATAATGATTAAAAAAATGTTGCAATACGATAAATTTACCTTAGGGGCACATACTATGTCACATTGTAATTTGCATAAAAGCCTTAGTATTGAAAATGAAATTATTGCCCCTATTGATTTTTTTTATAACAAATTTGGTAAAAGGCCAGAGATATTCGCCTACCCATATGGTGCATTTGTCACTATTGACACTAAAGCTATAAAATGCGTTAAGAAGAATTACAAATATGCATTCTCAACATGTAGGACATATTATAGAAGCATACTTGGAGAAAAGAAGTATTTGATACCAAGAATAAATATAAACGAAGATAATTATAAATTGTTTTTAAAATCCTTAATAAAATAGCACTGATGCAGATTCCATAAGCAGAACATATCGTATCATCCTATTGAATGAGTTACACAACTCTAAGACCGCTAAAACTGTGCTAAAAAATCATTACCAAGTCGTGAGTACTAACCTTTTCCTGGGTAGGCCAAACCGCTAATCCAAGAAAAGGTTGGTACCCACACTTTAATTTAATATTCAATTATTTATACGCCCTAGTTTGTGTTTTAACTTTAACCACCACTCATATAATGTATAAAACAGACTGTCAATCCATTGTAAATCTTTTACATCATAATGGAGCAGATTATAATGGTGCTTCCGTTGTTTCTTATGTTTTTCCACTTCAGAAACTTTATACAAATATAAATCCTCCCCCACAACATCATAGTAATAATTTAACTCAGGTGGCCTGAGCTCCAATCCATATGATTTTATAACTTTATATGGCAGATTTCTAGTGGTAAAATATAGATCATAAGTATCATAATCTTGATGCAATCCATAATAATCGACACACACTCTGGAGTTTAAATATTCTTTTTCTAATCTATTTTTTAAATCAATGCTCTCAAAGAAAGCATCATATTTTATTGCTTTCTCAAATGCAGGAAAAATATATTTCTTATCTCCAAACATTAATGGTACTTGGTATGAAGAAGACGATACAGAAATGTGTGTACCAGTGCTATGAAAATTAGTAGATAGAGAATCATATGGAGTCAAATAGTATTTATTCTTTTCTACAATATAGTAAAGTAAATATTTGCACCGAGAATTCTTCCAGCCATACACAACATGGGGTACATCATAACTATAAGTCAAATTATCCTCTTTTTCTTTATACCATTCCTTAAATTCCTTCCATTGCTTTCCAATAAAGCATTCTCCCCAAGAGCATTCTATTTGGGATATAAATGCATCATATTCATTTTTTAATGGAACAAATACCCGATTACTATAACCATTCCATATCTGGCTATATAATGATATTGCAAATATACGATCTTCGTTTTGATAAAAATTAACTGCCTGTTTCACATAACTATAAAAATAAGGTGATGGCATAACATCATCCTCAAAGATTATCGCTGCACCATATTCCATTGATAAATCAGCACACTGTATTATATGTTTTCTTAAGCCTAAATTTTGACGATAAGTTTTTACAATCTTTTCCCCATGTGTCCAAACAAATCTATGTGCTAATTCCGTCACCTTATTATCACCACCATAATCAATGCTGATAACCAGAGAAACTTTCTCCTCATAATAAGCGTTTTCCAATGCTTTTAATAATCTTTCCAAAGCATGCACCCTGTTATATCCGACTGCAATTATAATAGGCCTAATTTCCATCTGTTTTCTTCCTTTTTACAATATTGTACTTTCTGTATACTATAGCAAAATAGTCCTGACAAATCAACTACAAGGGAACATATATCTTTCTTTCATATTACAATATTATTTACTATAAACTTAACGGGGCTTAACTATATGATTCTTTAAATATAAATTTAGCCAGCCCTTTGTTCCATGTCCTGCCCCCTAATATAACAGATGACAGAGCTTCTGTGTCTTTTAAAACCAGTAATGCTGAATCCCTTAGCTGTTGATTCCAAGCTGTAAATTCATTATGATAAACCAGTTTCGTAATATCCCCTAATTAAATTATGGTTGCTAATGTGCAATGAGTAAACTATAATTAGGAAAGAATACAATTTTGAAGGAGCAATTTGAATGAAGCTTTCAACAACATACAAGGATGCACAGCCAGAATGAAAACACAATATAGGCACCTGCTGGCAATTGGAATCATAATTCTGCCATTTCCCTTTTTCCTGCTTTTGTCCTCCCCGCCAGCTGGACAAATAATGATTAATGAGGTATGCAGCAATAATTTCTCCCTTGCCCCAAATGAAACAGGAGAATATACAGATTATATTGAATTATATAACCCAGGCACTGAGGAATTATCCCTGGAAGGGTATTATCTTTCTGATCGTGAAGCCCATCTGCAGAAATATTCCCTCAGCCACATAATTCTCCCCCCTGAAGGCTATTATGTTGTATGGCTGGACGGCTTAAGCGGTACCGCCAGGGGGCAGGAGGGCTTCCGGCTTTCCCGCCAGGGAGAAACTGTTTATTTAAGCAATGGAAAAGGCCAGGTCATTGACTCTGTTACCATTCCCCCGTTGCCTTATAATACCTGTTACGGAAGGCTGGCCGATGGCGGGGCCAAATGGAGTGTTATGGCCGGAACCCCGGGAAGCACCAACACAGACGCAGCTCCCCTGCCCACTGTGGCGCTGGCAGACCCTGTTTTCAGTATGGAAAGCGGGTTTTATGATACGCCTTTCCAACTGACAATCAAAGCGCCGGAGGGTGAAGTGGTCTACTATACCCTGGACGGAAGTGATCCCACCCCGGAATCGGAACGCTTTCCGGGCTCCCTGGAGATTACAGATGCCAGCCTCCAGGAGAATGTTTATGCGGCAAGGACGGACCTGTCCCCAACCAGGAGCTTTGTCCCCTCCTTTTTGGTGGATAAAGCCACGGTCGTAAGGGCGGCCAGCTACAATAAGGAGAAGAATATTGCCAGCCAGGTTGTAACCAAGGTTTATTTTGTAGGCTTCGGCCAGAAAAAGGAATACCAGGACCTTCCTGTGATTTCCCTGGTCACAGACCAGGACAACCTGTTCCACGCGGAAAGAGGTATCTATGGAAATGGTGCCGCACTGGAACAATATAAAGCTGACGGTGGGCTTTCAGATGGAAAATTATTGGATTCCTTTGTTGATACCAACGGGGAGCAGCGTTTTCTTTACATGGCATCCAATGCTTTTAATGACGGAAAGGAATGGGAACGGGAAGCGTCTTTTACCTACTTTGACGAGTCCCACGGCTATTGCTTTACACAGAATGTGGGGATTCAGATTGCAGGGCAGTCTACCCGCGCAACGCCCAAAAAGTCATTCAGTATCTATGGCAGGGACATCTACGATAAAGAAGTGGTGTTTCCTTACCAATTTTTTCCGGATACCTCCTATTCTTCTATTAAATTGCGCAATGGGGGAAATAACAATGACAGTGTTGTGATTACCGATGCCTTTTTGGAGGAACTGGCACAGGGGCGGAATGTCTCCACCCAGGGAACCAGCCCCTGTATTTTATTTTTAAACGGTGAATATTGGGGAATTTATAATATAAGGGAACGTTACAAAGAAGAATATCTGCGAAACCATTTTGGGATAAGCGAAGGTAATGTATGGATTGTAGATTCCGGTTCTGCAAGGGTTGGCGGCGTCCAGGCGCAGGAAGCATATGAGAATATGCTGAACATGGTAATGGACTGCGACCTGTCTTATGATGATGTTTATGCAATGGTCTGTGAATCAGTTGATGTCCAGAGCCTGATAGATTATTTGTGCATTAACCTGTACATTAATAATATGGACGTTTATCTTGGTGCAAACACAGCAGTTTGGAGAAGTGCCGAGAAAGAGGACCGCGCATATGGGGACGCAAAATGGCGGTGGATGCTCTTTGACCTGGATGTCTCACTTTTGCCCAATGATGAAGACAACCCTTCCTGGATGGAAGAGTACCCGCTGCTGGCGGAACCTGTGGTAAAAAGTTTTCTGGCAAACGAAGAGTTCAGGAAACAATTCTGCCTTTCCTTTATGGACATTGCCAACACCACCTACGCATATGGCAGAGTCCACGAAAAGCTGATGGACTGGAAAGAAACCTACGGCCCACAGACAGTGAAAAGCCATCAAAGATTTTTTGATGAAGGTTTTACACTGGAAACGTTTGACAGCTATATTGCAGACATTGACCACTTTTTCAAAAATCGTTTTGATTTTGCCATGGAAGGCCTGGCGGAAACCTTTGATTTAAAGGGAAGCCTGGAACCGCTGGCTGTCAGGAACAATACCCCAGAGGGCGGCTATGTCACAGTAAATACCGCAACCCTTGACCATGGGGATTGGCAGGGGCAGTACTTTACAGACTACCCCATTTCCCTGACTGCAATACCAAAGGAAGGGTACCGTTTTGCCGGATGGCAGGGAGATGCCGCCGGACTGGATCCTTCTTTAAAGCTTACCCTTCCCCCAGGAGGGATCCAGTTAGAAGCGGTTTTTGAAAAAATACAATGACAGTCATGCCTCCCTATGGGCGCTTGACAGAAAGGTATCAGCAACAGATGAATTTTTCATGGAAAAAAAGCATGTTATCCTCCCTTTTCCTGTCACTTTCCGTTTTATTGCCAGGCTGTGGGGAGTTCATGGAATTACAGGTAGGAAACAGTATCAGTGAACAGCCCTCCTTCCCTGCCGCTGGCGGCGTTGGGCAATACGAAATAACAGCCAATGACCGCGATACTTCCGAAGATAATGCATTGATAATTGATTTCAACTGCCTGGATGAGGGCACAGGGACATCTTACACCTACGACGGGGAAACCCTTCTGATTTCAAAAGCAGGGACTTATGTGTTAAAGGGAAGTCTTTCTTCCAGCCAACTCCGTATTGATGTTTTTGAGGATGAAATTGTCCACTTGGTTTTGGATAACGCTGAAATAGCTCCTGCCAACGGCGCAGCTATTTATGTGGAAAATGCGGGGAAGGTAATCCTTACTTCAAAGGAAGGAACTGAGAATATTTTAAGTGATGGCTTCCCCTCCCGGAAAGCAGAGAAGGCTTGTATATTTAGTAACTCAGACCTGACGGTCAACGGCAGCGGTGTCTTGTGTGTCTATGGCTATCATTTTGATGGGGTGCGCTCAAAAGACCAGGTCAAAATCATTGATACTGTTCTTTACGCCAAAGCCAAAGGCGACGGCATCCGCGGAAATGACGGGGTTATCATCACAGACAGTTTCACGGAAATTGAATGTGAGGGGACCGGCCTATATTCAGACAGCCAAAAGGATATCGTGGCGGTGCAGGGAGGAAGCTGTAAGATAATCGCAGGCAAAAATGCAGTTTCTGCCAGCCAGTATGTTTCTGTGAAAGACTGCCAAACTGACTTTTACTCCATTTGGGAACCAGTGGCATGCAGCGGCATACAAGAGCTGGATGAGGATGTGTTAAAATGAGCCAGGAATTTTCGAATAAGTACAGGCATGAATACAAATATCTGATTAATGGGATGGAAAACGCCCTTTTAAAAACACGGATCCGCCCGTTGCTAAAACCGGACGCCCATGCCAAAGAAAATGGATGCTACCTGGTCAGAAGCCTTTACTTTGATACCCCCTCCGACGGCTGCTATTACGAAAACGAAAGCGGAATCGGAGAGCGGGAAAAATACCGGATCCGGATTTATAACGGGAATACAGGCCGCATTACTCTTGAAAAGAAAAGTAAGAGCCGACAGATGACCCTTAAACAGGCATGTTCCATAGATAAAGATATATGCCAACGCCTGGCACAGGGGCAGGCTGTGGCAATCACCCCCCATATGACGCCAAGCCAAAAAACGCTTCTGGGGGAAATGCAGAAAAAGTCCTTGCGGCCTGTGGTAATCGTGGAATATGTGCGTTATCCCTTTGTAGAGCCTAACGGCAATGTCAGGGTCACCTTTGACGAGCATATAACCTCTTCCAATGACCTGTCCGGTTTTCTGGGAGAACAGCCCCTCCGGCGGCCTGTGCTGGAAACAGGAATGTCGGTGCTTGAAGTGAAATGGGATAGCTTTTTGCCAGGCTATGTCAAAAACCATATACAGTTAGACTCTCTCCATTGGTGCAGCTTTTCCAAATATTACTTATGCAGAAAATTGAATGTTTACGGAGGAATCAGAATATGAATTTTGGAGATATTTTAAAAAAATCTTTTTTGGAGGGTTATGCATCCGCCAGCCTTTCAGTAAGGTCGATTGTCACATGTATGGTGGTTACCCTATTGCTATCTGCTTATATTTTTATTCTCTACCGGGCAATCAACCGCCAGTCTTTTTATAATAAAAATTTTAATATTTCCCTCCCAGCCTTGGCAATCATTACAGCATCCATCATCCTCACCATCCAGTCAAGCATTATCATTTCCCTGGGCATGGTAGGCGCCCTATCCATTGTGCGTTTCAGGACCGCAATCAAGGATCCCATGGATCTGGTCTTTTTGTTTTGGTCGATTAGTGTGGGGATTATCTGTGGCGCTGGCTTTGCCATTATTGCAGTAATTGCCTCCCTGATCCTTACCTGTGGAATTTTGCTGGCAGACTGGCTCCCTATTGCAAAAGCGCCACAAATTCTGCTGGTGAATGCAGACAGCTTTGAAAATGAAGAAGATATTATGGATATCGTGCAAAAGTACTGCTCCCTTCACAAGGTACAAGCCAGGAACCTGACCAAGGACCATCTGGATATGGCTGTGGAAGTCCGGGTAAAAGATGAAGCAGCGCTGGTAATGGAGCTAATGAAGCTGAAAGCCGTTGTTTCAGCTTCACTGATTGCCCATGACGGGGAAGTCACCTTTTAGGGAAGGGGTTTTACTTTGTAAACCTCAAAATGAATATATCCTAACTGATAATGCCCATAGTTTTCTGCCCTTAGCCCCGCCTGTGCAATCTCTTGTGGGTCCATGTATTCGCCGCTGTCAAAAAACCAGAATTCATTCATTTTTTCTTCGTTCACAAGCTTCTCGGGTTGGAAATCACCTGTGTAGTAAATATCCGACTGGGGGATATAATAATAAGTGCAGTTATAGAGATAATCGTCCCCGCTCACAAGTACAATTTTGTCATTTTCCATAATGTTTTCCCTGGCAAATTGAAGCATATCCACTGTATGGTCTTTTGCCAGCGTTTCCACACAGGACTGATATTGGATACCGCTGGCCAGGGCAAAGGCAAAGCACAGGGCAAGGACGAGATATTTATTTATATATTTTACCACAGGGCAAATGCCAAGGAACAGCAAGCACACAGGCATGATCAGATACCGGCTCAGCATAATCGGCTTAACCAGCTCTCCAAATACAATGCCAAAAGCCGTAATCCCCCAGATCGCGCTGCAACAGATCACGGACCAATAATATTCCGCTTTTCTGGTGCGCAGAAAGACAATTACAGACATCAGGGTAAAAACTGCCATTACCAGAAGATATAGGATCTCCGTGCCATTGATCCCAGTGTAAAAAAGTTCCTTTAACGGTGCCAGGCGGGAACCAGGATCCGGTATCCAGTTTCCACTTGATTCCCGAATCTGGAAAATAGCAATAACCAGGAAGGGCAAGTAAACTGCCACAGTAACCAGGCCACAGATCAGCCAGCTTTTCATTTCCTCCTTTTTATGGCAGAAAGCATACCAGGCAAAGAGCCCCAAATAAAGGAATACCAGGGAAAGAACCACGTAATAATGGGTACATGCGCCCATAAGGCTAAAAAGCGTAAAGAAAATCCAATTTTTCCGGGTGGCGGAAACAAGCAGTTTATAACAGTATGCCCCCGCAAGAAGGGTAAACGCGCTTGCCCAGACATACATGCGGATTTCTGTTGATTTTTGCAGCATAAAGGGATTAAAACAAATGATGGCTAGGTAAAAAACCGCCGCCTTCCTTCCATAATATTTTTTTACAAAAAAAATACCAACCAGACACAGAATCACCATTGCCGCCAGGGAAAACAGGCGCGCCATGAAAATATTCTGCCCTGTAAGGATTGCAAAAGGACGGACCATATAGTAGTAGAGGAAGGGAGATGTGTCATGAAGCACCTCATAAAAAAATTCGTGCCAATCGGCGCGGCACCAATTCATAGTGTAAAACTCATCGAAATTAATTGTATAGCGTGAACACGCAGTAACAGACATGGCCATAAAAACAATTATTATAACAATTTCCCAGGGAAATTCTATCAGTTTCTTTTTCATAAAGAACCTCCTTTTTCCGTTTATTATAGCAGGTACTGGCCGGATTTTACAATATAACAGGACATATATTTTCCTGAAATGGAATAAACTATATATAAGTTATTAAGAATTGTTTAAGAATCATGGAAAAAATCTTAGAAAGAACCAGGGTAACTGGTTTTTCCTCCAAAATGTGATATGCTAGATATCAAGAAAGAATTATTTTTCGAAAAGAACGTAAAACAGGTTTGTGTTTGCGCCGCACATGCCTGGCAGGCATTCATGCCTGTGCGTAAAAGCAGCGCAGAAATGAGGTGTAATTTATGAAAAAATCAAGTAGAGGACAAAGGATATTTACCATTACAGTTGTGCTAATCGGCCTGCTGACAACCGGCTGCAGCAGGGGATATGCAAAAGAAAAAACACAGGATGATATGAGGGCTGAAAATATAATAATTACGGAAACCGGCGAGGTAATGGAAAAACCTACGCCCCAGGCAGCAGCTACGGAGGAACCCACGCCAACTCCAGAACAGGGCAACGCCGTCCAGGAACCCGCCATTTCAGGATCCCAAAACGGGCAGCAGGCTCAGGCAGCAGCCACACCGGCAGTGGATGTAGACATTCCGGTACAGGAGCAGGTAATCACAGAGGAAGACCAGACTGAACCCCAGGGATATAACCTACAGCTTGTATTTTTAGGTGACAGTATTTTTGACAATAACCGGGATGGCACGGGCGTTCCCTATCTGACTGCGAAACAGTGTGAAGCTGATGTGTATAACCTTGCTATAGGGGGCACAAGCGCAAGCATAGAAGAAGGGGAGGTATCCGATATTGAAAAATGGACGTCCCGCGGGCTGTGTGGCGTAGCAAACGCTATGGGAAAAAGAATTCCCACAGATATTTTTCAGGGAACCAGGACAGGAGAACTGCTGGATAATCCACACATTGACTTTTCCCAGACAGACTATTTTATTGTAGAATATGGAACCAATGACTTCTTCCGGGGCGTCAGGCAAAGCGACAGTGATGCCTACAATCTGCATACCTATGGAGGGGCTTTACGTTATTCAGTGAGCAGGCTGCGGGAAGTTGCACCGGACGCTACCATTATCTTTTGTTCGCCTATGTATGCACAGTTCTACAAGGATGGCTATCTGGTGGGTGACGGCAATACCACTAACAATGGACAGGGAACTCTGTTTGATTACGCAGGAACCTGTAATTATGTTGCTAACGAACAGGGTGCCCTGTTCTTTAACGCTTACCTTGATTTGGGTATCACTGGCTATACTGCTGAAGAATATCTGGAAGATGGGGTGCATTTGACGGATGCTGGAAGGCAGTTGTATGCAGACGCACTGGCGAAAATTATATTGAATTATGAAGAGACGAAAAATAATTAAAGTTACAGCGCATCTTCCCGCAGGAAGATGCGCTGTTGGCTACTAATAAAACTCTACACCAATTAAACAGTGCCTTTGTATTTATCATAATAATAATTATCAAAGTTTTTATCAATTTCTATATAATAGATATCCCAATACCAGGTTTCGTCAATATCTAAATTCCAATGTTCTTTTACCGAAATGGCTTTTCTTTCAAACCCCCACCATCCCATATACTCTTCCGCACTGACCATACCATTTTTTTTCTTATTCCTGACCGAGATTACACATTCTTCTTGTCCTGATGCATTGACAATTACGGCACCTATGGAATGATTGTTCGCCCAGCTTGAATAATCCGACACATGACAGCCTGTATTCCATCCAATTTGCGCATAAACTTCTTCAATACCATGGCCAAATGCAAAGGTGTCTTTGGGTACATTTTCCTCAATATCCCTAAGCACCTCATTAAATGGTCCACTATCATAATATCCCTCCGCTATTCTTCCACCAAAGCGGAATCTTGCCTGCCATAGTGTAAAAACTGATAAAATTGATAATATAGAAATAAATAAAAACTGATGTGGCCTTTTCATCCAAGCATACTCCCAACCGGATCTTTCATCTGACCAAATAGCCATTATCAGTATCGCTTCAAATTGTGCAATTGCAAGATAGTCAAAGCAAGGCCTGTTAAAAAAATAATATAACTGCCCAAGAGCCAGAATGGAAGCCAGTCCAATTACATAGTCATTCGCCCGTGCCCTATTGTACAAAGCCCGAACCACTACAAGCACAATAGCAATTCCAAAAAGCAAAAATACTAAGTACCATGGGCTTATTTCATAAATTAAAGGCTGCATTAAGCCAGAGGCAAAAGTATTATTCATTTTCACCCACAATTCCATAAGCTTAGCACCAAATAAACTTCCGGTTTCCTCCGCAGCATGCGCCTCTATAAGACCAGGCATATCCCATCCTGCGTCCAGCGGAAACATCAAAAACCGAAAACCATGCCACTTCTCTCCAAGGGGCATATTATATAAATTAAACAGGCAGACCATACCTCCGAGTGTTAAAATACTGTACATCATATTCCTAAAAACACTTTTCATCAGGTTGACCCGAGTATCATCTACTTTATTTACTATTTCAAAAATAATACTGGCTATAATCCATGTTCCAAGACAAATTATTCCAGTTTCCGCATTCCAAAGAATGGCCAGCCCTGCCAAGGTATATCCTGTAAGCTTCATCCATTTCTCACGTTTATGAAAATACCTGGCAATTACATATAATAAAAAACTGGCAGATAATATTCTATGTGGAAACATCTGCCAATGGTTTTTAGGATAATAAAGATACATCATAGGTATTGCCCAAGTCCCAATAATACTTATAAAATGGTTCTTCACACACAGATCAAGCGCAAGCGCCACCATAAATATACTCATCGCCCCCACAATGGCAATTACAATATTGAATGCTGTATAATCTCCTCCAAGCATTTTAACCGGGTATTTCAAAAAAATAGCATAGTGCCCATAAACACTCTGGTTATTATAATCAAATGGCGCACCTATGACTGCCTGGTAAACAGACGCATAATATGCGTTTCCATGCAGAAAGTCCCCTGCAAATAAATTGGAACAATACATGGAAGCTCCGCCAATTGCAGATGCCAGCAGGTATAGTGGGAACCTGGCAACTTCAAATATTTTTTTCCCCTTTTCATTCCATAAGCTCACTCCTATGGCAATAATTCCAATAAGGAACATTAGAAAAAATATCTGCCAGTTTGGCTTTTTGTGCCAGGGAAACCACTCGCCGCTCATGTAGGGATATACATTCATTGAATTCAGGTAACATTTTATCAAATACCAGACGTTAAGCAAAATGCCCCCCAAATACAAGACATATGCCCAACAGGTGATATGCAAATTCCACTTATGTTTACCACTGAAGAAAAAAACTTTGCAAACCAAAACCGACGTTAACAGGGTAATCATAAAAACCAGTGCAGTCATTATATAAATTCGGAGGTTATTCATTTCCCCTGTCAAACTATCGGTGCGTACCTGCATAACCAACACCGAAAAGGTTGGAACCAGTGTAACCAGAAAAGCGATTAACAAACTTGTCCCATACTGTGATACTGGTATCTTTTTATTCCATTCTTCCATCTTCCCTATTGCCTCTTCCTTTCAGCTCCATGCTTTGACAATCCTCAAAATTTATTCGTTTCTCTTCAACGGCTACCGGCCTGTGTATCACTCTGGTATTAATGTTTAAAATATACTCTCCTACTAACCCAATAAAAAAAAGTTGCAAAGACCCCAGGACATAAATACCTAATATCATTGGCGCATTTCCTGCCTGCACGTCATACCAGTGAAGCAGTTTGTTGATTAAATAAATAAGTGCCACCAAAAGGCTGACGCCTGATGATATAAAGCCAAGCATAGTGGCCAGGCGCAGCCCAACTTTCGTATAAGATGTGATGCTCAGCATAGCAGCATCATAAAGGCTATAGAAGTTATTATGTGTCTTACCAGCCCTCCTTTTAGGCTGTTCATATTCAATTTCCTTTAAATTAAAACCAGAACTATACTCTGCCACAATTCCCCTTACAAAAGGAATCGGGTCGTCCAGTTCCCTCAATATAGAAATAAAAGTTTTATCATACAAACCAAATCCAGTAAAATGTTCAATCATTTTCACATCTGACATGTTCCTGATCAACTTATAGTAACATGTCCTGAGCAAATAAATCACTGCATTTTCCCTGCTGCTTGTCTTAATCCCGCTTACAATCTTATGCCCCTTTTCCCATTCCTCCAAAAACCTTGGGATCAATTCCGGGGGATCCTGAAAATCACAGCACATCGTAATGGTACAATCCCCAGTAGTCTGGCACATGCCATAAAAGGGAGAATTGAATTGCCCAAAGTTGGTCACATTGAAAATCGCTTTAATCTTCTTATTATTGCCACAGAGCAATTCTAATTTTTCCCGGGTTCCGTCATTAGAACAATTATCAATAAATACCAGCTCATAGTCATAATCCGGTATCTCTCTTTCAAAAATATTAACTACTGCCATGCTAATGGGTTCCACATTTTCCACTTCATTATAACAGGGAATCAATACACTAATCTTCTTCATTCTCTCTCCTATGCTAAAGTACTGGCAAACCTTTTCTTATGTATATAAACAATCCTGCCTGCAAAAAACATGCCAATCATCATGATTATTGATACTATTTCTGCAATTCTCCAGGAGACCGGCTCTTTATATGAGACCTGAATCTTCCCCTGATAGTTCTTTGGAATCTGCACTCTCACTTTCATCCCTTCCCCTGGAACTACCTCCAATCTCTCTCCTGTTGTTTCATCCTCAGCCCTATATCCAATATAATAAATCAGCGGCAATTCCACATAACCTGCACCATTCCCTGAATTAATACTTTCCAGCAAAAAGCAGTTGTAATTTCTATCCAGTATAGCAGCCTGTACATCTTCGCTGGCATTTAGCTCTTGATTTGATGTATCCACATTAATCCCTGTGGGAAAGTACTCGCTCCCAGAGGCTATATTGGATACCTGCGAAATTCCATATCTCCTGAATGCTCTTGCCTTCTCTCCCTGTGCAATGTTATCATTTAACATACCACTCTGCAAGAAAGTAAACAGGCATAATGCCCCTGCCAAAATATACATTACCCGTCTATTAATAGAATTTAATTCTGTTAGCACCACACCTGCAAGTACAGAAAGCAACAATGTTGCCATCTGCAAATATCTCCAGGGAAACTCTATTTTCCCCAGTGCTTCTCCTATCAGCGGACAAATGTCTAAAATAATGTCATATGGAAAATTAACAGTACACATCCACATAGAGAAAGCTGATAAAATGACTAAAAAAGCAGCTCCTTTCTGTCTTCTTTTATCCGTATATTCCCTCCGTACAAGCAGAAAAATTGATACAATAAACGGCAGGATCAATCCCCAACCAACTCCCATTGGCATTTCTCCCTTAATTCCCCAGCATGAAATCAAGCTTGTCCCAGACCCGGAATAATTCATAGTTAAGAACTGGCTCCAAAACATCCCTTCCTGTTGGATTCCCACCGCAGGCTGTGTCTGAATTACAAAACTGCCTGTCATAATATAATATAAAAAAGGATATAAATACCATGCACTAAGTAATAACGTAATAATTACCACACTGGCAAGGGCAACAAAA
Organism: uncultured Lachnospiraceae bacterium; assembly: GCA_910579495.1. GTDB lineage: Bacteria > Bacillota > Clostridia > Lachnospirales > Lachnospiraceae > Suilimivivens. Next base: position 57,696 of record CAJTVD010000003.1, read on the forward strand.
CGCTGCCTGTTAAATATTTTTTTAATAAAGACCATGCAAAAAATAAAGACAAAAATACCTGTCATTACACACGACAGGACATGGGTATTAACAACCCCTGACAACCCAACAGCAAGGATCAGCACACTGCCAGCAAACTGCCATTTATCTTTGTCCACAAAAAATATTTTATAAAAGCCATATGCTACCAATGGCAGAAACATCATGGCACTGAATTCTCCCAATGCGCATCTCATATATATATCTATTGTACGGTAAACAGACAAGCTATACACTCCACTGAGTAACAATCCCAGCCTTTTATCTCCTGTAAACCCTTTGAAACTATGATATGCTATGATTGCTGTACCTAAATTCACAACCACCACATAGCTTTTATAAGCATTTTGTAGAGATATCCCTAAAAGGCGCAATGCTACAGGAAAATACAACAGTAAATCACTATAAAATACAGAAGCTGCATATCCATATCCTTCACACCAATCAGGCCCAATCCTCACCGGAAATACCCCTGAAAGAATTCCGTCTTTTATGTTTTCTATTCTTGATAAATGAAAATCCAAATCATGCGCAAATACTAGATAATCATTGAAAACCGGCGCAGAGGAAAGCAATGTTATTATAATTATACCTAAAAATATTGTGTTCCCCTCTTTATCATTTAATCTATTTTGAACCCACTGGCTATTTCTAAATATAAACAATAATATTATAATGTCCAAAAGCAGAAAAGCTACAATTAACTTAAACAGCTTATTGGCAGTAAGCGGATAATCTTTATCTGTCCTGATACTTATCTCTTTTACTGTTAGCTCCCAGCCCCCTGAATACTGTATCATAATTTTGAAGGTTTCTGCTGGCCTAGACAAATATACTTTCGTTTCAAAAGTCTGCCACTCCCTTCCCTCGGGATTACCACGGGGGAGTTCCGCAAAGTCACTCAGTATACTATCATATTCCTTATAGTATCCTTTATCCCGGGAAAATACTAACTTATTTCCTGTGTCGGCAGCTCTGTATACCACCCTGACTATATAGCTCCCCTCATCTAAATCAAGTAAGGGACACCAAACATCCTCACCTACACGTTCTGCGACTTCCTCTGGCTGCCTGTCTATGGTCACAAGGTCGCCATCTGCTGTTAATAGTTCATCTACGCCAAAACAGACAGATACCTTTCTTAAATTATTACCTTTAGTGCTGACAACTACTAGACCAAATAATTCAACTATAAATAGAAAACTTATCATTACTTTCTTTGTATTAAATTTCATATTACACCTTTATTAATGACATCTTCGGATTAGACCAATATCCTTTTGGCAAGACAATACCTGGAATTTTGCTCACCTTGTATCTTAAATAATGCAAAATATAATTATACTTATCAAAAACATCAAAGATAAATTTATCCTTCACAAAACACCTCATCAATCCCTTAACGTGGTACCTACTGATAGCTATAGTGCAACTATAGCCTTTATCTATTTGAAAAAACTTCATCTTTATTTTTTAAAACCGCGCCCCCATTTCTTATCTCATATATCCTATCACAATTTGCAATTGTAGAAAGTCTATGTGCAACTATAATAAGCGTTTTCTCACCCTGCAAGGCATCTATAGACTCAATAATTGCATTCTCTGTCTCATTATCCAGCGCAGATGTAGCCTCATCTAATATTAATATTTCCGGATTATAGTACAATGCCCTGGCAATCGCCATTCTCTGCCTTTGCCCACCTGATATCTTAATCCCCCTTTCCCCTAATATTGTATCCAACCCATCTGGCAATCCTTGTACAAACTCCTTCAATTGTGCCTGATTTAAGGCTGCCCAAACCTTATCATCATCTTGTTCGCCACAAACTCCAAATAATATATTATTCCTAACCGAATCATCCAATAGAAATATGCTTTGGGGTACATACCCTATCATTTTATGCCACATTGTCTTGCTGTCGAAAATATTCTTGCCATCAACTGTAATGTTACCCTTCTGTGGCGTGAATAAACCCAAAATTATATCAGCTAATGTACTTTTTCCTGCACCTGATTCCCCCATTAAACCAATTGCTTCTCCTGGCTTCACCTTTAATGACAGACCAGATAGAACATATGGAAGATCTTCTTGATACTTCCAAAAAATATTATTAATTGATAATTCAATATTAAATCCTTTATTTAGTACCTCGCCAGATTGCCCATTGCATTGTATATAATCTGACTGTCGTTTCATCCCTATATTAATTATATTCATATAGGCATTTTCCAGGGATAGGCGATTAAACACCAATGAATTAATGGAATTTGCAATATTAGATATGGATGGCAAAATACGAATAGATGCAACTGCCATTGCCCCAAACTGGGCTATTAAAACTGACATATCCGCTACTGAATGATAACTTATCAGTATCATAAAAATAAGACCAGATATAAAAAACACTTCAATTATTCTGCTGGGTAGCTTAGCAATCCACAAATATTCTGTATTATTTTCACACGCAACACTTGCCGCAGTCTCAAACTCATTTAGAAATTCTTTCTGCCGCTTCATTACATGGACTTCTTTTATTCCATTAACTGTTTGGTAAGCGCTTTTATATCGCTTCGTAAATGCTTCCCTTGTTTTAGCCCCGCATTCACCAATTCTCTTCCGCAAAGCCAGTACCATAAACAGTGCAATAATTGCAGACAACATAATTAACCCGATCGCAATCACAGGATTAATCGCAACCAACAATACACCAATAAAAACAACTGTGAGACCTTCATTTAATAATCCACAATAAGCGTCAACTACGGAAGCAACTCCTGATATATCACCGCTGACCCCTTGCATTATTTGAGCACTATTTATATTCAGGAAAAAGGAGTATGGCTTATAAATATATGATTCCATCATTAAAACTGATAAATCTCTCTCTAACCTATTTCTGAAATTTAATTGAATAAAATTAAATAATAAAATCGTCCCATTCTTTAATATATAAACACTTACAATGGCCAAAGCCGTAAATAAAAGTAATTCTCCTTCTGCCTTTATTCCAAATATATCAAAAGTCTTCTTTAGATATGGGTAATCCAACAATTGCTGTGGTTGAAGCATTGCTAAAATAAATGGAAGGATGATGCTAACGCCTAAAGTTTCCAATAGTGCGCTAAAAATTGCTACTATTGCAACTACTACTGCATTCCTCTTTTGACGGAAATCTAAAATTTTATTTAATTGTTGAAACATTCTTAAAAAAGTTTTAACATTATGCATAATTATATTTGTATCCAATCTACCCGTTTTTTTTCTTAGACTGTAATCCTTCTATAAACATCTTATTAATTACTCTATATACTTTATCTTTAAACAACTCCCATTTATATCTTTTTTCCGTTATCATACCATGGTTCTTCTTTAACTTTAGTAAATCAAGCCATGCCTTATCCGTAGAACACATCCCCCCCATACTAAAATTAACAACCAACTGATCTACAGGATAGAACCTTACTTCTGGTATCATACTCATACGAAGCATAAAATCATAATCTGCTGCACTTATATACTGTAAATCAAAGCTCCCAAAATCATCATATACAGCTTTCGTCACAAAGCAGGCTGGATGATCTATCATTTCCTCACTTAAAAATGTATGGGAGCGTCTGCTGATCGAATATTCAATCCCGTCTTTTACTGTCCTAGTAAACCCATAAAGTATTTGGTACTTATCCTCTGTCATGGCATCTACCATGTATGCAACCGCTTCCTCTTCATAATAGTCGTCACTGTTTAATATACCTATAAGCTGTCCTGATGCCTTTGCGATACCTTTATTCATTGCATCATATATGCCACTGTCAGGTTCAGAAATAATTTGCAACTTATTGCCAAACTCCGGGACAAATTCCTTCACAATATCTATTGTCTTATCGTTAGAATTTCCATCCACTATAATATATTCTATATTAGAATAAGATTGTTGCAAAACGCTTTTCAATGTTCTACGTATTGTATATTCGCTATTGTAGCAAACAGTAATAATTGACACTTTAACCATAAGCCAATCGCCTACATAATTCACTAAACATTTTGCCGACATTATCATACGAATATTTTTCTGCCGACTGTCTTGCCTTTTTGCCAAGTTCCTCTGTATGCTCCGCGCAGAACATAATTCCCTGCGCCAAATCCCTAGCATCATGATATTGGGCAAGATATCCATTTTCCTTGTGCAATACCTGTTCTTCTAGTCCTCCCACAGGAAAGCAGACAGCAGGCGTCCCACAGGCCATTGCTTCACAAACCGTATAGCCAAATACTTCCTGATTTGAAGGCGCAACCACTGTATCAGACAAGTTATACAATTCAACCAATATCTTTTCATCCTTAATAAAGCCCATTCTTATAACTTCCAAATTTGAAGGTAAGCTTAACTCTGAATTAGCATTTCCAAAGATAATTAATAGATAGTCATCAATTGGTATATACTTTAAAGCGTCCCGCAAATATATAAAGCCTTTATTCTTGTTACTTGTTCCATTATCTGCTGCTCCGAATAATATTACCTTTTTTTCTGTGTTTACCTGATACTTCTTACGCAATTTTATTCTGTCTTTTAATGGTGAATAAAATGAAGTATCAAGTGTATTGGGTATATAACAGATTTCCTTTCTTTTCAAAATACTGCTATCCCTTGCACACGCTACAATCCACTTACTCGGACCAGTAATAAAAATATTGCTTTTATCCATCATATGAATTTTATCTTCAAGATTCTTTCTGGATATATCTATATCCCTTTCCCCTAAAATTAATGGGCAATTTCCACATCTATCCACATACTTACCACAGTAATTATCATAATGGCATCCTCCTGTAAAAAGCCACATATCATGCATTATCCATATTATTGGCTTATCCATCTGTGCCAATTTCATTACATCAATAACTGATAGAAAAGAATTAACCCAGTGAAGCACTACAATATCTGCATCCTCTACTGAGCTATTATGGGAAATATCTGTTCCAAGCAAGTCCCTTGCTATCCCACCTCTTGCTAACAACCTATTTATTCCATTTTTTATCTTAGACGATAGCTGCGCAACCGGGTTAGAAAAAGCTTTTATTACTTTCTTATCACCGTTTCTTCGCGTTCTCACCATTATTTGTGAATCAATTCCGAGAGCTGTTAGGCTCTCATTTAACCGCCATGCGCCCTTAAAAGCTCCGCCAATATCAATTGTTGTAATGTGCAACACTTTCATTAATCATCTACCAGTTCCTTTCTTGCCCATTCTCCCACCTTTTTTCTGATATTGATCCAATACTTTTTCATAAATTTCTATATACTTTTTGCTAACCTTACTAATTGCAAACTTACCCTTTGCCTCTTCTGCTATCTTCTTAGAATCATATGCCATATATTTCCCGTACATTAATTTCATGCCATTATAAATTGCCTCGGTACTACCTGTTTCAACCAAAATACCATTTTGTGGATTTACAATAGACTCAACCCCTCCGCTCTTTGATGCAACAATCGGTTTTCCCAACATCGCTGCCTCCGCAATAGCACACCCAAATGACTCAAAAAGACTTGCAGAAATTACAAAATCCATTTCAGATTCAATGGCAAAAAGTTTATTCTTATCACATAATCCATAAAATAGACAATTATCGGATACGCCAAGCGTTTTTGCTAAATCTATATATTCATTTAAATACCCTCCACCCCCCATAATATGCAGAAATACATTGTATCCTTCATCAAGCATCTTACGGAGTGCTGGCAGAACAAATTGTACCCCCTTTATTTCGCGGCTATAAAAGCCTGCAACCATTCCAACATTAACATAATTATTTTTCTTATATAACTTTACATCGCAATTAACTACCTGAGAAATTTTTATTCCATTATATATTGTATGAAAAAAGTATTGAGGGAAAATTTTTTCTAAATTATTTTTCAAATCATCAGAAACACATGCATTATAGAGACTGTGCCTATAAGCAAACTTTGCATAATAATAGTGAGGAAAACAGTCTACACCAGATCCTTTGGTTGAAGAATGTTCTGTTATTATTACTGGTATATGAAATAATTTGCCCAACATCACCGCAAATCGTCCTGATTCCGTTGCAACATTCCCATGTATAATATCTGGATGGAACTCTTTAACAATTTTTTTCATTGCCCCAAACATAAATAACCTGTTTCGCACTTTTTGGGGCAAACAATATTTTGAACGGTATACCAAGATTCCACCCTCTATACGGCTTACAAAACTCTCTTCGATATTCCTGTCATAAGGATAATAAATTGCACAATTACAAAATCTATTTAAATCAACTGCCTGCTCATAATGGAAGCCTCCACCCTTTTCGGCCCCGGCAGTTTCCCCAAACCAACTGACCATCATTAATACATTCACTGTTAATCTCCTTTGGCATTCATGATTCGTTTAATTATTGAAGCCGTGTTTCTTCTTCCAATTACCAAAGAAATACTATACGCAATTATCGTTCTAAACATTTCTTTTCTAGAGATACTAAAAAAAAGAGAGACTTCCTCGTCAATTTTATTTTTATTAACACATTGTGCATTTTTTAAGGAAAAACTATCCATTTTATCTATCTCCTGTAGTGAAAAATCATACTCTCTATATTTTCCTGTATCCCCCCCTTTAATATTATTTTGTGAGAAACAATTTACACCGGATCCATCATATCCGTTATTCCTCACTTTACTAACAGTAGGGAATATAACTTTGTAGTTATGAAAAAATATATACAGCCCCCAAGCCAAATCCGTCGGACGAATCTTATTATTATTTACTAAATCTGGAGTGTATTCCACCATTCCTTTTACAAAATTACAAAATTGATTAGGGCTTGTCTTTTTCAATTTACGCATTAATTTTATGTTATAATACATCTTAAGAAATGTTTCCATATTTACATATTTTTCAAGAATAGCATCCTTATCACGATACATACCAAATCCATATGCTGAAAAATATGTGGAGATTTGTAAAATATTGGCATTATCATTTGTAACTGTTATGGGATACATGTATCCTGAAACTGCTATTACATTTTTATCTTCCTTGTAATACTCCATACATATATTCATATATTCTAAGAAATTAGGTGAAAAGACATTGTCATCCTCAGAAAATATATAACCATCATGACTTTTGATAATAATATCCCGAACTGTTTTGTAGTTCCCTGTTGGTCCTAAATTACTCTGATGCTTAATAACATTTACACTTTTAAATCCAACTATTTTATTGTCAAGATACTTTTCAATTTTTTTATATCCACTCCAATGCTTTTCATCTGCCGGATAATCCAATCCTATATATAAATCTGTATTTTCTGCATTTGAATTTTTTTGAAGTGAACATATACATCTTAACAAATGCTCATATCTGCATAGTGTAATTATCATTACAGGTATCATTATGTCCCTCCATTATATATTATATGGCGAACAATGTCAGCCTACTTGGCATTGACTCACAATATCCACATTCCCCAGCGCTTCTTTAAAATACTGTGTTAGATAACTTCTCCTTCCAACAGAAGTCAGCAAAATATTCAACCCCATTTTAAACACCTTCCCTTTATATCGCTATCCACTTTTACTCCCTTAACCAAAAAAACTTTTACTTGCTGCCCTTCTGTGGCAATCTAAAATTATACGACAAATTTTCTCCGTTATAGCTAAATCTAAGTCTCCATATATAGGTAATGTCAATACCCTTTTACTAATATACAATGCTACAGGCGTTTTCCCCACATCATACTTATTGTGAAAACATGCAAAAGTGTTAGTAAGTGGATAAAAATACTTTCTTGTAATAATGTTATGTTTCGCTAATTCTTCATACAATTCATTCCGGCTGGCTCCAAAATCAGTTTCTTCTATTATTATTGGGAAATAAGCATAATTAGAGTTTACCAGCCTCTGCACCGGATTTAAACGTATCCCCTCTACCCCCTCTAAATAATTTCGATAGCACTCTGCAATCTTCCTTCTCTTTTCAATTTCTTCATTAATATGGCGTAAATTGCACAACCCCATAGCCGCACAGAACTCATTCATTTTTGCATTTGCGCCAACCCCATCAACAATTTCAGGGCCTCTAATGCCAAAGTTTTTTAACCGATACAATTCCCTTCCAAACTCTTTGTCCAAAAAACATACAGCACCACCTTCAATAGAGTTAAAAACCTTAGTTGCATGAAAACTAAAGCAAGCAGCATCTCCAAACTGGCCAATACCCTTTCCTTGGTAACTTACCCCAAAAGAATGTGCTGCATCGTATATTACCTTTAATCCATATTTTCGGGCAATTCTGTCTATCTCTTCCACATTGCAAACATTCCCATAAACATGCACAGGCAAAATGGCACATGTTCTGTCCGTAACTAATTTTTCAATCTCCTCAACATTAATTGTAAAATCATCTGAATTAATATCACAAAATACAGGCTCTAATCCATTTCTTACTATTGCATGCGTAGTAGATGCAAATGTAAAAGGGGTCGTTATTACTTCTCCCTCCAAATGCATTGCTTGCATAGTCAATTCCAGCGCCATATGCCCATTTGTCAATAACTCTACATTATCAACGTTAAGGTAATGTATTAATTGCTCCTGGAACTTCTTATGTTTCTCTCCCATATTAGTGAGCCAATGGGAACTCCATAAGCCCCTAATTTCCTCAACATATTCATCTAGTTCTGGCATAGAAGAACGTGTTACAAATATTTTATCCTGCATACATATTCCCTGCTTTCCACTACTTTAAAAGCACTTATCCATTTTTTATTTTTGCACTCCAATACTGTATTGTTTTACTTATTCCCTCTTCAAAACTAATCTGTGGCACAAATCCAGTATCCTTTGTTAAATCATAGATACTCACACAAGAGCTAAATACTTTTTCGGAATAAGCTGGAATATCTCCTATACCCAATTCCAATTTTGGATTGACCATATCGCGTATAATCATTATATATTCTTTCAAAGGTTTGAATACACCGCTTCCTATTCCATAACACTTTGAAGCCACCCCCTTATCCCCTATCATGTATAACGCCCGTACAACTTCCCTGACATAAAGGAAATCCCACATTTGCTGCAATGAACCGTAACTTGGTTTCCTCCCCCGTAATAAAGATGTAATAGTATATGTTATAATATTATTATCCTTTCTTCCTTCCCCAAAAGTACTAGGAATTACTGTCCAGTTAAAAGGCATCTGCAACATCCTCGCCCTGGTTTCTAACATATAATGTGCTGCTGTTTTTGCCGCACCATACATATCACTTGGTGTCTGTCTTGCGTTCACATCCATAATACTCTCACAAAAAGCGTATTCTGCAACAGTACCTATTCCAATAAATCTTTCTGCATTGATTTCTTTCGCATAATCCAGCATTTGTAAAGAAAAGCGAATGTTATCTAACTGTATATCACATTCATTTTTCAATTCACTTGACACTCCCGCCCAAGCCAAATGATAGAAAACATCAATTTTCTTGTTAGACTGTTTTAATGCTTCATACTCGGCCGAATCATAGACTACTGAATGAAGTAATTGAATATTCTCTCCCGTCATTTTATCAAATGTCCCCGGAGCCCTCACTAATGCAACCACTTCAATATCACGATCCGTTAATTCTCTTATAAGCCATGAACCAATAAAACCAGTTCCTCCTGTTACAACAACTCTTTGCATCTAACTCCTCCAGATCATTTTACGTATATTTATTCATTTATTATAACTTCAATCCGATTCATCTGCCATCCTCTATATAAATATTCTTTCTCCTCTACCACCTCATATCTTTCTGCAAGCGCATTGGCAAACTCTCCTCCTGCAAACGACAAATATAGCAGATTCACTTTCCCCTTTATACGTTCTTCCAATAAATCCCAATTAATTTCTTCCGTTATTTGATATACATCAAAAATACGTACCTTTTCATTTTCTATTGGCATTCTTTTTTTCTGAATGGCATCCCAATATTCAGTATCCTTACGAAACCCATCCACAATTTCTCCTACTAATGCCATGCCATCAAAAAAATATGCGTTATTATCCAGTGCTGGAAATAGAACAATATTACTATCCTCCAAAGCATCCGACAACGCTAAACCCAATACTTTTTCCAACCCAAGCATTTGCCTGTTGTAAATCATACCATCTCCAAGTGGGGTTTCCATAGTTGTAACCATGATATCGCTACCAATATTATACTTTGAAAAACACAATCTACTTAAAGGATCTATGGTCTTAAAACACGAAACCAGTAACATTACAACTATAACACCATGCAATACCCAAGCAACAATTCCCTTACAGAAATATAGAGACATTACTAATGCTATTAAATATAGTGTCACCTGATTTGTATCATTATATCTGGGATGGTTGACTGTCTTAAATAAACAACTAAACACCGTAAATGCCATATGGCTACAAAATACTGGTATCAAAAAATATACATCTTTCATTTTCTTTGTGTATAGTAAATAAGCAACTCCACTAATACACATTAATAAAAATATCCAGTTGAAATTTAATACATATAATACTTTTAATTTATTGACAATATATCCTGGTTCAAAAACAAACCCTCCATCTCCTGCACTCCATGGTCCCAGCAGCCTATACACTACAATCCATATTACTCCTGGCACTACCATAAGATAATACTCTTTTTTAGCAAACAGCCTTTTTATCCGAACTATATATTGAAACTCTCTATCGTTAATAAAATCACAAGCTGCCGTTCCCGCACACATAGCACCATATACTATAATTGCAGGTTCTTTTGTAAAACAAAATAGCAAAGAAAACGCTGTAAAATAAACCCACCTTCTTTTATAAAGACAATATATCACACCAGGAAAGAGACATTGACAGGCAAAATCCAAATTATGGTAGTATACCATCCCTAACAAAAACGGTGACCACCCAAAAATAGCAGTTAGTATCAAGTACTGCCATTCACTCTTGTTTTTAATCACAATCTTCAGTATTCCATAAAAGGAACAGATACCAAAAAGCAAAAGCATTATATTAACTGCCATCATTGCCATCGCAACATTATCCGTCACAAGAATCATAAGACGGACTAGCGCTCCATAAGACTGGGCAATATGTCCGTAAATTGCCAGATTGCTAATAGAACCAAGCGTTAAGTCCCTGCAAGCAGTATAATATAACAGCCCGTCCCATTTAAATTGTACAGCATCGGCATCTATAAACAAAAAACTCGTGAAAATAAGCAATAAATATAAACCAATATGCTTGTGGAAATGTCTCTGTATATTTGCGAACTTCACCCTTTTACTTCTAGCTTCCTTATTAGCAAATATTAATAATCCAAATACCATTATCCAAATTACTTCAATTGCCAAAAATACCAGCTCCCGTTGCTGGATTAAAGACCTGGCCGTTGCCAAAAACAAAATAATGCTTACTGCCAAACCTGCCATCGAAATGCTTCTCATTTGCTTAGAGATGTTTTCATTTTCTTTAACCAAATACATGGTTCCAGAATAAAACATTGCCGTCAACAATGTTGCCAATGCCCCTACCCATTTAAACAATATCCCTTTATATAATATTGTAAAAAAACACCAAGCACTAAAGCCGGCAAAAATAGATGCTATTCCTAAAAGGAATGCCAATGTATTTTTATTTTTCTTCATCCAACTTTGAATATAACCATTCCCCATATTATCACTTATTTACCTGTATTTATCATCCTAGTCGATTATATCCCTATCATGATACTTTAAATTTATCCGTCTCTCTTCTATTACCACTGGATGCCCCATAACCCTAATATTTATATTTAAGATATACTCTCCCAAAAATCCCAAAAAGAATGTCTGCACTGCTCCGACAAAAAAAATACCGATAATAATTGCAGCTGTCCCAACGTCATAATATTCCCAATTAGTAATTTTTAGTATAAGTGTAACTACCGAAATTAACAAACAAATTATGGACATAATTCCCCCTAAGAAAGTTGACATTCTCATAATCGCTTTCGTAGATGAAGTAATCCCCAGCATGGCAAAATCATAGTACCGCATAAAATTAAAACTTGTTTTTCCCTGTTTCCGTCGTTCCTGTGTGTATTCCACTTCAGCCCTTTTACCACCAAGTTCTGCTACTAATCCTCTTAAATAAGGAAGCGGATCCTCAAGCCTGCGGAGAACCTTTATAAATGTGGCATCATATAACCCAAATCCATCAAACTGCTTAATATGTTCCGTCTCTGAAATACCTGCCAGTAAATTATAATAAATATTACGAAAAAAATATAACAGCTTATTCTCGCGGCTTTTTGATTTTATTCCTGCCACAATTTGATAGCCTTCCTCCCACTTAGCAATAAATTGAGGAATTACTTCCGGCGGATCCTGCATATCTGCATACAGCATTACCGCACAATCTCCTTCTGCTTGAGAAAGCCCGTAAAAAGAGGACTTTGAAAAGCCAAAATTAGTAGAGTTAAATATTGCCTGAACCCTAATATCCCTCTCACAAAGCTCACTAATTATACTTCGGGTGCCATCTACTGATGCATTATCAATAAATAAAATCTGCATTTGATAATTAGAAAGCTGCTCCGTAAATATGCCACAGACCTTATTATATATATTTAATATATTTTTTTCTTCATTATAGGTTGGAACTACTACTGTCACTATCTTCATATATTTTCCTATTTTCTTTTTCCACATGTACAGCCAAATCATTTTTCAGCGGGATTTTCAGAATTTTCTTATCCCAGCAACCGTCTTTTCACGAATTTTATTGGTACTAAAAGATAATACCATACAGGAAAATTCTCCTTCAAACTCCTGTCATCCTGTTTCCACATAAGCAGTATATTTTCCTGCTGCGAACTGACACCTGCCACAGCATCAGAACAGCTGACAATTAAAGGCAAATATCCCATAGGATGTTTCCCTTTCCTGCACCGCATAAGGAAATTATAATCCGCGGTAATGGAAAAGCTCTCATCAAACCCATAATAGCGCATCACCTGTGTATTCACAAACATAGACTGATGGCAAGGCATCCTTCCCATAAGCAAAAGTTTCAAAATTATATTTTTTCCTGGGTATCTCTCAATCTTTTTATGATCTGCATACATCCTCACCACATCGCCATAATAAATATCGCTTATATCCTTCCTGCTACCAATGATATCTGCCACATATTCCAACACATGATCGTCATAAAAAAAATCACCGCTATTTAGAAAAAGCACATAATCTCCTGTACATCTCTTTATTCCTTTGTTCATGGCATTGTACAGGCCACTGTCTCTTTCAGAAACAAAAACAACGTCATTCTTTAATTGACTATTTTTTATCCTCTGTTTAATTTTCTGAACCGTCCCGTCGGTTGATAAACCATCAATAATAATATACTCGTAATTCCTATAAGTCTGCGACATTACTGAAGCCATTGTCTTTTCAATCGTGTCAGCAGCCTGATAGCAGACTGTCACTATAGAATATTTTATTTTTTCTTCCATTCCATTATCGTCCTGTTAACCGATGCAAAATTCTAAATAAAAAAACAAAGACCGGGTGCATATAGGCAATCAATAATGCACATTCCTTCATATATAACGGAATCTTTGGATTTTGCATTGTATTTTTCATATTTTTGCGCAAATCCTTTTTCAATTTGCCTATCACCTGTGTATCATAACAGTCATTCCTACACATAGCAGTAATCACAGCCATTTCATATTCCGTATGAAAGGCAATAATGTCCGACTTCAGATTCGGATACTTTGAAATCAATTCCATTCTGATTCGCATGTAGTTATCAAAAGCTTCTTTGTGACGCCTTGTAAACCCTCCATGAGAGATACTTCCCTTTCGCACATATCTAAAATATAACTCCCTTGGGATAATTCTCACCTTTCCTGCTTTCTCAGCAAGCTGTACCACCATAGCATAATCTTCGCCAATTGTTACACTTTTACAAAAATTAATTTCCTCAAATAATTCCTTCTGAAATAATTTGGTACATGGGGATCCTGTTAGATAACGGGTATGATGCATTTGGTACATACATTGTTCAGCGTTTTCACAATCAATATATTCGCCGCCAAACATTTGAGTATGCCGTTCTCTTCCTCTATCATCAATATCCTTAAATATACAGCATACCATTCCTGCCCCGGTTTCATCCATCTGCGCCTTCATCACTTCAAGCATAGATCCATCTATCCAGTCATCAGAATCCACAAACATAATCAGGCTGCCATTTGCGTATTTCACCCCATCTGCACGGCATGCTGCCGGCCCCTGATTTTTGTTATGAAAAACCCTGATTCTGCTGTCACCGGCGGCATACTTCTCACAAACCCTTCCGCTGCCATCCGTAGAACCATCATCCACCAGGAGCAGTTCCCACTTCCTGTATGTCTGCCGCTGCACGCTTTCAATACAACGCCCTACATATTTCTCTGTATTATATACAGGAACAATCACACTAATTTCCGCCATCCTGCCACCTATCTTTCTATGCCCTCCAGCACATCTTCTTTCCCGCGGACAAAATTTGTAATAAGCTTGGGCAGCGCATTTTCAAAATCCTCAAACGCAATAGATTGGTTATACAAAGCCTTAGTATAAATTTTCAATTCCTTCACTACATTCCGTCCCGGGTTCTCCAAAATATGTTCTATTGCCTTTTTACAGTCTTCTACCGTCCTCACCGGGTAGGAAAGTGGCGCCAGGTTTTTCAGAGAATAGCCAAACGCTATGGAGGGAATCCCGAAAAACTGGCATTCCCACAAAGCTGTGCCTGTAAGGGTAGAAACAGCCACAGAACCCTTCATCAAATCATAGGTACTGCTCTCCAGCTTAATCAGGCGTACATTGGGTATCTTAACCATATCCTGATAATATTCCTTTGTCCTCATTAATGCAAGCTGCTCCGGATGGGCTTTCACATATATTTTCATAGAATCCGGCAATGCCCTGCTTAATATCGCAAGTGGAATCATATGATCAGCATACATGTCCCCTCCCATGGGGTTAGAAGTTGCTTCCGGCTGAAAATGCAAAGGAAAATAGATATAATTTTCCCCCGCTACCGGATCCACTGCCAGGGAATTATAAAAATCCCTTAACGAAAGGCTGGCACGTTTCAGCGGGGCCGCCTCTTTCCACCGCTTCATCGCTACTGGGACCATTCCGAGCATTTGGGGTATCTTTTTTAAAGAAGCCCCTATAAACTTTACCCCTAAGCCATGTTCCACATAATAGGGCCCTAATATCCCACGCCAGATCCTGATAATATTTGTTTCATCACATCTGGTGCGCAGCCTTCTTTTAAAAGGATTAACCTTCATATACCAAGGTTTCATCTTATCTGGTTCTAAGGAAGCCCACCCATCAAACAGTTCTCCCACCTTTTTTTCCAAGGGGATCTCATCTAGCGGCGTATTCTGGTATTGCTTTTTCAGCTTTTCATATTCTTTAGCCAATTGTTTATCCATACACCGAATATCCTTAAAGGGATACCTTCTGTCCTGTATAATGCTTACATTTATCATTTGTACTGGAATATCCAGATACTTGCACAGATAATAAATCATGCAGTCATAGCCCTCATGAGGGGCTCCGGAAATAAATACATGGGTAATCTGTTTTCGCTGTAAAAAATTGTACCAGAAAAACAGGTTATGCATATATACAGTATAATGGCATTCCAAAGAAGGATTTATTTTAAAATATTTATAACCCTCAAACCGTCTCTGCTGGTGCATAAGTTCCATACTGTGCAGGTTCATATATTGAAGCAGGTTATCATCAATGGGTATATAATTTTTCATATCCAGCTGGCCGTCATCATAAACCCCCATCGCCGTATGTTTCCGCAGGATACATTCGCCAAGTTTGCTGAACACCGGAATTTCACTCGGCGTTCCCACAATCATATAGACAGATGCCTCAGGTATCTTTTCTTTTACCTTTTTTACGATACTGCTGCTGAAATTAGATTCATTCACCAAATCCAATAGAATATTTACCATTGTTTATTCCTGCGCTTTCCTGCCAATGCCTTCCTGCAAGATTGCTTTCCCCCCTGCTATTTTGTACACCTGGTCACAGCTTTGGATCGTGGTCATTCTATGGGCCACAATAATCAGGGTTTTCAGCCCCTGAAGAGATTCTATCGCTTCCATAACCGCCGATTCCGTCTGGTTATCCAAGGCAGAAGTAGCTTCATCCAAAACCAGAATATCAGGATCATAATACAACGCCCTGGCAATCGCCACTCTCTGCCGCTGCCCCCCTGAAAACTTAATTCCCTTCTCCCCTACGATAGTATCAATCCCCCCTGGAAGGCTCTGCACGTAGTCCTTTAATTGTGCCTGCTCCAAAGCTTTCCATACCTTATCATCCTCAATCAGTTCTTGTGAAATGCCAAAAGCTACATTGTTCCGGATAGAATCGTCCGTTAGGTAAACTGTCTGCGGCACATACCCAACCGTCCGGCTCCAGGTTTCCGGCAATTCCTTTATGTCCACACCGTCCATTTTGATTGCCCCTGTCTGGGCAGGCAGCAACCCCAGGATCATATCTGCCAGTGTGGTCTTACCCGCACCTGACTCCCCAATAAAGCCAACCGCAGATCCCTTATGGATTGACATATCCAGTTGGCTGATAACCGCCCTTTCAGCATCAGGATATTGCCAGCTTACATTTTCCAGGGTAATTTCCCGCTGGAATTTCATCCCTGCAACAGAATCCTTTTTTTCTTGCCTCTTAAGGCTCTCTCCTGTTCTTGCATATTCCTCAACTTCGTGAATGTTTCTATATACATCATCTACCATAGCCTGATAGTAAACAATCGTATTAAAATGATTGGTAATTTTCCCTACAGAAGGCAGAATCCGAAAAGCCGCTATGGCAAACGCCGCCGCATGGGAAACAAATTCTGTACCATTTTGCCCCATCAGTGACTGGATACAAAGCATCAGGACAACTGCGGATACACAGGTTCCTTCTATCACATACGCCGGAGTCTCCGCGGCAAAATTTTTGGCCGCGTTTGCCTTATTCTTTTCCCTTACAGCATGGTTAAACTGTCCCGCGAAATAAGGCTGCCTTTTGGTGACCATAACATCCTTTATACCATTAAACGCCTCATTGACTGCTTTCAGGCAAAGCTGCCCATATTTTAACGCGTTCTGCCCCTCTCTGCGCATGGTTTTCCGGAAGCCAAGGATAGTAACCAAAAGAGCCACCACTGCCGAAACCGCCATAGTCAAAGCCATAACATAGTCTGTCACAAATAACACGATAATAATCAAAAAGGCGGACATGCACTCCATCATGATGGTAAAAATACTCGTCAGTGTGGCGGACACCCCTGTAATATCATAAACGATACTCCGAAGCAGTGTGGCAGTGTTGGTATTAATATGAAAGGTGTACTGCCTTCCTAAATAGGAATTCATTAGACGCATGGATATTTCCTTCTCCACCTTCCTGTAAAAACGGTTCTTATAATAGGAGAGGAACCCCATATATAAATTTTTCGCAAGATATACAATTATAATCCCAGCGGAAACCAAAATTACCAGCCCGGATGCACTGTTAATGTGAAACCTTTTCCAAGCTCCGGCATAAGCTTCATTTTCAAGAAGTAAGTCAGGCGTCAGGATTACCTGAACCAGCGGGACCACCACGGTAACGCCCATCATTTCCAAAAAAGAGCCTATACTTAATAGTACAAACAGTATCACACATCCTTTTCTCTGCTCTGGTGTAAAGATATAATAAAATTTTGCGTAAATCTTCTTAATTTGTTTTAAAATATTCATATAGTGTTTCTTCACTGGTATGCCATAATTTCATCAATTTCCCTTTTCATGGTTTCCAGTGCATTTTCCTTCCAAAATACACTCTTTCCGCCGGACACGTTATCCTCCTGGATCAGGCGGCACAGCTCCTGTGCATCCATAAAAAAACTGGCAATTCCCTTTTCACACAGCAATTCCAGCTCAGGTGTGGCCTCCGGCTTCCAAATAAAAGTCTTTAAGCCAAACCATAATCCTTCAAAGGTTGCCGTTGAACCAAAGGTACCAACCTGATAAGAGGACACTGCAAACAGCTCATACAAATCCGTATGGTTATTATCTACCACACAGACCCCTGATCCCGCCAACGCCGGATACCTTTCCCTCCATCCCTCATATTCTCCCGGGTGCAGCTTATAAATGATTTTGTACTTTTCCTGGCTGATTATGCCCTGAAGCCTTACCGCAATATCTGATAACATTATCCCAATAGGGGACTGGGAAATAAATATGATAATTGCCTTATCCGCTTTCTCGGTTTTCCGGCTTACCTCCCTGGCATATTTTTCCAAATAGGGAAATCCTACCTCACGTATCCTTTCTTTGGGGATTGGGAACCTGGCCGCTTCCATCCAAAAGCTGGAAAAAACAAATAAATACTGCGGAAACTGCTCTATCTCTATATCCTTTGGGTAATTATACGCCGTATGCACTCTCCCTGTCATACCATGCTGTAGTTCTATTGTAGGTATCCGGAATCTTAATGCCAGTTCATTCATTACCATACAGTCCATATGATACCCTACCACTTCCAAAATTACCCTGGGATTTATTCTTTCCAAAAGCCTTTTAAATGCTTTCTTTTTTATCTGATATATATAATAACCACTTACCATCTTATCCAATATGCTGTCCATTGTATAGGATAAACCATATGTCCCGCATATTTCTTCTATGGGAAGCTGAATCCTTTCCTTTATTTCTCCTCTTAGACTCTTTACTTCTCCTTTTCCGCATAAATATAGTTTAGTATAAAAATAAATCATTGCCACTGCTTCAATATAATCCGTATACATGAGATTTCTTGTCTTAACTGGCCTGAAATGCTTTTGGTGATAAGGTCTTTCAAGTACCAGGCTATTCTCATATTCTTCTGCAATCAGATCCGTGTATATACATTCATAACTATCCTCTTTCCATACCCTGCGCTCATGGTTAAATATCAATATCTCATGTTTCCCTTTGGGAATCCTGCTGTATCTTACCGAATACCACAAAGTCCCTATCCTGGCTTTCAACTGCTGCCACGAAGAAAGTGCCGCTCTCACATGCGCTTCCCCATGGCCTGCCCTGGCAGCTTCCAATTCATTGTGCAAAACATGCCGAAAATATATCCAGTAATGGAATCCGTTTATCTGATCCTCTATCAGTCCGTATTTACTTTCTATCTCTAAAAATGCATCAAGGTTCATTTTTATCCCTTTTTTCTGTCTGGTTCCGTTTCCGCCTATTTTCCATAGCATCCAAGTTCAAACAAATAAACATGCTCATATTGTCCTTTCATTCCCATAGCAGTTAAAGTCGCACCAACAACCGGGGCTACCAATACATCACATTGTGCCAATAACCAGACTGAAATTAAATACTCCAGCATTCTGTCATATTTATACCCTCTGGGATACTCCCCAGAATCAAATACTTCATTGAGCCACTTTCCTTTGGTTTCTGCTGCTGACAAACGCTCTGTTTTATTTGAAATCATTTTATTTCCATAATAAGCCTTCATTTTCCCAAAAAGCTGCTCATCTTCCGTAGCAACAAAGATAAATTCATATTCTCCCCATTTTTTTATTAATTCCTCAATTTTATCAATCGTCTGCTGTGCATCAGGGGGAATAGAATGCCATTTAGGCTGTGCTGACACAAAATCAGTTCCCCGGCACTTAACCCCCATTATACTGTGCTTTCCAAACCCCAACCTTTCTGCTTCTCTTATACATTTTTCCTCAACTGAATGATTTAAATGAATATATTTTTCAATAATTCTATGATTTTCCCAAAGCTTTAAACTGTCATATACATCACCCAAAAGGGATTCTGGTGCGTCTCCAGCACTCATAATTACATTTTTACTTTTATAAACCTCCTCCAGGGATATTCCCATAGGCTGTAAAAAGAAAAATTCCCATCCATTTATCTTCCCTACCTGCTCATCTTCCAGTAAGTAATCATTTGGATAGTATTTACAATCAATAACCGGTATTGCATCCTTTTCAATTGCCTGCTTTATATGATATACAATCTGGTTATATAAGCCCATAAATCCTAAATCTGATTTTGAACACCTGATTACATAAAATAGCTTTTCAGGATTCCGTTTTCCAAAACATGCCAGGTACTCATGGCAAATATTATGATACAGCATTCCCCGTATTCGCCTGCATACCTTATTATTTTTATTTATCCACGGGTTTGATATAAAATAGTTATAGAACCTTGTTGCCCCCCCCCAAAGTATAAGCAGCACATTTTTCTAATACATTCATCCTTATCTCCTAACGTCCTGCATTCTCCCACACCTTCCAGGGTGCCTTACCATCCTCCCAAAGCTTCTGCAGATAATCCCTGTCATGGATATTGTCCATCGGCGACCAAAACCCCGGATGCCTGTATGCTGCCATTTGGCCCTGCCTTGCCAGCCCCTCAAATGGGCCTGCCTCCAGCATTTCCCCGCCATCCCCCAGAAATTCAAAAATATCCCTGCTGCATACCATATAGCCTGCATTAATCCAGGACTGGTCCTTTCTGGCTTTCTCCTTAAATCCGCTAATTATGCCTGCCTCATCCAGCTTAATAGCGCCAAAGCGCCCTTCCGGCTGAGTAGTAGTAATTGTCACGGCCCTCCCATGGCTTTGATGGAATTCCAGCAGTTTAACCAAATCAACATCCGCAACTCCGTCCCCATAGGTAAGCATAAAAGTGTCACCATCAATATAATCCCTGACCCTCAAAATCCTGCCTGCCGTAGGTGTATCATACCCTGTATCCGCCAAGGTTACCCTCCACGGCTCTACTTTGGAATTATGGGATATGGCAGTCCCCTCCCTGATATTAAAAGTGCTGTCCGTCTGGTAACGATAATAATGGGTAAAAAATTCCTTGATCATATGCCCTTTATAGCCACAACAGATAATAAAATCATGATAGCCAAAGGCGGAATATATTTTCATGATATGCCACAGAATCGGACGCCCTGCAATCTCTACCATAGGCTTCGGCTTTATCCGGGACTCTTCACTGATTCTTGTCCCCTTCCCCCCCGCCAGGATCACTACCTTCATTGCCCTAAACCCCTTTCCGGCTTTCAGCGCCAATTTACCCAAGGTGCCATACCGGCATTCCACAAATTTTCCATATTGACCCTGTCCCGGTAAGTTTCCACCGGCGTCCAGAAGCCATAATGCTTATATGCCGAAAGCTGCTTTCTGTCTGCAAGGTTATCCATTAACAACTGCTCCACCTCATAATTGCCAACCAAAATATCAAATACCTTCTGGTTTAAAACATAAACACTGGCACTGGTCCACGCCATTTCGTGTCCTGGCGCTTTACTGTTCCTTATAACCTGCCCTCTTTCATCAATGGCAACCGTTACATTTCGGCCCGTGGGCCTGGCCACCGCCATTGTTGCCATCTTTCCCTCTGCCTTGTGGTACGCCACCAGTTCATCAATGGAAATATCTGACAGGCAATCTCCGTAGGTTAATAAAAAGCTGTCCTCTTTTATATATTCCCTGATTTTTGATACCCGCTGCCCGGTGGAGGAATACAGCCCTGTATCCACCACTGTCACCTTCCAGTCCTCTGTACGTTTTTTGTGGATTTCTATTGTGTTGCTCTGAAGGTCTACCGTAATATCAGACTGGTAAATATAATAATCCATAAAATACTGCTTGATCAGATCTACCCTGTAACCGCCGCATATCACAAATTCATGGAATCCATATGCAGAGAAGCCCCTCATAATATGCCATAAAATTGGTTTCCCGCCAATTTCAGCCATAGGTTTGGGGATATCCTCCTGCTCATTGCTGATGGTGCTTTTCTGCCCACCTGCCAAAATTACCACTTTCATAGCCTTCAAGCCCTCTAACCTTTCGTTGCTCTATTCTTCTTCCACACCGGTTCTTTTAATATATCCAGATACTGGCGTGAAATCCTCCGGGAATCATACAGGGAAAAATCCACCTCCCCGCTGTGGTTCTCCCCCAGCCTGATTTTTTCAATCCATTCCTCTACAGAATAGGGATCTTCAACATAAACCGCCTTTCCCTGTGTTACCTCTGGAACAGACGTGCATTTGGCAGCAACCACCCTCGTCCCAAAGAACATTGCTTCCACAGGCGGCATTCCAAACCCTTCAAACACACTGGGAAACAAAAAGGTGTGACAATGCTGATAAAGGGCATTTCTCTCTTTATTGCTGATATACCCAGTGAGTAGTACATGCCCCTCCAGGTGCCTGCCCTGAATCTCATTCTGCAAATCCCTCTGCGCATTGCCACTTACTCCGCTGACAAGCAGTTTATCCGGCAAGCCCCTTTT
Organism: uncultured Lachnospiraceae bacterium; assembly: GCA_910579495.1. Lineage (GTDB taxonomy): Bacteria > Bacillota > Clostridia > Lachnospirales > Lachnospiraceae > Suilimivivens. Next base: position 80,167 of record CAJTVD010000003.1, read on the forward strand.
CTCTGCCACAATTTGATCTATCATCTTAATCAGTGTCCCTATATTTTTATGGGGTATCATTTGGGCTACTGTATAGAAAAAACCCCTTTTCTCAATATTGTACTTTTTCTGTATAGCAGAAAAGCCCTCTGTGTTCTCCCTCTTTACTAAAATAGGATTATAGATAACCTGTATATCATTCCGGTGGTACTTTCTCTCAATATCTTCCTTCACCCATTCGGAAATCGTCAGGATTTTCGCCGCAGTAACCATATCCATTTTCCAGCACAGCCTTGAATACGCTACCTCATGAAAGGGATGGTATTTTGGATAATGAAATGCCTGCAGGTCGTGTATTACACAGATATAATCTATCCCCCCGTTCAGCCAGGGCTTACAATATACCGGCTCAAAGCATTTTCTAAAGCCGTGCTCCCTCAAAAAACGGTTTTGGTATCTATTCTGCCAGAGAATGCGCCTGGCAATTCCAGCCGAATCAATCTCCGCCACCAAAAGACTGAATCTTGGATCCTTTTCATACTTACGAAAGGTTTCCGCATTGTCTTTTGAAACCAGAAGCGTCAGCGAAAAATCCTCTAAAAGGCCAGAAAAGCCATCCAGGAGATTCCGGATATAAGATTCGGTACCGCCTACCTTTCCCGGACGGAGCCAGAGTAAATCCACCGCTACATTATCCATGTATTTTCCCTATTTCTTTCCAATTTTCATTAAGTATATCATATATTCAGGAAATTGTATATAAAGTATACTTTTCTGTTTCAATTTCCACAGCCTTCAGCCCATCAATTTCATTTAAAACTTCTTTGGGAGCTATAACGACTGTTTTCCCCCTTCCACCTTTTTGTATTTCCTCTTCCAGCTTCTCCTTTGGCACAGCCCTGTAGGGCTGCCTTAAATAACCGTAAAAATTCCTCAGATAGTAATTCCCACCGTTTACATAATAAATAAAGTCATAGTTTTCCCCATTCAAATATTCTGCCATCCTTACAGCGTCTTTCTGTATTATTTTCCCGGAGGCTATGTTATTTGAATATACAGGAAGTTGGAAGCAGTTAATAATTGCCATGGCAGCAACTGCCGCAATCCCCATCCCAACAATCCTTCCCGGCCTCTCCCTCTTCCCGTTCCATGCCGCCCATACGATAACCCCAAACAGCACTCCCAAAATAAGCACAATAACCGCATCTGCAAAGGGCAAGATATACTTGGTGATATTTTCCAGCAGCAGGAAAAAATGCCCGTCCATAATCGCCTGTCTTGTGCCTCCCTTCATCACCAGAAAATAACAGAAGGCAAACAGTAAAAATATACCAGCCGCAATCCCAACTTTCCTATTTTCCAGGAAATCCACCCTCCAATGCCTCTTGGCAAATAGAATAGTCACTATGGGGACAAATATGTGAAAATAACGGAAAAGGAACTTATGGGGCAGCAATTCCCCCCTTTCTTCAGTGAGCACAATTAAGATAACAATTTCCAGCACAAGAAATATCAGGGATAGGATACAAAACCGCGCCATTTTCTGGCTATGCCCGGTCATTTTTTTATAACATGCAAACAGCGACAGGGGCGGCAGCACCCCCATATTCAAAAAGAGAAAGGATACATAAAAGCATATGCCAAGCACGCCTCCTAGGAACGTATTGGCATTCATTGGGAACAGGCTCATGAACTGCGTACCATAATGGTCGCTTCCCTGCTGAAATCCGTTCAGGGATCTGATTGCAAAGTAGAGCGCCGCCCCTGTGAGCAAATAAGCCCCATCATAGCTAGCAGCCTTCCCCAGTACCTTCTTCCATTTTTGCCCTGCTATCAATTTATCAAACACCAGCAAGACATTAATGGCCACCGGAATAAAGAACATATAAGTTTTGGTAAACAGGCACAATACAGAAAACACAGCACACAGCATCATATAGGAGTTCCCTTTTTTATTGTCCCAGAACCTATAAGAGCAATAGAAAAAATACAATACCCAGAGAAACAGGGGGTAGCTTAAGACCTCCTGCATCAGATACGCGCAGTCAAACATATAAGGAAAACACAGGGAAAGGCAGCTGATCCTGAAGGCTCTTTGGGAATCTCCTAATAACCCCTTTGCCAGAAGCCAGATGGGAAATATGGCAGAGCACATAACAGCCACCCCGATCAGCCGCATAAAAAGCAGAATATTCTCCGGGGAATAAAAATAGTAGGCAACGGAAATCAACATAGAATAAAGGACGCAGCTATAGCTTGCCGCCTGTCCTTCTATTTCAAAGCATCCCGAATAATGAAAGGATTTTGCCAACGCCAGATAAATATCCTCGTCCACCCCCGCGTGGACAGTTGATGTAAAAAAAGAAACAAAAACACCATAAAAAAGAACTGACGCCAAGTAGGCAACAATGATTCTTCCCTTTACGCCCATCACTTTTACTCTCCCGTTTTAACTTCCTTCCTGTCCCTTCCCCATCAATGGACAATTCCCAAAAATATCTTTAAAAAAGAATACAGAAAGAACAATTCCGCTACCGCATACCAGACATACAGCCTCCTGATTCCCTGGGCATCATATTTCCTGCGCCCGTCATGCAGCGCAAATACCAGTGCCGGGACCCATGCAAGGAAATATCTTCCCTGCACACCTTTGATTACCCCTGCCCCCAAAGGCGTTTCCACCAGCATCAATATGTGGAACCCCAGCGCCTCCAGCCCCAAAAGAAAGGCCGCCACCAGCCTCTCCCTGGCTGCCACTTCCGCCGGTGCCCCCTCCACATCTGTGCCAGCGATTAAGACCAGTGCCAGGAACCCAAAAACAAGAACCAACGGGACCAATCCGTCTGACCAGGCCATCCGGTACCCTACCAGGCTCCCCACATACTGGTCAATCTCCTGGACCAGCGTGGCCACCAGCATCCTGGCAAAGCGAAAAGGCTCTTCAAATACATAACCAATCCCACAGGCCGCTGTCTGCGTTTCCGGCACCATATCCAGTGCCCTGCCCCCTGCTGCCGCGCCTGCCTGGGCAATCTGTGCACTTTCTGCCTTTTGGGCAAAAAGCTTGCGGATCTCCGGAAGATAGACCCCCAGATAGGTTATGGTTAATCCTCCTGCACCAAAAGCAAGATTTCCAAGACAGAAAGTAAGCTTTTTTTTCACACTGCCAAATACTTTTACTGGGATAACCGCAAACAGCAATAGCAACAGCAGATAAAAACCGCCCTTGCAGCTCCCCAGAACCACAGACAGCCCCAGCAGCAGGAGCCTTTCCTTCCCCGCCAGCGGTTCCGTCCTGGCTTTCATAAACAAGGCAAACACCAGCATGCTGGCCGCCATAACCACAGAATCATAGGTAATGCCTGCCGCCTGGTACATGCTCATGGGTAACAGGGCAGCAAAGGCAATCGCCGTTTTCAGATGAGGGCTGATCCTGATTGCATAAAACACCAGCAATACATAAAAGGAAAAGGAAAACATCTTGGCAAGCAGTATATTAAACCTTGCGCTCCCTCCCAGAATTCTCCCCAAAGCCATACCTATAATACTGGGAAAATACTCCAGAAAACTGGATGCGTTATTTTCCCGGTACTTATGGCTGTAAACCATCTCCCCCGGGCCTGGCTTCTCCCAGAACTGCTCCGCTGTGTCCCAGTACATTTCCATGGCAAGGTATTCCTTATGGTTTTCATCATACAGCTCCTCAAATGCCGCCGCCTCATCCCCCCGCAACAAAACCGTTCCCTGTTTATCCTGGCTGCCCCGCCCGGAAAGCACATTGGAATAATGATATACTTTGGCCAGGTGCGTGGCTCCATCATGTACCATATTGACCGACAAAAACATCAATAACGCCACCCCCATAGGGATCCCTATGCCAAGGAACAAATATTCTTCTCTCAGCTTTGTCTGGGTAACCAGTATAACACTGGTGAGCAAAAGAATCCCCCCCATCAGCCCTATGCACACAATCAGGCTGGCAAAACGGCTGGTATAGGTATGGGTTCCCACCAATATGCGATACTCCCTCCTGACCCCATTAACCACTGCCGGTTTTCCTTCTTCCTCCAAGGGAATCCCGAAAATCCCCAGGCCCTTCTCCCCCATCTCTTCAAACCAAACCGAAACGACATAGGGTATCCCTGCCTTTCCTTTTTCTTCAAATACAAGCTCCACCACACTCCCATAGTGGATATCCGTATTGGGTTTTTCCACATAGCAAACCTGCCTCCCCGATTCTTTTTCCATAACGGAAATGAAAGTTTTCCCGGGAATAGACAGCTCATGGTCTGAAAAATGTAAAAAAGCCATATCAAAGTCTTTGGGGCTTGTAAACTCCTGTACTATTGTATCTTCCTCTGCCAGGTAATAAATGACCTGCTCTTCCTTATCGTACCCCATATGGGTGGCAAAATACGGAATTTTCCCATAAAATTCCACCACAAACAAAACCAGTAGCACCGCGAATACCAGCCCCGCCAAAGCCAGCCCCTTTATAAACTCCCTTTTTTTCAGCTTTTCCAAGATTTTTGCCGCCATATGTTTTCCCTCTATGGTATCCTAGCCATTTTACCACTCACGCCCGCTGTTATTCAGTCTCTTTTCAAAATATTTTTCATTTGCCCGGAATCCGCTTCCCACATCTTCCCCACGGAGCCCAATCAATTCCAGCACTTGTTGGTAAGGCGTGCCGGGGAAAGCATGGTAACCGCACTGGTCGCTCCCTACCGGAACTGCTATTTGTATTCCCTGCCATTCTACCACCGCAGTTTCCCTCCACTCATAGTCCTCCTGCCCTACCAGATTGTCCCTGTCAAACTCCTGCCAGGCTGTCCATATCCCTCCAGCCATAAACGCCAGAAAAAATATCCATGAGAAAAACTGGCTCCCACGCCGTCCCTGCGTAAATATGGCCGAAAACACAATACATACCGGAAGAAGAAGGTATACCACACCGTATCTCATCAGCGGCGCGGTAAAAATCCATACTGCCAGGCCTGAAAGCACAAAAATCAGCAAGATATTGTGCAATCCCTTATTCTTCTGCCCCACCCCCTTAAGCAAAAGCATCACAACTCCGGCAGCGGCAGCCAGCCCCAGCACAATTAACACCTGATAAAACACAGATTGCCCCGAAAACCATATGGGAATCCACTCCCTGAAAGGCATATCGTACAGGGAAACATCCTTGATCCCCCGCCCCCATACCATAATTTCCCTGCTGTCACAGGTAAGCACAGATTCCGGCATCTTCCAGTCAAAGGAAAAAAAGTCCAGCTGGGGATAGGGGTATAATAAATAGCCGGAGATTATGACATTTCTCACCGCCCAGGGTGCTACGGCTGCCGCCCCGGAGAACATATACCCCAAAACCGTCTTCCATCTTTTTTCCTTTACCAGTACAAAGAAGGGATAAACCGCAAAAAGCGCACAGGCCATGGTAGATAATTTAACCGTAACAGCCCATACACCCAGCAAACCAAGGAACGCATAGGGTTCTGCTTCCCTAATCCCGGCTTCTGTAAATTCGCTCCATTTGGCACAAATATATAAAACCAGCAGCATAGGGAGAATGTCCGATGAAGGGGAAGACATTACCTCCCTGTTTAGCCAGATATACACTGCCATTGCAGCCTTAAAAAAGTCACAAAGCTGAAGGGGCTGCTTTTTTACCACATGGCTGCTCCCCAGGGCATATACCGAAAACATGCAGCACAAAAACCCATTCATCCCATGGAGGGACTGCCCTCCAAGCCATTTCAGGCTAAAGAGTGCCTGAAGGGGCATAAAAGCGCTGTTATATGCCAGCCGGTTATGCAGATTGCCCATACCTGGCACCACACCATATTCTTCTATCCACCGGATTGACTGGGCATGGTATAAATAAGTATCATAAACCCCAGGACTTTGGGCAGTCAACAGTGCCGCCGCCAATACACAGATAACCGCAACGCCCCATTGTACCGCAGATATTTTCCCCAAAAAGGCCGCCATACTTTTAAGAGAGAAACTTTTCCGCCAATAATAAAACCCTATCGCCACTATGCCCGCAACCAATAAAGCCAGGCAAGCCCTTGCCCCTACCTTGTAAAAAATGCTGAACACCTGGGCATACACATCCAACGCCACAAGCCCTGCTGCCAGCAGCAGATCCAGGCTGCCAACCGACTGCCTGCATTCCTTGCCAAACAGGCCTGCCACTCCGAACCCAAAAATAAGCGCCGCCCCAAAAATAATAAGCCAATTAACCAGAACTACAACCAACTGCTGCTCCTTTCGCTCCCCCTGCTATGCCGGAACCACCAAATATAATCCAAACCTCCCGTCCCCACTGCCGGCCGCCAGATGGTAATCCTTCCCATGGTATCGGATACAATTTGTTTCATATCTTTCCATTAGAATGCAGTCCGGGACAAACTCCGCCTTCTCATACTTTCCTGTGCCATTCTCCACCATAATATGCCTGATCTCATAGTCATCGCCCAGCATTCCCCAGATAGGATATTCATAGGTGTTCCCTCCTATGATAAGCCCCACACTCCTGCTGCCGGATTCCTGGATTGCTTTCACCAACGCCGGGTATTCTTCACGGTTGCTGTCATGATATGCAAAATATCCCCTCTCCTTTGTAAAAGGTGCCAGTTCACGCAAATACTGTATTTCCCGATAATAATTTACCAGGCATCCGGCAGCCAAAAACAAACATAGCAAACGCCATACCTGTTTTTTCAGTTTTTGCCCCATATCAGAAACCTGGATTGCCACGAACAGGGAAAGCAGGGCAAAATAGCCAATCATATATCTGTTTATGAACCGTTCCCAGCGCAAAGCAGCACAGAAAACAAGAAAAGATACCACCGCGTACACAGAAAACCCTCTCCCCAGCCTCCCCTGATGTTTTCTTCTTATAAGATACCATATAAACAGCAAAAGGGACACTGTAAGCAGAAACATGTTCAGCGCCACATCACAGTTCAGCGCAGGAAAATCCGGGAAAGCGAAAACCTGCCCGTCCTCAGAAATCGCCGGGTCATTGAGGTCCAATTTCATAAAGCCAGCAGCAGCATACAAAAATCTTTCTATTAATATCCTGGTAGTCTCTACCTTTTCCGAAGCCAGGTTAAATGTAAAATTTTTCAGAAAATTTATCAGCACATATTGAGGCCTCCAGGTTCCAACTAACTGTCTCTGCCCTACCGCTGAATGCGCCATTGTGCCAAATGCCATGGCATTAAAGAGCATCCCCGGCAGGACAATCATTCCCAGGACTGCAGCTGCCACAAGCAGGTATTTTCCCATTACCCAAAACCTTGCCTTCCTTTTAAGGCAAAGCAAAAACAGCCATACCAGGAACAGGAGCATTGCAAAGCATACAGAAGGCTTTGCAAGATACCCCAGGGCAACGCTGGCCGCCCCATAGAGAATTCTTTCCCCTGCCGTTTTGTTCCATTCCAGCGGTTTTTCTGACTCCACCAAGGGGAACATCAGGTAAATAAATGCAAGCAGCCACATGGCAGAAAAATTATCTACCTGTGTGGTGGTTGCCTCCGCCAGGGCAATAGGCATACACAGATAAAAAAGCGATGCCAAAAGCGCCATATTTTTCTGGAGCCCAATCCTTCTGGCAATTCCCGCCAGAAGAACCGCATTGGTCCCATAGGATAGGCATTGCAAAAGATTCATCAGGCCATCGTGATGGCTTCCCCCTAACATATATACAGACAAGTTCACATAAGCCCCAAGCACCGGGCTGGCAATCTGCCTTTCAATATGCGTAGCATATGGGAGCACTGACTGATTCTGTGACCAGTTGGCAATCCGCGCCAGATGGTAGGTCATAGAATCCCAATTATAGGGTACAGATTTCAGGGCATAATAAAATACGGCAAGAAATAAAAGTATTTCCCCTAAAAGAAAAACATTTACCAGGGACAGGGACGGCCTTCCTAACCGGAAAGCCGGCCATTTCCTGTTCCTTATTACCCTTACCACCAGGATAACATCCAACAGCAAGCAGGACGCCGCCAGTGTATATGCATTCAGCCTGTAAAAAAGTGACCACATAAGGGTGATCCCGGTTAACAGCAGGGTCCATATCACCACTGCTTTTACATACCTTTCCGTCTTATCCTGTTCCCTGTACAAGTTCAAAAACAGCAATATGAATAAACCCACCAACTCCCCACTCCTTACACTATTCCTTTACCTGAACCGCCTTCCCATCCCCGATTTCATACACCAGGTCACAGTCCTTAATAGTGGAGAGACGGTGGGCAATAATAATCAGCGTCATTTTGCCATGCAGTGACTCTATGGCATCCATAACCGCCTTTTCTGTGTCATTATCCAGGGCGGAGGTGGCTTCATCCAGCACAAGGATCTCAGGATTATGGTACAAAGCCCTGGCAATACCAATCCTCTGCCTTTGCCCGCCGGATAACCTGACTCCCATTTCCCCAATCTGGGTATCCAGCCCACTGGGAAGCTCCCTTATCATCTGTGCAAGCTGCGCCTGTTCCACGGCATAGCTTAACATTTCCTCATTGATTTCCCCCTCGTCAACACCAAAGGCAATATTATTTCTGATAGTATCATCCATCAGATATATGTTCTGCGGAATGTAGCCAATAATCCGGTGCCATCCCTCCAGATTATCAAAAATATCCGCCCCGTCTACATACGCCCCACCCTCCGATGGCTGCAATAGCCCCATGATGATATCTGCAAGGGTTGTCTTTCCCGCGCCTGACTGCCCGATAAAGGCAATAGAGCTTTTTCTGGCAATACATAGATCCAGATGGCGGAGCACATATTTATCAGAACCTGCATACCGGAAGGACAAGTCCCTGATTTCTATTTTGTCCCTGAAGGCAATCCCCTCCACGGTTTTTTCTTTACCAGTTTTTACCCTGTTTAGCTCGTCCACCTCTTTCAGGTCCTCAAAAATAGAGGTAATTGCCGCCTTATAGTACATAATGGTACCTAAATACTCGGTAATCCGGTTAAAAGAGGGCAACAGGCGGAATGCTGCCACAGCAAATACGGAAAGCACCGGTACAAAATAAGTAATATCCGCCCCACGCCACCAGAATTTAATAGCAATTGCCCCCAGGAGCCCGCAGATACAAAGGGACTCAATGATAGGCTTGGGCATCATCAGCAGGGTATGGTAAGTATACTCACTTTTCGCATGTCCCCTGTATGCCTCATCATATTTATTATAAAAGAACTGTTCCTTATTTAAGATCTTAACCTCTTTGATGCCCCCAAAAGCCTGCTGCACCCACTTATTCAGCGACATCTCATAATATCTGTTCCTCTCCCCCATTTTCAGCAAATATTTTTTGTAAACTTTTAAGGAGAGGCACATCATTATCCCCAGGAGGAAGACTACCGAAATGGTAATCGTTTTGTCCTTTATCAGAAGAAAAACCCCAAGTGCAGCGCAAACCATCAGCTCCGTCAAAAGCTTGATCCCTGCCTGGAGAGCCCCAAAAAAGTTTCCACTGTCTTCATTAATATTCCGCAGCAGCTCTGCCGTGCTTTTGGACACATGAAAAATATATGGCTGTGACATATAACACTGGACCATTCTGTCCGCCAGCTTTCTCTGGTTCTCAAAAATAAAACGGTACTGCCTGTTATACATATATATCAGAAAAATGTTCTTAAGGAAATAAATAGCTATCATAGAAACCAGCAGCAGCATGATCAGCGGCTTAATGGAAGCCATATGAAAAAAACTATAAATTCTGATATATATCTGCTGTTCCAGCATGGCTTCCGGGTCCATTATGCCATCAATGATCGGCAGGATGACAGATACCGCCAAAAGCTCCAGCCCTGAACCAATGCATATGATAATAAATAACCAAAACAACTCAATTTTCTGCTTGGAATTAAAAATATAATTTAGTTTTCTTATTACATCCATGCAACGTTCCTCTCCTGTCCTTCCTGTTTGGCTTGCAGCAGCTCACCCATTTTTCCCATCCAGAGCCTGTGAAATCTCCCTGACCAGCAGCTTTGGGGAAAACTCCCCCTGGTATCCGTAATTTACTTCTTCCCTGTTTTTGATAAACGCCATGTCAATCTCCTCCGGGGATTGAAACACTTGCATATACCGGGGATCATAAAAATCAAATGCAGTTATCTTTTTATTATTGGTTAAAATTTTTTTATTGTATGCCACCGCTTCCGAATACCTTTGGGTAGGATTGTCAAACTCCCTGTGCATAAGCTCCAAAATGCAATTTGTACGGGTGATCCGCCTGATATTCTCCCAATAGGGAACCGGCACATCCTGAAAAACAATCCCGTCACTCTCTTGCCGCGTCCCATTGTTGTGCACATAAAAGTCCGTTTTTACCCCCTCCCCATGGCATTTATTATATATTTCCTTCAAAACCTCCGTCCTGTCGCCACCGCTTCCCAGATAATAGATATCCGTCTCTTCCCCTTTTTGCGTAACAGCTCCCATGCCAGTGTCCTCATCTGTCTTGGAAAAGACCAACGGATAGTAACGGTATCCAAACCTTCCACAGTCCTCCTTATTAATTGCGTATACCAAATCCATACAGCCAATAATCTCCTTGTATTTTGATACGCAAAACTGAACTTCCGGATCCACAATATACAATATGAATTTTAGGCCATTGTTTTTTTTCTTCAGTTTTTTTAGCACTTTCATGTCAAGCTCCATAAGAAACCCGGAATTAAAAAACAGGATACAGTTTTCCATATCATTATGAAAAGGGACACGCAAAATGCTGAACCAGGGGTAAAAGAGATTTTTCAAAAGAGGCCAGAAAGCCAACCTGCCTGCCGCCCGCTTTAACCGGAAATATAAAAAGCGCATGGCCCTGTTATCAATCAATTTTTCTATCAGTTCAACGCTTTCCATGTCCTGCAGGTCCATGAGCATACGGCTGGCACCTTCCCCCACATAACCTGTAACATAAAAATGTCTTTCCTTGCCCATCTCTTCCCCCGTAATTATAATCTAATCCCCGGCACAGCACAACCAAATCTTATGCTTACCAATAACATCCGTTTCTACTGATTTATTATATCTTATCCATTTACTCTTTTCCCCTATCCCGCTTCAGGCTGCCCCAATACCCCCAAACCAGGTATCCTGCCAGCGTTACCACAAAAATCACCCTTACCGTATCCCTTAATCTGTCAAAAGCAATTGTCTCGCCGCCAAACTTATACATACCTTCCTCCCCGGCTGTATAACCATAAAATACGGCATCCACATCCTTCACTGCCTCCGAATACGGAATAAAAGTCTTCTCTCCCTCAATATCGCAATACTTTTCTCCTACATAGGCAGTCTCAGGCAGGCCGCCCAAAAAATAAAAGGCTCCCCCTGCAGCCATCCCTAATGCCAGCGACAGAAAAACTGCCTTTATTTCTCCCTTTAATCCTGCATTTCTTCCCCCTCTCCCAAACACCTCCGGCAAAGAAATCCCGATTTCCCTGTCCAAAAATCCGCACAGCAAAACCTTCCTTCCGTTTCTGCAAAGGGAAAAAAGATAGCCCGCAATAATAAGCAGGGACAGGTTCTTAAAGGACAGGTTAAAGAGGAACGGTTCTATTACCCCTGCAATAGCAAAAGACAGCAAAATGCTCAGCCCCCTGGCATCCTGCTTTTTCATACTGGCATAAATGGCATAAAGATAACCTGCACATACAAGCACAAACAGTATGATACCGCCATAGAGCAATAAAGTTACATAGGAGCTGTCAAGGGCGTACGTGTGGCTGGCATAAATCCTATTCCCCAAAAGAGTAAGGGGATTTTCCTGTAAATATAACCGCGACGCATAAAATCTCCGGTTCAGCACTTTATTTAGGAAATCAAATAAAGGCGTGTCCGGCTCCACAATAAGGGGCGCAAATAATGAAAACAAAACACATGCCGGAAACAAACACTGGATTAACACTTTTTCTGCCCTGCAGAACTTTTTCCTATATGTAAAATACAGATTAAAAGCGATAAAAAGGGTAACCAGCATAAACCCGGTATAACTCACAGAATATAAAAACACCACAAAATTCCCCAGCATGGTCCATACATACGCTTTCATCCTGTCCCTGTTATTTTCAATACCAAATAAAATAAGCACTACTAATACCGCATAAGAAACATGCAGAACATTAGGATGGGAATACCCGCTCCCTTTCCGAAGGATATCCATCCCGAATTTGTGATGTGCCAGCACAATCTCACTGCCAATTCCCAGCATAGACTTCAGCACCATCGCCCCAAATCCCAAAGCCCCCACTGCCAGCCCGATTTTCATCATCCTGTGAACCGGAATATTTTTAAATCCCATCATTGTGACCAAAAATACCAGCGCGCTTTTTTCCCCTGAATTTCTATAGACCAAAAGACCCAGCATGGCTAGGGCAGCCATTGCAATAAATTCCCGCAGGTCATAACTGGTTAACACGATTTTCACAAAGGCAAAAAATGCCGCCAAAACAAGACAGGCCTTAAATACACCCTGCCCATCATAAAAGCCTGTCATTTTGGCTAGAAATAAAATGCAGAAAAATATATAATAACACAATTCGCTTACTGGAATTGAACTTTTCATACCCTGTTTCATTTTGGAAGCCCTTCCTGTCATTTACTTGTTCCTGTCCCCTTTATTCTTCTTTTTAGGGACAGATATCTCTCTTTTCCCAGGACCGCCGCCACCACCTTAATTATTTTAAAGTGGAGCTTGCTGTGCCAGGATGTCCAGCTTGCAAAATAATGGTGGATTGAAACAGTATTGTCCGTTATCTCAAAGCCCTGGGTCTCAAAGTTGAAACAGCAAAAATAATCCATGGGGTACACTGCCACCTTCCCCACCATCTGAAACTCCCCGTTTACCTTCATTCCTCCCCTGGCAAGGACACTGCTGACAACGTCAACGATATTTTCCCGGCGTCCATCAACCATTCCCCCAAACTCTTTACTTTCATATGCCTGCATAATCTCCTTTAAAATCTTCTGCCCTGGTATAGAGCCGTATACCAGCCCCGGGTTTACCCTTCCCGGGTTTTCAAATCCCGTAAACCCTTCATTGGAAAGAATGCCCTCAGGTATTCTCCGCAGCAATTCCACATCTGTATCCAGAAAAACGCCCCCAAATTGGTTCAGGATATCGAATCTTGCATAATCTACCACAAAGGCCCACATTTTTTCTTCATAGGCTTTCTGTATATAGGAATTTTTGTTTACATCATAGTTCTCCTCATTCCACTCCCTGATTTCCCAGTCCGGCATGTAGGTTCTCCAGGAAGCAATGCATTTTTGTATCAGCCTGGGCTTTTTTTTATAGCCAAACCAGCAATAATGAATAATTTTGGGTATCATTTTCCTCTGCCCCCTTACTTCTGTAAGATTTCTATTGGTATCTTCCAAGGTCAAAGATGTAACGGTACTGGTATCCTTTGTTCATCAGCAGCACCCCATGGGTCCCGCCTACGTTTCCTGCAGCCAGGCAGTCACAGTCAGCCAGTAGCAGCATGGAAATCAGGTACTCCCTTCCCTTTGCATATTTTCCCTGCTCCTTCCCAAGATCGTTTATATTCTGGCTGCCGGCCGTAGTATACCGCTGTACATCAGGGGCAACCAGCAATTCCCCGAAAGCTTCCTTTAGCTTATCATAAATGCCTGCATCCTCTGTGGCAAGATAAATCTTTCCGCAGCCGTATTTTCTGAGGATTTCCCCCGCTTTTTCTATAATCTGTTCCGGAGTGGGCTGGATGGGGTGCCCTTTGGGCCTGGAAGATACATAGTCTGTCCCCCTTGCCAGGATCCCTAAAAGCTTTGTATTTTCCCCAATTGCCTTGCGCCTTTGGGAAAACTCCTGCAAAATTTCCTCCGACACCCGGAAATATTTCCGGAAAACTCCCTTCCAATAGGCCAGCAGCTCTTCATCCTCTGTAATCCGGAAGTCGGGGTAATTGTTTTTTTCCGTAATCAGGCCATCGCTTAAAATAATATTCCGTGCATCCCTGATATCCTCAAGGGTGTATCCGCAGGGCTGCTCAAAATAATATTCCCATGCATTTTCCTTACCGACCTTCTCATCCTCCAGGTAGGTATTTTTACCGTTCTGCATATCAATCACAGGAATGTAACCCTGCTTTATGGCATAATCCACCAGCCCCATATTGGTCATAACATGAGAAAACAGACCTACCTTGCAATAGGCCCGCCTGACCACAAAGAATGTCTTATCCGGATACCCATTCCCCCAGGACACCCTTCTTTGCCTCCACTTCCATTTGGTGTATATCCTATCCAGCACAGTAATACTCTGCAGCCTGCTTTTTATACTCATTCCTGCCCTCTTTTTGCTTTCTTTATGAAAGCATTTTCCATCAGGCTGTATTTCCCGCCTTTTAAAAATTTATGCCTGAACACCCACCAGCCAGGCACCCAGATATATTTATGCATGGCAGGGGAAGCACTTCCTATCATCCAACAGTTTCTGCTGCATTTTTTTGTGCACGCCCTTACTTCCCTGGCCTGTTGGGAGTTCCATAGTTCCTCCCACCTTTGTTCCTTCAGATTTCCCATTACTGCTTTCTTTTCCATGCCGTTACAGGGAATCACATCCCCAAAAGGATCGATAAAAAAAGCATTTTTGGACATATCGCAGGGAAGGAGCCTTTTCTTTCCGTAAATATAATGAATCAGTCCATGATTAAAATACGCCCTGAACCATTTTTTAGGGGAATTGCTCTTTAACAGCTCATTGATCAACTTTTCAAAATTTTGGGCAACCTTCAGCTTATCATCGATTTTATTGTCTGTCTTCCTGAAATAAAAAGAATTATGAAGGGTGGCCGTTGCAAATTCCATCCCCATTTCATTGGCAATCTGATACAGGGGAACCAAGTCCCCGCAATTCATATCCTGGACTGTCATGCCAAAGCCCACATCGGGGTGGCCCATTTCCACCAACGTCTTTAAGGTATTGTATCCCCGGTTATACCCATCGGGGATCCCTCTGATCTTATCATTGGTTTCCTTTAGCCCTTCAATGCTGATACGGATCCCCACCTTGGGGAACTGCCTGCACAGGCTGATAATCCGTTCTGTAAAATACCCATTGGTAGAAATAACAATGCGGTCTGATTTTTTATACAGCTCCCTGACAATATCCGGTATGTCCCGGCGCACAAAAGGCTCTCCCCCCGTAATATTTGTAAATGCCATCTCAGGCAGCTTCTTAATTGTCTCCAGGGTAATCTCCTCCTCCGGCTTTGTCGGATCCCTGAAGCAGTCACACATATTACATCTAGCATTACAGCGATAGGTGACTATCACTGTACCATACAATGTCCTTTTACTCATTTTTCCCCCGTTTCTGCCGCCCATCTGCCAGACAGCCTAAAGAATTCCCCTTACTCCCCAGATTTTTATATAAAGAAACTGCCATTTCCCCATACTCTTTTGCAGTTATAAATTTCTTTTTCCTGCAGTTTTCCGTATACACCGCCAATTTACCGCTATTATCCCACAGGCTGCTGATTTTATTTCTCATTTCCTCCACATTGCCCGGCTCAAATAATTCCCCGGTGACGCCGTCTTCTAAAAGCTCAGGGACTCCCCCTATACGGGAAGCGATAACCGGCGTCCCACAGGCCTGGGATTCCATAACGGAAAAGGGGCAGTTTTCATACCATTCTGATGGGAAAACAGTGAATTTCGCCTCCCCTATCAGGCGCCTTAGCCCATCCCCCTTCTGGAAGCCCACATTTTTGATGTTCCCACATGTATGCAGTATTTTTTCATATTCCCCACTCCCTGCAAAGAGAAAGGGAATGTGGGGAAGCTGCCTGCATGCCTCCACCAGTGAGGCGATTCCTTTTTCCTGGTCATACCGCCCAAAATAAAGCACATAATCTTTCTTCGCAGGGAACTTCTCTCCCGCCCCGTCCTCTTTATAATCTATGAAGTTATGCATAACCGTCAGCTTATCCTTCAGGCATGGATTTGTTCCCAACATTTTTTTCATAAATTCACTGGGGCATATGACAGCGTCCACCTGCCCATAAACCCCCAGCCGCCGGTATAGCCCTGCTTCAATCATTCCCAGCATGCTTTTTATGGCGGAATTGTGGATACACTTATTTTGAAAACAGGCACCATACTTCCCTCCCCTGCAGGCAAAGCAAATCTCCTTTTTGTGGGGGATATACAGCATATGGTCAGGGCATACCCACTGGTAATCATGGGCTGTATAAACAATGGGAATATACTTACCATTCCTCTTTCCCCAGCTTCTGATTTCATAAATCACAGAGGGCGTAATCTGGAAATTAAAATTATTCAGATGGACGATATCCGGTTTGAAACCATCCAGCACAACCCGTATTTTCCGCCTTGCCTCCACGGAATAAATAATTTTGAAAGGATAAAGTAGCTTTTGCAGCTTCCCTGTATGGAAATCCATTGACGAAGTATAACTTCCCGCCTGGTTCCCCACCACCCTTTTGGGATCCTCCATGCCAAAGTACTGTACCTTATGCCCGCTATTTTCCAGTTCTCTCCCCAGATTAAGGCTATAGGTTTCTGAGCCGCCCTTTGGGAACAGGAATTTATTTACAATCAATATTTTCATGTATCCGCCTTTTCCATTTAAAATGTATTGGTTGCCAGCATGGTACTGTCTGGCGCACAGGTAATTTTATTGGGATTTTCATTTAAATAAGCTCCCCAAAACCCAAAGGTGCTCTCTGTAAATATGTTATGGCTGCACTTAGACATTAACTGCATATCCCGGTAACTCTCCCCGCCTTTATTCCAGGTTACAAATTTCACACTGTCCTTTCCAAAGTCAAGCCCAAATGTCCTCTCATTCTCCTCACACCATCCCACACTGTTCTCATCCGTAAAAAAAATAAATACCGGATCCTTTATTTTCTTTTTGATATATCTTACAGAACGCCTGAAAAAACCATACTGATAGCAATGCCCGTTTACAAACAACAGATCACTCCTTCTTGCATGGATTGCCACTGCTTCCACCGACTGGATATAGGCTAGCATTTCCCGGTTTTTTGCGTCTGTAATCTCCGGAAAAGCAAACGCCCTCCTGATCTCCCCCTCCAGCCCATCTATGCCAAATCCCTTATATTTAAACGCAAGGGAATGCCCTGCAAAAGAATTGTCCGGGTACTCCCTGTAAATATCATATTTGCGCCTGTTTTTCTCAGCCAGCTTTTCCGCCAGCATCCGCCGCAGCAGGTGTTTTACGTGATACCCTGGGGCTGTATGGAAAAAATCAGTGAGCAGGTGCCTTAGGCGGGACCTGCCTTCCTGCAGGGAAACATCCAGATACCCCGCCCCAGGGCCCAGATTTTGAAGGTTTAACCCTTCCCTTGCCAACGCCCCGACAATGTAGGGTGAATAGTTCCAGCCTTCTTCCCAAAAACGGCTTTCCTCCACATATCTTAAAATCCGGTTCCAGGCATTACTGTCAAACTTCTCTTTAATATTGGGGATTTGTATGCCAAAAACCCGCTCCAGCTCATATCCGTTCCACATGGAAAACATTCCTTCATGGCTGGGAATCTCATATAAAAGGGTTTCAAGGTAACATTCCCTGTCCGGGTTTGATTTTTTAATTGCAAGATATTCTACATAATCAAGCATCTGGTTTCCCAGGCCAGAATCCATATGGACTACCAGCATTTAGATTCTCCTATTCCAGTTCCGCTTCCCCCTTCCCAAGTACCAATCTCCAACAGAGAAAATCCTGTCTGCTTCCCAGCCAGCATTTCCTCTGGGCACTTGTTCAGGCGGCTGCTGTTTTCCAGTTCCGCTTCCCCCTTCCCAAGTACCAATTTCCCGCAGAAAAAATCCTGTCTGCTTCCCAGCCGGCATTTCCTCTGGGCACTTGTTCAGGCGGCTGCTATTTTCCAGTTCCGCTTCCCCTGTAAACTTCAATTGTCTGGTCTGTGGCTCTCTCCCAGTTATATTTCCCACAAATAAAATCCGCTGCCCCTAACCGGTACTTCTCCACTTTTTGGGGATGGGCGTCCAAGTCCTCCAGCTTCGCCCTCAAATCCTGCACATTGCCTTTTTGGAAAGTAACCGCCTGGCTGCCTGTGACTTCAGTATTTTCCGGTATATCGCTTACAAGGCAGCAGTTCCCATAACTCATGGCTTCCAGCAGCCCGATCGCCATTCCCTCCACATCGCTGGGGAGCACGAACAAATAGGCATTGGAAAACAGCTCTTCCATATCCCTTCCGCCTACAAAATCCGTGAAGATAATATTCCTGTTATCGCCCGCCATCTGAAAAAGGCTGTCCATATAATCAATGGAATGGCTTTTCCCCCCCGCAATCACCAGTTTTTTATCTGTTTTTAACTGCTTATAGGCCTCAATCAGATAATGCGCCCCCTTCTCCGGCACGATTCTTGCCAAAAATAAAATATATTGGTCTTTCTCCAGGTTCCATTGTTCTTTTATAACCTGTACTTCCCGCTTTTCCGGCCTGGAAATGCCATTGGCAATATAAACGGTGTCCCTTCCATAAGTATCCATGAAATACTTCTGCATATTATCAGACAGCACTATGATTTCGTCTGCGAATCTCACCGCCAGCTTTTCCCCAAACTTAATCACAGCGGAAGCAATACCGCCCCACTTTGCCCGCTGCCAGTCAAGGCCGTGGACTGTTACCACGATTCTATTCCCAAAAAGTTTCGGCAGCCAAAGCATGGCGCAGGGGCCTTCCGCATGATAATGGATTACATCATATTTTCCAAATAACGCCCGCACCGAGGCAAAAAAAGAATATACAATGGCATTGAGGCTTTTATTCTCAAAAGTGGGTATGGTCAAAATCCTGATCCCCTTATAGTTTTTCCCAATCCTGTGTATAAATTCCCTGCCGGAAACATGGGCTCCCCTGCGGTTATAAGCGTCTACCCGATGTCCTCCCAAAACCAGCCGCACCGAAAGCTCATTGACCACAATTTCAATGCCGCCCTCCCTGCTGGGTATGCGTTTATGGCCGATCATGGCAATTTTCAGGGAATCTTTCTTTAACCCCCTCTGCCTTCGCAGGCTACGGTTTTCTTTGTGGACATTCCAGAGAAATGACACATTTGTATTGAAATACCTGGAAATCAGCCGTTTGGGATCCTGAATAATTCTATAAAGCCATTCCAGGCACAGCTCCTGCATCCATTTGGGAGCCCGCTTTACTGTCCCGGCACTGAAATCAAAGGCCGCCCCCACGCCGACCATAACCCCGCTTACCTTGTCCTTGTGGGCATGCATCCACTTTTCCTGTTTAGGCGCTCCCAGGGCTACCCATATAAAGTCCGGCTTTGCCTTGTTGACCCTCTCCATTATTTCCTGGTCTTCCTCCCTGGTTAAGTCCCGGAAAGGAGGGGAATACATGCCGGCAATCTGCAGATAAGGGTATTGATCCAATAATTTCCTTTTTAATTTTTCCAGGGTTTCCTGCCGGCTCCCATAAAAATAATGGCGGTACCCTTTCCTTTCGGAAAGCTCAAATATTCTGGGCATCAAATCCGGCCCCGGTACCCGCCTTGCCTGCTTAAAGCCCCTTCCCCTGCTTACAATAGACAAAGGCTTCCCGTCTGGCAGTGCCATTGCCGCAAGGTTCTGCACCTTCTGGTATTCTTTATCCCTAAATCCCATCACCGTGGTATGGACATTCGAAACACAGATATATTTTCCCCGGAGCCCCTCCAGGTTTTCCTCCAAAAATTTAACCGTTTTTTCCATATCTGTCACGTTAATCTTTGTTCCCAGAATCCTGCAGTATGTCAATTCCGTATTTTTCATTTTTTTCCTTTTTCCTTATCTCTTCTTATAATGGGAAACATTTGATGCCAATATGCACCCAAAAGAAAAAATATATAATTTCTTGCCAGATAATCAGAAAATACATGGGCTTCAATTACACTATATACCGAAATGGAAATGATTACAACTGCCGCCATATAATCCTGCTTTTTATAGCAGTATACCATCAGCAACAACAGTGCTCCCAGAAACACGCCTGCCGGAATTATGCCAAACCAATAGAACAGGCGGATCCACCCCATATCAAAAAAGTAATTGTTTTCCGGCCGGGAAAACAGGCTCCAGGTGCCAACAGTCCCCTCAAAGCCATCGTTTTCAACAAGTATCCTTATCCTTCCGTTAAAAATCTCATTTAATTTTACAAAAAGAAGCGTAATTTCCGACCTGTCCCCATTCCACACATAGTCATATACCCGGTATGCATTAGCCGCAATTGTAACCGAAATTCCCACGCAAAATATCACTCCCAGATAACCGGCGGCCACACACAGCCTTTTAAACCTTTCACTTTGGACAAGAACCAGCAGCATGGTAAGTACTATAGTAAGCCCCGTTACCAGAAAACTCGTTTTTGAGTCTGTAAGAAGAAAAAAAACATAATTCAATATCAGGGGAGCCGCAAAATAATACCATTTCATCTTTTCCCCATACAGGTACAGGCCAAGCAATATCAGCGACCATACCATGCAATGGAGGGCATTGGGGTGCCCCATTCCCAACGTATACCTGCTTTCCACACTTCCCCGCCCATAATCCTGGGTCAGCACAGCCGCTCCATATACACCGCTTAGGGAAAGAAGGATAATAACGGCACAGCCTGCCAAGGTCAGGAAAAATACCAGCTTAAGGCATTTCTTCATGTCCACGTTTTTACATGCCGCCACCAGGACTACCAGCCGGAGGGCTTCATTCCTTCCTGTGGCGAAATAGGAAAGTGCCCCCACTGCGCCCAAAAAAAGAATAAGCGCATACTCCCTGGCAGAATATCTGGTAAAGCAGGCTTTTACCAGGAACAGCAGGAAAGTCAGCCGGAATATCTGCCCTTCTATGGGATTCGTATAAGCGCTTTTGTCAATGATTACCAGCAGCGCCTCAATCACTATTCCCCCATAAAAGCTTCCGTATGCTATTTTATTGATAATATCTCTTTTCTTATCCATCATTGTATCTTACCCTGGGAATCAATAAACCGCCATCCTGGCCAAAGCCCTTCCATTTCCGCCTTCACAAACG
Source organism: uncultured Lachnospiraceae bacterium (assembly GCA_910579495.1). GTDB lineage: Bacteria > Bacillota > Clostridia > Lachnospirales > Lachnospiraceae > Suilimivivens. Next base: position 101,244 of record CAJTVD010000003.1, read on the forward strand.
TCTGGCTGTTTTTATGGATGGCAGGCCTTACCATAATCTTATCGGGATTCCCGTTCAGCCTTGCCCCCCAAAAGCTGAAAGTGGAATTGGCGCAGATATTATGTTTGCACCGGCTCATCAGCCAAATATCATAAAAGCTGTCCCTGCCATGGTTAATATCCACCACCGTAAATTCCTCTCCCTGATACCGCTCCTTCACATAAGAAATATCATCGGAAAAAACATAAAAATGAGCCTTTGGGATTTCCTTTTTCAACATTTCAACAGCCTGGCCATAGTAAGCCTCTGTACAGATATTCCCAAACATTTCCTTGTTGATTCCATCCAGGTAATCCCCCCGCCTTACATGGATGCTTACGGACCCGCATTTTGCCATTTCTCCCGCGTATATCTGATTGAGGGGATTTCCGCCCTCCGGGAACCGGATTTGACTGCGTAAATCCCCTAAAATATCTGCATAGTACTTTTCGCAGGCAAAATAGCCGCTGATATACATGTTATGGAAGGAAAGCAATTCCGGATGAAATATGCCCCTTTCCTGAAAAAGGCGTATGGTGGAGGGAAACAGTTTCCTCCTGAGTTTTCCTGGTATTCCCTTCCCCCCCACCAACGCCCTTTTTTCCGCCGGGGAGCAAGCTTCATAAACAACGCCTTTTAAATAGGCCAATTCCAGTTTCCTCCCCGCCGACAGCTTTTCCTGGTTTTTTTCCTCAAACCAGGAAATATCCAGCTTTGCCTCTTTTCCAATACTGACAAATTTCCGGTATAGGGCATATTGCTGCAGTTGGTTCCCAAGCCCCCCTGCCACTTGTACTATGATCATCCCATTCTCCTGCCCAAACGGCACCTATTATCAAAAGTTGATCCGAAGCTCTTCTACCTGGGGGTATACCATCTGTCCCAGGCTGCCATTTCTTACATACATAGTCAATGTACCACAGGGTATTTCCTGAAAATCTGACAGGTCAAGGCTCAAATCATAGGCCCAATGCCTGTCTTTTCTGTTATACATGACCACAATGTCCATATCCGAAAAGCTCTGTTCCTCATAATATTCTTCATCATAGCGGAGGTTGATGTCACATTCCTTATTGATAATTTTCCGCTCCTCATCCCAATAATATACATTGTCAAAGCCTTGCAGCTTCAACCAATAATTAATGGTCAGGTTTCCCTCCTCATTTGGCCTAAAGCAGGCCAAAACATTCGTATCTTCCCCCGCCATTTCCTTAACTGCTTCCAGCATAGCGTTAATACTTTCACCTCTGTACCTGAAATAATCCGCTTCCCTGAGCATGACTCTGCCATGGGCCGCCAAAAGCAGCAATAATCCCGTAACATATACAAACCTCCGCCTGCCGGATAACGGTTTCCATTTTGTGATTACCAGGACAAAGAAAAAAGCATATCCAATAGAGCTGGGAAGCACATAGCGCTCCCCTATCCCGGAACGCCCGAAAATAATAAACTGCGGAAGCAAAAAGGCAGCCGCCAGCAGCATTTCCCTCCAGAGTTTTTTTAATTCCTCATAATAGGTCAGTAAAATTATACCAAAAAGTACACCGAAGCGTTTAAACCACTTTAAATCCCCTGCCAGGGACCTGCTGATGGCTTCAATATAAACCCCAATCGGCTCCGAGGCATCCAGCCCTACTGCCCCATAATTGTTAGTCCCAACATAAAATACAATTACAAGTACCGGAACCAGAAATATCATTCCCAACGCCAGCAGATACCCAAGCCTTTCCCTTATTGCCAGCCAAAGCTTCCCCCATGTAAGCCCATCTTCCCCTTTAAGCTGATGATAAAGCACATACAGCATGAGAAATGGCATTAAAATAATAAAGGACTCTTTATAATTGGCCATTGCAGCAAACAATACCAGGCTTGCCGCCATCCACCTTTTTTTGTGGTAAAGGAGATATCTTAACATACAATATAGCCCAGTAGAAAACAGCGCTGTACACTGGGCTTCCTGGGGGCCGAGCTTCCACCACACCGCTGACTGGTACCCTACCATAGAAATCAGGGAAAATAAAAGCGCATAGCATTTTTTTGCACCCATCAGCCTCCCGCTGTAATACAAAAATACCAGCGAAACAACAATTTCACTTGCCTTCAAAACAGACAGCGCTTTCAGGTCCACCCCAAAGATATAGCAGCTTAATATCCGCGCCGAGTAGTACAAAGGCTCATACCGCCACGAAAAATCCGCTTTCACCTTCCCTACGAGAATATCCACTACACTGATATTCTGGTGCTTCATCTGGTAAACCCATTCTAAAAATTCATGGTCATCCACAAAATGGAAGCCACTGGACATTGTACCCATGATTACTGTCACACCGAAAACCAGCAAAACGGATAACACCAGTACAGCCAAAAACTCCACCCTTGTATCAGTTAATATTTTTGTTTTCCGCTTCGTTTCCATATTGTTCTTCCCACTCTGTCCTTGATATGGCTATTACGCTGTTTTTTCCATAAAACCTGCTTGTAACTGTGTTGCTCCAGGCATCCGGGTCTTCTGTTACCGGCATTTGCATTAACGGCCCCTGGGCGTCGTTAATAAAAGGCACCACCGCATCCTCCACAGAATCATCCATAAGGATCCTTGTCTGCAGTGCCATCTGCTCTTTATAATCCTCTGCCTGCCCGCTGCGGATATAGGATACGCAGGTATACCATAAGCTGTCCTTAATGCTTCCCCGGAAAAGAATGCAAAGCAAAAAGCATACCCCGATCCCGGGTATTACCAGATACCTGTGGCTCCAGGAAGAGCAGCCACGCCCATGGGTTTTCCCCAAAGCGGCCGCCGCTGCTTTGGCCGCTGTCACCAGCACTGCTGTAAAGAATAACAAAAATACCCAGTAGTTCATATTATAAACACCCCCGGATACGCCTACCCCTGCGTATGCGGCCGGTGCCTGCATAGCACAATACAGGCAGAAAATACCCGCCAGGAAAAGGGAATCTGCCTTTTTCCCTTTCTGCTTTTCCATGCCGGCCCATGCCTCGGCAATAAAAAGGAACATCAGAAGAAACAGGACAAATACCAGCGGTTTTTCTAACAGGTAGTTTTTGATATCCATAATGCCGCCTGTAAAAGAAGCAGCAACCGCTTTTATTCCCCTTAGAAGTGAAAAGCCAAACTCTTCCCCTCCACGCACCTTGTTTCCCGGTGCCTTCATACTAATAGCAAGCCCTGCCAGTTCAGCGGCTACAGGCAACAGCAGGAAAAATACTTTTTTTTCCCTCTTACGGAAAAAGGACCACCCCCCAATTGATACCGCTATTATCAATGCAAATAACGCTGCCTGGTAATTAGAGCCGCCAAGCAGGGTCATCAGGAGAAAAATGCCAATAAACTGCCATAGCCTGTATTCTTCTGCATAACGCAGTAATAAAACCGCCAAAACAAGGCACATTGCATAGGGAAGCGTATAATGGACCGTGCCGTTATACCAGAACAGCGCTGATTTAAAGCTTGGCGTAAAGAGAAGCGTGTTTAAGCAAAACAAAACTGTTATGATCAGCCGGTTCCACAAAGGAAAGTGCAGCCTGCGGCAGAAAATTTCATGGAACAGGCATACTATGCCCCCCAATAAGAAAGCGGACATCAGAAAAACAGTTACAACATAGCCATGCTCGCTAAAAACCTCTGGCTGAAGGGCAAACAGAAAAACGCTCAGCCAAGTCCCCTGCCAGCTGCCATAAACATCCCTCACTTCTTTTCCGGCCGCCCCAAGCACCTGAAACAGGGAGTGGCTCTCTTTCCATGCCATCCTTGTCAGCGCCCCATATCCATAGTCATCTCCCGATGCCCTGTTATAAAAGGACAAATAGAATATGGGAAGCATAACCACCAGAAACAAACAAATTATGATAAGGGAAATCATTTTTGTAGAAAAAAGCCTTTTCATCCGTTTTCCTTCCCATCCTCCGTCATCACAAACAGCGACAGCGCCATCCCCAAAGACCAGGGATATGCCCCATAAACCTGGGGATACTGGGAAAATCCCTGGCATTCCGCCAGGCACTGGCCCAGCTTTCCCTCCGTTACCATGCCCCACAGTGCCTGCCTGCCCCGCATCATGCGTGACTTATGGATACCGATGAGCACCTTAGTTTCCAGCGAGCGGGCGATAGCATAGAGAATCATAGCGGTAGCGGAGGTGTCCACAGGCCCCTCCCTGGCCTCCAGCTGCCAGGTGTAAAGCCCGTTTTCCAGCTGGTAAGCCTCTACCTTGTCCACCAGCCGCCTGTAAGACTGTTTTAACACATCAAAATCCGGCCTTCCGGAATCCATACAGGCAAGGCTCTCCGCCATGCCAACCATCAGCCAGCCTACAGCCCTGCCCCAGCCAATGATGCCGTATTTGACACCGCTTTCATAATGGTAGCCGTGATAGGGGAGCCCTGTTTTGTAATCCATGCCAAAGTCAATAAAATTCTGTATCTGCACCACCGCCAGGTTTATGGCTTCCTGTTTTTCATAAAGACTGCCATACTGGCACAAAAAGGGGCAGGCCAGGCCAATAGCGTCAGCAAAAATATACTGGTTTTCCTGGCTGGCACGGTAGCAAAGGCTCCCCGCCCCGTCAGTCCTGTGGCGGAAAAGGTATTGTGCCATCAGCTCCGCACCCTGCTTGTATTTTTCCTCCCCGGTGGCCTGGTGCAGCCCCATCAGCGCCATACCGCTGAAAGCGTCATCCAGGTAATACATGGGACACCCCTTTTTCATCCACCTGTCAAAGTATGCTTTCAGGGCATCCAGCGCCGCCCCGGCTTCCCCGGAATTTTTATGCCCCATATAATAATCCATAAGCCCTTTGGCAAGAATGCCGTTGGGCCAGTTTATCCTGTCAGGAGGCTCTACTGCCCTCCCTGCCAGCTTCTTTATGGTTCTCTTTATATAATAGCCTGCGTCTCTTTCAGGATATCTGAGAAGCTCCCGGCTTGCCTCCTTCACCATTTCCAGCATTGTCCTGTCCCCTCCGCCCAAAACATGTATGGGGAACTCCTCCCCTTTCCATGCTGCTCTTCAGTTTTAGTTTCTCCTGTTCTTTACAATTCCCCATAAGTACCCAAATTCCTCCGTCCTGCCAAAAAGCAGGAGGAAAAAGCTGTTAAACACCAGGCAGATGGCCAGGAACATTACCCCAAAGGAAAACACCGTCACTTCCCCCATCACTGCTTCCTTCACTGCCGCCAGGATGCCAAAGGCCGCTGCCACTGCCAGGGTATATTTGAGGGAATCCCGGAAATATTCCCCCACAGGGCGTTCCAGGATCACCCGGTAGATGATCACCGGCTTGGTCACATTGGCGATCAGCCCTGATACAATGGTCCCCACATAGACCCCCGCCAGCCCAATCCTCTGCACAAGCACGATGGACACCACCAGATTCACCACTCCCTGTATCAGCGCCAGATACTTGTCCTGTTCAAAGACCCCTGCCGCTGTTTTAAAATTGGATAATACAATTCTATCACCTTTGAAATAATAATCAATCAAAATACACATAACAACGGAAAATGCAAGGGTTTTTTTGCCATCTCCCAGCCAGAGCTGTACAAAGGGCGTCAGCAGAAGGGAAAATCCCACTGCCGTAAAGCCGTAAATCCAGCAGGCGGCAAAGCGGTACACCTTAAAGATCTGGTATTGCTTCTGCCTGGTTCCCGTAGCGAACAGATTGCCAAAGCTTGAAAGCGCCGAATTAAAGAAAATATTTACCACATTGGCAATAGAGTTGATCACCAGATTATAATTGTCCACAAAGCCGCTTAAGGTGATGTTGATAAAGCCGGAAATGATCATGCTGTCCGTCTGCAGCCTTGCCACATCCCCCACCTTATGGAACACCAGGGCTTTGGTCTTGGTAATGATCTCACGGGTCTCTTCTTTGGAAAGCTTCCCTGCGTCCTTATCCCTCAGATAAGGATACCTGCGGTTTAAATAACTGCCCACAAAAAACTTCTGGGCCAGTTCCACCCCCGCCGCCGCCAACAGGTAAATGTAATAATTGCCTGTAAGGAGTATCACAGCGATCTGCAGCGCCACCGTGACCATCTTGGTGACTGTAAGAATATTGGTCTGGATGTAGTTTTTCTGCTCTGCATTTACCAGGCTGTACTTATAGGCCACAAAATAAGTACTCACAGTATTAAACAGGAAGATAAAATAATACAGGGTCAGATCCCTTACGCTTACCCCCTCCGGCTGCTTCACCAGGTAAGGCAAAAAGGGAGAGATCCCCACGCCGGTCACCGCCACCACAATACCAATCACCCGGTATGCCTTTTTGTACAAAAGCATATAGGCTTTTATCTTACTGATGTTCCCCTGTGCCACCGGCTTATACAGGCTGTAGTTTAAGGCCGTGCCAATGCCCAGCTCCGCCATGGAGAGCACTGACAAAAGGCTGGTATAAAGGCCGTTGACCCCGTTTAAGGTATCTCCCAGATGGGCGATAAAAATGGTCCTCAGCACAAAATTCAGAAGCTGGGTGGCCAAATTCCCGATCTGCCCGAAGGCAATGTTTTTTACTGCCGACTGAACTCTTCCCATAACCTGTCTACTTCTTTCCCTGTTAAAAGCGCCTTTTTCTGATAATCCGGCATGATTTTTTCCAGATGCTGCCTGATTTCCCCCTCATGGGCCATGAGCCACAAAAAGCCCTGGGTAAGGTCTTCCGGCTTTTCAAGGCCCTGCACAGGGACCACATAATTTTCCCATGTACCGAACAGATCCCTGGCAATGCCCCTGGCCTTTACAGAATAGCCCACTACCAGTGTGGGGACCAGGGAAGAATAGGCCGCAATGGTGGCATGGGTCCTGGCCCCTACAAAGAACCGGCACCGGCCAATATAGCCTTTTAGTTCCTGGCAGGTCCCGTCCCCGATCTCCACCACCCTTCCCGTTTCTTTAAAGATCTCGTGAAGCTGGTGGAGGGGTCTTCTGTCATCATTGTTTGGCCAGACCACATGGGGAATTAGGGCCACCTGCATATCTGTATAGTCAATGATATACTGGATCAGTTCCTGATAGTTTTCCAGTGCCAGCCCCTCCTGGCTCTCTTTCTCCTGCACCATAGGGCTTACATTGACCCCCACCGTGTTCCCTTCCGCAAACCCCTCCGGCAGGGGAAGCTCCCTGGGGGAAAGGGTAAAAGCCGGGTCCGGGTAACAGCAAAGGACCGGCACCGGCCGCCCCGCCCCTTTCCCTTCAAAGGCTTCCCGGAGAGCCCGGTAAGTAATACTCTCCCTTGCAATAATGGTGTGGTATCCTGACAGGTCCGACAGGATCCCCCCATCCGCCATAAGGGACGGCTCTATGGAACAGCCTGCCAGCACTGTCCTTGTCCCTGTGTGGTTGAAGGCAGCGTTGGCAAGCCTTAAGTCGCTTAACATACTTTCGTAGCAATAATTATCGCCGCCGATGGAAACCGCAAGAGGCGCCCTCCCTCCCCGGAAAACTTCATGATATCTGTAACGGATAAAACTCTCCCCATCCCCTGTAAGCTTCCGGTAAGCATAATATAACAGATGGGCCAGCTTATGCCCCTTAAAACTGCGCTCCTGGATAACGGCACACAGCTCCCCCAGGGAATACCTCTCATCCTCCCCGCCCCGGTAGCTTACCAGCGCCGCCTGTTCCTTTATCATATGGCAGAGGCTGTTTACAATGGCTTCACAGCCATGATTGCCGCTGCCTGCATGCATGTACATAATCAACCTGTCGTCCAAAACGTCTCCTTCTTTCCTGCCCCTTGGCCTTTCAACCCTTTCCAAGTTTTAACAGATGGTACAGCCATAAATACACCCCGGGGGCTGCGGCAAAAAGCTTTGTTTTCACCTGATAGCCCCGGGAAAGCCTTTCATAAGCCCCGGGGGTACCCAGTTCCTTTCTTATTTTGTCCCGGCAGATACAGATATACTCCCTGCACCCCTTTCTTTCCTTTGAAGAAAGAAGGGCGAGTTTTCCCGCTGTAAGCATAATAGACATCATAAGGATCGCCGTTGCCTGGGCGGAAAGCCCCTCTGCCTGTCCCCCGCACCGGGAGGGCGCCCTTCCCGCAATCTCTTCCCTGGCGATCTCCCAGCAGGTAATCTGGTCCATATATCCGGGCTGGAATTCCCTGTTCATGGCTCCCTGGGGATTGCGGAAATACCCATAGCCCGGATAGCCGCACTCAGCAATGCGCCTGATACCGGGCAGCAGGTCCACCAGGAAGAGCATATCCTCCCCAATGGTAAGCCCCTGGCGGAACCGCAGGGATCCAATGGCCAGGCGGCTGTACAGCTTGCTCCAGCAGCGGCTGTTTCCCTTTAAGATCCCTTCCTCCAGAAACTCCTGGGCTGTATAGACCCTCCTTTTTTGGGTCCACGCCTGCACTCTGCCCGCTTCCTGCTCCCTGCCTGCTGCCTCTTCAAAGTCCGCTTCCTGCTGCCAGGGGAAAAAGCCGCACCCGGCGACCTCACAGCCCGTCTCCTGGATACATTGGTACAAGACAGCAAGGGTATCCGGCAGCAGCCGGTCATCTGCATCCACAAAAGTGACAAAAGCACCTGACGCCGCCGCCAGGCCTGCATTCCGCGCCGCCGAGACCCCTTCGTCGCCCAGGGCAAGCACCTGGATATTCCCATAAGCCCGGGCCAGCCTTACACAAATCTCCCCGGTGCCGTCTGTGGAACCGTCATCTACAATAATGACCTCCAGGCGGGGATAGGTCTGCCCTTCAATGGTACTTATGCATTTTTCGATATACCCCCGCCCATTATACACAGGCACCACCACACTGATCAGGGGATGCTCCTTATTTTGCAGATCCAACCTGGGTACTCCTTTCCTGCCCTGTCTATGCTTGCTTCCCATGCCCTTTATAATAAACCACCATGGCCAGCCGCAGCAGCAGCAGATTCATGATATTGGGATGTTTCATGGCCATATAAAGCAAACGGTTACTCTTCTCACTGACCTGCACCGGCGTATTACGGATCAGCCGCCTGGTCTCATGGTCTAGGCAGACCTTCCTGATATTTTCCATATACCCCCGCCGGTTCCCCCTTGCTTCATTTTTCAGCACCAGCATCAGCATGAAAATATGCTCCTGGTCCGCCTTTTTCTGCATGCTTTCCAGGGTTTTACCATCAAATTTGTCCTCCAGAATCCTCAAAATAATTCCCCGGAGCCTTTTGATATTCTCCCATAACAAGCTGTCATACCCATGGCTCATGGAGTCAGCCACATAAAGATAATGATAATAGGCTTTATGCTCCATAATTACAAGCCTCTCACAGTCAATCAGCGCCGGAAGCATCACTGTAATATCTTCCCCCATCCTGATGGAAGGGTGGGCGTACTGGCAGTTATCCTCAATCAGCCCCCGGGCAATCAATTTCATACAGCGGGATATGGCCACATACCTGGATTCCCTGCCCAGCAGGTTGGGGATCACTTCCCCCTCCATCTCCTTCCGGCCATACTCCCCTGGCGGTAATTGCTGCCAGACATATTTCCTGCTGCCATTTCCCCGTTCAATTACATAATCACTTGCAATGATTTCCCTGGGGTTCCCGGAAAGGCAGGCTGCCATCTCCTCTATCATATTGGTATCCACCCAGTCATCGCTGTCCACAAAACACAGATAATCCCCTGTACTTTCCTTCACGCCCCTCTTCCAGGCAGAAACCAGGCCGCCGTTTTCCTTATGGATTACCCGAACCCTGCAATCCCTTTGGGCCAATGTGTCACAAAGCTCCCCACTGCCATCCTTTGAGCCGTCGTCCACCAAGATTATTTCCAGATTATCATAATGCTGGCCGGTTAATGCACCTGCACAGCGGCCCAAATATTTCTTTGTATTGTAAACAGACACAATAATACTGACCCTATAATTATCCATAAATACCCTACCCCCCGATATCATTTTCCTGCTTGTGCCAGGAATTGTTAAATACTTTTGTATATAGACAGAAGCTGTTCCATATTTTCCTCAATAGAAAACTCTTTGGCTGCCTTTTGGCATGCTGCCCCTCCCAGCCTCCGGCAAAGCTCTTTGTCAGACAAAAGACATTCCAGTACCCTTGACAAATTTTCCGGATCCCTTGGCTGGAACAGCATGCCGGTCCTGCCCTCTTCTACCATATAGGGTATTCCCCCTGTCTTTGATGCCGCTATGGCACAGCCAAAAGACATTGCCTCAAGAATGCACACAGGCTGGCCCTCAAAGTAGGAGGGCAGGACAAAGATATCGCATTTTTGGAGGTATTTTTCTTTCTCTTTCCCTGTGACCCAGCCCAGCCAGGTAACAGAATCCCCACACTGCCCGGCAATTGTTTTCAGCTCTTCCTCTTCCCAGATTCCTCCCAGATATAAATGGGCACCGGGATATTTTTCCTTCAGCCCGGGCATAATTCCAAGCAATTCGCCAATGCCCTTCTCCCTGCACAGCCTTCCCAGGAACAGAATCTGCTGCCCGCCATATTCCTTTTTTGCAGGCGCAGGCATTTTTATACCGTTGGGCAGTATTATGATCCTGCCCTCATCCACCAGGCGGCTGAAAAAGTCCCTCCACACAGGGGTCAGTACCAAAAAAGCATCCCCCATAGAGAGCACCTTCTTAATCCTTCTGCGCCCCCGCTCATTAACTTCCTTATAATAAAAGCTTTCAAAATCACCGCCATGCTGATGTATGACTATTTTTTTCCCATAAAGCTTTGCGGCCCTGATAAAAAAAGATTTTCGGTAATAACTGGCATCAGATGCCATATTCACATGGACAATCTGGTAAAAGGGCAGCTTTGCCAGAAACCTGGCAAAAGCCTTTACCGCCTGGAAAAGCTTGCGCAATTTGCTCCCCTCCACCATCGTCCCAATATAGCACAGATGGATCCTCCCATCCAGCCCTGCGTCATAATAGTTGTTTACCATACCGGAAATGCCGCCGTGGACGCTTCTGTCCGGCCCGGCCATCAGCACTTTTATCTTTTCCATAATTTCATTTTGACCCCCGTCCCGCTATCACTACCCACACAGTGCGCAGTAAAATTTTCATATCAAGCGTCAGGGACCAGTTATCAATGTATTCCAGGTCATATTTCACCACATCATCAAAATCTTCTATCTCGCTGCGCCCACTGACCTGCCAAAGCCCTGTCAGCCCAGGCGTCATGCTAATCCGCCTTCTATAGTACTTGTTATATTTTTCAAACTCGTCGGCAGTAGGGGGCCTGGTGCCCACCAGGCTCATATCCCCCCTGACCACATTGAAAAATTGCGGAAGCTCGTCAATACTTGTCTTTCTGATAAATTTTCCGACCTTTGTAATGCGGGGGTCATTTTCCATTTTAAACATCAGCCCCTGCATTTCATTCTCCCCTTCCAGCTCCTTTTTCCGTTCCTCCGCATCTGTATACATGGAACGGAACTTATAGATCTTAAACCTCCTGCCGTTGCGCCCAATCCGTATCTGCGAAAAGAGCGCCGGCCCCGGGGAATCCAGCTTAATGGCAAGTGCTATAAAAGGGGAGAGCACCCCTGTAATGGCAAGCCCCACCAGCCCGCCTGCAATATCCATCAAGCGTTTAACCAAAAGCCGCTTATAACTGCTTTGGAACCTGGTGTAAGTGATAACGGAATAGCCGCCAAAATTTTCTATTTTGCTTCTCTCCTTCTGTATTCCGGATAATTCCAGGCAGTAATGGCAGTTGACTCCCATCTCGTCAAAACCCTTTAATATTTCTTGGATCTGTTTCTGGCGGACCTCCGGCGCGTAAATAAACACCTCGTCCACTGCCATCAATGTCACTTCCTCCATAAACCTGCCGCCAATCCACAGGATGGGGATGCCGTCTATATCCTTTTTCCGGGAAATCTCTTCCTCTTTTTTATCCGGCAGGCATGCTGCCGCCACGATCTGATAATTAATATCAAGCTGGTCCTGTAATTGCTCCAATACGTCAGATGCCATCCCCTCCTGGGTAATCACCAGCATTTTGATCCTGGAAGTTTCAAAATGGTAATAAGTACGCATGCCATTTTTCACTAGCAGGTGCGCCAGCAGCGTAAGCAAAGTATTGATCACCGGAAAATATATCATCACCAGCCTTGGAAAAACATCCGCCCACTTCAAAAAGAACATAATGGTCTGGGTTACCAGTACCATGACCCCATTGTATTTTACGATTTCATAAGCTTCCTTCCGTATGCCCCTTTTTAAAAAATTCCTGTTCCAGTCAAGAAAGAAACTATAAATTGTACAAAAAAACAGAAACACAAGACACACCTGAAAGTGTACCGTCTTATCCTCCATATCCCTGAAATTTCCAAACCTGATATAGGTCGCCAGGGCAAAAGATATCCCTATAGCCACCAGGTCCACAAACCAAAGACCGTATACCTCTACAATTTTATGCTTCTGCCCCATCCTTATCCCCCTTGCACGAGTGTTTAAAACAAAGCTTCAACCCCTATCTTCTAAGTATACGCTTTATTTTTCTCAATGCTCTCCTGGCAAAACGCCTTGGTTTCATGGAAACCTTTGTGAAAATCCTTCTTGCAGGGCCCACAGGCGGCAGGATCAAATATCTGTACTCTTCTATATGCCGGAGCAGGTATGCAGGGTAGCTCCCATCCACCTCCACCCGTTTAAAGGCAGCGTCCCTTCCAAACATATCCTGCCCCAGGAGGAGCCGGTCCCTTGCCTCTTTCAAAGTATCCTGGTCATTATATTCCTGGTGTGCTGCCGCCGCCACCTTTTCCCCAATCCGCTTGGACACATCCCGCTCCTGCCTGCTGCCCATATAGCCGAAATGCCATCCCCCCTCCGCAACCCGGACCGCGCCCGGGTCTGTAGTGGAAGCTTCCCTGAGCTGGATAATCCCCTCCGCAGGAATGTTCTTTCTGGCAAACACCTTTGTGCCAAGCCACAATCTCCTCTCCACCCCCGGGAATTCCCCGGTAATGGAAAGCAGGTTCCCTGAAACCTCTTCCATATTGATGTAACAGTAAAACATCCTCTGGGCAAAGTGATAGACTTTATCCGGGTCAAACTCCTCAATGACCTTTTTTAAGGCTACAGGATTAGGGATCTCATCCACATCGCTTAATATGACCACATCCTCCCCTGACGCCCCTGCCAACCCGCGTATAAGGGCATTCTTCTGGAATTTATCCCTCAGGTGGGTAGCTGCATCTACCGGGGAATCATCCACCACAATATATTCAATTTTAGGGAGGAACTCCCGGAAAGCTTCCTTATTTTTTTCGAAGCAAAGCTCCTTCGGCTCTCCGGAAAAAGTTACAGTAGCTTCTTCTATGACAAACCTGTCTACTATAGGATCCAGTATGTGCAGCCGGAGTTTTAAGATATCCAGTTCATTAAAAAAAGGCACACAATCATATACCATATCATCATCCCCATTTCCCAGTGACATTACCGTTAATTGCCTTTAAAATGCCTCCAGAACAAAAAAGGCCTTATGATGCCCTTTGCCTTCAGCCACCTTGCCGTCCACGGGTTTTCGAAACGGGGATACTGTCCATTCCGCCCCCACCACTTATGGAAAGCAAAGGGGGCATCCACATCCAGGACCTCCGGGACCGGATGTTCATGGCTAAAATATTTTGCCACTTCCACAGGCGCAATCTTCATTCCCGCTGCTTCTATCCTGTGCCTGTTCCTGCAGCACAGGAAAATATCTTCATTAAAAAACCCTTCCTCATCCTTCTCCCAGACAAGCTGCGCCTGCCCCGGGAAATCCAGGAACCTTTTGCTCCGCAGGGACACACTGTTGCCCACCCTGCACAGGTTTCCATAAATATCATGGTAGCTGTGCTTTTTCCCAGGGGCAGGCACAGGCCAGGGAGCGCCGATGTAGTCATAAGAGAGGAACTCCTCCCGCCACTTTTCCGGATGGACCACAAACCCGTCATAGTGGACCAAAAGCACATAGTCCGTATGGATATACTGCCCAAGCTCATAGGCAACCTTATAGTTAAAACAGTCAATATCTGTCAATTTTGAGGTATGCCTGTATACTATTCCCCCAGGCAGCGCCAAAGGCCTTCTGTGGGTAATTAAAACCACTTCCCCAAATTCAATTCCCTGCATACTGTATTCCAGCGCTTTTAGGGTCTCATAAACCTTTACGCTGGTCATTGCCGCCAGTGTCACCTGGGGGAGTTTCCGTTTCTGTCCTTTCAAATCTGTCATTTCCCTGCCCTATCTGATCCTTCATCCCTTTTACAGGCCAGCCGCAGCCTTCTTCCCACACCACGCCCAAGCCGGAGCAGCCTGTGCGCCAGGTAACGGGTACGGCTCTTTTGCCCTTCCACCAAAAGGCTTATCCCGCTGGGCTTTTGGCCCAGCTTTCTATACCGGGGAGACCTTTGCTTGTATTCCTTTAATTCCTCCAGGCACTCCTGCCAGCTGCAAACCCTTCCCTTCCGGTCCTGGTAATGCCATCCCTCATAAATATTTTGTTCCGATGCCCAATAACCGTCAGACACATTATGCCTGGCCCAATACTTTGGCGCCAGGATATACCGCACATCCGTGCTGGTAAAGGCCGGGAAATAGGCAAAGGACGAATTAGAAAGAAGCAGGTATTTGGCATTCTTCAAAATAGAGTAATCCTTGGCCAAGCCAAAATTATAAGCCGGAATGCCAGGCAGGATCCGGGAGGCTTCCTTTACATCATTGGTAATGATCATAAATTCCATTTCCGGATTTATTTTTTTCATATTCCGGATGCCGTCCTTCCAGTATTTTTTCCGTAGGTACAGCTCCGGGCAGTCCAGATAATCGCTGCACCGCAAATGCAGGATGCAGAGATTATCCCGGCTGTATTCCCGGCAATCATATTCTTCTTTTACCTTAAGCCACTGCCGGATTTCTTCTTTATGCTTTTTGTAATAAGCCTCCGCCTGCATATTCCCATAAAGCAGCGTATTATCCTCCGGCTGTAAAAGCCCTCCATCCACTCCTGCCACATAACAGCCGTGGCTTAAATCATGCCCGGAATTCCCCACATAAATACGCTCTTCTTTCTCATAATATATCTGCCTGTAGCTTTCCTTTGACGAAGGGACGCCGTAATCTAAATCCATGAAGTACATGCCACAGTTGCTGTGCATATTATTGGCAACGGTTTCGCTGCCCAAAATGCTGAATTCAAAGCCCCTGTCCATGGCAATGCATCTTGTGGTAACATAACAAAACAACTGATTGCCCAGTCCCTGCCCTTTTAATAACTCTGTGCCAAGCATACCTAAACCTCCGCTGTCCTGTGCAATACCGTCTCCACCAGCTTCCCATCCTCCACCTTATAAACCACATCGCATTTTTCAATGGTATTTAACCTGTGGGCAATAATGACCATGGTCTTTTTCCCATGGAAGCTGTTCACTGCCTCCATCACCGCCGCCTCCGTGTCATTATCCAAAGCGGAAGTGGCTTCATCGAACACCAGTATCTCCGGGTCATTGTAAAGAGCCCTGGCAATACCGATCCTCTGCCTCTGCCCGCCGGAGAGCCGCACCCCCCTGTCGCCTATGGCAGTGTCAAGCCCCTCCGGAAGTTCCTCCACAAAAGCCTTCAGCTGGGCTTCCTCCAGCACCTCCCATATCCTCTGGTCGTCAATGGCATCCCTGTCAATGCCAAAGGCAATGTTATCCCTGATAGGCTCGTCAATGAGATAAATAGACTGGGGGATATATCCCACCTGGGCAAGCCAGGATTCATAATTTTTAAAAATATCCACGCCGTCACAGGTAATTTTTCCTTCCTGGGCGTGCAAAAGTCCCAGGAGCACATCCACAATAGTAGACTTGCCAGCACCGGAAGCGCCCACAATACCCACAGATTTTCCCTTGGGCACTGCCATACTGGCATCCCTGAAAATATATTTGCCGGAATCCGGATAATGAAAACTAATATGGCTAAGCTCTATTTTATCCTCCAGCTTTAATTTTTCTGCCTGGGAGTTGGCCCTGCGTTCCGCCAGCATGGCGTCCGTTTTCATCCCCTCCTGCAGGTTTTCATACACAAAATCAAGGCTGGGCTGGGTATAGGCAATCTCCGTAATATAGGTATTAATCCGGTTTACGCTGGGCAGCACACGGATTGCTGCCACCGCAAAAGCCGATATAGTCTTCACGATGGCCTTCACATCACCGCCGCCATTAATATAAACCGCAATAAAAGAAAGCATGCTGACAATAAACACCGTCTCTATCAAAAGCCTGGGAATATTGTTCATCACCGCATAGTTCCTGGCCACATCAGCGCCCACCTTGCCGGTTTCATAATAATTGCGCACAAAAAATTCTTCCCTGTTAAGCACCTTCACATCCTTAAGCCCATAGGTTGCCTGGATTCTCCATTTGGCGATCCTTGACTGGATTGCCTGGTTCCTGGCCCCGGTCTTGTTCATCCTGGGCTTAAAGAACTTGATGATAAACAATGTCATAAAGCCAAACACAGCGATAATAAACAATGTCATGGACACATCCTGCCACAGCAGTACAAGAAAGATCAGCAGGGAAACCACCGCCTCGCTGGCAAGCTGCAAAAGCGCCAGGATCAGTGCAAACGTCTGGGGAATATCGCTGTCTGTAATACGGAACACAGTAGGGATATCCGCCCCCAGGTATTTTTCATAGGGCCTGTTTAAAAACTCTGCCATTACCCGGCTGATCATATGGTTCCTGTTCCGGGTAATAAAGGTATTTTGCCTGTAGGTCAGAAACAGGATATAGAGATTTTTCACCACATAAATTCCCATCAGCCCAAAAAGCAATGCCATGGTCACCTGTTCCATGCTATGAATGCGGAGCATTTGGCAAAGCTCCTGCAAGATCCCATACTTGTCAATGTACCCCTGCAGCTCCTCCGGTGTCAGCAGCGCCGTCACCACCGGGATCATAGCGCCTACCCCCAGGGTTTCCAGAAGGCCGCCCACAAAAATCATGATACCCAGCAGGGCAAGCTGGAATTTCTGTTTTCTGTCAAATATATAGCTGATTTTATCAAACAAGGTTATCTTTTTTTCCATGCAGCTCCTTTACACTTCCCCGGAATACACCAGACAGGGCACGACACTTTTTGAGAAATTATACCATATTCCGGCCCCACAGGCAAACCCTACCCCTTTTTCTGCCGGAGGGGGATGACCAGCCTGTCATAAAGCCGCACCGCCTGGTAATAAGCTCCCGGCCATAACAATGCCAGCGCCATCCTGGCCTTATCCCCTGCCGCCACAAAGGAATTCCCGTAAATCCTACGTATTTCCTCCCTTTCCCTGCGCAACAGCCCGGCAAGCTCCCTGGCTGCCCCTCCCATCTCCCTCTCCCTGAAGTCCACATAGTAAAACAGCATCCTTCGGTAAAAATGGTAAGCTGCCTTCTTTGCCAAAAGCCCCATTTGGGCCTCCTTCAGGCAACTAACCTGCTCCCTCCAGAAAGGGATCTCATCCTGGAACCTCCGTTCCCCCAGCCCCTGGTTCATAATGCTGCCCTCCCGGTCCGGCGTGTAGTGGTAAAACGGCGTATCCAGGTAAACACAGGTTTTTATGTTTAAAAAAGCTTTTGTAGTATAAATAATATCTTCTGATTTTCTGCCCACAGGAAACCGGATTCCCTCCACCAGGTCCCTGCGGAAAAGTTTGCTCCACACAGAATTGTAAATATGGTATGTGCGGTTGTCACAGATATAAACCTCCAGTGCCTCTTCCCTTGTGAGGATTTCCGCCTTCCCGGTAAAGCAATTTTCATCCGCCCCGGCCCCCTGCCAGTAGGCACAGACTGCCATCTGTGCCTGATGGTCCTCACACGCATCCAGCATTGCCTTGTACATATCCCTCTCTACCCAGTCATCCCCGTCCACATAGCCGATATACTCTCCCCTTGCCAGGGAAAGCCCGCTGTTGCGCGCCCCGGACAGCCCCATGTTCGCCTGGTGGATCACCTTTATCCGTTTATCCATGGCAGCATAGCGGTCGCAGACAGCTCCTGTGCTGTCCTTTGAGCCATCATCCACCACAATAAATTCCATATGGGGGTAGCTTTGGCCCAACAGGCTGTCCAGGCATCTGGGGAGATATTCTTCTATATTATAAGCGGCTACAATTACGGAAACCAGCCTTCTATCTGTCTCCCCCTTCATCCTGCCAACCTACCTTCCCCATTAACCCGAATCATCCCTTCTGTAAAAATATCAATATAGTCCTGGCCGCGGAGCCACAGGGCAGGGGCTATTACCTTTTTCCCCGGGCTTCCATTGAGCCATGCCCCCCACCAGCTAAAGCTGGAATTGGCAATAATGTGGTGGCGGCATCTGCTCATTAAAAGCATATCCAAATATCCCTTGTCCTCCGTCGTCCCTTCTATCACGGTAAATCTCCCATCCTCCCCGTAAATGCGGCTGGCCCACTGCTTTGCCCATGCCGGCTCATTGGAAAAAATAAAGAATTTTGCCCCCGGCAGCTCCTCCTCCATCAGTGTTACTGCCTTTTGGTAATACTCTTCTGTACAGATCCCCCCATAGACACTGGCCATTTCCAGATAGTCCCCTCTGCGGATATGCAAAGACACGGATTCACAATTTTTAATCTGCAAAAGATACCCTTCCGTTTTTTCCTTCCGCCCTGCCCCTGCCCTCTGCCAGATTCCATCAGAAAAGGCAAACGCCTGCCTCACCTGCTGCTCTATATCCTTAAAATATTTTTCACTTTGAAAATAGCCTGTAAGATAGGCATCCTCCTGCAAAAGCACCTGGGGGTCAAAATTGCAGTCCTTTTCATGGTATTCCCTGGACCTTCTTCCAAACAGCTTCCTGCGGATCCTGTGGGCCAGCTTCCTGGAGCCATCTGTGATTTCATTGATTTCAGCTTTATCTGCCCTGGGGTAAGTAATGCCAAATGCCCACAGCATAATCGGCCTGGCGTTCGCCAATCCATACTCAGTAATATCATCAAATTTTACTTCCTTCCCCATAGAGCGGAGCTTAAGGTACAGGGCATACTGGAACATCTGGTTCCCCAGCCCCCCTGTCATCCTGATAATATTCATAATGTTTCCCCCTGCCTGTGGCGGGATTTGCCATGGGGCTATGCCAGATGCTTCCAATGTTTATTGCTGCACCGTACATTTCACCTTCCCCTTGGCATTTACCAGCACCATCCCCCTGGTATAAACGTCCCCGCTCTCCCTGTCATTTACCCATTTATCCGGCGCCACTACCAGTTTCTCCGGATAGCCATTGAGCCATGCCGCCCACCAGCTAAAGCTGGAATTGGAGATAATATTATGCCTGCACCGGCTCATCAGCAGCATGTCCAAATATCCTGTATGCTCCGTATTGGTTTCCACCATCACAAAACGCTTTTCCATCTGCCGGATTTCTTCCCTGGTCATATCCCCTTTTATCTGCCTCTCCATCAGGTACATGGCCCAGCCCCTGACCCACTTAGGCTCATTGCTGAAAATAAAAAATACCGCTTCCGGGCATTTGTCCTGGATAAAACGCACCGCCCCTTCATAGTATTTCTCCGTACAGATGCCTTCATACAATTCCTCGTCAATACGGGAATCGCTGCGGTACATATGGATCCCCACTGCCTCCGTGCTCTCAATGGCGTTAAGGCATGTCCTTGTGCTCCTGTAAAGCTTCTCCGGCAGGTGCATGTCCTCCAGGGTGGGAAAACGGTACGTCTCCCTTACCTGGTCTTTGATATCCTCAAAATATTTTTCGCTTTTAAAATTCCCCCGCAGGTACATATGGCTAAAAGAGAGCACTTTGGGGTCATAAAAGCCCTCCTCATAATACTCGATGGCGCGCCTCCCAAAAAGCTTTCTCCTGATCCGTTTAAGGGGATCCATGGCACCGTCCGTGAATTGGATAATTTCATCCCATGACGCCCGTGGATATTCAATGCCAAAGAGCGCCAGCATAATCGGACGTGCCCCCTCCCCCCGGTATTCATTGATATCGTCAAATTTCACTTCTTTTCCCATAGAGCAAAGCTTCAAATACAGGGCATACTGGAACATCTGGTTCCCAAGCCCGCCGGACATTCTGATTATATTCATTGCCATACCCCCGCCTGCCGCGGGCAGTCCCGCGATACCTACACGCCTTAAATTTATTTATTGTACCATATTTTTCCCATAACCACAACTTGCTAAAACACGAAACACGGAAATCGTGCCCAAAAGATTCCCCTGGCCTGCCTTATTGATTTTCATTACAACAACTTTACTTTTCAGTTCAAGACGTCTTGCAATCCCCAAACGCAGGTGTTATAGTAATTGTAACTACAAATTTTTCATATGATATTCTGTACATCATATGTTAGGACATGGAAGTCCATATTTTTATTCAAAGGAGTGATGATAATGGGTATTAAGATCAATGTAGGCAGTAACCAGAATTCTTCTTATCTGTTTCAGAGTATGTCCTCCGGCAGCGGTGGCATGGCAAACCTGAATTTCCTTTCAGATTACGCCAGCATCAAAAACGGCAGCTATGGCAGGCTCATGAAAACCTATTACGGCATGAAGCAGCAGGAGGCAGGCTCATCCAGCTCATCTGCCGGCAGGAAATCCAATGCCAGCAATGTCCTGGACAAAATTCTGGAAGAGAAGAAAAACCCGAAGGTTTCCAAAGAAGCACAGAAGGCAAATGCCGACCTGACTACAGGGCTTTCCAACCTAAAGAGCTCTGTTTCAACGCTGCAGAACGGCAAAACGTATACAGATACGGAAAACGGCCAGAGCGCGGCAGACAAGGCAGTCTCTGCAATGAAAGCTTATGTGTCAGATTATAACGATGTTGTAAATGCATCCAAAAACTCCACACTGAGAAATAAGACTGCCTATGTGGCAAATATGATGAGCTGTACGGCAGCAAATGCCGATAAGCTTGCAGAGCTTGGCGTGACCATCAATGAAAATGGGACTCTCCAGCTTAATGAAAGCAAGCTGAAAGCAGCAGGCCCTTCCAAGGTGCAGGAATTATTTTCACCTTCCGACATCATGAGCTACGGTTCCACGATTGCCTCCCGTGTCCAGTTTACAGGTGCCAATTCCAGCACAAACAGTACTGGCAGCACACAGACAGACACCCCAGGCAACACCACAGCAGGTTCCAGCGCTTCCTCCCTTAAGGAGGACAGCAAAAAGCTTGCTTCTGATGAATTATATGCTATGATGAAGGATAAAGACGGCAATGAGACCAACCAATACGATATTGGTAAAATCTTTGCCACGGCAAAAAGCTTTGTAAGCAATTACAACAAGATGTTTGATGCCGCTGAATCCAGCACCAATTCCGGCGTTATCGCAAATCTGTCTTACATCAGGGAAAAGACAGCACGCAATGAAGATGCCCTGAAGCAGTTTGGCATCAGTGTAGACCAAAAGGGCAGAATGAAGATCAATGAGGACACCTTTAAAAAGGCAGATATGTCCAAGGTCCAGAAATTTTTCAAGGACTATGGTTCTTCTGTTGCCACCAATGCGTCACTGGTTGATTTTTATATGACCACACAGGCCAATGCTGCCAGCGGTTACACCGCTTCCGGCGGATATAATGTGCAGGGAAGCGCCCGTTTTGCCGACACGATGTAATATAAAGCTGTGCGGCATATATTCCCCAACAGGGTAAATAAGGTCCTGGAATGAAACATACAGGAAGCGCCATAAATCTATTTCTTATGGCGTTTCCTGTATTTATTTTCCGGCAGCCACCAGGAAGGAGGTGGGCAATAACTGCCATGCCAATGGATTTCCCAGTGCATTTGCAGAAAAGAATTGAGATATGTGAAGAAATTAGTTATAATAAAGTGGATTTCCCCCAGTACCTAAATGAAAACCCCGGAAAGGAAAGATGCATGTTATTTAATTCTTATATATTTATTTTTCTGTTTTTTCCTTTGGCCTTGATTGGGTATTATGGCTTCCACCGGGCCGGGAGGCACAAAACCGCGCTGGCTTTTTTAACCGGTATGTCCTTTTGGTTTTATGGATATGATAATATCGGCTATCTGCTGATCCTGCTCATTAGTATCCTTATTAATTACAGCATTTCCATATTGCTGAAAAAAGCTGCCGCCAAAGGGGTACGGCTGCTTTTTCTCTGGCTGGGCATTGTCTTTAATATCGGCATCCTGTTTTATTTTAAATATTATGACTTTTTTATAGAAAATATTAATTTCCTCTGGCAGGCCAGTTTTCCGCCACTGGGGCTTTTGCTTCCTCTGGGAATCAGCTTTTATACCTTCCAGCAGCTCTCCTATGTGATTGATTCCTACCGGGGGGAATGCAAAGGCTACCGCTTTCTTGAATATGCGGCCTATGTATCTTTTTTCCCTCAGTTAATCGCAGGCCCCATTGTGTACCACAGCGAGCTGATCCCCCAGTTCCGGGATCCCCAAAACCAAAAGCCCAATTATGAAAATCTCAGCAGGGGGATTTACGCTTTCGCCCTGGGGCTTGCCAAAAAAGTCCTGCTGGCGGATACCTTTTCCAAAATTGTATCCGTAGGTTACGGGAATATCACCAGTTTAAATACCCCCAGCGCCTTTCTGGTAATGGTCTGCTATTCTCTTCAGATTTACTTTGATTTCAGCGGCTATTGCGACATGGCTTACGGCATGGGGTATATGCTGAACATCAAACTGCCCATAAATTTCAACTCCCCCTACAAAGCCCAGTCAATCGGCGGTTTCTGGGACAGGTGGCACATGACCCTGACCCGCTTTTTTACCAGATACGTTTATATTCCACTGGGAGGAAACCGCCGGGGAAAGGCCCGCACATGCCTGAATGTATTTGTAGTATTCCTGGTAAGCGGGCTCTGGCATGGCGCAAACTGGACTTTTATCCTCTGGGGCGCCATCCATGGAGCCCTTTCTGTGTTAGAACGGCTTACCAGGATTACAGAGCTGAAAATACCTAAATTTGTAAAAACTGGCGTTACCTTTTTGCTGGCCACTTTTGCCTGGAGCCTGTTCCGGGCTAACAGTACCAGCGATGCCCTTGCCCTCTGGGACCAGCTCTTCCACGGAGGCTTCGGTGCGGTTTACCCGCCTATTACAGAAAAATGCCAGGATCTAATAGAAGTAAGCTTTTTATACCGCGCAGGCCTTGGAAGTGTTATTTCCTCCTTCCCATGGCTGCCCCCGGTTTTCTTTGCCCTTGCTTCCCTGGCAGGCTGCTTTTTCCTGAAAAACACCCAGGAGAAAACAAACAGCCTGAAACTCACAAACCAAAAGCTTATGGCGGTAGTCCTACTGATGCTGTGGAGCATTATGTCACTGTCAGAAATCAGTGAATTCCTGTACTTTAACTTTTAAACCGATTCTTTTTTAGGAGAAACCTGCTATGGACCAATCGAAAGCCAGAAAATGGTTCCTGAAATGTATCGGGCTGCTGGCAGCATCCTTGTTGCTTCTTGCCCTGATTGTGATAGTCACAGACCCTTACTTCCATTATCACAAGCCTTACCCTTTTATGTCCTACAGGCTGTATGATGAGCGGTACACCAATGACGGTATCTCCCGGCATTTTGATTTTGACGCCCTGATCACCGGTACCTCCATGGCCCAGAACTTCAGGCCAAGCCAGATGGATGCCCTCTTTGGCACCCATTCTGTCAAGGAAACCTTTTCCGGCGCTGGTTATCAGGAGCTTGCTGATAACCTGGCCCGCGCACTGGAAAGGAACCCCAGCCTGCGGACGGTTCTCCTTGGGCTGGACTCAAACGGCCTGCTCCGGGATTATGACTGGAAACAGTATGACAATTACCCCACGTATTTATATGATGACAATCCTTTTAATGATGTCTCCTATCTTTTTAATAAGTCCATTTTTTATCATGGTGTGCTTACCTCCCTGGCAATGACCCTCTCCGGCTCACCTGCCACCACTATGGATGAATATTCCTCCTGGCAGCGCCCCTGCGGGCTGGAGGCCATCTTAGGCTCCTACGACAGGGATGCCCTCCTGGCAGATTCCCTCCCGGCGAACTCCCAGGAAGGCTCCGCAGGATTCGGTGAAAAAGAGCACAGTAAAGTTGTGCAGACCATTACCCTGAATGTACTGGATATCGTTAACCAATACCCGGACACAGTATTTTATATTTTTTTCCCTCCCTACAGCATCTGCTATTGGGATGCGGCTAAGATCCAAAATACCCTTAACCAGGAAATCAGCGCAATGGAGACGGCCGCAGATTTGCTGCTGGCATGTCCAAACGTAAGGCTGTACAGCTTCTTTGGCCAGTATGACGTCATCTGCAATCTTGACAATTACAGTGACATAGGGCATTATTCAGGGGAAATCAACTCACAGATATTAGAGTGGATGGCAGAGGGTACAGGGCTTTTGACAAAAGAAAATTACAGAATGATTCTCAGCCGGGATCGGGAGTTTTTCTTAAATTATGATTATGGCAGCCTCTATAATTAAACCACCTCTTTAATATCCTTCTTCCTATTGTTGCATTAATATACGAACCGGCAAACATCATAGACATCTATCTATGGTGTCTTTAACCCCAAAGCTTCGGTCGCTTGTCCGGTTCGTATATACTCCAAAGCGCAGATTACGAATAAAGCAGATTCCATTTATCTTCTTGATAATAACTCTTTCTCCATTTCCAAGAGCTTCTTACTGCGTTCCCTTTTATACTGACATGGAATTCCTACATAAATCCCCCATGCCCCCAATGCTTTGTTTACAAGAGACATGCTTCCTATCGCACTACCCTCCCCTATTTCAACTCCAGGTAAAATAGTGGTACCCGAACCAACTACTACATGTTTTCTTATGACCACCCTTCCCTCAATAAACTTTAAATATTCCTCAGGTACTGTTGGATTTGTCAATGATTCTCCTGAATAATCATCACTCTTCGCATAAATAACACTTCTAGATGATATAGCAGAAAAATCCTCCATTTCAATCCCCACTTTATCTCCAAACAAAGCACAATATACCGCTATATGAATATAACTTCCAAGCGTAATATTCCCAGATAATACACAAAAATCATCTATCCTCACATTGTTACCGATAGTGATTCTTTCAGCCCCATATATACAGGCTTTCCTACTGATCTGAACATTTTCCCCCAAACTTTTAAATCCTATTTTTGCTAACTCGCTGTCAGAATAAAAACTTTTTACCACTTATGTCCTCCTTGTATCATCAATTTTAGCCAGCTACTTCGCTTCCTGTACCATCCACTGCTGGAACATCAGGATATACCAGATCTGGATCCGCCACAGCCCCCTGTCCACGAAGTCCCCCCATATTTTCCACACCACATCCTCATCCAGGATTCCCTGCTGCCTTAGCAGCTTCCTGTCAATCAGCCCTTCCGCCCAGTCCCGCAGTTCCTTTTGGCGAAGCCACTTGTCAACAGGAATAGAAAACCCTTTTTTGGGACGTTCCATGAGTTCCCTGGGTACATAACGGTAAAGCACATCCCGCAGTACCAGCTTCCCGGTGGTTCCTTCCCTTTTATAGGACACAGGAAGCCGCCATGCAAACTCCACCACATCCTTGTCCAGCATAGGTACCCTGGTTTCCAGGGAGACTGCCATGGCCGCCCGGTCTACCTTTACCAGAATATCGTCCGGATGGTACATGAGCATATCCATCAGCATGATATTATGGTTGGTTTCTGCCAGGTAGCCCGGCGTATATTCACTGTACTTATAACTGCACACTCCTGCCTCCCGGCTGATTTGATGGATAAGGGGGTCTGTTTCATAGGAATTGATATATAAATCCGAAGGCCCCCTTGCCCCAAGAAGCTTACCCTTGATCCGGTAAATTTCTTTCCCTGCAAGGGGGCTGTGAAGCACCAGGCCGCTGCAGGGTTTCCTGATCCAATAGGGAACCTTCTTCATTTTATTCCATATACGCTCCACAGACGCATAGGAGGTATAACCGCAGAACAGCTCATCTCCCCCGTCCCCGCTTAAAGACACTGTTACATGTTCCCTGGTCATTTTGCTCACCAGATAGGTGGGGATCTGGGAAGAATCGGCGAAGGGCTCCCCAAACATTCCCGGCAGCATGGGAATCACAGCCTTGGCGTCCTGCTCCGTAATATAAAGCTCTGTGTGCTCTGTCCCCAGGTGCTTCGCAATTTCCCTGGCATATACCGCCTCATCATAGCCCTCTTCCTCCATACCAATGGTAAAGCTCCTTACCCTGCCTTTATGCAGGGACTGCATCAGGGCAACCACTGTACTGGAATCAATTCCTGCCGAAAGAAAAGCCCCCACTGGCACGTCCGCTGCCATCTGCCCGGAAACCGCTTCCTTCAAAAGCCTCTCCAGTTCATCGGCGGCCTCCTCCCGGGATCCTTCAAAAAGCGCCGCCTGCCCTGCCCTGGCGGTTTCCTTTAACGACCAGTAGCTTTCCACCTGCACCTTATCCAGGCTTTGAAAGGGCAGCTTCACCTTCAGCACACATCCTGCTTCCAGTTTATAGATATTTTCATAGATAGAATAGGGGGCAGGGATATAGCCATGGGTAAAATACAGGTCCAGGACTGCCTTATTGATGGGGTTCCGGAAGCCGTCCAACACAGAAACAGAGCCAATCTCTGAGGCAAACACAAAGCTTCCCCCCACCTGCCCATAATAAAGGGGTTTTTCCCCTATCCGGTCCCGCAGCAGGTACAAAGCCTTTTCTTTTTTATCATACAGTGCAATGGCGAACATCCCTTTGCAAAGGGATATTGCCTCCATAACCCCATAAGCTTCAAAGGCTTCCAGTAGCACCTCCGTATCAGAGGTTCCCCGGAACCTGCCCACCTTTTTTTCCTGTATAAGCCTTTGGGCAATTTTTTTGTGATTATAAATTTCCCCATTAAAGGCAATCACATACCGTCCGCTATGGGATTCCATGGGCTGGGAGCCGTTTTCCGAAAGATCAATGATGGAGAGCCTTCTATGCCCCAGGGCAGCCAGCCCGTCCTCCGAGAAAAAACTTCCCCCCGCATCCGGTCCCCGGTGGTGCATCCTCTCTTTCATTTTTTCCAGATTACTGATTTGGTCACCCTTAAAACTGCAAAATCCGGCTATACCACACATTTTTCTTCCTCCTCTTGTGTCCCTACAAGGGACAAAAGAAATTTCTCCCAATCCCCATACACCTTCTCCGGCAAATAGCTTTCGGCGGTTTTGGCCGCGTTCCTCCCCAATTCCTCCGCCAGGGCCAAATCCCCCAAAAGCAGCCCCAGGGCCTTTTTCATCGCTTCCTCATCCCCTACGGGAACCAGCATGCCGTTTCCCCGGTCCTTAATCAGCTCCGCCGGGCCGCCGCAGGGACAGTCTGTAGACACTACCGTAAGCCCCATGAGCATCGCCTCAATCAGGGTATTGGGAACCCCTTCGGTGTTGGAAGACAGGACAAAAATCCCAGCCTTATAGATTGCGTCCGCCACATTGTCTATGGTGCCCGGCAATAAAACCCGCCCTTCAAGCCCCAGTTCCTGTGCCAGCCGGATGAGCGGCTGCCGGCACTCCCCCTCCCCATATATAACCAGCTTATAGCCAGGAAAGCGGCACGCAATCCCCGCAAATGCCCGAAGCAGCATTTCATGGTTTTTGTTTTCATCCACACGCCCTACCGCCACTATGGTCTTTTCCCGCTTTCCTTCATACCTTTCCCGGAAAAACGCCCCACTTGCGGGATTTTTCAGAAGGACGGCACGCGCTTGCACCCTGGGGGGGAAAAATGCAAAGGATTTTCTGGTCTGTAAAATCACCCCCGCCGCCCTGGCAAACAAATGCCGTGCCATAAAGCGCATCCAGGCGTTATAATACTCCTCCGGGGGATCCCCCCTTACGGAAACCGCCACAGGTATATGCAAAAGACGGGAAGTAAGGATGGCCATAATGTTATTTTTCCCGATAAAAGAAAGAATCACATCCGGCCTCTCTGCCTTCCAGATCCCCCGCAGTTTCATGAAACGGCGTTTAAAATTCACCAGACGGCTGCCGGATGTCTCTTCCGGGGTAATGTCTGAAATGACCCGCTTTACTTTTTTATTCAAAGAATATTCATTTTCCTTCCGGTACTGGGTAACCAGAGTCACCCTCCAACCCCTTTCCGCAAAATAGCCTGCAAGGTTTGCCATTACCCTCTCCGCACCGCCCTTTTGCAAATCACCAATCAACATGGCAATATGGATATTTTCATTCATTCCTGTCCCCCCGTATCCCAGGCTATGCCTGCCCTACCGCCCCGGTAAAAGGCTAAACGCCTGTGCAATAGCGCTGATACCATTGCTGAAAAGTGAAAAAGGACCAGGACAGCTTGGAATAATTGGCTCCCGTGGCCGGCCCCCCGTCTCCTGTGCGCACATATTCCTCTATCATATCCGCCGTATAGCCGGCATCGAACAAGCCCTGTTTTTTTAAATAATCCCTGTTGCACATATCCAGGAGCTGCTCCTTCAGCGGGCCCCGCAGCCACTTATCCAGCGGAACCCCAAACCCCACCTTGGGGCGGTCCAGAAGCTCCCTGGGAATGTACTCATAGGCAATATCTTTCAAAATACGCTTTTTGTTGCCTTTTTCATATTTAAAGGAATGGGGGAGCCGGAAGGAATAGGCCATCACATCCTTATCCAGCACCGGGCATCTGGCTTCCAGGGAATACTTCATAGAAGCCCTGTCAACCTTACATAAAATATCCCCCGGCAGATAGGTGTCCATATCCAGCAGCATCCTGCAGATCTGCCAGTTGTCCTCCCCATATGCACTTTCTATGGGGAAATGGCAGGGGAGCCCCTCCCCCAGGACCATCTTATTCGCCCGCTCCACATAATTGCCCGCCCCAAACTGGGTTTTCGTCTCCCGGTCCCGGTTCCCTGCAATCACCCGCACCCTAAAGGGAAGTTTCCTCTCCAGCCCTATCTGCCTAAAACCTGGCAGATTACAAATCCCATGGACCAGGCTTCCGGCCAAATCCAGCATTTGTGCCTGGCGCACGTTCTCATAAATATTATAGCCACAGAAAAACTCATCCCCCCCGTCCCCGGAAAGAGCCACTGTGACCTTCTCCCTTGCCAGCCTGGAGACCAACATAGTGGGAATCTGGGAGGAATCCGCAAAGGGTTCATCGTAATACTGTGGGATGCTCTCCACCAGCCCAAACATTTCCTTCTCATCAATATACAGCTCTGTATGGCTGGTTCCCAGATATTCCGCCACCTTTTTGGCATATTTGGCCTCGTTGTAGCCCTCTTCCCAAAAGCCAATGGAAAAAGTCTTCACCGGTTCCCTGGAATGGGCCTGTGCAATGGCAGTCATAAGCGAAGAATCATAGCCGCCGCTTAAAAACGCCCCCAGGGGTACATCCGACACCATCCGCAGCGCCACAGACTTTTTCAGCAGCTCCCCAAGCTCCCTTTTCGCCTGTCCATAATCTGTCACCGGGTCTTTCTGCATCTGGCGGTATACTTCCCCGATATCCCAATACTTCCAGGTATCCGCCTTTCCGTTGTGGAATTTCAAGATACTCCCTGGTGCCAGCTTGTATACATTTTCAAATATGCTCTCCGGCGCCTGGATGTACTGCTGGAAAAGAAAACGTGAAAGCACTTCCCTGCGTATTTTTTTCTGAAATCCCTCCCTTGCCATAAGGGGTTTTAATTCTGAGGCAAAAATCAGGCTGCCGCCTTCTGTCTCATAGTACAGGGGCTTCTTCCCGATCCTGTCCCGCACCAGATATACATCCTCCTGCTCCCTGTCGTAAAGGCAGATGGCAAACATTCCGTTAAACCGCCCTATGCACCCGATCCCCCATTTCAAATAGGCAGCAATCAGAACCTCTGTATCGCAGGTGGACTTAAAGGGGTATCCTTTCAGTTCCTCCCGCAGTTCCCTGAAGTTATAAATTTCCCCATTATAAACCACACTGACACGCCCGTCAGGAGAGTGCATGGGCTGGTGCCCCAGGGGCGATAGGTCCATAATGGAAAGCCTTCTTTGGGCCATGCCCACGTGATAGCCATTCTTCATAGGATAAATCTCTTCCCCGCTATCATCCGGCCCCCGGTGGCGCATGGTGTCATTCATCTTCTTAAGCTGCTGCAGCGTTATCTTCTGCTTTGATACAAATCCACAAATTCCGCACATAATTTTTACAGTCCCACTCCCGCCATTTTATCGTTATTCATGCAGACCCGCATGTTCCATAAACCAGTCCCTGTATTCCCCAAAATCTTTGCACTCATTGTCCACGCTTTCGATCATCTCCCGGAATTTTTCCCGGATCAGCGCTTTATAATTGTCAAAGTTGTTATAGCCCTTTTTGCACCAGGCAAAGGGGTGGGTCAAAATCTGTACTTTATTATGCCCGGTGATATTTTCCTCGTCGGGATACCCGTAACGCCAGATGTGGTTGGCATCGGACATATATTTCACTTTAAGGGACGCGCCCTTTCCTGCATCTTCTGCAAAGGTAAAGAAATCATCCTGGTAGGCATTGACCATGCCGGGCAGTTTGATATTTTCCCGCAGCACATCCTTAGAAGGCCTGTGGATAGAAAAGGTGTCGATTTTAAACCCGAACATCTGGCTTAAAATATTCATTTCCTTAACAATCTGCCTGCGCACCAGCTCCATATCCGTCATGCCGTTTAAAGCAAAGTGCAGCCCAATCTGATGCCCCCGCTCATGCATATCCTTGATCATATCCATATTTCTTCTGGATAAAATATTATAGGAATTGTTGGTCCACTGAAAAAAATAAGTGGAGGTAAAATCCATCGCCCTCTCCACCCTTGCCAGGGCATAAGCGCGTTCCACACTATACTCCACGTCATGGCGCATAATAATAAAGGCCTCACGCCCCAATGCCCCCCTGTAATCCGTCTGGCGCCCGGTGCTTTTAATAATCCTCAATATCTGCTTATAATCTTCAAATGAAAACATTCTCCGCCCTGCCTTTTCTTCCCCGTTTTGCCTTTCAGTTGCAACATTAACTGCCATTAATACCCGGCGATTACTTCATCAATATAGTCCCTCCACTGTTTCGTAATTGCCTGCCCGTTCACTCTTTCCCTTATTTTCCGCGCATTCCTCCCCAGCCTTTCCGCCAGCTCCCTGTCCTCGATCAGGCGGCAGATACCCTCCGCCATAGCGCCCGCATCTTTAACCGGAACCAACAGGCCGTCCTTCTCATGGGATATAACCGTCCTAGGGCCGCCGCAGGGGCAATCCGTGGCCACAATAGGCAGCCCCAGGGCCATGGCTTCTAAAAGCGCATTGGGCAGCCCCTCCCAATCGGAGGAAAAGGCATAGACCTCTGCCTCCGGGAGCTGCTTTTCCAGGCTGTCGCTTGCTCCCATAAGCCGGATATACGCTTCCGCATGGTTGTCCCTGATAAGTTTTTCCAGAATTTCCTTTGTGCCGTCAAAGGAATCTCCCCCATAAATTCTCAGCTCATAATCAGGGTGCTTTTTATGCACCTTCAAAAATGCCTCTATCAGCATGGGCTGGTTTTTGAAATCTACCAGCCTGCCAGACTGCACCACCCTCTTCTGCCTGCTGGGCTGCTTTGGCGCATGGAAGTATTTTTCATGGACGGGATTTAAAATAATGCATGATTTTTTCTGCAAATATTCCGGAAAAAATTCTTTCTGCCCTTCCGTCTGGAACACACAGCCCGCCGCCCTTGGAAAAAGCAAGGGTATCTGGATTTTGTCGGCCAGGGAATCATAATGCCCTACCGGGTCAGTCCTTACAGATATGATTACCGGCAGCTTCATGCCAATAGTAGACATTAATGCCCTGTAATTTGCTTTCTGGGCAAAAGCAATCACAATGTCGGGTTTTTCCTTTTTCAGGAAATCACGGAAATACCGGATACGCAGCCAAAACTTCCCCAGCCTGCCTTTTTTTTCATCACAGGGCCGTAAACCAACGTGTACCCTCCTTACCTTTCTGTCCAGGGCAAATTCATTTTCACTCTGCCACTGGGTAGTAACAATCACTTCGTCATTTTCTCTGGCAAACTGGTTGGCAAGATTGGATACCACCCGCTCCGCCCCGCCCTGCTCCAGACAGTTTAGATGAAATACAATTTTACTCATGCTTTCAGTCCCTTACCTTAAAATATCCCCCGGATGAATCTCCCTCCCACACTCATACCTGTCAATCAATAAAGAGCCATCCACTGTCCTAACCACCAGCCTGCCGTCAAAAATATCGATCACTTCCCCCGGCCTATAACCGGAAAAATCAATCATCTCGTCAAAAGGATGGGCCTCCCACAGGGTAATCCTGCACTCTTCCCCTTCCCCCACCCAGGCATACGCCCCTGGGAAAGGCGCGGCAACGCCCCTAACCAAATTATAAATTTCCCTGGTCCTGCACCGGAAATCCACCTTGCCGTCCGCCGCCGTCCGTTTTCCATACCAGGAATCAAAGTCCCTGGAATCGGTGCGGACAGTAATATTCCCCTGCTGATAAGCCAACAGCAGCTTCCTGACCAGGTTTTTAGAGCAGATCATGTTTTTGTATTGGGCTGTCCTGATATCATCATGGGGCGTCAGGGAAAACATCTCCGTGGCGAATATATTAGGGCTGTCCGCCTTCTCGTCATAGCGGAACAGATTCAGGTTAAACCGGGTATCCCCAAGAATAATAGACCAGTTTAAAGGGGAACGCCCTCTTCCAAAAGGAAGATACCCACAATTCCCATGAAAACCGTAAATGCCATATTGGAACCTGTCAAGGACGGAAGGGGGGATCAGCCTCTGCCATCCCATGGAAATACCAATTTCAAATTCATTTTCTTCAAGGAACCTCTGGGTTTTTTCGTCCGTCAGAAAATAGCTGTCCGCCTGATGCACCGTAATACCGTATTTCTCCCTCATGCCGGAAAGCCCTTTGTAGCCGGAAACCTGGTTCTTTTTCGTAACCTCCGGGCTGATTGTGATGATCAGGTCCACCGGGCAAATATTTTCCTGTATGAAAGTTACGATGTTTTCAGAAGTATCCTTTACACCAAATACCGTTACTTTATATTTCATCCTCTCTCCTTCTTCCTCCCGGGCAGGCCTGCGCACTTTAGGAACTGGCCCACATAACCCTCATAGGTAAAAATCCGCGACCGTTCCACCGCCGCCTTCTGGTACTTTTCCAGCTGCTGCCTGTCAAGCAGCAGCCCAGCCACCACCTGTGCCAGATTCCTCTCTTCCTCCAGAATATGCCCTGGGTCAAAATCCGGCTCCGGTGCCATTACGGGAACCAAAATACCATAGTCCCCATAAATCACCGGGGGGCTATTTTCTGCCGCCTGCTGCCTGAACAATGAAATATCATCCTTTTCCTGCAAAATTTCCGAAGGGCCCGTCATACACGCTGTGCTTACCGCCGCAAGCCCCAGCGCCATTCCCTCCACCAGGGCGTTGGGAAATCCTTCGTTTAATGAAGTCAGCAGATACACCTGCCCTTTTTTTAGATACTTGTAAGGCTCCCTCTGAAGGCCGGAAAAGTAAACCTCGCCGTCAATTTTCAGCTCCTCTGCCAGCTTCTTGTATGGCTCAAATGTCCCCTCGCCGATAATCAGCAAACGGGCCTGTGGTATTGTCTCATGGACCAGGGCAAAAGCTTTCAGCAAATGCCAGAAGCCTTTCACCTGGTCCTCCCTGCCCATGGAAACCAAGACCTCAAGCTTTCTGCCCTGTCCGTCCCGCTCCCCCCAGGGAAGGGCAGGTTCCCCGCTGTCCCCTTCCTTCCGGATTGCCTCCACATTATAGGGGTTATACAAAGTGGCAGTATGGCAAATGCCATATTTTTCCCCCAATTCCCCCTCGATTTTACGGGAACAGCACACCAAAAGATCCGCAAATTTAGCCAGAAGCCTGATTTTACGGGGCTGTCCCATTTCCATATAGCTTCTGATTCCCAGCCAAACCTTTTCCTTCCCTGTCCTGGAAAAGACGTTCACAATATTGGCTGTGGAACCAAAGCTATAGGCAATGTCCGGCTTCCATCTTTTTTTCAGCTGCCTTACCTTTAAGGAACGCTTTCCTATGTTCAAGAGCTTGCCCGCCATTCCCTCCCGGGCACCCATTTTTATGTCAATGATATTTAATCCTTTAATGTCATAGGCAATATCTTCAGAACTAAAAATAACAATTACCACCTCAAAATACGGTGCCAGAAGCCTTGCCGTTGTGACACACACCCTCTCAAAACCGCCCTGGTGAAGCATAGGGGAAATCAGCATCAGTTTTTTTTTCATTCCCATTCTCCTGATTCGTAAAATTTCATCATCCTCTGCGCCTGCGCCTGTACGTCAAAGCCTGCTTTTGCCATCTCACTGGCATAGCTCCTGCGCCCATACTGGGCGTGGCTGTCAATATAAGCCGCCCAGGCCCTGGCATCCTCTTGGATACTCATTACATGGACCAGCTCCGTCACCGCCGCCTCCCGGCAGATTGTGTCAGACATCAAAACCCGCAGGCCTGCCGCCTGGGCTTCCACCACAGTCCCCGGCAGCCCCTCAAAGCGGGAAGGGTATACAAAATAATCCATGGCCTGATAATAATCACTGATATTGCTGTGGTTTCCCAGAAAATAAACCCTATCCCATATACCCAGCTCTTTTGCCAGCTCCCTGGCAGCATCCATGCCGCCCCCTTCTCCCAGCAAAAGAAGCACATACTCCCTTTTCCCGCATTTCCCTTCTTCCCCGGCAGATCCCCGTCCCCCTACAAGGGCGGCAAAAACCCGCAGCAGATATTCATGGTTTTTGGCATAATGGAACCTCCCCACATGGCCAATCACATATTTACCGGATACCCCAAGCTCCCTGCGCATCCTCTCCCGGACCTTTTCCCCATAGGAAAACGCCCCGCAGTCAATCGCATTGGGAATAAAAACAGTCCTGCCCTCCCTTACTGCCTGTTCCCCAAATACAGAAACGCCAGCCAGCTCCGAGCAGGTAAAAAGATAATCTGCCTTTTGGGACAAATCCCTTCTCAGCCACCTGGTCAAACGCCCCTTTAGCCCCTTGTCCACCCCCGCGCTCCTGGCGTGGGCAATAGCCACAGGCACCCCTGCCCTTCTGGCAATGGGCAGGTAGATTGCCGCCGTGCTGGTAATATGCCCCTGCACCGCCCGGAATTCATGGTGGGCGTTAAAAAACGACACCATAGCCTTCCGATAAGAAAAATAATTGTAGATACGAAAACGGGGAACACGGAAAATCCGCCCTCCCAGCTTCCCTATCTCCCCATCAAAATGCCCTGGCTCCGTTGTATGGACCAGAAAGTCAAACTGCACCCGGCTCCTGTCCAAATGACGGTACAAATCCATAATGCGGCTCTCCGCGCCGCCAAGCTGGGTATTTCCCAGCACATGAAGTACCCGAATCCTTTCCCCCATTTTCTCTCCTATATCATACCACTTCTGGCGTTACCTGCGCCCAAGCTGTCTCACCCTGGCCATCCAATACTTCCCTTTCGCCAGGAAATATTCCAGGCACCTGCCGGGAATCCCTCTTTTCCTCCCAGGCTGTGCCAAATACTCCCTGTAAGAAATCCACTGGCTCCCTTTGCTTTCCAGATACCTCTCATACCGTTTCGAGTCCTCCGGGGAAACCGTATCTGTATGCACTACCATGGTGGAATATCCCCGGGACTTTTTTAAAGTTCTGCCAAGGTGAAAAGAAATAGGGTAGAATTTCATCCCCCTCCAGCTATAAGGCCCATTGCCGAAGCCATCTGTGAGAGAAGAAAAACCCGTTTCCTTCAGCGCCTTTAAGGTATTGGCATCATAGGAATGGGCAGGCGCCATGAAAATATCCGTGTCAATTCCCTTATCCGCCAGCCGCCTTTTCCCCTCCGCCAGCATTTCCCTCTGCTTTTCAAAGGAAACCCCGGCAAACTCGGAAAAATTGTTCAGGGGAAAAAGCCCGCCCTTTTTTGTGGAATACACATGATGGAGCCCATGCATGGCAATTACCCAGCCCTCTTTTTCCAGTGCCTTTACATAGGGCCAGAAATCTTCCGGTGCCTTGCCCCCTCCTGCACTGCCAAAACTGCCGTCCCCGGCCATTTTATTTTTCATTAAGTTACTGTCCTGGTTGTCCGGCACCACCCCAATAAGGGGTTTGACCTGATATCGGTCTAAAAGCGCTTTAAACCGGAAAAAGCGCTCCCAGTCCATATCCGGCGTGATATCATCCAGCCTTACCGCAATTTTCATCTTTACAAATTTTCCTTATACCAGTCAATGGCAAGGCTGATTCCCTTTTCGAAGTCATACTCAGGGTCATAGCCAAGCAGTTCTTTCGCTTTGCTGATGTCTGCGTTGGAATCCCGGATATCCCCTGCCCGGGCCGGGCCATACACAGGCTCCACCTCTTTGCCCAAAGCCCTGCAAAGGTGGTGATACACATCTATCAGAAATTCCCTGCCCCCGGCCCCAATGTTGAAAGCTTCCCCTGCCGCCGAGGAGGGAGCCAGGCAGGCTTTTAAATTGGCCTCAATCACATTGTCAATATAGGTAAAGTCCCTGGACTGCCTGCCGTCTCCGTTGATGGTCGGCGTCTCCCCGTGAAGAAGCTGCCGGATGAATTTGGGAATCACTGCCGCATAAGCCCCCTCCGGGTCCTGCCGCCTGCCAAACACATTGAAATATCTCATCCCATAGGTGTCAAGCCCATAAAGCTCCTTGTACAGCCTGCCATATTCCTCGTCCACCTTTTTGGTAAGGGCGTAAGGGGAGAGTACCTTTCCCTCCTGCCCTTCCTTTTTGGGCAGTACCGGATGGCTGCCGTATACCGAAGAGCTGGAAGCATAGACAAACTTCTTCACCCCGTTTACCCTGGCGGCTTCCATCATATTTAAAGTTCCCCTGATATTGATTTCCTCATAGATAAGGGGCATCTCAATACTCCTGGGCACGCTCCCCCATGCAGCCTGGTTCAGCACATAGTCCGCCCCCTTTGCCGCTTCCTTACAGACATCCAGTTCCCGGATGTCCCCTTTAATAAAGGTAAACTGGGGATGTGAGGTAAAGGGCTCAATATTTTCATATTTTCCTGTGGAAAGATCGTCCAGGCACCTTACCGTATACCCCATGCCCAAAATTGCCTCGCACAGGTTAGAGCCGATAAACCCGGCTCCCCCCGTTACAAGGAATACTGAATTTGCGTCAAATTTTAATTCCTTATATCCCATTTCATCAATCCTCTCTCAGACCAAACCTGCTACAGTCTCCAATAAAGATATCCGGCATCCTCAAATTCCTTCCGGCAGCATATTCCCTTAATATCCACCAGCACCTTCTTCTGCCCCTGCTTGAAGAATCCGGCTATGGCCTTTTCCTTCAGGGCAGAAAACTGTTCATGGGCAACTGCCACGACCACGGCATCCATTTCCTTTACCGCTTCCATCCCTTCAAAAGTAATGCCGTACAGATGCTCCGCTTCTTCTGCATCCGCCGCCGGGTCTACTACCATGGGAGTAATGCCGTACTCCCCAAGCTCCCTGTAAATATCTATCACCTTGGTGTTCCTGGTATCCGGGCAGTTTTCCTTAAAGGTAAAGCCCAGGATAGCCACATGCGCCCCCTTTACATGAATGTCCGCCTTGATCAGGTTCTTTACCAGGCTCTCCGCCACATACTTGCCCATATCATCATTGATCCTGCGCCCGGAAAGGATGATCTGGGAATGGTACCCCAGCTCCTCCGCCTTATAGGTAAGATAATAGGGGTCTACACCGATACAATGGCCGCCCACAAGGCCTGGGGAAAATTTCAGGAAATTCCACTTTGTCCCCGCTGCTTCCAGCACCGCCTTGGTATCAATCTCCATTTTGTTAAAGATTATGGAAAGCTCATTCATAAAAGCGATGTTGATATCCCTCTGGCTGTTCTCAATAACCTTGGCAGCCTCCGCCACCTTAATGGACTGTGCCCGGTGGACACCTGCCTCCACCACCAGCCCATACACTTCCGCCACAGTATCCAGGGTTTCCTCATCCATGCCGGAGACAATTTTCACGATTGTCTCCAGGCGGTGTACCTTATCCCCAGGGTTAATCCGCTCCGGGGAATAGCCAACCTTAAAATCAACGCCACAGGTAAGCCCTGACTCTTTTTCCAGAATGGGTACGCAGATCTCCTCGGTAACCCCGGGGTAAACCGTGGACTCAAATACCACCACAGAGCCTTTGGACAGATTCTGTCCCAGAATCCGGCTGGCCCCTTCCACTGGTGACAGATCCGGGGTATGGTCGTGGTTTACCGGGGTGGGCACTGCCACAATATGGAACTTTGCTTCCCGCAGCTTTGCCGGGTCCGCCGTAAATTCTACGGCAGTATCTTTAATGGCCTGATTCCCCACCTCATTGGTGGGATCTATGCCGCTTTTATAAAGCCCGATCTTCTTTTCGTTTAAGTCAAAGCCCACCACCTTAATTTTCCGGGCAAAGGCCACTGCAATGGGCATCCCCACATAGCCCAGCCCTACCAGCGATAATTTTTCCTTTCCCTCTAACAGCTTTTCATATAAATCCATTTTTTATCCCTTCCTGTTCCTGGCGAAGGGTTCAACTATCCCCTGCCGCCTTTATTTAACGATTGTATCACCTGATAGTATTCTTTTGCCACATTTTCCCGGTCAAATTCCCTCTCCATCTTTTCCCTTGCCGCTTTCCCCATCTGTGCCCGCTGCTTTCTGCTAAGGGCCAGGAACCTGCCCAGGGCGCGGATTAAGTCCTTGCTGTCCTTAGGGTTACAGCCAAAGCCCGTGACCCCTTCCTGGAAAATTTCCTTACAGCCGCTGATGTTGGTGGCAATCACTGGCCTTCCCGTGGCTGAGGCTTCCATGAGCACATTGCTCATGCCCTCATGGTAAGTGGGGAGCACCAGGGCAGAAGCCCTTTTCAGGTACCCATGCACATCCGGGTCAAAGCCAAGCAGCCTGATGATCCCTTCTTTTTCGCAGGCATCCAGCTTCTCCTGGTAATCCTCGTCACAATATCCAAGTAATTCAAATATCACCTTTGGCCCGTGGAGCGCCCGGGCGGCTTCCAAGAGCTCCTCAATCCCCTTCTCCCGCATCATCCGCCCCACAAAGAGAAACCGTACCGTATCCCCCTCAGGGTATGGCTCAAATGCATGGCGGGACAGGTTCACCCCGGATCCCTTCACAAGCCTGGCACTCCTGCCCTTAATCCTATAAGAGGCAAAAATATCCTGGTTTTCTTTGTTTTGGAAAAAAACACAAAAAGCCCTGCCCAGGCCTATGCGGTACAATAGCACAATAACCCGCAGCAGCAGGCCCTTCTTCTGGAATGTACTGCCCAGCCCGGTGACGGTAACAAGATAAGGAACCTTCATAAGGCTGCAGCACAATCCCCCATAAATATTGGGTTTTATGGTATAGGTCAGCACCAGGCCAGGCTTTTCCTCCCTGACCAGCTTTCTGTAGCTAAGAAGCAGCCTCAGGTCCTCCCCCGGGTTAACACCCCTGCGGTTTATGGGGGTATGCACCACCCGGCAGCCTTCCTCCTCCAGCTCTTTGGTCCTTACCTGGTCCGGCAGGCTTACTGTCACCTGATATTCCTTCAGGAGCTTTTGCAGCAGTTCATTCCTGAAATCATACAGCCCCCCGGATGAATTCGCCAAAATCAAAATTTTTTTCATTTATCTTATCTTCCCCCGTATACCCGCGCCCTGGCTGTCTTACTCTACAATCTCTTCCCCGTGAAAGTCCTTCACAACCATTTCATTATATTTCATCATGCAGATATTTTCCTGGTATTCGCCAATGGCCCCGGTGTTCACCTTCCCGGACAGGTTATTGACCACCTGCCGGGGCATATTGACGCCGCAGGCGTGGGCGTGGGGATAGCCGCCCCCAAACCGGGGATTCACCTCTGAAAGATAAAATTTCCCCCCCACTTCAAATATGTCAATATCGATCATACCGCGGAAACCGCATTTTTCCACGAATCTTTGTATCATCCCAAAAAGGGCGGGAATCTTTACAGATATGGACTTATCCGTCTCCCCTGCCCGCATTTTTATCTTTTTCTTAAGAAAAACAGAGGTACATTTGCCGGAAAGCATATCAATATAGACGTCAGCGCCGTACTCCTGCCCGTCCATATATTCCTGGACCATCAGGTCATCATAAAGGCCAAAGAGCACCTCTATTTCCTTTTGTGAGGACACTTTACTGATGTGGATGCTGGCGCTTCCCCTGACCGGTTTTACAAATACCGGGTAGGAAATCTTCCCATCCTCCACATCCTGGTAAAAAGCATCTTTGTCCAAATAGCACCTTCCTGTGGGAATGCCCATTTCCGTGAGCATACGGTACATGCGGAACTTGTCAAAACAAGTCTCCACCAGCTCATAAGGGGAAATAATGGGTATGGTCCCTATGGCGGTGAACTTGTCCCGCTCCTTTGCCAGAAGGCTCAGTTCCGGGTCGATCAGGGAAAAGACGCCGCCAATTTTCTCCCTCACGCAGATTTCCAGGATCCGCTCCAGGTAGCCAGGCGCCGTGATACGGGGTACCAGATAAAAGGCATCCGCCTGGTACACTGCCGGGGCAAGGTTAGAGCAGTCCGTGGCAACCACCCGCCCCTGGCTGCCTGCCTCTTCCTTAAAATACTGTACAATCTTGTTTCTTGTGCCTGCGCTTAAAATCAATATATTCATATCCCGCCTCAGTCCCTTCCTTATGTCTGTTTCCCCTGAAAGCCTCCTACAGCGCCAAAATGCTTTGAAATAAAGTCAAAAAACAGGGGTGTCCCTCCTGTGTGGATAAAAAGGATGTTTTTCCCCCGTATCCCCCTCTCTTCCACATACTGGCACATGCCATAAAAAGCCTTTCCCACATAGGTGGTATCCATGGGAATTGCCTCCCTGCACAGAACCTCTTCAATGGTCTTTTTCACAGCCTCATTATACTGCCCATATCCTCCCAGGCGGTACGCGTCTGTGAAAACCAGATCCTCTTCCCCATAAAGCCCGTCAAACCGAGCTCCCAGGTATTCCCGGATGCTGTCCTTTACCACTTCCCGCCCTCTCTCCTGCTGCCTTGCAATGCTGATCCCTATAATCTTCCTGCCCTTATCGCCTGATAACAGCTTTCCGCAGACCAGCCCTGCCTGGGTAGTCCCGGTGCCGGAAGGATGGAAAATATAGTCAAAATATACCTGGTTTTCCTTCTCATACGCCAGGATTTCCCTGTAAGCCTTCACATAGCCTTCTGTCCCCGGGTTCCCGTGGCCGCCTCCGGCAATGAAGTAAGGCTTCCGCCCTTCCCTTTCATAGGCAAGCTTCCGGCGCTCAATGGTTTCCGCCACCAGGCTTAAAGGGCACTTTTCTACTGTTGCCCCAAAAAGCCCTGCCAGCCTGGCATTATAAAAAGGCTCCCATTTCCCCTCCTGGCTGGTATCCTCCGGGGAAATAATATGGCAGGAAAGCCCCATGGCCGCCGCCATATTGGCGATAATCCGGCAATGGTTGGAACTGCTGCTACCATAGGTCATCACCACATCCGTATCCCCGCCTGCGATCTCTTTATAAAACTCCGCTGCCTTGCGGGCTTTGTTGCCGCCAAAGCTAAAAGGGACCATATCATCCCTTTTCATGAAAAATCTGTCCGGCCCATATTCCCCGGATAAAAGCTCCACAGGGGTACTGTCTATCCCTCTCTCAAACAAGGCAATTCTCTCCATGCCCTTATCCTTTCCCGTTCCGCTTTCTGTATTCGTCAAAGTCCGGCACTGTCTGTTCCGCCCCTGATAAAGTGCCGGAACGCCGGAGCACCTTTCCCACCGTCATGGCAATGATTTTCACATCCATGCCAAAGGTTAAATGATTGACATATGCCAGGTCATAGGCAAACCTGCCTTCCCACCCCAGGGCATTCCTGCCGTTTACCTGGGCAAGCCCCGTAAGCCCCGGGCGCACATCATGCCGGCGGCGCTCTTCTTTGGTATAATAGGGCAGATAGCGCACCAGCAGGGGGCGCGGCCCTATAAGGCTCATATCCCCTTTTAAGATGTTAAACAGCTCCGGCAGCTCGTCCAGGCTGGTGGAGCGCAGCAGCTTCCCAAAAGGGGTAAGCCTCTCCTCGTCCGGCAAAAGCTGGCCCTTTTCATCCTTCCCCTCCGTCATGGTGCGGAATTTATAGAGCTTAAATATTTTCTCATTCTTTCCCGGCCGCTCCTGGGTAAACACTGCAGGCCTGCCCAGCTTCTTTCTCACCAGTAGCCACAAAACCCCAAGCACCGGGGAAAGTATCACTATTGCGGTAAAGGATATGGCCACATCCAGCCACCGTTTCATATATTTTCCGTACATGCTGCCCCCCATGCCGCCCCCTGGGGGCGGCGTAAATCTCCCGCTTTTCTTCCTCACGCCTTACTTCCCAAAACATTTCCTGATAATACCTATGATCTGTCCCATATCTTCCGGCGTATTTTTAATATCGCTGGGAAGGCACAGGCCCCTGTTAAAAATATCCTCCGCCACACTGGGCATGCCCCGC
Source organism: uncultured Lachnospiraceae bacterium (assembly GCA_910579495.1). Classification (GTDB taxonomy): domain Bacteria; phylum Bacillota; class Clostridia; order Lachnospirales; family Lachnospiraceae; genus Suilimivivens. Next base: position 143,812 of record CAJTVD010000003.1, read on the forward strand.
CCATCCTGGCTGCCTGCCTGTGCGGTAATAAAATCCTCCCCTGCGAACACCGGCTGCAAATGCATCGGCTTCCACACAGGCCGGGATTCCATGTTATGCCCCTCAAGGGCATCCATCACCTGGCCCGGGGTAACAGGGCATTTCCCGTCAATGAGCATCACAGTAAGCCAGCAGTTGGCATCCCCCTGTGGGTTCAAAGGGTTCAGGCTGATTTCCGGGATATCCCCAAAAGCCTCCCGGTACTGGGCATAGATTTCCTTTTTCCGGGCTTTGTGCTCCTCCATATGCAAAAGCTGCCCCCTGCCAATCCCTGCCGTCACATTGCTCATCCGGTAGTTATACCCTATTTGGGAGTGCTGGTAATGCCTTGCCGGGTCCCTCGCCTGGGTCGCCAGGAAGGTGGCCTGCCGGGTGATCCCCTCCTCCCCGGACACCAGCATCCCGCCCCCGGAGGTGGTGATAATCTTATTCCCGTTAAAAGAAAAAATCCCCACCCGCCCAAAGGTTCCTGTATGTTTTCCCTTGTAGGTACTGCCCAGGGACTCCGCCGCGTCCTCCACCAGGGGCACGCCGTGTTCCTGGCAGATGGCCATAATTTCATCCAGCTTCGCAGGGGTGCCGTAAAGATGCACTACGATCACTGCCTTGGGGGCAGGGTACTTTTCAAATGCCCTCCTTAAAGCCTCCGGGTCCATATTCCAGGTATCCCTCTCAGAATCAATAAACACAGGGGTTGCCTTTTCATAGACTATGGGGTTGCAGGTGGCGCTGAAGGTCAGGGTAGGCGCGAAAACCACATCCCCCTGCCCCACTCCCAGGATCCGCAATGCCAGATGGATTGCCGCCGTCCCTGCGCTTAAGGCACAGGCAAACGGAATGCCCACGTATTCCGCCATTTCCTTCTCAAAAGCATTCACATTAGGGCCAAGGGGCGCTACCCAGTTGGTATCAAAGGCTTCCTTAATAAATTCCTGTTCCTCCCCATGCATGGTAGGGGATGATAAATAAATCTTTTTATCTGCCATTTTCCTCTCCTTGTCCTTTTTGGTAATGGTATGTGGGCACCAGCTCCTGTATCAGGGGCCTGATGTCAACATTTTCACGCAGGGAAGCATCCTTTAATTTTTTAAGCTGTACGAAAAATTTCATCTCATCCAACTCAATAGGCTTCCCGATGTGAATCAGTTTATTGGCCGTTTCCATCATGCCTTCCTCCGCCATCAGCAGCTCCTCATAGAGCTTTTCCCCCGGGCGCAGCCCTGTAAACTCAATTTTGATATCCTCGTCTACCCGGTAGCCTGAAAGACGGATCAGGTTTTTCGCCAGATCCAGGATTTTTACAGGCTTTCCCATATCCAGCACAAAAATCTCCCCGCCCCTGGCATATGCCCCCGCCTGGAGTACCAGTGAGACCGCCTCCGGGATAGTCATAAAGTACCGGATAATATCCGGGTGCGTCACCGTCACCGGCCCGCCCTCCATAATCTGCTTCTTAAATAAGGGAATCACACTGCCGTTGCTGCCCAGCACGTTGCCAAAACGCACTGCCACAAATTCCGTATCATAATGTTTGTTAAAGGTCTGGATGATCATCTCACAGATCCGCTTGCTCGCCCCCATTATGTTGGTGGGGTTTACCGCCTTGTCCGTGGAAATCATCACGAAACGCTTTACATCATTCATGGCTGCCGCCTGGGCTGTCTTCCAGGTGCCAAAGACATTATTTTTTACCGCCTCATTGGGGCTGTCCTCCATCAGCGGCACATGCTTGTGGGCAGCCGCATGATAGACGATATCCGGTTTGTAATGCTCAAATATCCAGTTCACCCTGTTGGTATTGCGCACAGAGGCAATAAGCACAGACAGGGAAAGCTCCGGGAACTTTGCCTGCAGCTCCTGCTGTACGTCATAGGCATTGTTTTCATAAATATCCACAATAATAAGCTGTGCCGGGCGGTGGGAAGCAATCTGGCGGCACAGCTCGCTGCCAATGGAACCGCCGCCCCCTGTGACCATCACCTTCTGTCCCTTTACATAGCCTAAAATGGAATCCAGGTCCACCTCAATGGGCTCCCTGCCAAGAAGGTCCTCCACCTCCACATCCCGCAGCTTGCTTACGCTGACCTCACCGTTTACCAGCTGGTACATGCCCGGAAGGGAGCGGAGCTTACAGCTTGTCTCCTTGCAGATATCCAAAATGGCAGACATTTCCTCCCTGGAAATGGAAGGCATGGCCACAATGATCTCGTCAATGCTATAAATATCGGCACACTCTATGATCCGGTCCCTTCCTCCGGCCACCTTGATCCCCTGGATAAATTTCCCCCATTTGCCGGAATCATCATCTATGATGCACCGGATCACCATGGTGGAAAAGTTGCTGTTGACAATCTCCTTGATGATCAGGTTGGCCGCTTCCCCCGCGCCGATCACCATTACGGAAATGCTGTTCTTTTTATTTTGCTGCTTGTGCTTCAGGCTTCTGAAAAAGCGGTAGGAAAACCTGCTTACAAAAATAAAGCTGATCAGCAGGGACACATACAGGAAATAATAGCTGGCCGGGACCGCCTGCTGGCCGGGCACCTTAAAAAGCTGGATACCCACGCTGTAGCACAGGGCGGATACCACGCTGGAAACCACCAGGTTCTGCAGTTCCGTTTCCCCTGCAAAGGCCCAAAGGCTGTGGTACATTTTAAACATGTAAAGCACAGCCAGGGTTATTACAATATTGATAGGAAGGAACCTGCTGATGGGGGAGATGAAGTGGTCCGGGATCTCCGATATCACAAAGCTGTAGCGCATCAGCAGCGCCAGATAGCTGGCACCCACCACACTGATAATATCGTAGATGATCAGACAGGTCCTTCTGTAAAGCAGTTTAACATTAAAAGGCTTTTTTGCCTTCTTATTTTTTTCACTCATAGCCTAACCTTCATTTTGAAATAGCAGCGGCGTAATCACCAGCATCAGCAAAAATCCAAAGGGATTGCTCACATGGAAAACCCATTCCACCATCCCAGCCACTGCCATTGCCGTAATAGCCACCACAGGCAGCGCCGCATAAGTTATTTTATCCTTTTTTCTGCGATAATACAACCAGGCGCTTACAAAGGTTGCAATTCCGGTAAGCACAAACACAATCCCGGTGGGAATCCCATGGTCATAGGCAAGCTGCAGGTAAATATTGTGGGCATGGGTGGCAATCTCGCCATTTTCAAGGAGCGCCCCCATCTCCTGATGGCCTGTCATGTTAAGCTGTTCCATATAAGATCTGAAAATATCCAGCCGTCCGTTGGTAAAGTCATTTTCCTTTTCCGCACCCTCGGGTATCCCTTCCGGCACATAGTCTGCGGATGCCACCAAAAGGCCGTCCTGTGTAGCCGGCCCGCCGGCATCTAATTCCTCTGCCCTGGCAGAATCCTCCCCCTCATCCCCATATAATTCCTGATACAGGGCAAGCTCGCCGTAAACGTCAAAGGTCCCTTCCGGGATCCCTAGGATCTTTTCCCCAAACACATCTATAAAACGCCCCACCCTCATAAAATTCAAAGAGCCGATCCTTCTTCCCCGCATTACGTCCTCAGGGCAGTACATGGAATACTCAATCTCATAAAGGTATGGCTCGCTTACCAGGGCAGGCAGGTTCCTTTGCAGGGTAAAGGTTACAGGAAAGCACACCAAAACCGCCCCAAAGAGCATCCCCAGGTTTCTCCCCATATTCTGCACCCGCCTGCTTCCCCTTCCCGCAGACAGAAAAACTATGGCAAAGGCCATGGTAGCGCCTACAGCAAAAAAGGCAGTCCGGGACATGGTAAATATCATATAGGAAGAAACCACCCCGAAAAATACCAGCTCCTTCCAGCAGTGTTTCAGCTTATGCCCCTTAGCCAGCTTTGCCAGCACCATAACAATGGCCACACACTCCACCATCGTCAGGTAAGCCGCCGTGATGGTCACTGTATGGAAGATATGGGTGTACCGTGCATTCCGGTAGCTTACATAAGGCCGGTGGAGCAGCGCATAGCCCGTGGACAGCAGGAACTGCACCACCACGCCACTGGCAATGTTCACAAGAATCCTTCCCCTGTGCCCCCACATGCCATAGCTTAGATAAAACAGCGTAAAGGAAACCACCATGGCAACGCCCCACCATCTTCCGTTCCTGAAGATAATAACCAGGGCAAAAAACAGCCCCAAGATCCCTGCATACCAGAAACAGGGCTTTGCCAGCTTCCGCTTCCATAATCCAATCACCGTGCGCACCAGGATCAGCCCAAGCAAAATACCTACCCACACCGTCAGCTTCAGGGCCAGCACCCCAAGCTGGTCCATTTCTTCCGTCAAATGGCTTCTGTAATAATAATACCCATAACCGCAGGCTCCTATAAGGTAAATAAGGTTATAGATATTCACAATTTCTTTCCACTCAAAAAATGCAATAATGGCAATGGCAAACCAAAGCATCTCCTTGCGCTCCGCCACTGTATGGTGGATATCGTACAGGCCGCTTACATACTCGCAGCACCCGGCAATGGCGCCCGCAATGGCAGCGGACTGCACCAGGTCCATGGCGTGGCTCCTTAGATAATCCAGGGTGATGATGGGCTTTACCCCTTTCCGGTTATGGTTGATGCCATAGAACAAAATGCCCGCCAAAAGTAGGATGCTGATAAAGTAAACCGTATTGTCCAGGGTATAAGGCCCCCACAGCCCCAGCAGTACCGTCCCCAGGCCCAAAACTGTGCCCGCTGCCACAAGAGGGTTCATCACCACCTTGAATACCTTTTCCACCCTCACCCGATGGCCGTCCCTTTTTTTATACCAGAAATGGACCCCCAGCACCAGCGCCGCCGCTATCCCCAAAATCAGGGCGCCATATAAAAATACCCAGGTTTTCCGCAAAGGCACGCTGTAATTGTAATCCGCTGCCAGGCCCATGCCCTCCTGGGTGGAATCCGCATAATACATGGCTGCCAGAAAAGGGGCGCTCTCCGGGGATACATTTTCGCAGCCCACATAAATGGAAGATTCCTCCCCCTGCAAAATCACATGGTAGGTTTTGCCCACCTCCATATCAATGTCAATCAAAACCTCCTGGTAGCCGGGAAGCTTCCCATAGTCGATCACCGTCAGCTCTTCGCACACAGGCTGCCACTGTTCATCCAGTATCCGCAGGTAAAAGCGCTCTCCCGTGCAGCTATCATCCAGATAAACGCTGATGGTATCCATGTGGCTGTACTGTGCCGTGATGGTCTGCAGGAGGGTCTTTTCCCCGTCAATGGCCTCCGTCAGGGTTCCTGTCACCACCGGCACCGATGAGGTTATCCTCTCACGCCAAATACGCAGGGGCCAGAGGGAAACCAACAGGCATAACGCCACAATCACTATCACCGCCTGTATTGCCCTGCTTTTATATATTGTCTTTTTCATCTTTGCTCCCATCTGTCCGCCTTGGGGACACATTGTTTCCTGCATCTTCCAAAAAAAGTCATTTTCTGCATTGGTAGTATAACACAATTGGCGATAATTATCAATTTTTACACGCAGGGAAGATAGTGTAACTTTACTTGGGGGATGCAACAATGGACAGCCCTCCCCTCTTATATCAGCATAAGTTCGCAATCGTATTATAAAAGTTCAATCTCCCTGAAATCTGACTGCTCATATGCGCCTGTACTGCCTCTATATATTTTCCATTCGCTTTGCTGGTCTTCTTTTCCCATGCCAGAATTTCGCTTGCGCTAAGATATCTTTCTTCCTCATGATCTTCTTCTGCCACTTCTTCTTTCTGTAGCTTTACCAGTTTCAACATGTCTTTTCCATTCTTCCAGTATATCCTTATCTGTGACAGCCTGTCTGCACCTTCCCTGCTCCAGCCCA